>JBELJN010000001.1:32726-160793 GCA_042090345.1 Halieaceae bacterium | reverse complement strand
CATCAAGAGAGGCCTCTGAGTCGACAGCGACCTCTGGCGGAGATACCTCCGCGGCGAGCGCTTGTGATGCTGAATCGCCTGTAAGAACGCCACTTATGTTAGACAGCTGATCAGCGGCTGTTAAAAGCGCGTCTCGGTCTCCCGATTGCTCAATCGCTTGCAGCAAACCTTGCGCCTCTTCGATCCGATCAAGGCTGATGTATATTTCGAGCATCTTTAAAAGACCCGATGCGTTAGTTGGCTCCGCTGCAGACGCTGCTTCCAAGGTATCTAACGCATGTTGGTGGCGACCGTACGCCACATAGATATCGGCCTCGGCAATGGCATCGGACAGGGATTGGTCGGCCGCATAGCCCGTGAGAAGCGACTCACCGTAGCCTTTTGATGCCTCAGAGTCGCTCCTTGGGTTCACTTTACTGCTCTGTGCAGGCACCGGTAGTAGCTCATCGAGCGCGTTATCGGTCTTTTTAGCGTCAGAAGCTCCGTAATGGCCGGAAACTGCCTCGCTCGAGGAGCTCAGTCTGTGACGAAGGCGATACCCCGCGGCACCCAGCGCCAAGGCAAGAAGTCCCCACCACACGACATTGCTGTCGGACTGGACTTCCGCCGCCTCAGCGGCTTGGTCGGCAGCTGTACTCGGTTGTTCGGATGCTATGACGGGACGCGCAGCCAGCTCAGCTTTGAGCGATGCGATCTGCTGATCCTTGTCGGCCACAACACTCCGGATCTCAATGAGTTGTTCGCTGAGCGTTTCAAGACGCGCCTCTATCGCCGCCAAATCTGCCATATCGCCATTAGAGACAGGATTTTGGGTTGGAGCAGGAGACGCGGCACCAGCAGGCAACACCGCCGGCGGACTATTAACCGCGACGATGCTCTGAGAGCCACTGGGAACCTGCATGTCCTCTTCGGGTAGCTCAAGTTCGTTATCCGCAACAATCCGCAACCCTCGCGGCGCTGCGGGATTTTTCCACTCTACCCATTGGTCCACTACTTGCTGAGCCGCCTCACCCGCCGTTAGCGATGGGCTAACACTTGTGGGGATATCCAAAAGGACACCCGCTCGGATGCCGTTAATGTTGTCCCGCAAGAACTTCCCTGCATTGGCCTCTTTAATCGCCAGCATCATTTGATCGATGGATAAGTCGTCAACCCGAAACTTCGCGGCGATTGCCCCGAGGGTGTCATTAGGCGCAACGCGATAGGTGCCCGGTGCCAGCCTTTCTTCAGCGCGAGTTCGGCGAGCGAGCGCGCCTCCGCCCTGTCTTACCTGTGCTACCTGATCAGGGCGCAAATCCAGGAAAACCGTGTACTCCCGAAGCACCCTTCCCTCAGGCCACTTCAACTCAACGAGGAAGTTCAGGTATGGCTCACGAACTGGGTCTTTGGTCGTGACGCGAATATTCGCTGATTCGGAACTGCCGATGTCGGCCTCGAATACCAGTGAGCTAAGCGAATAGTGGCGTTCTACATCCAGCCGCTCGAAGTCAGCTAATGAGGCGAGTGAAGCAATGACTTCCGACTCCGATACGTCTTTGGGATCTAATATAGCGATGCGAGCGCTGAGCGGCTCGTTAACGTAGGAATCTACGGCGATATCGCCTATGCCAATTGCCAATGCGGTTTGTGACAAAAACAGGCCCAAACCGCTAGAAAACAATCTATAAAAACGTCGACTCGTCATTACCTTACCGTTCCCCAAGATATCTCGATGGTAACGGGAAGTTGAGTCTTTGTCAGAGGTATTTTTTAATCAATACTTCAGCAATTTGGATAGAGTTTAACGCCGCACCTTTACGAAGATTATCTGACACCACCCAGAGGTTTAGGCCCATCTCATGACTGATGTCCTCGCGAATACGTCCAACATAAACCGGATCAGAACCCGCGCCATCAGAAACAGGGGTGGGATAGCCACCATCCTCTTGGGTATCTATCACGCAGACACCCGGTGCATTCTCCAGTAACTCGTGAGCCTTCTCAGCGGTTATTGGGCTGTTCGTTTCGATGTGTACAGCCTCAGAGTGACCATGAAAGACAGGGATTCGAACGCAGGTGGGGTTCACCGCGATGGTGTCATCCTCAAAAATCTTCTGTGTCTCCCACACCATTTTCATCTCTTCCCGCGTGTAGCCATTATCCTGAAACGTATCAATATGCGGCAACGCATTGAACGCAATCTGCTTCGGATAGACCTTTGACTCCACGGGTTGCCCATTGAGTAAACGCGCCGTCTGAGCGGCGAGCTCCTCTATCGCGGACTTCCCTGTGCCACTAACCGCTTGGTAGGTTGACACGTTGATACGAGAAATCCCAACCGCGTCGTAAATGGGCTTAAGCGCCACCAGCATCTGAATCGTAGAACAATTGGGATTAGCAATGATGTTTCGATCAGCGAACCGTGCGATCGCGTGACTATTTACTTCAGGAACAACGAGTGGGATGTCCGCTTCTCGCCGGAAGTGCGACGTGTTGTCGATTACGACGCAACCGGCCGCTGCGGCCTTGGGTGCGTACTCCGCACTAATCGAGCCGCCCGCAGAGAAAAGCCCTATGTGCACCTGCGAGAAGTCGAATTCTGCAAGGTTTTGAACCGTAATTCGCTTGCCACGAAAGCTCAGGGTGCTCCCAGCAGAACGCTCCGAGGCGAGCAAAAACAGCTTGTCCACCGGAAAATCCCGTTCCTCGAGCAGCTCGAGTAAGACCTCACCGACCGCGCCGGTTGCGCCGACAATTGCTACATTATATGTCTTCATACTCAATCTAACTCTCTATACCGCTCTCAACTCACGCACCACCGCATCACCCATCTCCGATGTCGTACACACAGACTCATCGGGCGCTGCAATGTCACCTGTCCGCAATCCACTATCGAGTACACGCTCCACTGCACCCTCTATCGCCTGAGCTGCTGCATCCTCATCGAGTGAATAACGCAGAAGCATCGCAGCGGATAAGATTGTCGCAAGTGGATTCGACTTGCCCTGTCCGGCTATATCAGGCGCCGAGCCATGAACCGGTTCGTAAAGCCCTCGGGACGCTGAATTCAGTGACGCCGATGGCAGCATGCCAATGGAACCCGTAAGCATCGCAGCCGTATCGGACAAAATATCGCCAAACAAGTTACCTGTGAGCACCACGTCGAACTGCTTAGGCTCCCGAACCAACTGCATAGCTGCGTTGTCGACATACATGTGACTCAGCTGCACATCCGGGTATTGGTCGGCCAACTCAGACACAATCTCACGCCATAGCATGGTGACTTCAAGCACGTTAGCTTTGTCCACTGAGCAGAGGCGACCTCCACGCTTGCGAGCAAACTTAAAGGCGAGATGCGCAATCCGCCGAATTTCATCCTCGTTGTAAACATCTGTGTTGAAGCCCCGGCGTAAGCCCTCGTCGTCGGTCTCTATGCCACGCGGCTCTCCAAAATAAATTCCGCCGGTGAGCTCCCGCACGATAAGTAGATCAAGACCTGCAACTAATTCGGGCTTAAGGCTCGACGCGTCCGCCAACTGCGGATACAAAAGCGCAGGACGCAAATTACAGAATAGGTCGAGGTCTGCTCGTATCGCTAGCAAACCCCGTTCGGGGCGATCAGGAGCGGGTAAATCATCCCAAGTCGGCCCACCGACTGCTCCAAGCAGAATCGCATCGGCGGCTCTGGCCAGCTCTCTTGTGGCCTCAGGGTAAGGATCACCGCAGCGATCAATCGCAACGCCACCAAGGTCTGCAACGGAGAAATCAAGGCCAAAACTATGCAACGTTGCAACGGCCTCCATCACGCGCCTCGCCTCATTGACGACCTCCGGACCAATACCGTCGCCCGGCAAAAGTAAGACGTGATGTCGCTTCACAAGTTCACCTCATTAAAAAGCCAAGGCTGTGATTCTTTATGCTGTGCCTCAAATCGCGAGATGGCCTCCTCACGCTGCAGGGTAATACCGATGTCGTCGAGCCCCTCGAGCAAGCAGTTACGCCGGAAAGGATCTACGCTAAAACTCACACTGCGAGAAGAGTCGACCCACACTTGCTCTTCAACCAAGTCGACTCTCAACTGAAGTGTCTCGCCGGACGCAATGCGCGCAAACAACGCATCGATTTCACTTTCGGGCAGTTCCACAGGCAACAGACCGCTTTTAAAAGCGTTGTTCTTAAAAATATCAGCAAAGCCCGGCGCAATGACGCATTTGATGCCAAACTGATCCAAAGCCCAGACGGCGTGCTCGCGACTCGACCCACAGCCAAAGTTTTCGCGCCCCAGCAGTATCGTCGCACCTTTATACCGAGCTTGATTAAGCGTGAAATCAGGATTGACCTGCCGCGAGCCGGTTGGATTGGTTTCGTCGTAAGGATCTAAATAACGCAACTCATCAAACAAATTAGGACCAAAGCCTGTGCGCTTGATGGATTTCAAAAACTGTTTGGGAATGATGAGGTCGGTATCAACATTTGCACGATCGAGCGGTACAACAAGACCTTTAAGAACGGTAAAAGCTTGCACTATTTAGCCCTCCAACTCTGCAGGATGAGTGAAGGTCCCCGATATCGCCGCGGCGGCGGCCATCGCAGGACTGACGAGATGTGTCCGTCCTCCGAACCCCTGACGCCCTTCAAAATTACGATTCGACGTCGATGCACATCGTTTACCTGGCTCTACCTTGTCAGCATTCATCGCAAGACACATTGAGCATCCCGGCGCACGCCACTCCATCCCCGCCTGAATGAAAACCTTATCGAGCCCCTCGGCTTCTGCTTCAGCTTTAACCAAACCCGAGCCGGGTACGACCAAAACGCGTTCTACGTTTTCCGCTTTCTGCCGGCCGCGGACAATTTCTGCGGCGGCACGCATATCTTCAATCCGTGCATTGGTACACGAACCAATAAACACCATATCCACCGGCACATCCGAAAGCGCAGTGCCCTCTTCAAGCCCCATGTACTCCAAAGCCCTCGCCAAGGACTTCTTAGCAGTCTCATCACTTAAATCGGCTCCACTCGGCACGCGCCCGGTGATCGATGTCACCATTTCAGGAGAAGTCCCCCAGGTGACTTGCGGTCCGATATCACCTGCATCCAACACAACCTCGTGATCGAAGACAGCCCCCTCATCGCTGTGCAGTGTCTCCCAATAAGCCCGAGCTTGTGCCCATTGTTCACCCTTAGGCGCCATCGGACGTCCTTCGACGTAGGCGAGTGTGGTGTCGTCAACCCCGACCATACCAGCGCGAGCTCCTGCCTCGATGGCCATGTTGCAAAGGGTCATTCGGCCTTCCATCGATAACGATGTCACGGCTGATCCCGCAAATTCTACGGCGCAACCCGTGGCGCCTGCTGTGCCAATTCGACCAATGACGGCGAGCGCAAGATCCTTTGCTGAGACTCCCGGCTGTATCTCGCCTTCTATTCGCACACGGAAGTTCTTCATTTTTTTCGTCAGTAGGCATTGAGTGGCAAGCACGTGCTCAACCTCCGATGTGCCGATGCCGTGCGCCAACGCACCAAATGCGCCGTGCGTGGAGGTATGCGAGTCGCCACACACAATAGTCATACCGGGCAAGGTAGCACCCTGCTCTGGACCCATTACATGCACGATGCCCTGACGCTGATCAGCGAGGTCAATCAGCGGAATGTTAAAAGCATCACAGTTCTCATTGAGCGTCTCGAGTTGCAGCCTGCTCGTATCGTCAGCGACACCAGAGTAACCCTTGAGTGCGCGCTCGTGCGGGTCGGTCGAGACATTGTGGTCAGGGACTGCAACATTTGCATTCAAGCGTCGAGGTTGTCGATTTTGTAACCGAAGCCCTTCAAAGGCCTGTGGTGAGGTCACTTCATGAATGAGGTGTCGATCGATGTATATCAGCGCAGAGCCATCATCGCGTTCATCAACAAGGTGTGCATCCCACAGCTTGTCGTAAAGCGTGCGTCCCATAATAAGATCCTTTGTAAACGTGTGGAGCAGCCCCACTGCTCAGCTACTTCCATGAAAACGCCCGAGGGGCACAAACGGCGCGGAGTCTATCATAAAGCGCTGCGATCTGCCGATCCTTGAGACCGAGCAAATAGGTGGATTGGCGGTCCAAGATCTCGACGAACGCACACAAAATTTAGGCGTCGTAAAACGTTATGCACGCTCCATCGATTGCGGGTCCCGCACCCAATGACATGCGTCTCAAGCAATCGTTCTTTGAAAAGTGAGTGTCCGCCCTAGTCACTGAACCGTCGGCGGAGTATGACGAATTGCCCAGCATCGATGGATGCCCGCGGACCGTTGAAAATCCGGGTCAATCGTCGACTGAGTAATCTCCTCGACAGCGAAACGTGTCGCCAGCTCATCATCCAACGCGAACTTGCGGTGATTATTTGAAAAATAAAGAACCCCTTCCGGCTCCAAGCGTGCCATCGCCCGGGTGACAAGAGCTGGGTGATCACGCTGTACGTCAAAATGCTGTTCAGTGGCCTTGGAGTTGGAGAACGTAGGTGGATCGAGCAAGATAATATCGTAGACCGATTCTTCGCTCTCTAGCCAAGCCATCACATCAGCTCTAATTGCACGGTTTTGCGACTCAGCTAGGCCGTTACTCGCCAGATTCTCCTTGAACCAGTTGAGGTAGGTATTACTCAAATCAACACTGGTCGTGTACCTCGCCCCGCCGAGGGCTGCTTGAACACTCGCGACGCCCGTGTAGGAAAAGAGGTTAAGAAAGCGCTTGCCTCGCACCTCGCTCTGAATCTTTCTGCGTATCGGTCGGTGATCGAGAAATAATCCCGTATCCAGGTAGTCGTGGAGGTTGACCCATAGGCGAGCGCCCAACTCAGTTATCTGAGATCGTTCACCGCGTTGCGACACTCGCTCATATTGTCGCGTTCCACGTTGCCGCTCTCGCCGCTTCACGCTAATTTGGTCTCGATCAAGAATATTGAAAACCACTTGGCAGGCATCCACCACCTCGTTAAACCGCCGTGTAGCATCCGACTCGCTGACAGACTTAGGTGCAACATACTCCGCCACGTGGACGCAGCTTTCGTAGACATCAACCGCCACCGCGTATTCGGGCATATCGGCATCATAGAGACGAAAGCACGCAGTTTCGCTCTGCTGACGCCATTTCTTAAGCCGTTTTAAATTTTTCTGAAGGCGGTTTGCAAACATGTGGCCGCCCGCTGATAACTCAGGTAAGGCAGGAGTCTCCGCCACGGTGCCCTTTTTCTCCTTAACCAACTCACGCAATTCGTTGTCTTGGGCTAAATCGAACAAATACACGGCAATATCAAGGGGGCCACTTTTGAGTTTGTAGTTTTTGTGACTCCGAAGACCCGTGGCGCGAGCGTGCTTTGTGTCCAGTGCGAGAACCGCCGCTTGCCAACCCGAAAATTCGCTATGCAGGACCCGCCCCAATGTCGCGTAAAGTTTCTGGACAGCCTCATCGTGCCCCAATCGCTCGCCCCAAGGCGGATTAACCACGAGCAACCCCTTGCCCATCTCTCTGTGAGTAGGCTTCGCCACATCGGAGAGCTGTCGTGCTCTTACCCTAACGCAGGACGCCATACCCATTCGCTGCGTGTTCTCCTCGGCCTTCCGAATCGCCCCAATATCACCATCGTAGCCACGTATTTCGACATTCTCGGGTAACTCGCTGCATTTTTTGGACAGCGCTTCGGATCGAATCGTGAGCCATTGGTCCTCACGGTGCCCAAGCCAACCGTGGAATCCAAAACGCTCCCGTCCTAAGCCGGGCGCAATCGACATCGCCATCTGGGCAGCCTCCAATAGCAGCGTCCCGGATCCGCACATGGGATCAATCAGAGAACCGCCCTCTTGAGCGATTTGCGGCCATCCCGCTCGAATCAACACGGCGGCCGCTACATTTTCTTTTAGTGGCGCCTTACCACCTTCGAGCCGATAGCCTCGGCGATGCAAGCTGTCCCCAGACAGATCCAGATTTAGAACTAATCGTCCCTTCGACAGCTGCGCTACAATCCGTAAATCAGGTCGCTTAGCGTCTACCGAGGGCCGAATGCCTTCACGGTCGCGAAAAAAGTCAACGATGCCGTCTTTAACCTTGAGCGCGCCAAAGTGCGTGTTTTTAATGGCATGACTCTGCCCCTTAAACTCAACGGCAAACCGCGTTTTTACGTCGATATGCTCGGACCATCTAACAGAGCGAGCACTGGTGTATACATCATCTGCCGAGGCCACAGCCGTATCGCTAATGCGTAGTAAAATTCGGTTTGCCAGCCGACTCCATAGACAAGCCCGGTAAGCGATCGCGAGTGAGCCCTCGAAGTGAACACCTGCTGGGGTCTCCCGCAAGCCCGTGGCACCCAACTCTTCGAGCTCGGTTACCAGTAACGTCCCGAGCCCAACTGGACAGGTCGCTAAAAATGAGAGGCTACTGCTCAAAACACGTTCTCCAACATCATTATTTTCGCCAGTGCCTCGCGCCACTCCCGATATTGCTGCTCAAGCGTTCCCTCGAGCGTGACGACGGTTTCCTCGATCTCGAGTGCCGTGGAGCGTGACTCGCTCTCCAGATCTAAAACCAATTCGAAAAGTTCTTGCTCATGAATCTTTAACGATCGATAAGCCGCATAGACAGCCTGATGACGTGCAAACGCAGAATCGTCGGCAAGGCCTTCTGCGTTTACGCCACGCGCTCTTCGCTTTTCCAGCCAGTCTAGCTGCTCTTTACTCGCTCGAAGCCACAGGCGATACGCCGTATCAATCTCACGAAGCGCGCTCGTCAGTTGCTCGTCAATAGTATCAACAAAGAGCAACTCATACTCCCTGAGTTTTGAAATGCGCTGATACATTGGGTCTTGCTCAGCGGGCGCCCGAAGGAGTTGCCAGCTCTCACCTTCACGACTGAGGTAGGCCTCAAACGCTTGGGGCGCAAGTTGCTGGGCATACCGCAGAAAGGAAAGCTGCCTCAGATAGTCCTCAGACTCCGGCATCAGAGCAACCTTGGTCGCCACATCATTGTGAATACGGTGAAACAAATCGGTAAAAGGGTCTTCGTTGTCTGCGGTTAAAACACCCTCACTGCTTGCATAATCCAAATAGGTGTCGCTTAAGAGCGTAGCCCCATGCACCCCGGTTAACATCGCATGAACACGAAGTTGTCTCCCATCCGATTGTAAAACAACCATATCGAGCATTAACTGCGGAATCAGAGAGGGCCGGGGATACAACCTAACGACGCCCCACTGACCCGCATTCTCAAATACCCGTCGCTGCTTGGCGCCTAAGAGTTGCGCTTCAGTTTCACGAAATGCCCCCTCCATTGCGGTCCCACTTTGCAAGGGAATATCCGAACTGATCGTGATACCAATATCCAAGTCGGATGTGAGTGTCACGACGCCTCGCTCTGAGCTCGCAACCAAAATTGCCGACTTCTCTCGTTCGCTATCTGGCGACTGAGGTGCCGCAAAGGCGTTTGTAAGGCTCGAAGAAAAGGCCGCGAAAAGGATTAACAGCTGACCGTTTATTTGGTGTATCGACCTGTTCTTACTTAACGCGTGGTGCATACCTTGCCTTTGGTTAAGCTCCGCTCACAGCGAAACCCTAAATTATCCGGGTCGTAGCGCTTAAAAAATTGGCTAACGACCAACGGGAATCTTGTGCCAGGGGTCTCGACGGATGTCACCAGCAACAGAGCCTCCCCTTCCTCGGACCGGGATAACCGGTGGGTAAGCTCTAACCCCTCCTGAAGTGTCAACATAAAAAAGAGTTGGGAATCATCCCAACCACAGCGTTGCTCACCGAGCAGATCAGTCGTAACCGCTATCGCTGAGCCATCCGTTTCGCAAACGAGGGCAAAACTATTCTCGCGCTTTACCCGCGTGCGTCCCGTTGCCTGAATGATTTCCAGCAAACTGGGCTCAGTTATGATCTCAGCTAAACGGGCCAAGGTAAGTAGGTCGCGCCGGCCTGGCAGAGGGCCACCCGCAAAACCCTGCCCTTCTTTGGCCAACCGTTCTCGCCGAGCTGCCTCACGGCGAATTTGACGTCCAACCGCATTTAACTGATCTTGCAAGTTATCACTTTTTGCAAAGTCAATTTCCCAGTGACCGGACATATCGACGGGCATAGCTTTACGGGTAATTTCCTCCTCGATGGGAGCCGTACTACAGCCCACTAGAGGCGTCATCAACAATATGATGAGCGCGTAGAATGTAGACTGCCTGCGCTTTTGGCTCACGCTTTTATAAAACCTAGCTCAACTGCTCACGAAGCTGAAACTTCAAAACTTTACCTGCTGGATTACGCGGCAATTGCGGTACCACATGGAGCTTCAAGGGAAGTTTGTATCGAGCAAGCTTCGATTCAGCAAACGAGCGAAGCTCCTCCAATGTGAGAGTCTCTTCAGCGTTGAGCGCCGCTACGGCGGTGACGGCTTCACCCCATTTATCATCAGGCAAACCAATCACGGCAACTTCAGCAATCGCAGGGTGCTCAAACAACACGCTCTCAACCTCTGCAGGGTAAATATTCTCGCCACCCGAAATGACCATGTCTTTTAATCGATCACAAATGTAGAGATAGCCCTCATCGTCGAGATAGCCGACATCACCTGAGTGGAACCACCCCTCTGCATCAATAGCCTTTGCTGTCGCTTCGGGCCGATTCCAATACCCCTTCATGATATTGGGGCCTTTTACACAGATTTCCCCACGCACATCCGGGCCGACGGCGACATTGTTGCTATCGACAATTCTCAATTCAGTATGCACAGGTGATAACCCGGCCGATCCAAGTTTTTCTAGGCATCTTTCCGGCCCGAGGAATGAGGCAAAAGGGCTGGTCTCTGTTAGCCCGTAACCCTGACAAAAACTCACATCACGCTCGCCGTAAAGCGATATGAGCGAGGCTGGGCAAGGTGCGGCACCAACAATCAAAATTTCAATGGATGAAAGATCGGTTGAGTCAAACTCCGGATGTTGCGCCATGAACAAAAACATAGCGGGCGCACCAAACATGTGTGTCACCTTGTACGACTCGATAGCGGCCAAAACAGCGCCCGGATCGAAGTGCCTCAACAGGACAAGCGGGCTCCCCATCTGTAGCGCCGAAATCGTCATGACATTCAGGCCACCAATATGAAAAAGTGGCGCAGCGGTAAGCAATACATCAGAACTCTTCGCACCAAACGCAAGATTCGCATTGACGTTATTCCAGACGATGTTGCCATGCGTCAGCATCGCGCCTTTGGGTAATCCGGTCGTGCCCGAGGTGTACATGATTAACAGGGTGTCGTGGGCAGCGAGAGCGACTACATCATCGAGCTGAGGCGCGGATGCCATTGCAGACTCGAGCGAGGTAAAACCCTCGACATCATCACCGACCGAAAAGTAATGACGACACGGTAATCGATCTTTCACGCTCTGAATAACGGGCGCCAACTCAGAATCAACAACCAGTGAATGTACACCCGCATCACCAATGATAAACGTGAGTTCGTCACCCGTTAGTCGGAAATTCAATGGGACAAAAATAGCCCCCAATGAAATGGCTGCAAAGAGTGTTTCAATAAAAGTGGGCTGGTTGAAGCCCAAAAAACCCACTCTGTCGCCAATGCAGACACCCGAATCACTCAGTAATCCGGCTTGCCGGCGCACTCGCTCGGCAAATTCACCGTAAGTCGTCTCACGGCCCTCGTAAACAATAGCTATGTTGCTCGGACGTTGCTCAGCTTGTTTTAACACTTGGGCAGCAAGGTTAAAGTTGGGTTCGGGTCGATGCATTGATTGTGTCTCTCAGGCTTGGTTACGTGAGGCGTCGCCTCGTAATGTCAAGTTTCCACCATCACTCGGGATCATTCGGGCGTCTGGTGCCGGCTTAGCGACTAATCGTCGCCTCCCCCCACGTGTTGAAGCCCGCAATAGCGGGTGTGCCTGGCAGGTACATCTGCTCAACAGCATCGATACCAAAACCCGCACCACTCAGAAGCGCTTTGGTGTCTCGCGTGATGTGGCAGCCGCCAAAAATACGCTTCCAAATGGGATTTACTCTGCGTTGCCACTTAGCAACACTTTCATCTGGGGCTATACCGTGCTCACAGAAAAAGAGTTTGCCTCCGGGCTTCAGCGTTCGACGGGCTTCGGCAAGTGCCGCATCCGGATCCGGTACGGTGCAAAGCGTAAAGGTAATAAGAATCGAGTCGACGGAGGCGTCTTCTAGCGGGATCGATTCGACGGAACCCTGAATGAAATCAATATCCAGCCGCGCCTCGCGCGCACGATCCGAGGCGAGTTCCCATGACTTGGAACAGGGGTCAACCCCTATCACTTTATCCACTTGATTGGCGTTATAGTGGGGAAGGTTCTGACCCGCACCGATGCCAAACTCGAGCACAGTGCCAAATGCCTTTGGTACAACTTTTTGACGTTGTCTGAGCACCGGTTTCGTACCACAAGCACAGGTCACCAAGCGCGGCACCACGTAGTCGTTATAGATTCCCATCTCAATCCCCTTTTTTATTGTTAACAGACTCTTTATCGGCCTGAGCGACGCGTCGCCTTAGACAGGCATTCAAAGACTAGTCGATGTAAGCGTCGGCGTCGATCACACGCATCTCGTCTTCGATCCATTTCTCGACTCGCGACATCAGCGCAATCGGATCCTCACCGCTGTGCGGAACGATAGCTGGGCCAATCGAAAAGTCAGCACGACCTGGAACGAAGGTCCACGACTTAGCAGGCCAACAGCGCCCTGTCGCTGCCGCTATGGGAACGATAACGGCATTGGTCTCCAATGCTAAACGTGCAGCGCCTGACTTATAGAGCCTTTGTTGACCACGCGCTGAGCGCGTTGCCTCAGGAAACATAATGATCCACTTACCTTCATCCATAAGTCGCGCACCAATGCTGGCTACACGTCGCCAAGCGTCACCTTTGGCGCTCCGATCAATGGGCACCATGTGAAGTCGACCAATGGCCCACCCGAAGAACGGCACTAAGTTCAGCTCTTTTTTGTAAACGTAGGCAACGGGATGATTCATCACGCTTGGAAAAAAGAATGTCTCGAGCGTGGACTGGTGTTTACTGCAGATGATGACTCGGTGACCTGCGTCTGCGGCCTGTGTAAGGTTTTCGTAGCCCGTTACGCGAGTCCGGACACCCCCGGCCCATTTGACCGCAAAAATAGCAAGCTGCAACCAGGGTCGACCGATCCAAAAATAGGTCACTCGATAAGGCATTAAAAACGAGGATACGACGAGAATCGATGCCAGTGGTACGACCGTAGTGGCCATGATCAAAAATACCAAGACCGACCTGAGTGCTCGCATTATTCCCCCAAACTGACGCCACAACGTGGCGCTCGATACTAACAATTCTCGTCACGGTCGCAAGCGCAAACACCGTCAATACGGTTTTTACGCGAAGTCTCAGGGTCTATACTGTCTTTGAGGGCATGATTTTGAAGAAACCACCATCAAAACAAGACATTCGGCAACGACTTGAGCGTCAAACTCGGTCGTTTCTAGACGATGGGGGTGAGATCGAGTCGGTTCCCCTGGGTGCAAGTGCCGTTGATGAGGCCGTTTCACCCATCAAGACACCCATTTTTTCGGGCAAACCACAGACCCGAACCCCGGTAAACGATGTCATCGAAACGCTGAGACGTCGGCGAGAGGCGAAGTTACGACGAAAGCCAGCGGCCACAAGAAAGCGCAAAACCACGCGGCGCAAGCAGATTCTTTACGATGATTTTGGTGAGCCACTGCGTGTGGTGTACCACGACGATTAGCGGCGGGTGAACTAAGACCGGCCGCTAGGCGTAAGCTCTCTGGCAACTTACATGACGACCCATACGAAAGTGATGCATCAAAGCGAGTGTGTCAGTCAACGCACTTCACGCAAGCCACGCTGCGATGAACCGGACCTCATAACCGCACCATGACCGTATTAAGGTGAATCCGTACCCATGATAAGTATTTCACGATCGATAACCGTAAACCGTTCGGGCTATGACTGCTTTCAATATCTCAGCGATCTTAGGAATTTGATCGAATGGGACAACCAGGTAAAAACATCACGTAAGTTAGGCGGAGGTCCCGTAGGCCGAGGAAGCACCTTCACGGTGCACTTATTCGCGGGCTGGTTTACCTACCCAATCACCTATGTGGTAACTCACTGGGCGCCCTCTCAAAAACTTATTATCGAAGGCAGGAGCGCTTTTTTTACTGTCAAAGACACAATTGAGCTCGATGGGGGCGAAGAAAGGACAGACATCACCTACCGAATGGAGCTTCATCCAAAATTTGGCTTTACCGCGTTGTTACGTCGCGCCGAAAGCAGCCTGAATCAACATTCCAACCAACTCATGGCGCAACTCAAAAGTGCACTGCAAGATGAAAAGTGCGAGGCGACGTTAAGCCCCCGCAACGCCAAGGCTGATGCAGTTACTTGGCGTGCTCTGGCCTGTTTTACGCGTTTTGGCTACCTGTCGGGTCGACGCATTTGGCTGCCCATGTCTGAACGCTTAGAGGGACAACATGTGGTGCTAACTGGTGCAAACTCCGGTATCGGTCTCGCGGCAGCTATCGATCTCGCCGCAGCCGGCGCGGCGCTTACGCTCGTGGTCCGGAGTCAAACCAAGGCTGAAAAAACCGCTGAAATTATCGCCGCAGAAACCGGAAGAACCGATATTGCGTTTGAACTCGCTGACCTGAGCTTGATGAGCGATACAGAGGCCCTGATCGAGCGACTGCTAACCACAGACCGCAAAATCGATGTCCTGATCAACAATGCGGGTGCACTGTTCAACGAGCATTCACGCACAGATGAGGGGCTAGAACAAAGCTACGCGCTGCTACTCCTCTCTCCCTGGCGACTCACAGAAGCACTAAAGCCGCTGTTGGTTAACGCTTGGGGACCCGCCCGCGTTGTCAATGTTGTATCGGGAGGCATGTATGCGGAGCGACTTAACCTCAAACGCTTAAATATGGCTGCTGAGGGATACCGTGGTGCGCGGGCTTATGCACAGTGCAAGCGAGCCTTAAGCGTTTTGACAGAAATATGGGCAGAGCGCTGGGCAGACGATAATATCGTCGTAAATGCCATGCACCCCGGCTGGTCAGATACCCCAGGTGTACAAAAATCCCTACCCCTATTCCGGCGAATTACGCAGCTTGTTCTGAGGTCGCACAAGGAGGGGGCTGACACCATTGTCTGGATGGCCCGGTCCAAACAGGCAGCGTTATCGTCAGGCAAACTGTTCTTAGACAGAGAACCCCGCTCGACCTATCTGTTGGGCAATAACGTTGAGCAACCGGATGCTCGCGCCGGCCTAGAGCCCATGCTCCAAAGCGACTTTTCGGCCGCGCTAAATACGGTTAACTGAGATTCTGGGACTGAAGAATTGTTTGCTTCAGCCCCACCTCTTCCGTCTGCCGAAAGTTAACCGTCTTATTCACTTATTTGAAAAAAGAGACTTGAGACTCGCTGCGTCGTTGCTTACCGTGGTGTTTTCGACAGTGGGCGCCTAGGGTCATGCAAACAAACCCAATACACCTCTTCACACCCGGCTTCGCGCTCGAAGATATTGACGACTTAACATCTCGGCTCAAACGCACCCGCTTCCCAAATGCCGAAACGGTTGAGGACTGGTCTCAGGGTATACCCCTCTCCTATCAACAAGAACTCATCGACTACTGGATTCATGAATACGATTATCAGCGGGTCCCTGCAAGGCTGAATGTGTTTTCGAACTTTCAGACTGAAATTGATGAATTGGATATTCATTTCATACACCACCGCAGTCGACATACCTCCGCTACACCTTTACTGATAACGCACGGCTGGCCAGGCTCCGTGTTGGAATATTTAGACGTCATCGAAGCGCTGACCAATCCCACGGAACACGGTGGGTCAGCAAGCGACGCTTTTCACGTGGTTTTACCGGCACTGCCCGGATTTGGGTTCTCCCAAAAACCGCGAGGGCCCGGAGTTGGTGTGCCTCAAATCACCAGTATGTGGGAACGACTCATGTCGCGACTGGGGTATGCGCATTTCCATGCGCATGGCGGCGACTGGGGCTCTATCGTTACACAGGCAATTTTGCTGCAATCAGAAACGGCTTGCTCAGCCGGTCATTGCACCCTTCCAGTTGTCCCACCCGACCCATCTACCTTAGACAACCCGCTACCCGAGGAGATTGATGCGGTCGAATCGTTTCAATTCTATAACGATTGGGATTGTGGGTATTCAAAGCAGCAAAGCACCCGTCCGCAGACACTCGGCTATGGGTTGGCCGACTCTCCCGCTGGGCAGATGGCGTGGATTGTTGAGAAATTTGCTTTCTGGATGGATTGTGAGTCCAACGGTATCCGACATCCGGAGAACGTTATTAGCAAGGATGTTCTTCTCGATAACGTCATGCTGTATTGGATGACTAACTCGGCGGCGTCCTCCGCAAGACTCTACTGGGAGAGCTTTAACAAAACGAACCTCGATCCCATTTCTCGTCCCATTGGCTTGAGTGTCTTCCCAAAGGAAATTATGCGCACATCAGAACGGTGGGCACGGGGCCGATTCAAACAGCTCACTCACTTTAACAATCAGTTCAAGCGCGGCGGTCACTTTGCTGCGATGGAAGTGCCTGAAACCTTGATCAATGAGCTACGTGCGTGGCGATCCACAACGCCGTAGAAACTTACCGCTCAAAGTGCGTAACACCGTCAATAACGGTCATATCCACCGCGAGTTCTCGCATGTCCGGCGCGGTAAGTGGGCTGCCCGATAACACCACTAAATCAGCGATTTTGCCGGGCTCAATGGATCCTATCTCATTATCCATAAAGACCTGCCAAGCCGCATCAATCGTGACAGCCCTCAAAGCGCTCATACGGTCTATTCGCTGATTAGGCCCCAGTACAACGCCCGTCTTCGTTTTTCTTTCTACAGGGCTCCATGCGGCTTGTAATGGCCTCATTGGCGTCACGGGCGTGTCCATATGCGACGAGAAGCGAACGCCCGCGTCTTGCGCCCATTTCGCAGGACTCATATTTGCCGCGCGCTCGGGACCCATGAAAATACCCGCGTGCCTGTCACCCCAAAAAAACGTGTGAGCTGCGAAGAAACTGGGTGTGACGTTTAACTCGGCCATTCGGATAATCTGATCCTGGCGCGCCATTTGCGCGTGGATGATAAGTGGCCGAGCCTCAGGCCAAGGATGTTTTTTGCCCGCGGCCTCAATAGCATCTAACGCATCCTCGATTGAAGCGTCTCCGTTACCGTGAATGGCGACCTGAACTCGCTGCTTGTACAAGCCCTCAACTTGCTCAAAAAGCACTTCGCGTAATACCGCGGGATAACCTCGATATTCTTCGTCGCCCTTGTAAGCATGGTGATAAGGTTGACTCAAGTAACCTGTAAATCCCTGAATACTCCCATCCGCAATGATCTTTACGCGAGGCACAACCACCCTGCCGCCCTCGAACTCGGCAAGGCCAACCTCACCGTTTATTAACTGCGCTCCCACCTCATCGAACCAAGGGAACAAGGCAACCCGCAAGGGTATTTGGTTGTACTCAGACATTGGTCCCAACAGGCTCGCAAGCGCCTTTGGCATGCCGCCAGACGAGGCCGTAGTAACCCCGTATTCCAAGTACTCCGCCGACGCTAGCTGCGTCATCTTCCATACATCACCGGCCGAAAGATCAAGGGTTTTTTGCCGAGCATCGTGAGTGGCGGTCTCCTCAAGAATCCCGTTGGGCCTTCGCTTGTCGGGCGAGCTCAGATCTCGAACAATGTGTCCGCCCTCTGGGTCTGGGGTGGTCTCGTCAATAGCCAATTCTGCAAGCGCTGCTGAGTTGAGCACCATCAAATGGCCCGACACATGAACGATGGCGATTGGCCGCGTCGCTGAGACTTGGTCCAAATCGTCTCGTGTTGGATGCCTCTTCTCGGCAAGTAAGGTGTCATCGTAATTACTACCCACTAACCAACCATCAACTCTCTCGGCACCGAATGCCCTCAGTTTATCTAGCAGCTCATCGATCGATTTCGTGTCGCCAATGGGTGGACTGTTTAAGTCAACCGTGAAGGCCGTTTGCCCCGAACCCGGGAAATGACCGTGGGCGTCAACAAAACCGGGGATTAACGTTCTACCGGCCAGGTCTATAACCTCGGTGTGTTCTGCTATGAGTTTGCTAACAACCGCATTCGCACCGACCGACTCAATGCGGCCGTCGCGAACGCTGATTGCTTGCGCAACGGTGTTGTCAGCGTCCATCGTGAGCACTTCACCGTTGTAAAATACTTGATGCCGCGGCGGCACTGGATCACCTACTAGCGTTTTGACGTACAGGCCACCCGCGAGCAGTACGGCCCCCAATGCGATAACAGTGCGCTTTAACATACCAAGTACCTACTTATTGATTTTTATTGTTTTGTTTTTAACGGTTTGGCCTTGCTCTAGTAATGTGGGGGGGCTGGTTCTTCATCGGAGTCCCCCAAATGCTCGATGAGGGCGGCTTGCTCCTTGAGGCGATTGCGCAACTCATTTAGCGTCACCTCCACCTGCTCCAGCCGTTTGTGCTGGCTTAACAGCACCTGTTCTAGCTCATCATTCGCCAATTCCAAAAATGCGATCTTGGCCTGTAAGTCTGTCAATTCAGATTTGATTTCTTCATCATCCATGGCGGTATCCTACCCTGTGTTTTTTGTTATCCAAAGCGCAGACGAAGCATATCAACTGATAAACTCTGCACGCTCGAGTAGGCGTTAAGGCGACAACGGTGAAGGCAAAAAAGAACTCTCGTGCTGTGTACAGTACTGATCGAGGCAGGTTATGCCCCCAGTGTCTAAGGAATACGGCGGAATGCGTTTGTGGAAAAGATCGCCCTTCGTCAGCGGGTGACGGTATTGTGCGAATAACCCGAGAAACGAAAGGTCGTGGCGGCAAAGCCGTCACCGTTATTAGCGGACTGCCCGTCTTACCTGAAGAATTAAAGGTCATCGCAAAAAAACTTAAGCAACGCTGCGGTGTCGGCGGCTCCACGAAGGGGGCGACTATCGAAATACAGGGCGACCAGCGGACCGTTTGTAAAGACGCGCTGGAGGCCCTGGGATATACCTGCAAGTTAGCCGGCGGCTAGGGCACTAATCAGACTAGAAGGTAATAAGCGCCTTCTGCCCTGTCCTGCGAACGCCATATTTTGCGCCTGCAAGCGGTGTGACAGATTCAGCTAAGGTGATGCGATCTGAATAATGACTTGCGAAGGTTGTGGTGAGTTCAGCCACAACCCGTGACTGCATGCGCCCAACAATCTCCCTGCCAGCCTTCATCATAAAGGGTGTCAACAGCCATCCATTGATCCCCCAAGAGAAGCCGTAGCCTCTATTGAGCGTTGTTGGCGCCAAGTCCAGAGCACCGTAAATATAAAGCTGCTTGAACTCATTGGAGCCATAGCGTGACCATTCTGTCATACGCTCTACCGCGGCAGCCTCCATAGCCATCAAGATTGCGTTACCCAGCTTTCCACCCCCAATTGCATCAAATGCCAATGTAGCACCCGTTGCGCTAAGCGCCGCGCTTAACTGAGCGGTGAAATCCTCCGCAGAACTGTTGACTACGTGCTCTGCTCCCTGCCCCTTTAGAAGCGCGACCTGCTCTTCACTTCGAACCACGTTCACGAGAGGAATGCCGTCATTCAAACAGATACGATTTAGCATTTGACCTAAGTTTGACGCCGCGGCGGTGTGAACGATCGCCTTGTGACCTTCCATTTTCATTGTTTCAACAAAGCCTAATGCGGTCATCGGATTGACGAAACATGAAGCGCCCTCCTCAGGCGTCGTGCTATCGAGCAAGGGGATGACCTGAAAAATGGAGACCGTGCGATAGTCTGCGTACATTTCGCCACCGAAGAGCGCCACGCGCTTTCCAATAAGCGCCTGAGCCTCGGGGCTTGCGCCGGCCTCAACCACAGTACCGCAGGCCTCGTTGCCAACAGGGAGCCACTCACCAATACGTGTTGCCATCGCGCGCATCGCAGGTGCAGGGACGTCTAAAATAATGGACGGGTGCCCGTTGCGTTCTGAGGCTCTAATGGAGTCGACATCGGCGGCTCCAAACATGAGACCCAAATCAGATGGATTAACGGGTGATGCCTCAATCTTCACCATCACCTCGTTATCTTTGGGCGATGCAATGTCGACCTCAAACAAGGCACATTCGATGGTGCCCTCTTCGTGGACACAAGACTGCATTTGGAGACTTTTCATATTGATTTCCTATCGGTTTATTTTAGCGCTAGTCGTTTTTACTGCGCCGAGTAGAGCAAACATCATTTTTTAGAGCAATGCTTACAGTGGCAAATGACTCTTGCCCTGGCGACAACAATCAATACTGATAATCGCGCTCAAGTTCACTCAGCATTTCTCCGGGCTTACCCGCTTTGAGACGATATATTACGGTGTAGGCTAAAACCGCGCGAACATATTCTCTCGTCTCTTTGAAGGGAATAGTGTCAACCCAGCGTGCGACACTCATGGTGCCCTCAGACCAGCGACGGACACGATTGGGACCCGCGTTGTATGCAGCCAATGCGAGTACGCGATTACCCCTGTAGTTATCGATCAAATCAGCATAGTAGAGCGCACCGACCGCCGTATTGTATCCCGGACGCATCAGGCGTGACCGTGAATAGCGATAATTGTGCTTGCGCGCTGTGAGTCGCGCCGTGCTGGGCATCAGTTGCATTAATCCACGTGCCCCCACTTTCGAGACCGCATCCGGCGCTAGCGCGCTTTCGCGGCGCGCAACGGCCATGAGTGACTCTGCAGTTAACCCAGATTCTGAGGCGGCATTCGCGAATTCCTCACTAAAAACAACCGGAAACCTTAGATCTACACGATCCCAGGCACCGGCGGCTGCCGCGGCCTCAATTGCCCATGGATGAAGGCCCACTGAAGACGCCAACTCGGCCAGCGAAAACGCCACTTGTTTATCAGCGAGCGCTGCCCGAAATTCAGTACGAGCCTCCCATTCTCTTCCCAACGCTAACAGCTCTCTAACCCGATCAACTACCACTTTTTGATGGGGCGTCACCACATTTTCTCCGTTAGAGGCAGTGCCTAATGTCGGCGGCTTATTCAACGTCGACGCAGCGAGGTAGGCGTGAAACCCACGCCCAGTTGCAAGGCGCTCAAAGGTAGACTGCGCAAATTCAGCCTCGCCGGGGCCTGCGGCAATGGCGCGCCAATATTGCCACTCATCCGTCCCCTGCTTGCCTTCTGACAACCAGTCAAAACCTTCTCGAAAAGCCACCCAATCCGCCCCATCGATCTGCGCCCGTAAGTAAATTTCGCTGAGCTCATCCTCCTTAAGCGAAATCAAGGTCTCTCTGATCCATTTCTGTGGCGCAGCACTCTTCGCAAACAAGCTGTGTCGCGCAATGAGGCTTTGCATTTCGCTCAGTTGATTCGCGCGAAATTCAAACCGCTCAGAGAGCGCTTGTAGCGCTGTAAAGGCCTTACCTGGGTTGACGCGAGCAAGACGCTTAACACCTAAATAAGCGATATCGCGTTGATGTATTTCTTGTCCACGCACCTTTTGCGTAACGCGGTCAGGTCTTCGGTAAATTTCCCCCAAGTCAGCAAGACTTCGTTTTAGTTCTTTTGACGCAAATCGTTGCAGATAACGAAGCAGGTAACTGTTACGCGCATCCGCTGCCTTGAGTGCGCGTTCCCAGACAACATCGTCAGTTGGACCCGAGTGTTTTATCCAGGCCTTAAATACAGGATCACAGGCTTTGATTTGAGACTTCCCAACGCTCCAAGCGGTGTTCAGCAATACGTTAGCCGCATCGACTCTTCCCGCACTGAGTAGCGCATGAGCTCGATGACATGAGAGCTCAGTGCTCAGGTCAGATCGGTTGGTTACCGCAATAATGGTCTGCCAGCGGCGGTCCTCAACCTTGTGACGTACAAAACTTCGGAGCGTGCGCATGGCGAGCGGTGATCCCTCAGCCATCGTCATGAATTGGTTCATTTCCTCGCTGCTCGCGTAATGTAAGTTGCCCTCAATTACGAGGGCATCGAGATAGATGGCTAACGCGTAGTTCGAGAGCTCATCTCGCAGCGCCTGATAACGGGGTCCAACCCCAGATCTCAACTCTTTGACTGCGAGCTCAAATTTTTGTCGCTGTGCTGAGGGGTCAAGTGCGTCAGACGCGACAGCCAATCGAGAACCGACCCCTAAGAAAGAAAGGACCGTTAGGAGACAAGCCAAGAGGACTGTGCGAGAGTTTGGTGGGGTAACGCAGAACATCAGCGTGAGCATGAAGCGAGCGCACGATTTTTTCAATGAATTAAACGAATGAAAACCAACGGAGGAGTATCCGAGAGCCACATGACGACAGACAGTATTCGCCTCACGCAATTCAGCCCAGCCGCAGGCTGCGGTTGTAAGCTCTCCCCTGACATATTGCGTCGCATTCTAAGCGGTGTAGAGACAGGAACACCTGAGAACACCCAAACCTCGCTGTTAGTGGGTAACGACTCGCGGGACGATTCGGCAGCCGTAGATATTGGAAACGGTCGCGCATTACTCAGTACAACTGATTTCTTCACACCAATTGTGGATGACCCTCGAGAATTTGGTGAGATTGCCGCCACCAACGCGATCAGCGATATCTATGCCATGGGTGGCACGCCAACGGTCGCAATCGCCATACTGGGATGGCCCGTGGATAAGTTAGCACCTGAGGTTGCAAGGGAGGTCTTATCGGGCGCCCGAGCTATCTGTTGCAAGGCAGGAATCACATTAGCAGGTGGTCACAGTATTGACATATCCGAACCCATTTTTGGGTTGGCCGTATCCGGCCTAGTAGAGATTGATGACCTCAGACGAAATGACACAGCGATTGCCGGTGATGCCCTCTTTTTAACAAAGCCGCTCGGTGTGGGCATCATC
This sequence comes from Halieaceae bacterium, assembly GCA_042090345.1. Classification (GTDB taxonomy): domain Bacteria; phylum Pseudomonadota; class Gammaproteobacteria; order Pseudomonadales; family Halieaceae; genus Luminiphilus. The sequence goes on along the minus strand of JBELJN010000001.1, from coordinate 137,869 downwards.
AGCACGGCAGGTAAAAGAGAGCGCGCAACGCAACAAGATTTAACACTTGCGAGCGAGAGCATGCGCACGTTAAACCACGTTGGCGCCGAATTATCGTCCGTAGAAGGCGTCACGGCGATGACCGATGTCACAGGCTTTGGGTTGGCCGGCCACCTTACCGAAATGATGTGTGGCAGCGGTCTCGACGCCAGCATCGACTGGTCAGCGATCCCTACAATGGGAGATTTAGAACGCTACATAACAGAGGGCTGCGTTCCCGGTGGTACGGACCGTAATTTTGGCTCCATCGCGACGCACTTGCCGCCTCTAACCGATTTTCAGCGAGCGGTTCTTTGCGACCCACAAACCAGCGGCGGTTTACTCATCGCTGTGCGTCCTGAGGCACGTGATGAGATTGCATCAAGATTGCACGCGGCGGGGCTCCCAAGTGCGCCCATTGGCGAACTATCGATCGCGACCTCGGACCAACCTAAGTTGACACTTCGTGCCTAGCTCCTCCCAAAACTGCATTTCGGCCTCCGAATTCTGTAGCCTTTTTACTGAGAATCGCTTGCTCATCGACACGCGCGCACCCGTTGAGTTTGAAAAAGGTACCTTTCCTTCGGCGATCAACCTTCCGCTTATGAGTAACTCAGCGCGTGAACAAGTAGGCACCTGTTACGCCGAACGCGGGCAGGAAGCGGCCATTTCACTCGGGCATGAACTTGTGACGGGTACTGCGAAGGAAGCACGCATTGAGCAGTGGATCAGTGCCATAAAAAGTGCACCGGAGGCCGCTTTGTTTTGTTTCAGGGGCGGCTTGCGATCGCAAACAACGCAGGCTTGGCTGGCGGAGCGAGGTTGTCACGTACCGATTATCGAGGGTGGCTACAAGGCATTACGCCGATTTCTCATTGACAGCTTCGCGGCGTCGTTACAGGCATCAAACCTTGTCGTGGTAGCAGGCCGAACAGGTGTCGCCAAAACGGCACTCCTGAATCAATGCGCGGAGTCTTGTGGCTCATCACAGGGACTCGTAACGATCGATCTAGAGGGTTTGGCGAATCACCGAGGCAGTGCCTTTGGTAAACGAATTACACCGCAGCCCAGCCAGATTGATTTTGAAAATGCGATAGCAATTGCCTTTCTTAAGGCAATCAAATCTGATGCATCAGCCGTAGCGGTAGAGGATGAAAGTCGGCTTATTGGTCGCTGCGCCCTCCCGATACTGCTTCAAGAGTGCATAGCCAAGGCACCTGTCATAACCGTCGAGGCAAGCTTAGCGCAACGTGTGGAACACTCCTGGCAAAATTATATTCTTCAAAATCACAGTGAATTGGTGAAAGTCGCGGGCGATGATGAGCATACTTTTGAGGTTTTCGCTGCATCCCTAAGAAACAGCTTGGAAAACATCAAGAAGCGTCTGGGCGGCGTCAGGTATTCGGAATTATCGGGGCTTCTAGAGACAGCCATCTCAGAGCATCGTTTAGGACGTTCCGAGGCACATAAAGCCTGGATAGAGATTTTATTGCGGGACTATTACGACCCCATGTACGACTACCAGCTAAAGTCCAAGCAGCGCAGAGTCGTTTTTAGTGGTGATTTTGACGCGGTTGCACAGTACCTCCAGCAAAGCCCCTCTCCTTGGCTAAATGCTTAAACGCGAAATAACGTGGCAACCACGCTATGGATCAGCGGTGCGACTCCGTTTAGGTCTCACCCCTTGTCACTGCCGTTCAAAGACGGAGAGCACCTCTAAGTGAGGTGTCTGCGGAAACATATCCAAGCCCTCTACCTGAGTCAGCCGCAAACCTTGGTCTTGTAGAAACTGTGCATCGCGCTGCCAAGTGGCAAGATTACACGAGATATAAACGACCCATGAGCACTCGGAGAACAGGGAGCCAAACGCGTCTCGCGCCTTTAATCCATCTCGCGGAGGATCGAGAACAACACCGTTAATCGAGGGCAACGACGATATCAACGCTCGTATTTGTCGATCGTCAAAGAGATTTACCCGCTGAGTGGTAACAGTGGCTATGTTGAGTGCGGCAAGCGCCTCAAGCGCCACGTCATCGCCCTCTACTGCCACAACCTGCGCGTGCGGGTTTCGCTCAGCTACCACCGACGTCAAATTGCCGTTACCACAAAATAGCTCGAGTACGGGGCCCTCGGGTACGAGCGATGCGAGCTTATCGGCGAGCCAGTCACGCATGACCTCATTCTGACTATCATTTGCCTGTCTAAACGGTTGCCTCTTGTCTATGAGGGGCGCATCTCGCTTGTCATCTATATCGAGGGTAATCCATTTCTGTTTCGACCTCGGGCGCCACGCACTATTCGGTAAGCTGTCGCGCAGACGGCTCAATAAAGCCTGATTAGCGTCTGTTAATACGGCGCATGTCTCTATGTCAGCCAGGTCGTGGGAGCTCGCCCCCAGGTAGCCCAGCTCCCGCCCATTGGTTTTAAGTTGGGCGCGATTGCGGTAACCCAATTGTCTTACTGAGCCGTTTACAGGACAGCTAAGATGCGTTGCATTGAGAGACGCCAACGCCGATGCCAGTTTTACCTGTTTGGCAGAAACCTGCGCCTCATAGTCCATAAACATCCATGGGCAACCACCGCATTCACCCTGCGTATGATAGATGCAGGCGGGTGTCACTCTATGGGCGTGCGCCTCAATTACCTCAAGAAGTACGGTTTCCGTCATGGCGCCTTGGCGGGTTCTTCGAACCCGGACAAGCTCACCGAGCCAAACGCCCGCAACGAATATGACTTGTCCATCTGACGCCTCGCCGACACCACGTCCATCGCTCGCTAAATCACGGATCAGGATCTCGAGTTCATCGGTTTTTGGGGGCACCCGCCGACGAGCTTTACCGGGAACCTTAATTCTAACTTTCCGCGATGACATTAATGTGGGCTGCCGTACTGGCCGAGGGTTCACTAGTCTATCAGCAGGCGCCAAAGACAACGGCAAAAAAAGCAAATACGTCTGACGGAAATAACGGCGGGCGTCCTCAAAAAAGGGCTGAGTTGCACGTTTACCCGATGTCGGGGGCTCAGATGCTTACGTGAATACGCGCTAGCGCAATTGATTGCGCGTTTGATGGCGCCGCTGGCAGGGATCGAACCTGCGACCTTTCGCTTAGGAGGCAAACGCTCTTCCGACTGAGCTACAACGGCACAAGCGTAAGTCTAGGACACTCCCCCACAAAAACCTAACGAAAAAGTAGGCCTTATCGAAGGCGCGGACTAGGGTAAATCCGCTCATGAATTCGTGAGTGCCGAGTATTTTGGCTGATCAATATAAAGTCTGTGAGCCACTGTTTGACGAAGGTGTGCACCGAGGATATCAACATCCATCGGCTCGTTAGACCGAAGCGCCGACACGAGATTCCACCTTAGCTGCTCCAGGTCCTCATTACCTTCAAGCCCAGAAAATAACGACTTCAACCCGGCAAGTTCGGCACGCTCTGCAGCGGGTGCGAAAGAAAGCTCGCGCTCTGCAATGGAGAGTGAATTGACCGCGACACGCATTAAAAATTGGTCTGCCCCTACTAGCTTTTCGCCAACATGCTCAGTCAAATGCGACTTTACCGATCGGATAATCTCACTGACAGATGGGAGATTTGCATCACTTATCTTATCGGGGTGGGCAGGTAGCTCACCCGGGATGAGGAGGTGGACGCAATCCATTTGCGCTTCGCTACTGCGTCGACCAATAACGGGCCGCTCCACTGACGGTGTCTCGCCACTTCGCCAGGTATTCGCCATACCCAATGTCGTCACTGACCACCAAAACGAACCGAAGACCTCCCAGAACCGCAGTGTCGCGAGATCTACCGGCTGGCCCGTTTCCGATTCGTAGCCCGCGATAAGATCCTCGACCTTACCAAAGCCCCCAACAGGCAAAGATCGGTTACCAAATCGCCATGAATTGACACACAGCCAACCGAGGTCTCGCATGGGGTCACCCATGTGGCAAAGCTCCCAATCAAGCACAGCACCTATGCCATCGGGCGTTACCATTAAATTACCGTTCCTGAAATCCCCGTGAACCAACGTCGTCTCAAAATCAGCTGGAACATTGCTGAGCAGCCACTGAGCAGTAAAGTCGATCATCGGTTGTGGCGTGTCCAACGCAATATAGGCCTCCCAGGTCTCGCGCACTAAGGCCTCGGGCGAGACGTTGTGCAACCGCTCAACGAGAGAGCGAGGCACAGGCAAGGCGTGGATTCGCGCCAACGCCTGACCACAGTCGAAAGCCAACGATGCTCTGGCATCACTCAGCTCAGGGCGTTTTACAATCCGCTGCCCCATGGTCTCGCCCTCTAACCATTCCATGATGTAGCCGTCGCCCAGACCATCCCCTGGACACAGCACATACTCGATACCGGGCACGGGCACACCGCCATGAGCGGCTAGCTGCAGTAATTCGACTTCTACACTGGGCGGTAACTGTCCGTAAGAGGATGACGCCAAGCCAGGCTGCGCTCGACGCAGCGCAAAGACCTGCGTATCGCCGCCCTTCGCTTCGATCGTAATACGAAACGTTTGCTGTGATGCGCCGGCAGTGAGCTGGCTTGAAGAGATCAGCTTCGCCCCTTCGAAATGGCGCGAAATGAGCGCCGACAGACTTTCCTCAAACGTTTGATCCACGGTTTTCAACTAACGCCTTTAGGCTTACGTTGATCCATGAAGCCAAACATATAGCCCGCAACTCTTCGCTTTTGAATCTCGTCTGCGCCCTCTGTTATTCGATACCGGCGGTGATGACGGTAAATGTGTTCAAAGGGCTTATATCGCGAGTAACCAATACCGCCATGGACTTGCATAGCCGTGTCCGCCGCCTCGCAGCAAAGCTGATTCGCCTGGTAGTTACAGATAGAGACTTTGTCCGATACCGAAAAGGCACCATCGCGATCCATAAGCCAAGCTGTTTTATGAATCAGCGCTCGCAACATTTCGCAACGAGCCTGTAGGTCCACAAGTGGAAACTGAATCGCTTGGTTACTCGCCAAGGGTTTACCGAAGGGCTTACGCTCTTTCGCATAAGCAACGGCTTCATTGACGCAATATTGGGCCGCTCCCAAGCTTGAGGCCGCCTGACGAATTCGGTTTTCGTTAAAGAAATGCTGCACCACCTGAAGGCCTCTGCCCTCCCCGGCAAAGATGGCTGAGTCGGGAACGCGCACATTGGTAAACCGAACCCGAGCATGGTCAGAAGGCATGTTGAACGTCCACAGGTACTCCTCAACCTCTACGCCAGGGGCACCCATCGGCACCATGAAGGCCGTGATCCCGGCAGCGTCACCGGCATTGCCCGCGGTCCGGGCTATCACCATGTCACTGTGCGCAGTGTGAACCCCGGTATTCCACGTCTTCACACCATTGATGACCCAGTCATCGCCATCGCGATGGGCCACTGTTTCCATATGGGTCGCGTCCGAGCCGTGGTCTGGCTCTGTAATACCAAAGGCAAAACCTCGCGTCGCATTTTTTAGGCCGGGCAACCAGTCAGACTGCTGCTCAGGTGTCCCGTATTCCAGCATCAATAATAGGCCAATGTTATTGCCCACGACTGAATGCTCATTTTGCAAATCGTTGTGTAGACCAAGCCCCTTTGCAGCCAGATGTTCGCGAATGATCGCCATCCCTAAGTTGCCACCATCCCGCCCGCCATGTTCACTTGGGAAGGGGTAACTAAAGATTCCGGCTGCAATCGCACGACGTTTCGCCTCAGCCAGCAACGCCTCCCAATCCTCATTAGGCAAGCCTTGCCGTTCCCAATCGGTTCGCGCGTCCTCGCGTCGATGATCGAAGAACCGAATATTGTCGTCAGCGGCCTCCAAGGGTTTGATTTCACGCTCAATAAAGCGATCCACCTCATCGAGAAACTGTTGTATTTCCAACGGGATATCAAAATTCATAGCTGCCCCAGATACCGTTCTAAGATCACGGTTAAACCGTACGGATCTTAACTAACAAACTCAACCGTATTTCTCTGGGTTGATTAACCCTAACGAGAAGACCCCCATTCACGCTTGACACCCCATTCACTGTTCTGGATGAATGCAGGAAATAACCACGCTAGGCAACGAGGAAACAATATGAGTTATGACCTTCTGATCAAAGGGGGCACGGTCGTCGACGGTACTGGTTGCGAACCCTATTTAGCCGATATCGCTATTACAGGCGATACCGTCGCCGCCGTTGGACTCGACCTCGGTGATGCAAAACAAGTCTATGACGCCAGTGGTTGCTTTGTGGCGCCAGGCTTTGTTGATATTCATACGCATTACGACGGCCAAGCAACATGGGACCAGGAGATGGCGCCCTCTTCATGGCACGGCGTTACCACTGTCGTTATGGGGAATTGCGGCGTCGGATTCGCCCCCGCGGCACCCGATCGACACGACTGGCTCATTGGCTTGATGGAGGGCGTCGAGGACATTCCCGGCTCTGCACTCTCTGAGGGTATGTCATGGAACTGGGAGACTTTCCCTGAATACCTAGATGCACTGGAGGCAATGCCGAGAGCAGTCGATGTTGCCACACATGTTCCACACGGTGCTGTGCGTGCCTATGTGATGGGTGATCGAGGTGCGGCGAACGAAAGTCCAACCGAGTCGGATATTGCGCGTATGGCAAATATCGTCGAGGAGGGTCTGCGCGCAGGCGCTTTGGGTTTCTCCACATCGCGCACCGTACTGCACAAGTCGGTCGATGGTGAGCTCGTACCTGGGACCACCGCAACACCCGAAGAACTTATTGGCATCGGCCGTGGCATGGCGCGCGTCGGTCATGGTGTGTTCGAGATGGCCAGCGACCTTGTTCCCGAGTGGAACGAGTTTGGCTGGATGGGCGATCTCAGCCGCGAAACGGGGTTACCGGTCACCTTCACTGCTCTTCAATCTCCAATCAAAGCAATGAGCTTTGACGATCAGATGGCCAAGATGCGCGAGCAGAATATGAAAGGTGCCAATATCCTCGCCCAGATATCGATGCGGGGTACCGGGCTCATATTGGGATGGCGAACGACTTTCAACCCGTTCTCATTCAAACCAAGCTGGGCCGAAGTGGCCGAATTGGATACCGCAGACCAACTGGCAAAACTTGCCGAGCCTGAATTCAAAGCCAAGTTAATTTCCGAGGAGTCCGTCTTCCCCGAAAGTGACGTCCAATTATTGGCGGAACTCATGGCAAACGCCTTCACCCTACAATACGAACTTGGCGATGGGTTTAACTACGAGCCGAGTGAGGAGCAATCGATCGCCTATCTGGCTGATCAGGCTGGCGTATCGGGTGCTGAATATGCCTATGACCTTATGATGAGTGACGGCGGAAATGGGTTTATTTATTTCCCATTACTCAATTACGCCGACGGGAACCTAAATTTCCTCGAGCCCATTTTACAATCTGACGATTGCATAAACTCGCTTTCAGACGGCGGGGCGCATTGCGGGACAATTTGCGACGCCGCATCACCCACTTTCATGTTGCAGCATTGGGTTCGTGATCGTGAGGGTTTCCGATTGAGTATTAGCGAGGCTATTAAGCGTCAGTGTGCAGACACTGCAAGGGTCTACGGATTGGAGGACCGGGGCGTGCTGGCTCCTGGCTACCTCGCTGACATCAATGTCATCGCGCTCGATAAGATTGGAATGAGCAAACCGTGGGTGGCAAATGATTTACCTGCGGGCGGCAAACGACTCCTCCAGTCTGCAACAGGGTACAAGGCAACCTTTAAATCGGGGCATTTAACCTTCGAAAACGGTCAATATTCAGGCGCCACACCGGGTGGTTTGATTCGTGGTCCGCAATCTAACCCTGACCAAAGTAGCGATAACTCCGCCCTAAAAGCCGCCAGTTAAGCCGGCGCCACAATAACCATCGTGAGGCCCCTGGCATCGACAGGGGCATCGTTGGGAATCTGCAGTCGCTCGTTTGATGACCGCTCCGCGGTCAGCAAGCAAACCAGTGCATCGATTAAATCATCAGCGAGCACATCCTTACGGCGATAGGTGTCGAGTGCGCGCTGAATTGTTGATTCAACACTCCCGAGCTCCGAAAGCAGTTTTTTCCGTAACGTGCTCCCGGCAACCGTTTTCTTTGACTCTGCTAACGCCGCTGCGCCGTTTAAACGCGCAAACGCGACCTCGGGGTGACACTCAAACCACTGTCCGTTGCGCTCTTTCGATACCAACCAGTCGTCCAGCTCGCGAATCTTTGGAAATAAGTAGAAGGCCTGCTTGCTGATGCCTTTACCTGACATCTCTCGCGACAGCCTATTTGCTTCAGGGTAATCACCACAGCGCGTTACTTTTCGCGCGGGCACGCCGAATACGCTGGAGGAGCGATAGGGTCTTAGCGCAACTCTTGCAGAGGCATCGCAAATTCTTACGCTGTTATCGTCCGTGAGTCCAATGGGCATATCGATCATGACGCTCGCGTCCCTCGCAAGCGCCACGTTGATACCCGACAGACGGCCGATCACAACCAGGTTTACTTCTCCGCCCTCTCGATAGGCAACAACCCACCCCGCTCGGCACCCATCGATGCCTGCGGCGTTAATCGGGCCGATACCCGATAAATCCAGAGAGTCTTTTGACAAGGTTGCCATGGGTAATTTGAGGACCTCAGAACGAGGGGCAGAGTCTATCGGTTCGATAACCGAGTGACTTGTACCGGCATCGCGGAATAACCCCTTACAAAGTTATGACAAAGCCGAGTGGGTGGCGCCATCAACTTGATATCGCTAAAACGCTTCAATGCCTCTTCCCAGACGACACGAAGCTGCATCTCTGCAAGTCTATTCCCCATGCACCGATGAATACCGAACCCAAAAGACGCATGGTTTCTCACGCTTTGGCGATCAATTTGAAAGGCGTCGGCATTTTCGATTACGGACGCATCACGATTCGCTGAGCAGTACCAGAGAACGACCTTGTCACCAGCCTTCATTTGCTGACCCCGAAACTCGACATCTCGTGTGAGTGTTCTTCGCATGTGTGACAGCGGTGTTTGATAGCGAATAATCTCAGATACCATCGCCGATATCAGAGAGTGATCGTCTTTAACGCGCTGAAATTGCTCGGGATTTTCATTAAGAAATAGAACTCCGCCAGACATAGAGTTACGGGTCGTATCGTTACCGCCAACAATCAACAGCATCAGATTGCCAACATAATTCTTGGGGTCATCCACCATGTTAGCGGTGTGAGGGTCTCGCTGGAGCAACCGAATGAGGTCAAACGACTCAACACCATCGTCTTTACGTTGGTGCCAGAGTCTTGTGAAAACCTCGAGGATCTCCATGATGACCTCGATCCGTTCATCCCGTGTCAGACCCTGGCCCGCCGTCATGCGCTCGTCCGAGGTCACCGCATCTGACCACTCTGATAACTTGTGGCGCAGCTCCCAAGGAAAATCAAAAAGCGTCGCTAACATCTGCGTTGTGAGATTTCGCGACACCAATTCCACCCAATCAAAGGTTTCACCCTCAGGCAATGCGTCGAGGGCCTCCCCAGAGCGTTTACGGATCAGAGCTTCAAACTCTTGTAGATTCTTAGGTGCGACGACCGGCTGGACAGCTCTTCGCTGCACGTCGTGCTCAGGCTGGTCCATGGCGATGAACATGGGAGAGCGACGATCCGGCGGCGGATCAACGATGGCGATTGTGGGCTCCGAGGAAAAGACCTCGGTATTCTTCTCTATCTCTACGATATCTTCGAATCGCGATATGGACCAAAAGGGTCCAGCTGGACTGTCCGCCTGATAGTGCACAGGCGACTCTGCGCGCAAGCGCTCAAATAACGGTTGCCACGTGTCATTTTCAAAGCGCAACGGATCTGACACATCCAACTCACAGAGCGGTGTTTTACTGATATCTGCGTCGGCGGCACTCACTTGATCACGACCTAAGTCAGTCGATTTACATCTGGAATTCAGGCAGTTTTATCGTCATATCGCCGATGCTGTCACTCACCTGCAACTGACAGCTTAGTCGCGAATTGCTCTCACGGTCGGGACGCAAGCCAAGCATCGACTCCTCTTGAGGGTCCACGTCTGGCAGTGGGCCTGCTGACTCCTCGACAAAGCAGTGGCAGGTGCCGCAGACGGCGCCTCCGCCACAGTCAGCGTCGATTCCTGGAACATCGTATTTCATAGCAACTTCCATGACGCTCATACCACCATCGGCATCGACCTCATGTTCCGTACCATCAAACTCAATAAACTTAATGACTGGCATTACATAACCTTAATTTGAGTGATTCTTCGGCGAAGGATTGTGAATTATTTCAGTCGACTAGGCTAGTCTTTACCGAAGGCCCAGTGCTTCTATCGGGTACCGGTCATCCGCAATATGATCGGCCTTAGAAGTCCTGAACGAAGGAAGGGATCAAGCCACCGATAAAGTCGTCCCGAAATAACCACAGCGCGACCTGCTTCGCAGCCATTGATACCGTCCGTTACGACGGTGCTTGCTTCGTACCAAATCCACTTCGGTGAGCTATTTTTCGTATCCATCATACCCGCGACCTCGTGAAACTCGGTGTGCGTAAAGCCCGGGCATAACGCGGTAACGAAAACTCCGTCGGCTTTTGCCGCCAGATTCAACTCCTCTGATACGGCGATCACATACGCTTTTGATGGCCCATAGTTACCCGTATTTGAACTCGGAAAGCGCCCAGCAACCGAGGCAACGTTGATCACCCGACCGTAGCCACGCCGCTGCATCTCAGGCACCAAGCGCGCACACAGTTCCGCCACCGTTGTCATCATCAACTGCTCAAACGCATGTTGTTCGTTGAAATCACTTACCGCCAGTAAGTTTGGGCCTGCGATTCCCGCATTGTTCACCAACACATCAACAGACAGTCCCAGCTCGGCAATGCGCTCGCAAAGCCACTTGGGCGATTGCGGCAAACTTAAGTCGCATTCAATGATTGTGGTCGACGTTGAGACCGATTCGGCTAACGAACGGAGTTTGTCTCCCCTGCGAGCCACCAAAATCAAATGATCGGCTGACACTGCAAGTTGCTTCGCAAATTCGGCACCCAATCCTGATGATGCGCCCGTAATAAGTGCTGTGCCCCTCATCGAAGTCCTTTCCTGAGTGTGAAAAACATAGCCAGACCCCGGGGATCCTTGAATTTGCTCGCTGCCATCAGTGCGTGCACAGGTTGCAGCCTATTGATTGATTTTTATGCACTCAAAGCCTGCTGTTGGAAAGTGTACGTGCACATCGCCCACATCGTCAGACCGACGCAGCAGACTGATTCGCTCAGCATCCATACCCACCAGGGTTCCCGTGACAGGGACTTTCCCGGTATCCGTGGGCGAAACCGTCACCCATTCTCCGACATCGGCGTGGGCTCCTGCCGCTTCACTCATAGGGTCTGGCGTCTCTGAACGCGCAACTTCTAGGGCGTCGAGGTCTGTCATGACCGACACTTGCCCCCAACCGAACGCTTCGACCCTTTTCATCCATGCCCTAACCGCTTCGGGTAAGTGGGCTTCCTTGACACTTTGAAACGCGATGGCAAGAAAAATAGGGTGGTAGCAGCGAAAATCGCCCAAACATGGCGTATCACCACCTAAGAAGCGCGCGCTTAATAGATTTGCGGCGAGATCTTCCAAGTATTGCTTAAAGACCGCCTTGGCCTCGGCGGGTGTCAGCATCGCAGGCGCATAGCCCACCGCAAACGTTGCTCTGTCCTTGGCGAAGGCCATCATCCCCTTGAACCCTAATTTGAGGATCAATCCCATCGCAGTTTTCAATTGAGAATTCTGTCGAATCGCGGCAAAAAAGGCCTGCTGCTCTGCGTGATCAGCAAGCGCCACCACCGCTTCACTGTCGCTTGCAAGAGGCGAGGTCGTGCGGGCGGTAATTTGTTCTGAAATCAGGGCCGTATCGCAATAGATATCGGCACCAACCTGCGCCACTGGAATCCGTCTGTAGCCGCCAGCAAGCAGTGACAACGTCTCACGTGGAGGCTGTATAGGCACCTCCACGGAGTGCCATGGAACCCCCAAACAACCCGCCATCAAACGCACTTTTTCGGCATACGGTGACGCCGGGTAGTGGTACAGAATTATTTCGTTATGTCGCATGACGGGTCCCCAGATCGATTGGGGATCAAGCTTAGTCGCCTAGGGGTAGGATTACTACTGACCTAGGGCCGCTCTTATGCTCTGCGTCACCGAATCAACCAGTCCCACACCGTTTATGCGGTGATATTCGGGTCCCTCTAGATTTGTATAAAAGTCAACGAGGGGCCGAGTTTGACTCTCATACACACTCAAGCGATGCCGAACGGTTTCTTCAGCATCATCATCACGTTGAATCAGTGCTTCGCCCGTCACGTCGTCAACGCCGGGGACTTGAGGGGGATTGTGCTCGACGTGGTAAACACGTCCGCTACCGGGATGGACTCTGCGCCCGCTCATGCGTGACACAATTTCTTCATGGTCGACGTCGATCTCAATGACCTGATCAATATCGATACCCGCCTCCACCATAGCCTCAGCCTGCGGAATGGTTCTTGGAAAACCATCGAATAAACAACCGTTTAGGCAGTCAGCCTCAGAAAGGCGATCTTTCACGAGCCCAATGATAATGTCATCGGACACGAGGCCACCCTCATCCATAATGATCTTCGCGCGCTTGCCCAGCTCAGTACCGGCTTTGACAGCGCTACGCAACATATCCCCCGTGCTGATCTGAGGGATACCGAAGTGATCGCACAAAAAAGCGGCTTGAGTGCCTTTACCGGCACCAGGGGCACCCAAAAGAATAATTCGCATGTTGTTCCTATTTGCTGTTATTCGTCAGCATTGCGACCGAAGAGCGAGAAAATACACAGTGAGCGCTTTGCTTACAAGTTGTCTTTTCGCTCTTCAGCCTTAGCTGCAGACCATCGCTCTTCTAAACGCTCAACCGATTCATCTTGAAGTCGACTGCCCGCGTCAATCGCAGCACTCTCAGCTCGCCTAACCCTCTGCTCAAACCTACGATTAGCTTTACGCAGTGAGGCCTCAGCATCAACCTTCAAGTGTCGCGCTAGATTTACGACGGTGAATAATACGTCGCCTAACTCATTCTCGATCTCTTCAGGGTCATGGTTTTCACAGGCCCGGGACAGTTCGTTAAGCTCATCATCAAGTCGAGATAAAACCCCGTCTGAAGACGAAAAGTCGTATCCCAAAGACGCACCGCGCTTTTGAAGCTTTTGAGCCCGTGCAAGTGCGCTCAGCGTCATAGGAATATCATCCATGGCACTCTGCTGCGATCGAGCCGCTCTCTCAGCCGCTTTTTCTGCTTCCCAGTTGGTCTTGATAGAGGTGATCGAAGCTCGGTCGGTTATGACACCCTCTAAGTCACCGTCTTTGAATACATGGGGATGGCGGCGCAACAACTTCGTTGTGATGCGTGAGACCACCGTATCGAAGTCAAAACGGCCCTCTTCCTTTCCCAGCTGAGCGTAGAAGATCACCTGAAACAACAGATCACCGAGCTCCTCTTCGACATGGTCAAAGTCGTTCTGCTCGAGCGCATCGATCAACTCCAAACATTCCTCGAGCGTAAAAGGCGCGATCGACTGGTATGTCTGCTTAAGGTCCCATGGACAACCCGTATCAGGGTCCCGAAGACGCTCCATGAGCCGCTGCAACTCAGTGATACCGTAAGTCTTGTCCTTCATCCTTGATAAACACCGGTAGACAAATAACGATCACCGCGGTCGCAGACAATCGCCACCACCGTAACGCCGTCGTTCGCTTCGGCAATATCGATAGCCGTTGCAATGGAGCCACCGGACGACACACCCGCAAAGATACCCTCCTCGCGCGCCATTCGGCGCATTGTTTCCTCCGCGCGAGTCTGCGAAACATCAATGACTTGATCGACAGCTGCCGGATCGAAAATAGACGGCCGATACGCCTCAGGCCAACGCCGAATTCCCGGGATCTGTGAGCCCTCGATGGGCTGTAAGCCAATGATTTCTATGTCGCTATTTTTCCTTTTCAAGAAAGCGGAAACACCCATAATTGTTCCCGTTGTGCCCATTGAACTAACAAAGTGCGTGACCTGTCCGTCCGTTTGCTCCCAAATTTCGGGACCTGTAGAACTAACATGTCCAAGGGGGTTGTCGTTGTTAGCGAACTGATCGAGCACAATTCCCTCGCCTCGCGCTGCCATGTTTGCTGCGAGGTCACGAGCACCTTCCATGCCCTCCTGCTGACTCACTTCGATAAGCTCAGCGCCGTAAGCTTCCATAGACCACTTTCGCTCTGCGCTCATATGACTTGGCATGATCAATTTCATTTTGTAGCCACGAATTGCGGCCGCCATAGCGAGCGCTATGCCTGTATTGCCACTCGTTGCTTCAATGATGGTATCTCCCGGCTTAATCTGGCCGCGCATCTCGGCTTCACGAATCATGTTCATGGCCGGTCGATCTTTCACAGAGCCCGCAGGATTGTTGCCCTCGAGCTTCGCTAAAACGACACTATTTGGATTTCGCATCATCCGCTGAAGACGGACCAGCGGAGTCTGACCAATCGTGGACTCTATGGTTGGGTAAGCTTCAAACGACATTTCTTCAAAATCTCAGCAATCACGCGGACGGGCGGCGGTCTATCGTTATCGTACAACGGCAAATGCCACGACGGTATCTACTTCGTCCGAAAGCGACAACAACACATCACGGCCACCCATACTGATCAAACGTGCCTGAGCTGCACCGTCCAATATCACCTGCGGCTGATTTAAGCTGTTTTTCTCAATACTGATACAGGGCATGGTGACGCCATTACGAAACCCAGTGCCCAGAGCCTTCGCAATCGCCTCTTTGGCTGCGAAGCGCTTGGCGAGAAAGCGTGCATCCACCGAGTGCTGCCTCATCTCTCTATTCGATAGAATTTTACGGGTAAATTTAGGGCCAAACTTTTCAAATACACGCTCAACACGCGCTATGTTTACAATATCAACACCAATGCCAAGCACTTACTCATCTCCTTTGGGCTGACTCAGACCACGCCATTGGCCAAAAGCTTCCCTAACCTTCAAGGGCCGACCGTCAAGACGGTAGTCGATGGCTTGTCGCATCATCTTTTTAAGCACTTTGCGGGCACCTTCATCCAACGCAGTCCGCTCACGATACCAACTGTTAAGCTTTATTAACTCAGCCCCTGACAATAGCCCCTCAGATTGGCTCTGTTCCCTCTCAACAAACCCTCGGTCAGCAACAAATAGATAAGAGCACTCCGCTTTGACACGCTGACCTCTGTGATCAGAGTCCCACTGGATTTCATAACCCAGCTCCTCAAAAAGCGCTATTTCAAAGCGACGTAGCGTGAGATCGAGGTCCGCCTTTTCGCCAAGTTCAACTAATGACGCGCCGTAACTCGCAAACAGTTGGGGTACCGAGTCCCATTTCGGAAGTAAGCGGACTAGCAATTCATTCATATACAAGCCTGAAAAAAGTCGCTCTCCCGGCAGTGAAATCGCCACCCCCGCCGTCTCAGCAGATGAGAGGTATTTCAATTCTGACTGTCCACCGAGCGCCACAAGGATCGGACAAAAGGGCTGCATTAAGCTCGCGAACGACCCGCCGCGCTGCTTTCGGTGTGCGCCCTTTACTACCACTGAGGCGCGACCGCTGTCCGCCGTCAGCAATTCAACTAACAGGCTTGAGTCGCGATAGGCTCTACGTCCTAGTACCCAAGCCGGTTGAACGGAGGTTTTCACGTATCACCTTCTAATCCCAAACTTCGCAGCGCACGAATATCATCAGACCAACCAGACTTCACTTTCACCCAAAGCTTGAGCATGACCTTATTGTCGAACGCCTTTTCCATATCACGCCGCGCTTCAGTACCAATTGATCTAAGCCTCGTACCACCGGTACCAATGACAATACGCTTCTGCCCGTCACGCTCAACAAAAATAATAGCGCTGATGTGTAACACGCCGCGCTCGTCGCTCTGAAATCCCTCAATTTCAACAGCGGAGGTATGCGGTAGTTCGTCGCCGAGTTGCCGGATTATTTTCTCACGAATGAGTTCAGCGGCGAGGAAGCGTTCGGTGCGATTTGTGATTTGTCCCTCAGGAAACAGGTGATGTCCCTCGGGGAGCTGCTCTCGAACGAAAGACTCCAATACATCCAGATTCTTTTGCCTCAGAGCTGACACGGGAAATACACCTGCAAAATTGCTCCGCGCCTGAAGCGTCTCGAGTTCTGGTAACAAACTGTTCGGGTCATCCAGCAAATCCATTTTATTGATGAGCAGCGCGACAGGTGCGCTCACTGACTCGATTTTCTCCAAAATCCAGCTATCTTCCTCAGTCCATTTGGCTCGGTCGATCAGAAAAAGCACCAGATCCACGTCCGACATAGCCGAGGTGGCCGAGCGGTTCATAGCCTTATTAATGGCCTTGGGCTCGTTGCGATGTAATCCTGGTGTATCGACGAAAATCATCTGATCGCTTTCTACAGTCTTGACACCTAAGACCTGCTGACGAGTTGTCTGTGGTTTACGTGAAGTGATGCTCAACTTCTGTTCAAGCAGGAAATTAAGCAATGTTGACTTCCCAACATTGGGTCGGCCAACCAAAGCCACTAAACCGCAACGGGTGGCGGACGCATTAGTCATTAATCAGAATCTCCAAAAGGTCGTGCGCTGCCGCCTGCTCAGCTTTTTTTCGGCTGGACGCACGTCCATACGTTACAAGGTCACCTACGTCGCTGTGGCACGATACTTCAAACTGTTGATTGTGGTCCTCTCCGGTAACGGATACGACCGTATACTGCGGTAAGGCGTACCCCTTTTCCTGCAACCACTCTTGCAACAACGTCTTAGCGTCGCGGGTCGAGGTAATATCAAGGCTGGCAACACCCTCTACAAACCACTGGGAGACGATTGCACTTGCTTGTCCGAAATCTGTCTCCACCAAAATAGCGCCGGCTATGGCCTCTACAGCGTCCGCTAAAATACTGTCTCGGTGTCGCCCACCACTTTTACGCTCGCCGGTGCCCAGCTGAAGCAGTGATCCAAGATCAAAGCGTTTTGCGATGACAGCGAGACCGTCCTTGGAAACGAGTTTTGAACGCAGCCGACTCAGACTGCCCTCATCCAGCGTCGGGTGCGCCGAAAACAACAGCATCGCGACCACCGCATTAACCAAACCATCGCCAATGAACTCCAGGCGCTCATTATTCGTGGCACCAAAACTTCGGTGGGTCAGTGCTTGCAATAAAAGTGCGGGATCCTCGAACTGATAAGCAATGCGCCGCTCGAGGTTCGCCAATTTAGGTTTGAGTGTCAGTGTCGGCAAGGCGTCTCTCCGAAAACGATCACGGTGTCGTTAATCTCTCTTCAAACGACCACACACCACGAACGCCCCCCACAAGGGGAAAATCAACCTCATACTCGAGCTGGAGGCTTAGCTGAGCTCTGCGGCGCCTAATTTTCACTTCGGATGCGTCCACCTGATCGATTGAGTTAAGAGACCACGCATTGTTGAGTTTTTTACGAAGCTGCAAGGAGGTATCGTCCGATGGATCGTATTCCTGAACTATCGTCTCTAAAACCGAAACAATGACTCTGTGCTCTAAATAAATGGGCGTTAACCTTAAGAGCACGGTAAGGACGAGCCAGCCCGACAGCGCGTAACAGAGCAGTTGAACGGTGGACGCCCCAGACTGGTTCCGATGTGTTGCCGTCCAAGACTTATTCAATTGAGGCCGCCTACCCTGTCAAAACTTGGGATACTGAAGATCGACTCCCAATGCATCCATATCGCCACAGCCTGACCAACGATATCTCGCTCAGGGACCTGGCCCCAAACACGGCTGTCCAGGCTATTGTCCCGGTTATCACCCATCATAAAGTAGTGCCCGGGCCTTACGACCACACTGAAATCTCGAACGGGCCGGGAGAGATCCACCTGAACCAAGTGAGACTTGTCGTCTCTTGGTTGCTCAAGTCCGATTTGCAGTCGACGCGTGCCCGGAATCTCAGCCAACCACTCCTTTGGAACGAGTTTGCCGTTCACCGTTAGCTGCTTATTGCGGTACTGAATGCGATCCCCGGGTATGCCTATCACACGTTTTATGTAATACGTGTCATTGGCATGCGGCGGATAAAATACGATGACATCACCTCGGTCTGGACTCGAAACATCCCAAACCTTGGTTCGTGTCACCGGTAACCTCAATCCGTAATTGTATTTGTTGACCAAAATGTAATCCCCCACTTGGAGCGTTGGGACCATTGAGGATGAAGGAATTTGGAAGGGCTCGTATAAGAAGGAGCGAAGCACGAGAACAAAGGCCAGTAAGGGGAAGAATGACTTGGCGTATTCCACTACCAGAGGTTCACTCGCCTCCCCTACAGCCGATTCGATGAATAGTTTCGCATCAGCTGACTCAGGGTCATTCCATTTTGGGAACTGCTTTTGTAGTACCGCTAAGCGAGCCGCGCGCGGGCGCGCCAAAAACAGCGCGTCAAGCAACCAGATACTGCCGCTCACCCCAACGACGATCGTTAAAATAAGGGGTAGGTCTATATTCAAAAGCTGGGCCCTCTCTAATTGGCTTCTAGTCTACCTGAAGCACTGCAAGGAACGCTGATTGAGGAATTTCGACATTTCCGACCTGCTTCATTCGCTTCTTGCCCGCTTTTTGTTTCTCTAAGAGCTTCTTTTTCCGCGTGACATCGCCGCCGTAGCATTTCGCAGTAACGTTCTTACGCAGTGCCTTAACCGTTTGACGCGCTACGATTTTCCCTCCGACAGCGGCCTGGATGGCAACGTCGAACATCTGACGAGGAATAAGCTCTTTCATCTTCTCTGTCAGAACGCGACCGCGACTTTGGATGTAATCGCGGTGCACGATTACGGACAAAGCATCGACTCGGTCGCCATTAATGAGGACATCTAACTTACTCAACGGGGCGGTTTCAAAGCGCTCAAAACCGTAATCAAGCGATGCATAACCGCGACTTACCGACTTTAGCCGGTCAAAAAAGTCGAGGACAACCTCGGCCATGGGTACGTCGTAGATAACTTGGACCTGTTGTCCCAAGAATTGAAGGTCTACCTGCGCACCACGCTTTTCGACACAGAGCGTAATAACGGCACCGAGGTAGTCTTGGGGCGTCAGTATCGTACAGCGCGCGATGGGTTCTCGCATGCTTTCGATATCACCTAAATCCGGAAGTTTGGATGGATTATCGACATTCACGACATCGCCCGCCTTTTTCACGACCTCGTAAATGACGGTCGGTGCGGTTGTGATGAGGTCCAGACCGTACTCTCGCTCCAACCGTTCCTGGATGATTTCCATGTGCAGCATGCCAAGAAATCCACAGCGGAAACCAAAGCCAAGTGCGTCGGAAGTCTCGGGCTCATAAAACAACGATGCGTCATTGAGTGTGAGCTTGCCTAATGCGTCACGAAAGTCTTCGTAATCGTCCGCATTGATCGTAAAAATACCCGCATAAACCTGCGGTTTTACTTCTTGAAAACCCGGTAAAGCCTGAGTATCCGGCGCATTAGACGCAATGAGCGTATCGCCTACAGGGGCGCCCTTAATATCTTTGATACCGGCGACAATGAATCCAACCTCACCCGCCTGAAGTTGATCAGTGACGGTACGCCGCGGTGTGAACACGCCTACCATGTCGGCTTGATGCACCTTCTTGGTGGACTTCACCATAAACTTGTCGCGCTTCTTGAGCCTACCTTCTTTAACACGCACGAGTGAGACGACACCGAGATAATTGTCAAACCAGGAGTCTATGATTAATGCTTGCAGCGGCTTTTCTCTGTCCCCCTTGGGTGCTGAGATATTCTCAACGAGATACTCCAGCGCGTCTTCAATACCCAGGCCCGTTTTCGCGCTGACAGGAACGGCCTCGCTGGCCTCAATCCCAATAATCTCTTCGATTTCATTTTGAACGCGTTCTGGCTCTGCCTGCGGCAGATCCATCTTGTTCAGGATAGGGAGCACCTCCAAGCCTTGCTCGATGGCCGTATAACAGTTGGCCACGGACTGCGCCTCGACCCCCTGCCCTGCGTCCACAACAAGCAGCGCCCCCTCACAGGCGGCAAGCGATCGAGAGACTTCATACGAAAAATCAACGTGCCCAGGCGTATCAATGAAATTGAGCTGATAGACCTCGCCTGACCGGGCGGTGTAATTGAGAGTAACGCTCTGAGCTTTAATGGTAATGCCGCGCTCTCTCTCTAGATCCATGGAGTCCAGAACCTGCGCCTCCATTTCTCGGTCAGATAAGCCCCCACAGTGTTGTATGAAGCGATCCGCGAGCGTCGACTTGCCATGATCGATATGCGCGATGATGGAAAAATTTCGAATGTGACTCAATTCGGTCACGCTAACTCCCTTTGAATAATGGGGGCGCTGAACCGCGCCCCGAGCGCGCGCAGTTTAGCGCAGGCGGGAGTCCGATGCCCACTTAGGCGTCAGTCATTTTCCGGTACTTTGATACCAATGAACAAAGGCGCACCTTGGCGAATGAGTCTCAGCGACACGGAGTCACCCGACTCAATTCCATCCAGCGCAACCTCCATATCGGCCAAGCGACTAATCGCTTTTCGACCAAAGCGTGTGATCACGTCCCCCTCTCTAACACCCGCTTCATACGCGGCAGAATTGATCGCAACCTCCATAACGACCACGCCACCGCGCAACTCACCTTCTGACTCGCTCTCACGATCAAGGTCTCTGACGCTCATCCCCAGCGCCTTCAAGACACCAGGTTCCAATACACTCGCGACGACACGCGGCGTCTGGTCAGCCTCCAGCGCACCGATTTCCACCGAAATCGTCTCGGCGTCACCCTCGCGAATAAGCGTCATGGAAATCGTTGATCCAGGGGAAATTAAGCCTATTACATGCGGGAGATCCGCGGACACCTCTATTGACTCGCCGTCCACTTCGACAATGATGTCACCCGACTGAATACCTGCTCGCTCAGCCGGTGACCCCTCTCCCACTTGAGCCACTAAAGCGCCTCGTGGACGATCCAAATCAAAGGACTCAGCAAGTGTACGATCAACATTCTGAATACTGACGCCCAGCCAGCCACGAACCACCGCTCCATTTTCGCGTAATTGCTCAACAATGTTTCTGACGACTTTAGATGGAATGGCAAAACTCAAGCCAATCGAGCCGCCTGAGCGCGTAAAGATCTGGGAGTTAACACCCACGACTTTGCCGTCTAGATTAAACAATGGACCACCCGAATTGCCGGGATTAATCGCGACGTCGGTTTGAATAAAGGGCACGTAGTTTTCGCCACGCTCGGTAGGGAGGCTGCGCCCTTTAGCGCTTACGATGCCAGCCGTGACTGAATAATCCAATCCAAACGGAGACCCTATTGCCAACACCCACTGTCCGACCTTGAGATCACCCGATTTTCCCAACTTCACATAGGGCAGCTTTTTCGCATCGACCCGCAATAATGCCAAGTCCGACCGCTGATCCGTCCCAACGACCACCGCATCGTACTCTCGGCGATCTGAAAGTCTCACTATGACGCGGTCTGCACCAGCGACGACGTGGTGGTTGGTCACGATGTACCCATCAGCTGAGATAATGAACCCCGACCCCGAGCCGCCTCGGGGTGCGGGCGGATTTCGGTTTTGAAAAAATCGCTTTAACGCCTCGGGTAGTTGGTCTAACTCCTCAAACTGCTCCATTTGATCTGAGCTATTTGAGGCCGGCGCTCTCGCCTCTGCCACAACTTTGACAACGGCTGGCGAGGAATCCTCAACGATACCTGTGAAATCTGGCAGCGACGCCATGGTGAGAGGACTTAAAGAGAGACACAAAGAACACAAAATGGCTCTTAACAACATATGAAAACTCCGAGAAATAGTTGACCCGTACTTCTTTCTTACCCAACGAGTTACTGCGTTGGATCGACGACCATAACGGGCTGTACGGCGGTCTCTACTAGCCGTTCTAATACCGGCTCAGTATTTCCAAGCAAACCGCGTGCATCCATCCAACGAAGGCATATAAAACCCACAGCGAGCCCAACAAAAAAAGCACCTGCCACGAAGAGATCACTGTTGTCAGCCTGTGACATTGCGAACGCTAAGCCCAACGCGAGCGGACCGCCATACAAGGTTAACGCGCTTTTCGTTAATGTGGATCCACGGATCGAAATTTCAACCCTGTCATCAATTGAACACAGATCGGCCTGCAGCCGTTCCGAATTCCTTGCCCTTACAAGGCCTTTATCGCCCGTAAGCATCCCGGCAAGCGTTCTGTGCCCGCACCCAGACCTTGCCGCACACGACCCACAAGCGGAGCTGCGAATCGTCTCGACCCAAACGCCGCTCTCCTCAATCGCAACCACGCGTCCTGATTCAATGATATCCATGCTTATTGCTGTCCAGCCGTGAGCTTTACCGCGTCAGCAATGACTCGCGCTGCCGCCAAGGGCACTTCGCCGATGACGGTGACGAGGATGTTCTTTCCAGAGACGACACTGCCTCGAGTGTACGTCAGGGTCGCCCCGCGCCGCACAGCACCCTCACCCGGCTTCGTGGTGCTCGGCAGGGGTTCAAAAATAACCGTCGCCGCAGCGATACCATCGGAGACGAATAAAGCTCGCTCCTCAAAACCACGAGCAAGACGTGCGCGATAACCGTTTGGCAAACCCACCACTTTGACAAAGCGTGGGCGTGTTGGCGCCGCCTGCTCCGGCGACGGCTCTTTCGACAACGATGCAATGGTCACCGTTGCGAATTCGTGCCGCTCGAGTAACTCGCCTTTTTCGCTGATGGTGTCCGATCTTAAAATCACCCCTGACTTTTCCTCAAGCGCTAGGCTGTAACCAAGCCTCAGGGTGTCGCGTGGTCTCAACTGCAGAACACGGGTCGACTTGCCAGCGACCTTCGGACCAGCAGTGATCGCAAGCGTGTAAAACTCGAATACCTCACAGGGATCGAGGTATCTCCCCAGAGGCAAGCCAAATGATTGCTGTGCATTATTGGCGTTTGAATTGAAATACTGCGCGGTGCCCTCGGGCGCATCCTCGCTTCGATTCACTGATATGAAATCGCGCGCACCTGCAGACTCTCGCAAGAATGTTCCGCTTACAGCATACCTATCTCGCGACTGCTGCAGCCTTTTTAAGTAGGTCGCGGCTTCGGGGTCGACGCCACACTGAGCACTCGCGGCCTGTGAAAGCCCGGCCCCTAAAAAGACGCCGACCACAAGGAAAAAACGCGGTATTAACAGCTTCTTTGTGGTCAATGTTTACTGATCCACCTTAGGCTCTGCCAGTCGCGCAATGAACGGGGAGATACTGACATCAGCCGCAGTCGCCTGATGAACAGAACCCAGTGACGATGAGCGTTTTTCGGCAAGCTCATTGTAGAACGCTCGCGTCGTTGCCGCCTCGGCTCTAACGTCAACGCTTTTATCCACCTGCGCAGCCCTCGGATTTTGCGACAAAGGCAATGTTGGCTGCGCAAAGCTAGCCTGAACCGCGCCTGTTCCCGGAAGCTGAACAACAGCACCGGGTGCCGTAATTATCGGTAACGGCTCGTCAGAGAAAAGAAGCGCCTGCTGGCCCCCTAAGACCACCGCAATGGTGACGGAGGCGGCCACGGCCATTGACACCAGCGGATTTGCAAAGCGACGCTTATCACGCGAAATAGCCTCGCTCACTGCACCACTGACATCAACAGCGCTGAACGACGCAGCCCCCGAGCGCATCACCTCACGATACTGTTGTTGACGTTGCCAGTAATTGCGCAACTCGTCAGATTCCTCGCCACCTTTCAACACTCTGGCGAGATCCAAGTCGTTTGCTTCACCATCTATCAACGCGGAAACGCCTTCACGACCTGTGGGCGAAGTGCCCGAAACGCTTTGTTTATTGTGTTCTTTCAAACTCAATTCCCCTGCAGTTGGGCGGCCACCTTTAAATCGATGGCTTCCCGCGCCCTAAATATACGAGATCTCACTGTACCGATTGGACATTCCAACACCTCAGCGATCTCCTCGTAACTTAATCCGTCAAATTCTCGCAATGTCAGGGCTGCACGCAACTCTGTTGGCAATCCTTCAATTGTTGCCGAAATCAATGATTCCAGCTCTTGCCCCATGATTACCGCGTCAGGGGATTCGTTGTCTCTCAATCGATTCGGGATCTCAATAGACTCCGAGTCGTCCAGTGCGACATCCGACGATGGACGTCGTCCTTGCGCCACCAGATGGTTTTTAGCGGCGTTCGCGGCAATCCTATATAACCACGTGTAAAAGGCACTATCGCCTCTGAAGTTAGGTAACGCCCTGTAAGCCTTGATGAACGCCTCTTGTGTGACATCCTCCACCTCAGCATGATTGTTAACATAGCGCCCAACCAACTGTGCCACACGCCCTTGGTACTTAAGCACCAGTAAATCAAATGCCCTCGAGTCTCCCCTTTTGGCCCGTTTTACAAGCTTGTCATCCCCATCGCCCAGTGCCAACGTACCGCTTCCTTTTATCAGAGCCTGCGTCGCTTATCGGTCAAATAACCAGAGGTCCCTAACGGGCGCCGCGCAAATTCTTGAATTCTATGACTTCACCGCTTCCGAAAAGTTCATAATGTTTGCAACAATAGTAGGAACGCGGCCCCCAAGCTTGCCGTAGCGATCCATTGGAGTCCATCTTGGAAACAAAACAATTTGACGTTCTGATTGTTGGCAGTGGTGCTGCCGGCCTTAGTCTAGCGTTGCAACTACCCGACTCTTTGAGTATCGGTCTGTTGTCGAAGGCGGGGGTGCACTCTGGATCGACCGCCTGGGCCCAAGGCGGCATGGCGGCGGTATTACACGAGCGAGACACCGTAGACTCTCATGTGAATGACACGCTGCAGGCAGGTGCAGGGCTCTGTCATGAGGACGCCGTTCGCTTTACCGTGGAGCAAAGCACAGACGTAGTGAACTGGTTAGTTGACCAAGGCGTTGACTTCGATCTACGAAACGACCAACCCGATGATGAATTCCAAGAGTTTCACCTCACGATGGAGGGGGGTCACTCTATACGAAGAATCCTTCACGCGGCGGATCAAACGGGTAGCGCTATCTCAAAGGCCTTGAATCAGCGCATCGCAAACTGCGAAAACGTGGAGATCCTCACAGACAAGTGCGTAGTAGACCTCATTAGTAACGGCAACAGGGTTCAAGGTGCCTACGTTCTGAACACCACAACGGGCTACGTAGAGACGATTGGCGCGGCAACGGTAGCGCTTGCAACGGGTGGCGCGAGTAAAGCGTACCTCTACACCAGTAACCCAGACGGTGCGACCGGGGACGGGATCGCTCTAGCCTGGCGAGCGGGGTGTCGGGTCGCGAACTTAGAATTCAATCAGTTTCATCCAACGTGCCTTTATGACCCGAAGGCTCGCACCTTTTTACTAACCGAAGCGTTACGGGGTGAAGGCGCGACCTTGCATTTACCTAACGGCGAGCGATTTATGCCTCGCTTTGACCCTCGCGCCGAACTTGCACCAAGAGATATTGTTGCCCGCGCCATTGACTACGAGATGAAGCGGTTAGGTCTCGACTGCGTCTACCTCGACGTCACACATAAGTCACGTGAGGAAATAGAGGCCCATTTTCCAACCGTACAGGCCCGGTGTCAGGCGCTCGGCATCGACATGGCGGTTGAGAGAATACCGGTTGTGCCTGCAGCGCATTACACCTGTGGAGGCGTTATTGTCGACCAATTCGGCGCTACCGACCTGCCCGGACTCTACGTGATTGGGGAAACCGCCTGCACGGGACTTCACGGTGCCAATCGGATGGCGAGCAACTCGCTTCTCGAGTGCTTTGTCTATGCATTAAGCGCAGCAAAACACATTAAAAACAATAATCTACGGAAAAAATCTAATAATCTACCTCGCTGGGATGACAGCCGCGTTAGAGTGTCCGACGAGGCGATTGTCATCAAGCACAGCTGGCAGGCCTTACGCCGTTTGATGTGGGACTACGTCGGTATTGTGCGGACGAATCGTCGATTGAAGCGGGCCGCAAACCATCTCAAGGTGCTCGAGCAAGAAGTTGATGATTACTACTCAAGCTTCACGATCACTAAGGAGCTGCTCGAATTGCGAAACCTAACGCTGGTCTCGAGACTGATGGTGGAATGCGCACGTGAACGCAAGGAATCGCGAGGTTTGCATTACAACAGCGACTACCCAGACACACTCAACGCCAGCGCTGACAGTGTACTGGTCCCAGTAAACAGCCGATCTCAGTTAACGGTCCTGCCCCGTTACAGTCGGTGATCGACGCTCACCCTCTGCTTTTTTATGCGCGCGGATTTCCATTACGATTGGTGTAAGGACATCAGCAGGTTGAGACCGCCCCATGAGCCACTCAAAGAGGTCTTGGTCTGCTTCACCCATTAAATCCTTGTAAAGCTCCTTCATGTCATCGCTTAAATGCGGGTACGCATTGGCGACAAAGTCCTCCAAAAATAAATCGAGTTCAAGCAAGCCCCTTCGGCTCGCCCATCGCATCCTATTGTGATCATCATGGTTTATCATGGCGCCACACTACTCGAAACTCGAACATTCTTCGAGTGGGCAATCATCACTGAGGTCAGGAAGATGAGTCAAAAGTTGAGCGATACCATTTTGGAGTTCACAGGCAGCGACGCGCGCACTGTTCTGCAAGGTCAAACGACACGAAATTTTGTCGCCGCCGAGACAGGGAGCGTCTTAGAAGGTGCGTTCTGCGACCTGAAGGGACGCGTCATTGCTGACTTTTGCGCGGCTATCGTGCGAGATAACTATATTTTGCTGCGCACCGATACTGAGGTCGCGAATTATCTTCAGTCTCATCTTCAGAAGTACCTGATGTTCTCAAAGACGCGCATGACCGCCTCCAAACTGTCGGTATGGGCTTGTAGGGAAACCGCAGATAGCGACTCGAACAGCGTGAGCGAGTCAAAAGTAACCGTCATTCGCAACGGGGAGTTTACTGAGGTTTGGTGTCAGGAAGATCCCCGTCCCAATGAGGTGATCAATGCCAATACCTACCATGCGAATCGGCTGACGCATGGCGAAGCAAGAGTACGCATCGCAACCATTGGAAAATACCTACCCCAAGACCTCAACTTTGATATCAATGGGCTCATCGACTTCGACAAGGGCTGCTACACCGGCCAAGAAATAATTGCGCGATTACATTACCGTGGCCAACCGAAGCGGCGCTTACGCCTGCTTACCCTTGCCGGTCAAAATGACATCGTCGCTGGCGATAAAATCTTGAACGTCGAGGGCAAATCCATTGGGACGGTTGTAGAGTGCGTCGCTCACGGTGACGAATGCCTTTGCCTGTGCGAGACCGTTATTGATATCGATAGCCACAAGGCTAGCATTCAAGACCACGCAGCTACGCCGAGCGTGCTTCAGCGATTTTAGTCACCAAGCCAGTTAATCGGCGGTTGACCCCGCAATGAGAGCCATTCATTAGCGCGACTAAATTGTTGAGAGTCGAAAAAACCTCGGTATGCACTCAGTGGCGAGGGATGGGGGGCAGTTAGCACAAGATTCTGTTCTCCCTCGATAAGCTTTGCCTTTTTCTGTGCATGAGCGCCCCAAAGAAAAAAGACCGTCTGTGTGCTGGATTGCGCAACCGCCTCAATGAGACGATCTGTGATCACCTCCCACCCTTGATTGCGATGCGACTCTGGCTTTCCCTTGTTCACGGTCAGCACCGTATTAAGTAGCAGTACCCCTTCGCTCTCCCAGTGTGCCAGTAGTCCGGGGTGACTTGATTCACTGCCTAAATCCCTCGCCACGAGTTTCAATATGTTTCTCAATGAGGGCGGCGCAGCCACGCCGTCCGGCACTTCGAATGCACGCCCCGTCGCCTGACCGGGTTGATGATAGGGATCCTGACCGAGAATCACCGCCCTGATGTCCCCGACCTCTAGATGGCACAGGCACTTAAACACGGACTCTAATGCGGGATAGACCTCCTTGCCTTGCTCGACTTCCGAACAAAGCAACGCCTCTAAGCCCTTACCGACACCTCCCATCAAAAGATCTTCGAGTGTCGGTCGCCATGCGATTGGGCAGTGGTCCCAGAGTCTAATCATTAGAGAAAGTGAGATCCCAGTAGCTTGCTGAAGCGACCCGCGACTGTAACACTCTACCGACACGTGGGGAATTTAAAGAGCCTTAGATTTGAATGACGTGACAGGCAATAACAGTGTTGTTTTATCGCTAAAAAAGGAGACCCTTGATCGGCTAAAACCCTGCCTATCGCTTGTCATCGAAGAAACAGCTGACTACCTACTAACCCTGTCGACGAGTGCCAGACTCGACCCTGCAAATCAAAACCAGTGCTACGACGCATTCCTGAACCTGCAGGCTGAAATAAAACGTGTGGTGGCCGACATTTGCGGCAATATCGAGAGTGCCTTCGGCGCAATTGGCACGTCGCAACTAAGCTTCCTTGTGTCTGACTCCCTGCAGTTGCGCGAATCAAATACTTGTCAGCGTCTTACTCGAGCTCTTCGGTCCATCGGCTGCCATATTATTCTGGATGACTACAGCCCCGAGCGGGTCAGCGACAGATCAACCGAACTGCTCAACGTGTCCGAGATTGTGATCGATACTACGTTTTGGGAGCGCGCGGCTCAGTCGGAGCCCTGGAGAAGCTTGCTTCCTCAACTAATAGCCGACACGCATCACATTCTTGGGCAGGCCGTTTCGGTGAGGGACCCGAGTATTACCGAGAATATAGAACATACCGGAATAGATTTTATCGAGCGCGAATCGGATGTACTGCTCTCAACCTCAGAGCTTTTGCGAAGTCTCAGTTCTGAATTTTCGTAACTTACGCGCGCTGTAGCCTGCCTCTACGGTTACGGCAATCACTCCCAACCAAACAAGGCCAAATGTCGCTATCGTTATCGTGGTAATCGGCTCCTTGAGCACAAATAGCGCCACGATGAGCTGTATTGAAGGCCCTACATAGGTAAGTAAGCCGATGGTAGACAACGCAAGAACACGCGTGGCCGCAACGTAAGTCAACAAGGGGGCCGCCGTGAAGGCTCCCGCGCAAAGTAAGAAGAGATCCACCTTTAAACCATGAACTCCCATCCCAGCCCCGTCGTGGCTCAGAATCCATATTGCAGCGAACGGTGCCATGCAGAGTGATTCGAGGAATAGCCCTTGCATTGAGTCGGCGCTTATCTGCTTGCGAATGGCGCCGTAGAGAGCAAAGCTCATCGCGAGGGTCAGCGAAACCCAAGGCAAACTTCCGTACGCAAATAACTGAACGAGCACTGCAATTATCGCTAATAAAATAGCCAGGATATGGACGGGCTTTGGCCGCTCTCCGAACATGAAAACACCCAGGGCTATGGTCAGCAGCGGCAACATGAAATAACCTAAGCTCGCCTCTGTCGCTCGCTCGTTGGTCACGGCAAAGACATAGACCCCCCAATTGATCGTAAGCATCAAAGCCGCCAGCGCTATCCAGAAACAAAACTTGAGCGAGCGCATCAACGCGAGTGTTTCAGATAAACGGCCGAAAAACAGGACGATAAAAAACGTTACCGGCAGGGTCCAGAGCGCGCGGTGCGCCATGACATCGATAGGCCCAATGGGTTTAGTTTGAATCCAGTAAAGCGCTGCAATGCCCCAGATGAAGTTAGCGATGAGAGCAAGTAATATGCCTTTGGCTGTTCCGGCTTGAGTCACCTAGTTACCTTCTTGCACTCGGCATTAATGTACGCGGCGCTAATTAAACACTGAGACGACCACTGTGCAAGAAACGCTTAGAAGAAATTCAAATAAAAATTGCAGGGCACGCCATCAAGCGATGCGCTACATGGCACTGCTCACAGGCACCCTAGCTTTGACCGCATCATTACACATAAAGGCTCAAGGGACAGCGACCACAAGTGTTGTGAAGCTCACCGTGCCTATCCAGCGCATTGAAAATCATGAGCGTCGGAATTTCATTGAAAACTGCAGCGCCTATGCGGTAAAGAAGACAGCCCAGCACTACGTCTTTTTATCGTCTTGGCACTGTATCGACGGTTTATACGATCGTTTGAATCTCCCAAAAATTACGCACGCGGATACAACTATTTCCCCAACATTCGGTGAGTCTGGGGGAAATATGGATGAGGACTGGCTTATCTTAAGGACACCGAGTGATGTATTCGGTGACAGTCTTATGCTCGCTTATCCTGCTAGTGAAGAAGTACAAAAAGGAGAAACGCTTTACGGGTTTGGTTGGGGGGGACATTTGCAAAATCCGGCGTCTACTCCCAAAGAATTAACCTGCCTTGCACTCGATGTGGGTCGCAAGCTCACTTTAAATTGCGGATTTGCCAAAGGCGACTCGGGAGGCCTTGTAGCCAGAAAAGTGAAGGGTCGTTACGAGGCGGTTGGCATTATTTCAGCCGGGGATTCTTCGACGATCACTTATGCTTACCCCCTCTCAGCACTTCCTCAACGACTCCTCAAGGCCCTGTCCGAAGATGGGAACTGAATTACTCAACAAGTCTCTGGGCAGCGTCCGCGCCTATGTGCGCCTCTCCACGAGCCCGAGCGAGCGAGATTTGTTTTTGTCGCTCCCTAAAGCGTTGCTTCTGCTCCTCGCTATGAGCGTCATGACAGCGCGGACACGACACCCCCGGAACATAAAGCGATGACGCTTTCTGCGCTTCGTCAATTGGGAATCGGCACGCATAGCATTGGTCATAGCGACCCTTCTGCAACTGATGATCGACTGAGACTCGACTATCAAAAACAAAGCATTCCCCATCCCAGCGCGTTTGCTCTTGCGGCGTCTTCTCCAAGTAGTTCAATATCCCACCCTTCAAGTGCCACACATCCTCAAAACCCAAAGATACGAGCAATGAAGTGGACTTTTCACACCGAATCCCACCGGTACAGAACATCGCGACTTTTTTGTGCTTAGTAGGATCAAGGTTCTTCTCGACCCAGTCAGGAAACTCTCTAAAACTCGTCGTATTCGGGTTAACCGCGCCCTGAAACGTCCCTATTTCCACTTCGTAGTCATTACGGGTATCGATCACTAGGCAATCGGGATCATCGACTAGTGCATTCCACTGCTCAGGAGACGCGTAGCGACCGACACAGTAATTTGGGTCAATATCAGAGCGACCCATGGTGACTATCTCGTTTTTGAGTTTTACCTTCATACGCAAAAAGGGCCGTTCCCTGTTGTAGGAAAACTTGCAATCGAGATCCGCGAGTCGATCGTCACTGCGAAGAAAAGCCAACACCTCTGCTATAGCCTGCTCGGTACCCGAAATCGTGCCATTAATCCCTTCGTGGGCGAGCAATAATGTGCCTCGAACACCTCGCGCCTCGCAGAGGTTGAGTAACGGCTCCCTCAGATCCGCGTAATTTTCAAGACGAACAAAGCGGTACAGTGCAGCGACCTGTGTCGTGGCAGCATCTGAGATCATTAGCGACCTCCGCCTCTGCAATCTGGTGAATCGGGTACGCTGCCTTTCGCCTCCCACTCCGATGCCGTCATGGTATGCAGCGCAAGCGCGTGGATGGGTCCCTGCATCAGGTCCGTCAATAAGCCATAAACCTCTTGGTGTCGCTTTACTAACCTCAAGCCCTCAAACCTGTCAGAGACCAAAGTGACTTTAAAGTGACTCTCCGATCCGGGCGGCACATTGTGCATGTGGCTCTCGTTCACAACTTCGGCAAAAACTGGCGAGAAATGTGCCTCGAGACGATCTTGGAGTTGATTCTGAATACTCTGCATGGGCTAGACTCCTAAAGCTGGGCGAAGGATACCAGACACAAACAAAACTGAGCGAGCAACAATGACTCACACTGCCATGGACATATGGTTGGATTCGGCGGGGTACGACAACGAAACCCTCTTGCATCTGAAAGAACGACTCATTAACGAGTTACGCGTCCCAAGCGAACAGGCTGAGGTGTTAATTAATGGTAACTCCCACCGAACTAAACGGTCCTGCTCCCGCGAGGACAGCGAGCGCCTCGCGATGCAGTTCTCAACATGGGGTATCGACTTAAGAATCGAGCCGAGCGCACTTGGCAAAACGGCTCCCTCAACTCCCGCGCAAACGGCACAAGACAAAATAGCGCTCACACTTGCACCACACGGTGACACTATTCCCAATCTTGCGGGAGTGAAAACGGCGCCCACTGTAAAGACAGATCATTTACACTTAGCAGATTAGTCACACCCAATCTGGATCAAAAATTGAGCGCTTCCTCCCCCGATGATATAGCCCGTTATCCACGAGCACCTGTGTGGCGCCACCTGCTAGCCATGATCTACGACCTTTTTCTCATCATCCCCCTTTTGATGGTCACGGCCGCGTTGCTCGTAGGATTTTATGGTCCCGTTGAAAGTGCCTCCGAACGAGCGGTCCCTGCGTGGCAGCAGTGGGTACTCTCATTCGCTGCATTGGTGGCATTTTTTGGCGTTTTTTGGCGTCAGCAAGGTCAAACCCTCGGTATGCAGGCATGGCGGGTCAAGCTTGTGGTTCAAGCTGATTTAGCAAGGCAAGTCACTTGGAAACAGGTCCTTATCAGGGTGGCCACAGCAGGCCTACCTCTTTTGGCCGCCTTGATCCCCTTCGTCTATACCGATATCAACAATGCTCACATAGCGGTATACCTTTTCTCAGCGACGCTTGCTGTAATGGGGATGCTCTGGCGCTTTACCAATCGGCCTCGACACTACTTGCATGACGTCCTTTCGGGTACTGAGTTGCTGCAGACGCCAAAGCGAGCAAAACAGAAGAAGCAGTAGATCGACACCTGCTGGAACTACTGGAATCGAAAGCGGTTAACCTTGGTTGACTCGTGCCAGCGATCAATCGGATAAGTCAGCGAATAGGCGGTAATAACAACCGACCAAATGCATCGTTAGAGATGTCTGCGCAGCAGCCCGATTCCAGCCACCCAACACAACAGCACCGTTAACAAGGCCGCGACCCCGCCACCCAAGCCCAAAAGCAAACTCAGCGGCCCAAAAAAGTCCTGACTAATCCTAAAGATGACGCCAGCGAGGACACCGACGAAAATTCGTGTGCTCATGTTACCCTCACGCAGAGGGCCAAAGATGAATGACATCGCCAAAACAACGAGCCCTGCACACGACAGCGGCTGCAGTACTTTATTCCAGAACGCCAGCTCGATGTCATTGGCTAGCAAACCTTGCCCCCTCAAGTAAGCAGCGTATTGCCAAAGCTGAGTCGCCGGTAGGCTCTCTGGTTTCACCGCATCTAGCGTTAAAAGATTGGGCGTGATTTCGGATTCCCAGATTTTTGTTGTCAACCGCTCAACTCGCGTGCCTTTCTCTGACACCTCTGTAATCGAGACACCCTCGAGTAGCCATTGCTGGCTCTGATACGTGCCTCTGTCAGCACTGACCGTTCGTGTAAGCGTTCCTTGCTCGTCAAACTCAATCAATATAACGCCAAAGATGAGTCCGCCACGCTGAACTGCTTCAACGTTGATAAAGGTATTACCATCGCGATTCCAAGCGCCGTAGCGACCTGCCATATTAGGGTCGTCTCGCTGAGCAAGCGCTCGCTGGCTAATCGCCATTTGTTCGGAAACAGGCGCTACGTACTCGCCAATGCAAAATCCCCCGAGAGCGATGATTAAGGCGGGCTTAATCGCCATCCAAGCGAGCTTTGGAAGCGAGAGACCGGCCGTCCTCATAACCGTTAACTCACTGGTCGTTGCCAATCTACCCAGACCGAAGAGCGCACCAATCAACGTCGCGTAAGGCACAAACTCTTGAATTCGTCTGGGAATCGTCAAGCCAATAAAGACCAGTAGATCAGAAAAGTGATAGGTGTCACTCAAGTCACCCAAGTCATCTATCAATTGGCTCAATGCATCCAATCCGACCAGAACGCCTAAAACCCCCAGAATTGACCAAAAGAGGTTAGTCATGAGGTAGCGATCAAGCTGTCTCACGATGCCGTTACCTTGTGATTGCTCTTGGGACCGTTACCCTTAATGCCCCTCCCTCTAAATAGCCGAGGAAGATCTTCAGACATCATGAGCAGCGCACCCACGAGCCCAAAAATCGAGTGAACGAGCGCAAACACAGTGAAAGAACCGCTCTCCTCTACGATCGACCGCGCCTGGGATAACGCAACGAAATACAGCAAAAAAACGATCAGCGCTGGGCCCAATTTTGCGTAGCGTCCACCCCTGCTGTCTGTCCGACTAAGCGGGATCGCAAATAACACCATGATCGGAACAATGAAGGCCAGTGAAATACGCCAACCCAGAATCGCAATGTGTTCGGGATTATCACTGCCAAGGAGCGCGGTGGTCGGAAGCGTTTCGATTTGTGCTTGAGATCGAAGCCCACCCTCCACTTCCGGAATAAGTGATCGATACCCATCAAATCGCGCTCGTGTCAGTTCAGCCCTCCCAGGGCTAACGCTGTAGCGATTACCATTCGATAATTGTAGATACCGACGCCCCGAATCAGGGTCAATCTCAATCGCACCGCGCGCCGCAAGCGTCGTGGAGAGCACCGTACCGGTCTCCGACCGCTGCCGCTCCGCGACAAAAACCGTGGTCATGACCCCATCTTCATCGATTTGCTCCACGTAGGTCACATAATCACCCCCGCGCTGCTTTTTAAAACGACCTTCGGCCAGTACGTGCATTCCCTCAGCAGATCGCGGCTCGGCCAACAGCGCATTCGCCTTGGCAGCGCCGTTAGGGCCTAGAAATAAAGCCAGTGTCCCAACCAGTACTGTTGTGACGAACGTTGCAATCGAAATCCGACTCAGTAACTGCCATTGACTGGTGCCACTCGCACGAAAAATCACCATTTCGCTGTCAGCGTAGAGACGGCCAAATGACAGTAAAACACCTATGTAGAAACCCAGCGGGAGAATCAACTCGAAAAACGCGGGTAGTTTGTAGATCATTATGGGAAGCAATATGCCCGCCGACAGATCACCAATGGCGGCCTCCGCGAGATATTTGATAAAGCGCCCACTAAACACCACCAAGAACAGAACCAGGGAGACGGCTCCGGTGTGTGTCATCACGTCGTAGGTCAAGTACCGTGCTGCTCTCATTTTATACCGGCATTTAATCCCAGATTAGGTAGGCAAATACCTGCCACAAGGTTTAGTTCTGTGTCGCATCATCATACACTACGCGACCGAATGACTAGCTCGTTTTACGTAAGGAAATACCATGACAAAACTGACGGTGACAGCAGCCAAGACCATAAGAGTCGGAAATGCAAAGCACGAGCTCGTCGTTGTTCCGCTTTTCACAAATCAAGCCCTTGCGGGTCAATCAGCCGCTGTCGACGCAGCCGCCGGGGGCGTGCTGCAGCGGGCCATTGACATAGGTGAAGCCGAGGCAAAACTTGGAAAAGTCACGAGTATGGTTGGAACCGAGGCCGTTGCCCGCATTGTTGCGGTGGGATGTGGTGATCGCGAGAAATTTGGCCGCGACGCGCAGCTCGCTGTCACTGGTGCCATCGGACGATCACTTGCGGCAAGTAAAGCCAAGGCGGCAACCATCGTGACCGATAATGTCAGTGATGACGCGGACTCGGCAGCCTCTTTTTTGGAGTTCCTTGCGCGCGATGTAACGATGGGCTGTTATCACTACACCGCAACCGTTGGATCGCCAAAACCAGGTCCTGCGCTTGCTAAACTCAGTGTGGCAGTCGGTGACATGTTGAGTGCGGCAAAAGCAAAGGCCGCTTTAAATAATGGTTTAGCCATTGGGCAAGGCGCTAACGTCACACGAGAACTTGTCAATCTACCAGGCAACGTCTGCACACCGACCTATCTCGCAAAGGAAGCGCGCACGCTCGGGCGCAAATATGACTCACTCTCCGTGTCTGTACTGGACGAAAAAAAGATGGAGTCCTTGGGCATGGGGTCGCTTTTGTCCGTCGGGAACGGTAGTGATGAACCCTCAAAACTGATCGTCATTAATTACCAAGGAGGCAACGCCAAAGACGCGCCTTATTGCTTGGTTGGCAAAGGCATCACTTTTGATACTGGCGGTATCTCGCTTAAGCCTGCGAAAGGCATGGAGTCGATGAAATTCGATATGGGCGGCGCGGGTTCGGTATTCGGGGTAATGCAGGCCGTCGCCGAACTGAATCTGAAGATAAACGTAATTGGCGTCGTGGCTGCGGCTGAGAATATGCCGAGCGGCTGTGCCACGAAGCCTGGCGATGTTGTGACCTCGATGTCAGGTAAAACAATTGAAATATTGAACACAGACGCAGAGGGACGATTGGTACTGTGCGATGCGCTGACCTATGTAGAGCGCTTTAAACCCGCGGAAGTGGTTGATATCGCAACGTTGACCGGCGCGATTATTGTGGCTTTGGGTCATGAAGCGACAGGCCTTTTTGCGAACGACGATAGCCTTGCAGAGGCACTCACAGCGGCGGGGCAAGCGTCGGGAGATGAGGCGTGGCGGTTACCGATTAACAAGCGATATGACAAGCAACTCAACACCAAGTACGCGGACATGCAAAATATAGGTACAGGATCCGCAGGGAGTATCACTGCGGCTTGCTTCCTTGCGAGGTTCACCGAGAACTATAAGTGGGCCCACCTTGACGTCGCTGGGACCGCGTTCCAAAGCATGCAAAAAGGCGCTACCGGTAGACCGGTTCCGCTGCTTGTTGAGTATTTACGCCAAAAGTAATCGCTGAGCGCCCTTAAATGACTCGGATTGATTTTTATGTTGTGAAAACGGCGGGGGCTGATGCACGACTAAATGTCGCCGCAAGGCTTACGGAAAAAGCGCTCGGGCGCGGTCACCGTATTTTCATAAATTGTGAATCAGCCGAGCAACTCAGCGCATTGGATAGCTATCTATGGGAATTTAAGGCTACGAGCTTCGTCCCCCATGAGGTCGCCGGTAATCACACAGATGAACGAGTGGTTTTAGGGTTTGAACAAGGGCCTCAGACACATAACGACGTGCTCATCAATCTTGCCTTATCGCCGCCCTCATATTTTGCACAGTTTGAGCGCGTGGCGGAGGTCGTGACCCAGGATGAGGCGTCGCTAGATGCGTTAAGAAGTGCCTGGAGGCACTACCGGGACAGAGGCTACCCTTTGCAGAAGCATGAACTGCCTTGACTCAACAAATAATCGCCACTGGCGATAAGGTAATAAAACATCATGGATAAAACGTTTTCGCCGGCGGCAATCGAAGCCCACTGGTATTCCGAGTGGGAGTCGAAAAACCATTTTGCGCCCAAAGAAGGAAACGGCGCCTATTGCATTCCCATTCCGCCTCCCAACGTGACCGGCACACTGCACATGGGTCACGGCTTCCAGCAGGCCATTATGGATGCGCTGATACGCTTTAACCGGATGAAGGGAAAAAGCACACTCTGGCAAGTCGGTACTGACCACGCGGGTATTGCCACCCAAATGTTAGTTGAGCGACAGCTCGAGGCGAAGGGCATCTCCCGCCATGACATAGGCAGAGAAGGCTTCATCGACAAGGTTTGGGAATGGAAAGCAGAGTCTGGGGGCACTATCACCCAACAGCTTCGACGACTGGGCGCGTCGGTGGATTGGACGCGCGAGCGATTTACGATGGATCCAGACTTATCCAAAGTGGTCAGCGAGGTATTTGTTCGTCTTTATAACGAGGGGTTGATCTACAGGGGACAACGCCTCGTCAACTGGGATCCGAAGTTACACACTGCCATTTCCGACTTAGAGGTGGTGCAGGAGGAAGAATCTGGCCATTTGTGGCACCTGCAATACCCAGTGGTTGACTCCGACGAGGTCATCACCGTGGCAACCACCCGTCCGGAGACGATGCTTGGCGATACGGCCGTCGCTGTAAATCCAAACGATGAACGTTACCAACACCTCGTTGGAAAGATGATCGCGCTGCCGCTCTGTAACAGAGAAATCCCCATCATTGCCGACGACTACGTTGATGCGGAGTTCGGATCGGGCTGCGTTAAAATCACGCCCGCTCACGACTTCAATGATTACGCTATGGGTGAGCGACATGACTTACCGCTCATCAACATTCTCACAGCAAACGCGCACATCAACGATAATGCACCACAGGCCTTCAGAGGACTGGAGCGTTTCGAAGCCAGAGCGGCTGTCATCTCAGCTATGGGAAATTTAGGTCTTTTAGAAAAAACGGAAGACCATACTTTAAAGGTGCCTCGAGGCGATCGATCAGGTGTCGTCATCGAACCCTGGCTAACGCTGCAGTGGTACGTGGACGCGAAGAAACTGGCGGGGCCCGCAATTGAAGCGGTCGAATCGGGTGCGATCGAATTCGTCCCGAAGCAATGGGAGAACACCTATTTCGCTTGGATGCGTGACATTCAAGACTGGTGCATCAGTCGCCAACTATGGTGGGGCCACCGAATACCCGCATGGTATGACACGGATGGCAATGTCTACGTAGGCGAGGACGAAACGCTAATTAGACGGGAGAACGGCCTCGACAGCGATGTAGAACTTCGCCAAGACGATGATGTACTTGATACCTGGTTCTCTTCAGCGCTGTGGACTTTTTCAACGCTGGGCTGGCCAGAAGAAACCGAGGAACTTGAGAGGTTCCATCCGGCGTCGGTACTTGTGACAGGCTTTGATATCATCTTTTTCTGGGTAGCCAGAATGATCATGATGACACTGCATCTGAAGGGGGAAATACCGTTCAAGCAGGTTTATGTACACGGCCTAGTTCGCGATGCGGAAGGGCAAAAGATGTCCAAATCCAAAGGCAATGTACTAGACCCAATCGATCTGATCGATGGCATTGAACTTGAAGATCTCGTTGCAAAGCGAACATCGAGCATGATGCAACCCAAGCAGGCGCAGAAAGTCGAAAAGGCGACCCGCAAACAATTCCCTGACGGCATTCCTGGATACGGCACCGATGCACTGCGATTTACCTTCTACTCTCTGGCATCGACAGGTCGTGATATCAAGTTCGATCTCGGACGAATGGAAGGATTCAGGCATTTCTGCAATAAGCTATGGAATGCGTCACGGTACGTGTTGATGAATACTGAGGCGTTCTCGCTTACAAGCGAGAAGCCCAGCTTCAGCCTCGCTGACCGATGGATTCGCAGCCAGCTGCAACAAGTCATCGCGGAGACCAGCCGTAATATCGAGCATTACCGCTTTGACCACGCCGCGCAGACACTGTACGACTTTGTTTGGAACGAATACTGTGATTGGTACCTTGAGCTTTCGAAGCCGGTTCTTTGGAGCGACGATGCCTCGGCCTCCCAAAAGCACGGAACGTTGCTCACCTTGCTAGAGGTACTGGAAACCGTTTTGCGGCTTCTTCACCCCATGATGCCCTTCATCACGGAAGAAATTTGGCAAAACGTCGCGCCACGCCTTCATGGCCATGGCGACACCATCATGTTGGCCCAATGGCCATCGAGCGATGCTGAGGAGGTCGACACGTCCGCAGAGGATGATATCGAATGGCTAAAAACCGTTATTACTGCCGTGAGAACAATTCGGAGTGAAGCGAATATTCCGCCGGGGGAAGGCTTGGAAGTGCTTTTTGGCAATGCAACAGAAACAGACAAGGCAAACGTCGAGAAACTGGCACGGTCACTTGAAAAAATGGCCAAGGTAAAACGTACGACCGTCTTGGGAAATTCAGACGATAGGCCTCCCGCTCTCAGTGCGCTGGCCGGTACGCTGGAAGTAATGGTGCCCATGGCAGGCGTTGTTGACATCGAGAAAGAGCTGGCGCGACTCGACAAAGAGCTTGAACGGATGAAAACTGAGCAAGTGCGAATTGCCGCAAAGCTTGGGAATCAAAATTTTGTCGATCGAGCACCGCAGGCGGTTGTCGACAAGGAAAAAGTGAAGCTTGAGGAACTTGAAACGGGTATTTCTTCAATATCGGCTCAAAAATCGAAAATTGAGGAGTTGCGTTAAAGGCTGAGCACTGTTATAGCTAAGAAAACATAATAAGCGGAGCGTCTGATGGCAGATAAATGTGTCGGCACCGTAAAGTGGTTCAACAATGCAAAAGGGTTTGGCTTTATTACGATGCCTGACCGCACCGAAGATATCTTCGTCCACTTTCGTGCCATAGAGGGCGAGGGGTTCAAAAGCCTTGCAGAAGGTGAAGAAGTAGAATTCGAGCTGGCAGAAGGCCCCAAGGGACTTCAAGCCGAGGCGGTTAAAAAGCGTAGCTAGGGTATTTTGTCGACAGCTCCCAAGCCGTTGTTAAGGAGCTAAGTTGACGACAGACAAACACATCAGGGTAATATCTGGCCTAAGCGTTCCCTACGCGTCTCACCCGCAGGTTCGAGCGCTGAAGCGCAGTGGTCGACGCCCTTCCATTCACGGAACGAAGTTGTGGGGCTCGAGTCAGATCCTCATGGATTATCTCGCCTCAACCACACAAACCCAGCCCAAGACGGTCATCGACGCGGGTTGCGGCTGGGGACTTTCAGGCATTTGGTGCGCCAAGCACCTCCAAGCCACGGTTGCATCGCTTGATGCGGATCCCGATGTAATACCCTATTTGGAGCTCACCGCAAAGATCAATGGCGCTGAAGTGACACCGATCGTTGGGCGCTTCGAAGATTTGGGCTCAGATCTTCTGTCAGCTACCGACCTTTTAATCGGTGCGGATATTTGTTTCTGGGACGAGTTGGTTGACCCAGTTATAGCCATGATTACTACCGCCATTGAGAGTGGAACGAAGCGAATCGTCATTGCAGATCCTCAACGCGCTCCCTTTCTCGCGGTGTGCGAGCATATTCTGGAACACTTTGGTGGAGAACTGGTTGAATGGCGGGCGCCCGCAACGAAAACCGTTGGCGCCCTACTCGTTATCGAAAATGTCTGAGCGACTAGCGTAGAAAACGATACTGCCCCGTTAGTTGATGCTCTTTTACCTTCCCCTCAGCATCGAGCGATGGCCGAAACCGCATATCCCTTAAGGCCTTGCGAATCCGGTTCGCATCAGAGCCCTCAACTTTTGGGGATACCAAGCTGAAGTCTTTGGCGCGACCGCGCTCAGTGACCGTAAACCGGTAGGT
This sequence comes from Halieaceae bacterium, assembly GCA_042090345.1. Lineage (GTDB taxonomy): Bacteria > Pseudomonadota > Gammaproteobacteria > Pseudomonadales > Halieaceae > Luminiphilus. The sequence goes on along the minus strand of JBELJN010000001.1, from coordinate 96,786 downwards.
TGACACTAACGCGTCGTCGTCTGCTCGAGATATAACTGACCCTGTAAGTCCATGCGGCAGCGGCTTGGGAGCCTGAAACAATCCTGGGTTCAAATAATGTAATTCGCGATAAATATCTCGCGCCGCGCCCCGACGACCGAAGTACCAACGCCAATCTGCCAGTGCAAGCTCCAAATCAACTTGTCCCTTGGCCAGATCAATAGCGTCTTCTAGCATACGCACACCTGACTGGTAGGCGTTGCGCTCAAGTGCCACCAATTGATCGTCATAGACCGATCGATCGGCCAGAAACTTGGACGGCAAACTGCCACGCACCTCACGATCTTCAACAAATGGCTCCACAGCAAAAGCAATCAGATAAAGCAAATGGAGGCGCCGCTTGACCAGGGCACCGCACCAAGCGGCAGATGACTTTTCTCCCTCGCAGCTGCGTTCGGTCACATCCTTCAAATGCCGCTCAAATCGCAACACAGTGCTCTCGTTAGCGAGCCAGTCCGTCGTTGCAAACCGTGCGAGCTGATTATCAAAGTACTCAAGTGCGTAACCTAACGTTTCCTCGGTCCAGTCAGACACACCAAATCCCGTAATTCTATAGCGGTATCTCAACTGCTCGTCCAACGCATCGCTGTCACCCAGCCGTCGAAGAACCCCAATCCAATCACTGAGCGCCTCAACTTGTCCCTCGGTCGTCAACCCCGCATTTAATCGTAAGTTATGAAGTCCTTGCTGAAAGAAACGAGCCGCTGACTCAGGTTGCTCTAACCTAACCGCATCGTGCGCAAGGCCGAGCCATATCTCGCTTAAGGACTCATGATAAGCGCCGAGTGTGACTTGACGTTTGACGACCTCCTGCACACGCTGCTCGTGAGCAAGCAGTTCGGCCGAGTCAATTATTGAATCGCTTAGCAGCACCTCCCCCTCGACCACCTCGACGTACATACCGAGCGGTTGCGGCACTAGCACAGCCACCGCAGATGGCGAGAATAAAGAGGCTGATAATAAGAGGGCTAGGAGCGCTTTAAGGGAATTCATGCCTACGAATATAGCGCAAAAAAAAGCCCGCGCGGAGGCGGGCAAACAAAACCTGGGCGCGTGCGTTTAAACCGCGCAGCACGAACATTAAGGTTGCGACCTTATTTATTCAAATTTATTATTATCATCTAAAACATTCTTTCGGGTTATATCATATGGATACTAGCCAATTATCGCGCGTAGATTTGAATCTTCTCGTTGCCCTGCATGTGTTGCTCGAGGAAAAAAGTGTCTCTCGCGCGGCGGAACGCCTTCACGTAACACAACCGGCGATGTCAAAAACACTGAACCGGCTCAGAGATACATTTGATGACCCGCTCTTTGCACGGAGTAAACGCGGTATTCAACCGACACCTCGTGCCGAGGCGCTCGCCAGTCAGCTTGTGAACGTACTCAGTGATATAGAGTCACTTTTGGACGCAGGAGAATTCAGCCCGAATGCCTTTCGTGGGGAGATTGTCATTGCCATCTCCGAGTATGTGGGCTTTACGTTATTACCCTCATTGACATCGCGACTTGAAACTCGCGCGCCAAAACTCAAATTAAGAACCATTACGCGCGCTGAGCACCAGCTCGACTTGCTGGCTGAAGGGTCGCTAGACTTCGCCATTCAACTGAGTCGCACCAACTACCCGCGTGAGTTTCGTCACCATGAGCTGGCGAGCTCGCCACTTGCGGTATTTGTACGCAGAGACCACCCGCTAACAAAACAGCCTGTTCATGAAAACGATCTAAGCCTCTTCCCGCAAATTAATCTGTATATCGCCGACAGAAATGAAGTTGCTGAAGTGGAACAATCCGCTTCAGAAATCCTGAGGGGCACAAAAGGTAGCCTGGAAACCTCGCACCTCCTGACAGCCTTCGAAATTCTGCGAAGTACTAATTATACGCTGGTCTGCCCGGCCTATATGGCGCGCAACGACGGAGCAACCAGAGATCTCGTCACCCTGCCAATACCCGAGCATCTAGGTAGAACCATTGAGTACTCGTTAGTTGCGCATCAACGCACCGAGCGGTCTCCTATTCACCAGTGGTTCTGGAATGAGGTAATCGACGCAGTTAGAGCGCTTAGAGTTCGTACCGTTCACCGGGGTTAATCCTCTCCCCCTATTGGCCCGTACCTGTGCGATAATTCGCGCCGACTTTTCGGGAGCTCCGCATGGGTAAAAAAACCAGACCGCCAATCCCGCACTTAGATGGCAAGATCATAGAGACTCACTGCCACCTTGATTACCTAAGCAAGGAGGAGCTCGTTAGCACCCTGAGGCAATCCCGCGCGGTTGGGGTTGAAAAGATCATCACGATTGCCGTCTCACGGGACAACCAATCAACGGTGCGTGAAATTGCCGACTCGGACCCCAACGTTTGGTGTACGCAGGGCTTGCACCCACATGAAGCCGCTTCATGGAGCCCCGATTTCAACGACGATCTTCGATCAAATACGGACCACTCAAAGGTGGTCGCCGTGGGCGAGATTGGCCTAGATTATTATTACGAACACGCAGAGCCTGAGACGCAAATCGCAGCATTTGAAGGCCAACTTCGTGTTGCCATCGAATGCGACAAACCTGTTGTCATCCATACTCGCGAGGCAGAAGACGACACAAAGGCTGTGCTCTCAGACGTATCGAGGTCATTATCGAAAAAGGGTGTGATCCACAGCTTTACCAGCAGTCCAGACTTGGCCGAATTTTGTTTAGGTGAGGGTTTCTACCTGGGCTTCAATGGCATTGTCACGTTTAAGAACGCGGACAATGTTAGGGAGGTCGTTCGACAAACGCCTATCGAGCGCATTCTGCTTGAGACCGACGCCCCATACCTCACGCCGGTGCCTTATCGCGGCGTACCGAATGCGCCTTTTTACCTCCCGTTCATCGCTCAAACTGTGGCTGATTTAAAGCAAGTGAGCGTAGAAGAATTACTTTCGATCACCTACCAAAATAGCCTTGACTGCTTTTTTTAAGATTCTCTATGACGTTTGATATTGGACAACGGTGGATCAGCCACGCTGATCTTGAGCTCGGCTTGGGTATTTGTGTTGAGGTCGATTCACGACGTGTCACCCTGCTCTACCCTTCAGCGGAGGAAGAGCGCACCTACGCCCTCGATCGCGCACCATTGACTCGCTATGAACTAAAAGCGGGCGATAAATTGACTCATATCGACGGTCGTGTATTGGAGGTGACCGAGGCCTGTCCGCTTGGGAATACACTAAGCTACGAAGCAGTGGAACCTGAGACCGGTGATACATTTTCCGTTCATGAGCAATTCATAGCACCTGAAGTATCGGTCAATACGCCCCAAGATCGCTTACTTAACAACCAACTAGACAAGATCGGTGACTTTCAACTCCGCTACGAGACACTTATGGAGCGTGCTCGCTATCAGGCCAGCAACAGCTCAGGGCTGATCGGCGCAAGGACTTCGCTCTTGTCGCACCAACTCTTCGTTGCAAGCGAGGTGGGTGACCGATTGGCGCCACGAGTGCTTCTCGCCGATGAGGTCGGCCTAGGCAAAACCATCGAAGCGGGTCTTATCCTCTCCCAACAGCTAATGCGCGGTCGCGCTGCGCGCGTATTCATCGCCGTCCCAGATCCGCTGTTACATCAGTGGCTGGTGGAAATGTTACGTCGCTTTAACCTGCAATTTTCTATTTACGATGATGCACGCTTTGAAGCCGAGGAATCGGACTTTGACTTCGCTAACGACCAACTAGTGCTCTCACCGTGGTCTTTCATTGAATGCAATGAAAGCGCCCGAGCATGCTTGCTGGATACAGACTGGGACTTTGTGATTGTGGATGAGGCGCACCATCTCAACCTCGGTTTAGACGCCCAAAACGATCTTGATACCGCCCTTACCCAACTATCGCAAAAAAGTCGCGGACTGCTTTTGCTGACAGCGACACCAGGGCAGTCAGGGATCGATAGCCACTTCTCGCGGCTACAACTTCTTGACCCCGATCGCTTCTCTGACCTTGCTAGATTCGTCGATGAGCAACGGCAATTTGAAGACACCTTCGATTTGATCGAAAAGCTCCGTCGGCATGAAGACGTCAAGGGTCTTCCTGCTGATATTGACCCCACGCAACCCGCCGATCAGATTATTCAATCGCTCGTGGATCAATATGGGACAGGCCGCGTGCTTTTCCGCAACTCGAGAAAGTCTGTTTCGGGTTTCCCAACGCGAATACTGCACCAATACCCTTTACCTGAAGACGATGCCTCATTATCTATTGCCGACAGCCACAGGACTAAGTGGCTTGCCGAGTTACTGAAGCAACTCAAGTCGCAGAAGGTACTTGTCATTTGCCGGGATAAAACGACCGCTATGGCATTGGAGCATTATCTGCACCTGCAAGCGGGCATTCGATGCGCCTCGTTCCACGAAGATCTTTCTTTACTTGAGCGAGACCGTGCTGCCGCCTACTTTGCAGATGAAGAAAGCGGCGCCCGAGCGCTAATCTGCTCTGAAATAGGAAGCGAGGGGCGCAACTTCCAATTCAGTCAACATTTGGTCTGTTTTGACCTGCCGCATCATCCAGACTTACTCGAACAACGCATTGGTCGGCTAGACCGAATCGGACAACAAGGCGATGTTAATATTCATGTCCCTGTCACACCCAACACAACCGAGTCTGTCCGGTTTGCTTGGTTTAACGAGGGCATTAATGGATTTGAAACAAGCTGCTCTATTGGCCATTTGATCTTTGACGAACTCGGTGACGAACTCCGGGCCTGTGAAGAGAAGGGACGGCTGTCAGATGAGTTGTTAACAAGAACTCAAGCGCTCAGGGAACAGTTAAATCAGCAGATGGATCGTGGGCGTGACCGCCTTTTGGAACTCACCTCACACAACCCCGCGCGTGCCCGCGAGCTCATCGCAGAAATAAAGTCCAATGAGCGAACTGTCGAACTCCAACGGTTCACGGATAGCCTATTTGATCGCTTAGGCATTCATACCGAGGAAGGCTCAGAACGCTGTCTCATACTAAAACCCTCTGAGAACCTGGTGACCGGTGAGCTACCTTTTCTAGATGATGGTGGCATAACCTGCACCTTCGACCGAGACCTCGCTTTAGCAAGAGACGATCTGCATTTTTTGACCTGGGAGCATCCGGTGGTGAGAGAAACCATCGATGTCGTTTACCATTCCGAACTTGGAAATGCGTCAGTCGCCATGATTAAAGCGAAAAGTATTAAGCCCGGAACGGTAATGGTCGAAACCCTGCACACCGCTGACTGCCCCGCTCCCAAACGCCTTGAAATTGGCCGCTACTTGGACCAGACGCCGCTCAGGTCACTCATGACATTAGAGGGTCGCGACCTCGGCACAGCCATTTCTTGTGAAAACCTAACAAGATTGATCAAACCAGTCAGCATTACGCAAAGCGCCGGTGTCATTAGAGAGCTTCGCCCTAAGCTTGTCTCAGCACTTACAGAATTGGACGCGCGGGCGGTGTCACACGTCGGGACACTTCAGAAGGCGGCACAGCTCTGTGTTGATAACGTACTGAAAGGTGAAGCGCAGCGTCTCGCAGCGCTTGGCGCACGCAATGGGTCAGTGCGTGAAGACGAAGTGGAAGCGGTGAGTCAACTGTTAATCGAGACAAAAGACGCCATGGCGCGCGCAGAGCCTCGTCTGCAAGGCATTCGGGTGGTGGTTGCGACTTAAAACGGCTTCAGCAAGCAGCTACCGCAACCAAAACCACTGCCTTTAGCGCGCTGGCTGATACCAAATCGCAGACGAATAGGCTCGCTCTTGGATGACATCAGGACGAGTTGTGTCGACCTCCCCTCCAAGGGCAATCTTATCGAGCAAGCTATGACGGGGTGTCGGTACCTCAAGCACTCGCACGTAGTAAAAAGCCTTTATTGCCGGATCAAACTCAGGATCTTGCCAAGCTGTCGATAAACTCGCCGCACCGGCTTCATTGCTCCACGCACCCGTTTCAAGATTCACCGTATTGGGAACCGGGGAGAGCGAACCATCAGGGTTGAGTCTATCGTCAGAAGACCAGGCAACGTCAAAAACCTTCTCAAGCGCCTCACCCTGAGGATTAATCCAGCCCTTCACAATTTGAATGCGATCGAGCGCACCTGACTTTGGGTCAGCCATGGCGTGAACAATAAACGTGGGGGGGCGTGCATCGACCGCGTTGAGCTCTCCGCCCATCGGGACAAGGTTGACGCCGACGGCAGAAGGCTTTGTCGCTTGAAGAAGCGACTCATCAATACCAAAGCCACCGTAAAAACGCAGACCAATTCGTGATCCCGTCGTTGCATAGGTTTCTCGTCGTTTCATTGCCGCAAGGATACCTTCGCGCGTATTTTCCTCGGCCCACACAGCCGCGAGCCCCTGCGCCCCCATGGCCCAACCAAATGAGCTGTTGGCGTTGTCAGACCACTTGTACAGCTTCATCTCAGGCGTACTGTCTGTCGCAAACTTCCCATGGAAGTTGTTTTCCTCTGCGGCGGCAAGCCCTGTATGCGCATCCGTCGATCCGATCACCCCGAACTGGTAAGGGTTGATACCTATTTCTTGCTCTAGCTGCATACCTCGAAGCAAAGCCGAGCGAATGAAATCTCCTTTCTCCGGCTTATATTCCCTCCATCCTTTTTGAATGTAGAAGGGGTAATTCTCAAAGTCAGCGAAGGGGTCGTCGGGCGATAGACTTGGGTGTGTTTCGGAATCGCCCTTGTACTGAGTGATTTCTACAATCGGCTCCCAACGCTTACGTATCTTTGCATAAGCAGGCCCGACCGGTTCATTCCGCATGGTAATGGTGTCAAACATCGCTCCCTTAGAGATGTTGGAGTTATGAGGGATAGCGATAAAGTTTCCGCCCGTTTGTTGACTCGTTTCGTCCAACCACGCCCATAAATCCTCAGGATACATACTGTCGTCGGAGCCAAAAGGCTGAAAAACTTTGACCGATTCACCGTCGAGATCCGTCATCACGACTCGGTGCAAATTGGCGCCCCCCGGAATCAGGCTGTACTCCCAGCCGAGAATGGCTGAAAACTCACCCGGCATATTATTTGCCTCAGCCGCATCAGCGATATCGCTCCACGCCTTATCCTCAATGACAGGCGTTCTCGGAAAAACGGAGGTGCCAATGTTTTTCTCCCACTCAGAGAGAGCCTCCTGAGGTGTATCGTAGGGGGCCGGGAGTTGACTGTAAAAAAACTCGCGACCGTTGCCTGTTTTGATCGCATCTCGGATTAAATATTGGGAGTACCAAAGTTTAATCTTCTGAACCCACCCCAATCCATTCGTGGGAAGACCCTCGTTGTACACATGTCGGACAGCTCCTAGGAACTCGGCATGATCGGACACCACAAGAAAGTCGAGGGGCGTTTCAAGTTGCACCCTTGCCTTGTGGCTTGGGTGCTCAACAGGCAGTCCTCGTGCAAAACGATAAGCCTCATCAGGCCCCACGGAGAAATTTCGATTGGTAAAGGCGTCGAAAGAGCGGTTCGTGTGGAGATGGGTATCACCCCAGTAAATTTGCTTTTCACTCGCTTGGACCGACGCCGTCAACATCGCAGCCAGTAGGATCAACAGTGATTTTTTGCTCATAAGTTTCCCCCGGGGAGCGGCCCTAAATTAGTGTCCCTGCCAGACTGGCTTTTGCTTATTAAAGAACGAAATAACAGCATTTTTCGCATCATCACTGTCTATGCAGATCGACTGTAATGCAGCCTCTTTGCTGATTGTCTCGTCAAGGTTGTGCGATTGCCCAAAGTTCACTGCACTTTTTGTGTGACTGAGCGCCAAGGGCGATCGCTGTGCGAACTCCTGCGCGAAGGCAATACCATCTTGTCGTAAGGTCTCATCTGGGAATACGCGATTCACCATCCCCATAGACAATGCCTTGTCAGCACTCAATTTTTCACCCAGCGCCATCAGTTCATACGCTCGTTTCGTACCGACTAACCGCGGAATCAACCAGGTCGCACCGCCATCGGGCACAAGCCCGATCGCTGAAAAAGGCTGATATAAATAGGCACTCTCGCCCATGCATGCCAAATCACAGGCCATAGCATAGGAGTAGGCAATACCTGCACAGGGGCCATTAATCACGGCAATCCAGGGTTTCGAACTGTTGTGAATGGCCAAGACGCCAGGCTTGTATTCAAAGTTTAGATCACTTTCAACAGACTTGCCGTCGCCCATGCCGTCGTCATCAGATAAATCCGCGCCCGCACTGAAGGCACGACCATTACCGGTCAAGACAACAGCGCGCACCGTGTTATCAAGATCGGCTTGGATGGCGGCTTTGGCAATCTCCCGCCGCAACACCGTGTTGAACGTATTCATCTTCTCGGGTCGGTTTAGGGCTATGGTCATCACCGCGCCATCTCGGGTGATTTCTAATGTTTGGTAATCGGACATTGTCGCACTCTCACAATAAGGTCTAGGACGTCACACCAAAGTAACACCCTCTGTCGCTTTGCGGCCTTACAGGCAGCCGTTCAGTCTGCTGACGCAGGGTCAAGCACTTCACGTAATTCACGTTTGAGGAATTTACCGTTCGCATTTCTCGGAAGTGGTTCAGCCAAGAACCAGAGGTACTTAGGTACTTTGAAAGCAGCAAGGCGAGTTGATAGATGCTCTCGCAGCCCTGCAGCATCCAGCATCGCGCCGTCTTTCAAGTGCACAGCAACCCCCACTTCCTCACCCAAACGCTCGTCGGGAACGGCAAAGGCGACGCACTCCAATATCGCAGGGTGATCGAAGACAGCGAATTCAACTTCGGCACCATATATATTTTCCCCGCCTCTAAGAATCATGTCTTTTGCGCGATCGACAAGATAGAGGAAGCCGTCTTCATCGAAGTAGCCGATATCGCCAGTATGCAGCCAACCATCAACGATCGTGTCTGCAGTTGCCTCGGGCCGATTCAAGTACCCCTTGATGACCGCAGCACCTTTGACACAAATCTCGCCAAGCTCACCAAAAGGAAGCTCCTTTCCTGTCTCGTCAACTACTTTTCCGTCGAACGTCGGCGCTAAGTAGCCACAACTTGATGGGCGTTCAACGAAGACGTCTCCTGCGATGTACGTAATGATGCCGCACACTTCGGTCATACCGTAGCCTTGTGCAGGTCGCGCCTTCTTGGTCACTGCGTCAACCTTTTTGACGAGGTCCGGCTGCACAGCGGCACCCCCTCCTCCCATACTGGCTAAACTCGATGTGTCATAGTCTTCGAAATCGGGGTGGGTCAGAAGCTCACGTGTCATCATGGGCACGGCGCTGACGGTATTAACCTTCTCAGCTTCAATCAGCTTTAGCGCCTCAACGGTGTCCCACTTGTACATCAGAACAAACCGGTTACCCGCCAGAGTCCCTGCTTGCACCGCACAGTTGTTGGCGGTTACGTGAAATAAGGGTGTCGCTATCAATCCCGTGCCTGACGGCGGCGACTGCACAGCAACCTCGTTATCTCCGCCCGATTTTGCGAGCGCTGACGCGGTTGCAAAGGCCCGCCCCATCGCAACAACATTCAAAACATTCGTAATGCAGCCCCTGTTGGTCAGTTGTGCGCCTTTTGGCCGACCCGTGGTGCCCGAGGTATAAAAAATACACGCGACACTGTCGGGATCGATTTCAATATCCGGGAGTTGTGCGCCGTCGACCATAGCTGAATGAAAATCAACGGCGGCTACTGGCGAATTAGCTTCACGAACCGATACAACCTTAATGTCTGGGTACTTATCTTGAATTTGTGCGAAAGCCTCTAGCCGACGATCGTCCGCAATCAGCACCTTGGGCTGTGAATCATTTAACGCGTAGTCCATTTCATCGGCTACCCACCACGCATTCATGCCAACAATGCCGGCGCCAATACTATTGACTGCCCAATGTGCCATCATCCACTCTGGATAGTTGCGCATCGCAATAGCCACGTGATCGCCGGGCCCCACGCCTTGCTCCATTAGCCAGCCACCAAATTCGGCAACAACCTTTGCCGTCTGTGTGTATGTCCACCGCTCTTCACCGTAAATCAAATATTCCGCATCGCCGTGGCCGGTCGACAATGCCCAGAGGTCCCTCATAGATCCCGGAGCTTGCGCGAAGGCTTTAACGGGCACCCCGTCACGCTCAATAGTGGTGATCTCTAGCAATCCACCATCGGCCGTGGCCATTGAAAGTGCTTCTTTGAAATTAGCTACAACTGACATACCGTACTTTTCTCCATACAACGCTTGTTTATCATTATTGACCGACAGCTCGGTTGTGCGCGTGGCGGAGCCTCAATTGCGAGTCTTCATCGCGGGGTGTATAACGCGCTCAAGAACAATACTGAAACCAGCTCAAGTTAGCTAGGTTGGGGAGTGAAAAATGGTACAGGGTCTTGACTTAACACAGCTTGATACATGGATTAGGGCACATGTACCGACCTTTGAGGGACCTTTGCAGGCTGAAAAGTTTTCGGGAGGACAGTCAAACCCGACGTTTAAGCTCACTGCAGGCGAAAATCAATATGTATTGAGGCGCAAGCCACAAGGCACGTTACTTGCCTCAGCGCACGCCGTAGACAGGGAATTCAAAGTCCTCGCCGCCCTGGCATCAACGAATGTGCCCGTACCAATACCCGTCGCGCTCTGCGAGGACGAAACCGTTATTGGCTCCATGTTCTACATCATGGAATACCTAGAAGGTCGCATTTTCTGGGATCCTGCTCTGCCCGAGGTGAGCGATAAAGATCGCGCCCAAATCTACGACGAAATGAATCGCGTCATGGCCGATATGCATAGCGTAGACATCAACGAAGTCGGCCTCAGTGATTACGGTAAACCGGGAAACTACTTCGAGCGCCAAATTGGGCGATGGACAAAGCAGTATCGCGCCGCTGAGACTGAGACGATTCCTGAAATGGAAAAACTCATCGACTGGTTACCCAAAAATATGCCTTTAGACGATGGCCGCGTGGCGCTCGTACACGGCGATTACCGCCTGGATAATATGATTTTCCACCCAACAGAGCCTCGGATCATTGCCATTTTGGATTGGGAACTATCGACCTTGGGGCATCCGCTAGCGGATCTTGCGTACCAGCTCATGGCCTGGCAGTTCCCGCGTGAGGCAGGAATAAATGGACTCGCAGGCTTGTCGCGCGAAGCGCTCAACATCCCCTCGGATGAGCAATACATCAAGCTCTATTGCCAAAGAACGGGTCAGCCAGGAATCCAAGACTGGAACTTCTATATGGCCTTTTGCTTCTTTCGACTCGCGTCCATTACCCAGGGTATCCGTAAGCGCGCTTTGATTGGAACCGCATCGAGCCCAGAGGCAGAAGCCAAAGCGGCAATGGTGGGACCGCTTTCGTCGATGGGCGCAGCGTACACCAACTAAGCGTGCGTATCGCTAAGGCTCCTCGCCACCTGAGATGCAAACGTCGCCATATCGATGGGTTTTGTTATGTAGTGACTGCACCCCGCACTCAGGCACTTATCCGCATCCTGGTCGGTCGCGAATGCGGTGAGCGCGATAATCGGTTTTGACCACCCCTCAGCTCTCAGCGCGCTTGCTAGCGCATAGCCATCCATGACCGGCATTTGAATATCCGTGATGACCACATCAAAGTGCTCTTTCGAATCAGAAAATTGTTTCATGCCGCTATCACCATTTTCGGCGTGTATCACCAAGGCGCCATCTTGCTCCAAAATCAATTTCACCAGCGTTGCGACGGTCTCGCTGTCTTCACACAATAGAATCCTTCGATCTTTAAGCACCGCTGTTGGTTTGACCGCAACACCCTTTGGCTCCTGAGCGAGTTTGGACTCTGTGGTAGAGCCTTCGCCGTCCTCAGCTGGAAGAATCGGAATCAGTACGTCAAAGCAAGTTCCCTCACCAAGAACTGAATCGACTGTTATTGATCCTCCCAGTGCATCCACATACAACTCAACAATACTCAGTCCCAGCCCGGTGCCCTCAACATTCATGAAGCCCTCATGTTCATGAACCCGGGTAAATGGCTCGAATATGACTTTCAAGTCATCGGGGCTCATACCAATACCGGTATCATTCACTCTGAGATTGAGTGCGGCTCGGTCGTCCAGAGTGCTCAAGTCCATGAAAAAATCAACACGACCCGACACGGTGTACTTTACTGCGTTGGTGAGCAGGTTCATTGTGAGCTCTGTAAGCTTGGCTTTGTCGCACAGAATCTGACCTGGGACATCACGTGCCATTGAACTTCTGAAGCTCAAACCCTTTTGCAAAATCCGTGGGTTAAGCAACGAACCAAGGTCTGCCACCCAATCAGCAAGCACAATGACGTCAGAAGATACGGTAACTTGACCGCTCTCAAGTACCGTTAGATCCAAGACATTACCGACCATGTCAGCCATATACTCGGCGTTTGTCACAATCGCACGTTGCCATTCAGCCATTTGCTCCTGGCTACTCGCCCCCTCCTCTGCGAGCTTTGAGTACCCAAGAATAGCCGTAAGCGGCGTTCGCATATCGTGCGATATGCTCGCTAAAAACCGTGATTTCGCCTTCGACGCCGCCTCGGCCTCTCGCCGAGCATCAATGAGTTCTTCGGCTTGCTTTTCCAGTCGCTCGAGCGCGAGTGCTGTGTCAATTCGTGTTGACGCCAATGCCGCAATCGTCGTGAAGAGTTTGACGTCCTCGTCGGAAAAAAAGTGGGGCTCTGGATGCTCTGAATCGAGGACGCCGATCACTTTACCCTCTCGCAAGATGGGAACGGCGAGTTCTGAGCATCGAAACGAGTCGTCGAGTATGTAACGCTCGTCGTCTCGCGTGTCCTCAACCCTCTCAAGAACGCCTGTCTCAGCGACGGAGCCAACGATACCGTCCCCTACGGGAATGGCAATCGGATCCAAGATTTCTCGCTCACCGGGATTTTTATTGCCGTGAACCGCGCGTTGAACCAGCTCTGTGTGCGCCTCGTTCATTAGATAAACAACGCAATCGACGAAGCCCAATTCACCAATGGCTGTTTTGGCGATATTCCAGCAAATATCGTCCACTGATTTCATGGAGGCTTGGCGCATGGTGAATTCGTGCAGAACTTCAAGATAACGGTGACGCTCAATTACCGCGGCGCTGTCCTTTTGCATTCTCGTCACCGCACCTTGATAGCTGATCGCTTCCGAACTCTAGTGTATGTTCACTCATCACAAGACTTCAATGTTTGCTAAGTAGGCATCAATAATAATCAGAAAATTGAAAAGGGATTCCAGATGGAGATCATAGGCTACCTCGGTTTGATAGGAAGCGTTGCACTGCTGATATGGATGGCGTTACGCGGCGTGGACATTATGTTTGCGGCCATTCTCAGCGCCCTGGTTGTGATCATTACTAACGTAATGCCTCTCGCCGACTCGTTACTCACAGGGTTCGCTGCAGGCCCATTGGGGGCTTTTACCTTTGCGGGAAAGTTTTTCTTCTTGTTTGCCGCCGGTGCGATTTTTGGCCGAGTGATGGGCGATAGCGGTGCAGCGGCCAGCATTGCCATGGCGCTTGTTCGAAAGCTCGGAGCCGACAGAGCCTTGATAATTACAACCCTTGCCTGTGCTGCACTGACCTACGGCGGTGTTGTTGTCTTCGTGGTTATTTTTGCGGTCTACCCGCTTGGTCTTCAGTTGCTTCGAGAGGCAGATATACCCAAGCGACTCTTCTGTGCCGCACTCGCACTCGGCGCTGGAACATTCACGCTAACAGCGTTGCCCGGTACGCCTTCAATTCATAACGCGATATCGGCCTCCGCACTCGGAACTTCACTAACTGCCGCGCCGGGGCTTAGCCTTCTCGCCGCCGCAGTCATGATTGGTCTGGGCATCTGGTATCTCGAGTATCAACGGGTACAGGCAAAAGCCGCCGGTGAGGGCTTTGTCCCTGGCCCGCGGGATGTTCTGCAAGAAGCGTCAGACGACAACTTACCCACATGGGGCGCGGCCGTTTTACCCCTGTTTGCCGTCATAGGCCTCATTATTTCTCCTCGGTTGATCCCATCAAGCGGAGGTCAGCTGGGTGAACTCATGGCGTTCGCAGAGAGCCAACCCATTATGTGGCCAAGCATCTCGCTCGGGATTGGTACCATTTTGTGCCTTGGTCTTTTCCGAAATATTAGAGAGACCGCCTTTACCACCTTAGGAAACGGGACCAACGATTCATTAATGCCAATGCTCAATAGCGCCGCTATCATCGGCTACGGCGGTGTTGTGGTTCAAACCGCCGGATTTCAGCAGTTCGGTGATGTTGTCATGAATTCGGGTTTACCACCGCTTCTCTCCCTGTTTGGCTCAATCAGTGTCATTTCGGCGATAACAGGCTCAGCGTCAGGGGGCTTGCAAATTTTCATGCAGACCATGGCCCAAGATTACATAGCGATGGGCTTAGATCCCGAAGTGGTGCACCGCGTGGCAACTGTGGCAGCGGGCGGCTTCGATTCTCTCCCTCACTGCGGTGCGGTGATTACTATGCTTACCATCACGCAGCTAACCCACAAAGAAGCCTATCGTGATACCGCGGTGATCACGGTTGTTATTCCTGTCATCGCCACGTTAACCATTATGGTCGCTGCCACCCTTGGTGTCCGATGAGCCACTAAAAAGGCGGCTCTCGCCGCCATAAAGGGGTCAGCCCTCGGTGCCCAAGGATTACTTGTAGGCCTCCATCAGGTGCCGCTTGTAGAGCTTGCCGTTATCCATACGCGGCAGTTGCTCCATAAAATCGACACTTTTAGGGACTTTTACAGACGAGAGTCGCTCTTTCATCCACAAAATGAGATCGCTAGCTAACGCGTCGCCGGCCTCATCATGATCCAAAAGCTGCACGACCGCCTTCACCTCCTCGCCGTACTCCTCGTTCGGGATGCCGAATACGGCCGCATCGGCGATCTGCGGATGCGTAACCAACAAACCCTCTATCTCTGCGGGATAGACGTTGACACCACCCGTAATGATCATGAAGTTCTTCCTATCGGTCAGATAGAGATACCCGTCCGCATCGAGGTAGCCCATATCCCCTACCGTTCCCCAGCCTCGCGTATCAAAAGCCTCGTCGGTTTTGCCCGGCTCATCGAAATACTCGAAACGACCGATTTCATCAAAATAAATCTGTCCGACCTCTCCCGGGGGTAAAACCGACATCTCGTCATCTAAAATTTTCGGCACACCTGTCAAAGGTCTGCCCACCGATCCCGGATGCGCGAGCCAATCCTCCGAGTCAATCAGCGTAAAACCGACGCCCTCAGTCGATGAATAATATTCGCAGATAACAGGACCCCACCAGTTGATCATCTGGCGTTTAATATCGATGGGGCATGGCGCCGCCGCATGGATTGCACGTTGCATACTTGAGACGTCGTAGTGCTCGCGAATACCTTCGGGCAACTTAAGCATGCGGATAAACATCGATGGAACCCACTGGCTATGGGTCACTTCATAGCGTTCGATCAACGCGAGGGCTTGCTCGGGGTCAAAACGATCCATGATTATCGATGTGCCGCCACCCGTCATGTTCAACGTGTTGTAAAAGAGGGGTGCCGAATGGTAGAGCGGCGCTGGTGACAAATAGACGGTGGCATCGCTGAAGCCGTAGTAGGCACCCACCAGTTTGAGCGGGTGTGGCGCATCGAGATCCGTATTCTGCGGCGCTCGGAAAATGCCCTTGGGTTTGCCGGTCGTACCCGATGAATACAGCATCGGCACCCCGAGACTCTGATCGGAAATCTCATAGCTCGGTTGTGAGGCTACGGCGCTTTGCCAATCCTCGAAACCTGCGATTTCACCACCGACAATGAATTTTCTTAAAAGGTCTGGTGCATGCTCTGCGGCCTCTGTCGCCACGTCCGCCAAAGATGCCGACGCAATAAATAATCGCGCATTACAGTTATTGATAATGTAGGCGGTTTCTTCTTTTTTAAGGTGCGTACTAATGGGGGTAAACACCACGCCTGCTCTTGAACAGCCAAAAACAACCTCTATAAATTCTCGGCAATTTTTGAGCATCATGGCGATATGTTGACCCGTCTGAATCCCTGATGCCCGCAATAACTGAGCAATCTGGTTGGCCTTAGCATCGAGTTCGGCAAAGGTAACCACCTCACCAGAAGCTCCCATAATGAAAGCGGGCTTATCGGGGGTGGCACGTGCTTGCTCAGTAATTGTCGGCATTGTGTTTTATCCTTTTTATGTAACGCTTCGCTACACTACTATAAGGCGATTGCACAGCCCGAAAAAAGCCCTACTGCGTGAAGGATCAGAAAATGACAATCGCTTACCTTAACGGCGAGTATGTTCCGCTAGAAGAAGCAAAAATTTCACCTATGGATCGCGGCTTTTTGTTCGGTGACGGAATCTATGAAGTCATTCCGTCCTATGGCGGTAAGACCATCGGTACAGCGCTGCACCTTATTCGGTTTGAAAAGGGTCTTTGCGAGATTGGCATCGATACTCCCTGGAGCCGGGCTGACCTCAAAACCGTCTTTGACGGGCTTCTAGCGCAAAACGGTAATGGTAATCTGGGTATCTACCTGCAAGTTACCCGCGGCGTGACGATGAAGCGAAACCACGCGTTCCCAAAATCACCTAAGCCGACAATATTTGCCTACACGTTTGATATTCCAGAGCCCGATAATGGAAACAGTGAAACCGTCACCCAGTGGCAGGTAAGTTCAGGCAAAGACCTTAGGTGGCAGCGTTGCCACATTAAGAGCACGTCTCTACTGGGCAATGTTTTGCACATGATGGAAGGAGTTGAATCTGGTGCGAGTGAAATCCTTCTTTTTGACGCTGACGATAATTTAACTGAGGCCGCCGCCTGCAACGTGTTCGTCGTAACCAAGGGTGTCGTTCGCACCCCTGCGCTCGACAACCACAAACTAGCGGGCGTAACCCGAGATATGACGCTGGCCATTCTGAGACAACACAGTTCGATTGAGGTGCGCGAAGAAACCATCTCACGCCAAGACGTCATGAGTGCGGATGAAGTGTGGTTGAGCAGTTCGACCAAAGAACTTGAACCCGTTGTATTAATTGACGGTCAAAGTGTGGGGACTGGGAAACCGGGGCCTGTATGGTCCGCGGCACAAGCGTTGTTTGCTCAGCACCGCTTTGACGACTTCGCCTGAGCGTCGAAGAAGCGAGAGTGTGCTGAGATGCCCCGTCCGAGTCGTTTTATTATTGATCTTGCTCACCTTGAGCATAACCTCACGCAATTAAGTCGTCTCGCCGGGCCGCGAAAGACAATGGCTGTCGTCAAGGCAAATGCCTACGGTCACGGGGCGCTCCGGTGTGCGGAGGCACTGGAGAACCAAATAAACGCCTTTGCTGTTGCCCTCACAGAAGAAGCTATCGCTTTGAGAGAAGCAGGCATTGCTAAGCCGATCCTTGTCCTTCAAGGCCCTCACTCGAGTGATGATCTGATCGAGATCGCGCGTCATGGCTTGTGGCCTGCCCTATCAAATCGACATCAGATACGCTGGTTACAAGATCAAACACCCAGTCTTGAGCACGTGTGGCTAAAAGTCGACACCGGCATGCATCGGCTTGGCTTTGATCCCCAAGAAGTTGGCGAGATTAACGCCGTACTGACCGCCATGGGCATACAGCGCATTACGCTTATGAGTCACCTCGCAGACGCTGAGGACCGTGACTCAATGCTCAGTCATCATCAAAAACAGCGCTGGCAGAATCTGCTGGAGCGAAATACTGGGGCAAGTGATCGCTATCCCGATGCCAGTTTCTCAAATTCCGCCGGCACCGTGGGTCAGCTGTCGTTTGAAGAGTCATGGGTACGCCTTGGCTATTCGCTCTACGGTGGCTCCCTGGTCGCACCCCCACCTAATTTGGATTTACGCCCGGTCATGACCTTTTCGTCCAAAGTCATGGCAACGCGCTGGATAGAGGCCGGTGAAACAGTGGGATACGGCGGTAGATGGGTGGCAAAGCGTCGAAGCCGCATCGCCACTATACCGGTCGGTTACGGCGATGGATATCCTCGATCCGCGGCAGATGGAACCCCCATCGGAACACCTCACGGTACGCTTTTGCTCGCAGGCAAAGTATCGATGGATATGATTACGGCAGACATTACGGATAAGCCTGACATTGAATTTGGTACCGAGGTCACTTTATGGGGAGATTCACCGAGAATCGATGAAGTCGCCACTCACTGTGACACAATAGGTTATGAATTGTGCACACGGATCACTGACCGCACACCCCGGCTATTTAATCGCTAATGCGCGTTTTTATGTCCAGTGAGATTACGGATTCCTATATGCTTGTTCTCGTAGTAGTTGCGGACGTCTGATGTGAGCACCGACAGTAACCAACCCAGCTTTGACGCCCCTTCGGCAGAACCCGTTTTTGCCGCCATTGATATTGGTAGTAACTCCTTTCACCTCATTGTTGCGCGTTTGGAGCACGGAGAAATTCGCCCGCTTCACGTTCTCGCCGAAAAAGTACAGTTGGGAAAGGGACTGAAGAACCACCAACTGACGGACGATGCTATCCAGCGAGGGTTGGCGTGCATTGAACGCTTCCAACAACTCCTAGCGTCGGTTAAGCCCGATAAAATCCGCGCGGTCGGAACAAATGCGCTGCGGCAGGCCCATAACCGTCATGTGTTTACCGATCCCGCCGAGGCGATTCTTGGGGCACCCGTCGACGTGATCTACGGGAGAGAAGAAGCAAGACTCATCTATTTGGGCGTTGCGCATACGCTCGCCGATGACGAGCGCAGCCGACTGGTTGTCGACATCGGCGGCGGCAGTACGGAATTCATTTTGGGTACGCAATTCGAGCCTAAGCGGCTTGAAAGTTTGCAGCTCGGATGTGTCAGTTACTCCGAGCAGTTTTTTCCTGACGGCAAAATCGATAAGAAGCGGTTCAAGCGCGCGTATGAGCAAGCATGCATCGAAGTGTCTCATATCAGGCGCCACTTCAAGCGACGAAACTGGGCAGAAGCGGTGGGCTCCTCAGGCACACTGCAAGCTGTGGAATTACTCATCTCAGCTGCCGGGTGGCGCAACGACGGCATCGATCGCAAGTCACTAAAAAAATTAAAAAAAGCACTCTTACAGTTTGACTCCGTCGAGGAGATTGATCTCGAAGGCCTCAATGAACGGCGCAGAGGCGTCATTACTGCGGGGGTTGCCATTACGCTTGCGATCTTTGATGTGCTGCAAGTCGACATTATGCGAACCTCCAGCGGAGCCCTTCGAGAGGGCGCTATTTACGACCTGATTGGCCGACGTAGCCATGAGGATGTCCGCGAGCGAACCGTGCAGGCCATGACTCAACGATACGCCGCGGACATGGCAAATTCAGATATGGTGGACATCTACGCGCGACACCTTTGCGCCCAGACGGCAGGCCCTTGGAATCTAGACGAGGACGATGTCGATCTACTTTCTTGGTCTGCAAGGCTCCACGAAATTGGCATCGCCATTTCGCAAAAACATTACAATCGTCACTCGGCCTATCTCATTGAAAACTCTGACATGCCAGGCTTCTCACAAGGTGACCAAATTTTTATCAGCCGGCTCTTGCGCGGACATCGAGGAAAACTACCTAGCTACCTTCTGGACGACATTCCTCGAGGTAAGCAACAAAAACTGGCAAGAATGCTTGTTCTACTTCGATTGGCAGTCACCTTAAAACACGCCGATGCCCCACCCGCCCATCCTGAGTTCTCTGCAAAGGCAAAGGGGGACACGCTGAAAGTCAGTTTTAGTGAGAAGTGGAGAGAATCTCACCCGCTTACTATCTGGGAAGTCGCTGAATCGCTCTCAGTGTTTGAGAAGCTAGGCATCACTGTTGAAATGCCTAAAGATGCGGAGTAACTCGAGGTAAAGCGCGAGGCAACGCCGCCGAAGCCGACACGTTGCCCCATGGCTAAGTAAGCCGTCTAGAGGTCGTAACCTCGCTCGTCGTGCAAAACAAGATCCAGACCTTCGGTTTCCTGTTCGTCATCGACGCGCAGGCCAACAAGCTGATCGACTACCTTGAGAAGCAGCCAGCTTCCGATCAAGGCGAACACAAACGTCACGACGACACCGAAAATTTGAATGTAAAGCTGTCCGCCCATCGAGCTGACACCATCAGAGAAACCATTACCACTGAAGATACCCAGCGATGGTGCAGCAAAGACACCAATCAAGATCGTACCCAACATGCCGCCGACACCGTGCACGGGGAAAACGTCGAGGCTGTCGTCGATCTTGAGTGTGTTTTTGAGTGTGATCGTCGCAAAGTAGCAAACGACACCGGCTGATAGACCAATGATAACCGCCGCTGCCGGCCCCACCGAACCCGACGCGGGTGTGATCGTACCTAAACCTGCAACCATGCCGGTAACGATACCCAACACCGAGGGCTTGCCGTGGCGAATCCATTCCATTGTCATCCACGCAAGCGAGCCACAAGCTGCGGAGAGGTGCGTCACTAACATGGCCATAGCGGCGCTGTTGTCTGCCGCCAGCGCTGAACCTGCATTAAACCCAAACCAGCCTACCCAGAGCATACCCGCGCCCGTCAAAGTAATGGTTAGGTTGTGAGGAGGCATAGCCGTTTGCCCAAATCCGCGGCGCGGTCCCATCATAACCGCGGCAACCAGAGCAGCAACTCCCGCGGTGATATGGACAACGGTTCCACCCGCGAAATCTTGCAACCCCATGTCACCAAGCCAGCCACCGCCCCAAACCCAGTGACAAACGGGGGCATAAACCAAAAGCATCCAAGCCGCACTGAAAAGGAGCATCGCTGAGAACTTCATTCGCTCAGCAAAACCACCAACGATCAAGGCGGGTGTAATGACCGCAAAGGTCATTTGGAACATAACGAACAAGGATTCTGGAATGCCATTGCGCACTGAATCCAAGGTGACATTAGCCAGGAATAAGTTCCCCATATCACCAATGTAGGCGCCTGGCTCTACACCGTCGGTTCCGAAAGCAATCGAGTAGCCCGCCACGAACCAAAGCAGCGACATCAGCCCCGTTATGGCGAAACACTGCATCAAAACAGAGAGTACGTTCTTCGCACGCACAAGGCCGGCATAGAAAAGGGACAAGCCAGGGATGGTCATGAACAGCACAAGTGCTGTCGCGGTGAGCATCCACGCTGTGTGGCCAGTGTCTGCAGCTAAGCTAGGTTGCGCCAACATAAGCAAGGGCGTCGCGATTATCGCTTGGGTGTTTTTTTGAAACTTTCTCACCAGAGGGACCTCCAATTAAATCAGCGACGGATGATGGCATATCAGATGTTTCCTTGCGACCACCTTGTCTCAAGCCTCGCCCGCCTTGTCAGGGTTTTTATCCGAACGTGATGGGTTTATGCTCTTGCGCTTCACACCACTGCCTGCAGATTTCTAACGCATGAAATTATTCAACGCTCCCGCGCTACTTGTGGCTATTGCTTGTCTCGCAATGGGGCCGCTCGTAAACGCCAACCCTAAATCCGTCATTCTCATTGTTGGCGATGGCTTTGATGATCAGCACGTCACCATGGGCCGAAACTATTTATCGGGCCAAAGCGGTACCTTAATCTTAGACACAATGCCCTTCAGGGGGGCCGTTCAAGTCGAGACGGTCGACGCAGCGGGAGGCGCTATTTATGTTGCAGACTCCGCGAACACCGCAACGACACTTGCCACGGGGGCGGTTACTAGAATTGGTCGTGTCGGTAAAGACAGGGACGACGAAAGGGTCCAAACGGTATTAGAAGCTGCAGCGGCCGTCGGCTACAAGACAGGTATCGTCAGCACTGCCTCTGTTACCGACGCAACGCCTGCCGCGTTTGCAGCGCACGTAGGAGTAAGGGCCTGTGAGAGCCCCGTCTCCATCAGAGGTGGAAAGAAATATGGTGTTACCTTTGAGGGATGCCCACGCGACCTCGTCGAAAACGGCGGCGCAGGGTCAATAGCTGAGCAACTAGCAAAGGCCAATGTCGACCTGATCTTAGGTGGTGGCATGGAGCACTTTGCGGCTCGCTTCGAAAACGACCCCAGCGCCCTCGATATGGCTACTGAAGCTGGCGCGACCGTGCTGACCCGCAAAGACCAGCTCGGCGATCGCTACGCGGGGCGCGTGGTCGGGCTCTTCGCCGAAGATACGATGCCCGTAAAATGGCAGGGGTCGAACGGCCGCTCTGCCGAGGATATCGAGCGTAGCTGGCTCAACCTCGCACACGAAATGATCGGCTCCATTACCCAACCAGACACGATTGCCTGTGTAGACAACCCATCATTTGAGGCGATGCCACCTCTTGAGAGCATGACCCGTTTCGCTATTGATCACCTGAGCCGCGATAACGAAAAAGGGTTTTTTCTGACCATCGAGTCCGCATCGATCGATAAGCAAAGTCATGTCCGCGACCCCTGTGGGTCTATTGGTGAAATAGAGCAACTCGAACAGGCTCTCTCGGTCGTCAACGACTATGCGGCGCGCAACCCTGACACGCTGGTTATTGTGACCGCGGATCACGCTCAAGCGGCGCAAATCGTCCCCGATCCAACCCTCTATACGGGGCTTCCTATACCTGTCTTTAGTCCCGGCAAAGTCGCCCGAGTTGAGACACCGGAGGGATCTCTAATGCGCATAAATTACGCAACCAACAACATCCGCTCTGAAGAGCACACGGGCGCGAATGTGCCTATCTTTGCCAACGAGCAGGGCAATACGGTACTCACGCCCTTCATGCGACAGCGCGAAATTTATCAAGCAATGATGCAATACTTGGAGTTGTAACCATGACCTTACGAACTATCGACTCAAAAGAAGTCTCAAAAATTTGTCTCGGGACCATGACGTGGGGTCAACAAAATACAGAGGCCGAAGCGCACGAGCAGATTTCCTACGCTCTGGATCGGGGCATCAACATGCTGGATGCGGCCGAGATGTATCCGGTGCCACCGCGCGCTGAGACGCAGGGGCGCACAGAGGAATACATTGGCACCTGGTTTAAGAAAACGGGCCTGCGCGACAAATACGTGCTAGCCACCAAAGCGGCGGGCCCTAACCCTGAGTTCCATTATTTGAGAGGCGGACCTCGCTTCACTCAAGAGCAACTTGTCGAAGCGGTTAACGGCTCGCTAAGGCGACTGCAAACAGACTGCATTGATCTTTATCAGCTTCATTGGCCCGACAGGTACACCAACTTCTTTGGCCAGCGGGGCTATTTCCATCGTGACCAACCGGAGACACCCATCGAAGAGACGCTGCGCGCACTCCAAGAGCTCGTGTCTGCTGGCAAGATCCGCTCAATTGGCCTGTCCAATGAGACCCCTTGGGGCACCATGAAATTTTTGGAGCTTGCTAACCGCGAGGGGCTGCCGCGAGTTGAGTGCATTCAAAACCCCTACGGACTTCTAAATAGAACCTATGAAATTGCTATGGCTGAGGTGTCTCACCGAGAGGATGTAGGACTTCTCGCCTACTCGCCCCTCGGTATGGGCTTGCTCACAGGCAAATATCGGCATGGTGCCAAGCCCGAGGGCTCGCGAATGGCTGTGTTTGAGCGCTTCACACGATACGACGGCTCAGAAACGCTCGAAGCAACCGAACAATATCTTCAGCTTGCTGACCAGCATGGCTTGAACCCAACTCATATGGCACTTGCCTTTGTGAATACACGCCCCTTTGTACTGACAAATATTATCGGTGCCACCAGCATGGAGCAGCTGAAAATGAACATCGACAGTCTCGATGTGACACTGGAGAAAGAGGTCTTAAAGGGCATTGAAGCAATACAACAACGCATTCCAAACCCCGCACCCTAAATGCCGTAAGTCTGGCACCATCAGCAACACGGGCTAAGCCCTTTCAAAAGGGCTTGCTCGTCACACATCTTGCAGATTTGCCGGAGTGTGGCGTGGCTTGGGTTGGGTCGCGTGGCGTGGCGTCGCAACAGTCACCACTTGGCATGAACGCCTGCTCTTCGGCTAGGCTTGCTTTTGCAGACGTGCCCAGACTGACAGGCCTTCATACCTACATATTTATCCAGCTGTTTCGCGCAGGGACCCTAAATTGAGTCTCACGCCATCTCAGCACCACACTGTCGGGCAGGATATCGATTACGGTAAACGCACCCACGCGTTGGCGCTCTCTGAGTGATTTTCCGTTTAGGATCACGAAAGAGTCGCCCGCCGGATCATAGTTATGTTCGCTGTAAATCAGCGATGGAATATCGTCCTTTACCTGTTGAGACAGAGTTTCAAGTAACGGTTCAGTACTCTCCACTAAAGGCGTCACACCGAACTCATTTTGTGCAGCGGCTAGAATATCTGCAAAATCAATGGGTGGGGATTCGCTCTGCGCAGACGGCGATGCCCCCTCACCGGGCTTCTGCTCCACTGCCGATGTGCTTTTACCCCCACCCTCTGGCGGCGTGACATCGCTCGCCTCTTCCTGCATTGCACGATAAATCGACTCAAGCTCTTCAGTTTTAGGCACAGATTTGCGTGGCACTGCCGCACTGACCCGTGTCCCGGATGCATCAAGCAAATTCGGACGAGGTAACTCAGAGGCAACTGCGGCGTTACCCAGCGCGCGCCCATTGAGCGCCTGACCCCTACTCTCAAGTTTTGTCCCAGGGGTTGAATTCGTGCTTTGCAAAGAACGACCCACTTGAGCAGCCGCGGCAGATTCGCGCGCTTTACTCGGACGCTCATCGCCGGAAGGACGCGCAGCGTCGACCGGCTTTTGAACAGCGCCCGGCCGCTGAGATAACGACTCAGCTGGCGCCCCACTGGGCGTGCGGGTGTCCGTCGAAGTATACGTGGGTGTCAAGTTAGACGCGGTGCCGCTCCCAGCCCGAGGCTCGCCCTCAAGCGTGGAAAGCACCCCAACTGAGATACCGATGAGCGCAACTATAACGGCGATCAAAACGAGAAGCTGCCATCGAGAGAACCGCGGCTCAGGATCCGGCATGAAATGTACGGTATCAACGGTTGGGACATCTGAGCCCCTCGTCTCACCCTCCTTCGAACGCCTCATCGCATCAAGAATCATCGACATCAGCGCAGATCTCGCATGTCTTGAGTGTTCGCAATCGGGGGTTCAACGGGCCAGATTGCGCTTCTATTAACCGCTCGTTGTGACGTTAAACCAATGCCCAAGCGATCATTCAGTCTCAGTATTGTTTGTTCGCCAACAACACCGTCGGAAACAATGCCCTCAGCCTCTTGAAACAGTCGAACGCGAGCTTCTAGAGCGGGACCGTAGACCTTAACCTCTGGCACGCTCATGCCATCAAGCGTTGCAAACATCTGAGCAAGCAGGTCCACAATGGGCGACTTATCACCGAGCCTCACGCTGCCCTTCCAACCTTTCGGCGCCTGCCATAGATACTGCACACCCCCAGACCATCTTTTAGCAAGCTCCGCCAACGAGACCTCCAAAAGCCCCTCGCGCGTCCAGGTGAGTGCTGAAGCGTCTTTAAAGAACAATACAAAGGCCGCGGCTGCAAATTTATCTTCAGTCACCATTTCCAATAAAACGGGTCGGTTGAGTTTTATCAACTCATTCCACACCTGAACAGTTTCACGTGTGCATTGTAAACCGGTGATCTGGGGGGGTGGACAGACCGATGTCGGCACGGGGGAATCCATCGCCGCTTGCCAAAGAACATTGCTCGCCTCTTGTAAACTGAGTTGCCACCGCGGTGTGGAGACCGCTGGCGAGACCGTTACAGCACCGTCGCTCTCAACGATAGAACGATTTGTTGTGTCACCGATCGCGGGTGTTGGCTGTATGGGTTGTACTGACGAGGCTGAAGGGACTAACTCAGCAGGCTCAGTCAGTGCTGAACTTGAGGCTAGCTTCGGCTCGCCCTCTACCGGTGGCTCGTCATTCAAAGATACGCGGTCCGCCTTGTCAAAAGGCCCGCTCGCTTGGCTCATCCAGACTCCAATGACCAGGCCCGCAATCGCGATGACCGTCACCAGCACAATCCATAGAGAAAGGGCTGGGAAAGATGAAGGCTGGGTGGCTGGCCCACCAAAGACCTCCGATGCAGCCTGACCGATTAGCTTTTTGTTCACACCTCCACGCTGCTGACCGTAAGCACCCAGCAGCGCACGATCGCAAAGCACGTTGATTAATCTCGGAATCCCCCGCGTCAGGGCATGGACCTGCTTGATCGCCGCAGTCTCAAAGAGGCTTACACCACCTCGCAATCCCGCCACCTCCAGCCTGTGTTTGATGTACGCGGTTGTCTCCTGCAGGTTCAGTGGCTGAAGATTATAGCGCGCCGTAATACGCTGATTCAGTTGGCGCAGCTCGGGACGAGACAATTTCTCTGTTAGTTCAGGCTGGCCAATGAGAATAATTTGTAGCAATTTTTCATCATTGGTTTCGAGGTTTGTAAGTAGCCGAATCTGCTCGAGCACATTAAAATCAAGGTGTTGCGCTTCATCAATCATAAGAACGGTCT
Organism: Halieaceae bacterium; assembly: GCA_042090345.1. Lineage (GTDB taxonomy): Bacteria > Pseudomonadota > Gammaproteobacteria > Pseudomonadales > Halieaceae > Luminiphilus. The sequence continues at coordinate 70,336 of JBELJN010000001.1, read as the reverse complement.
TTCGGCCGCGCTCATAGTTATCAAGCAGGTACCGGTGCAAAGCGTCCGTTAACTCTTTGAGGCTTTGCGTGCCACGAGGGTAGTCAATCTTTAGCTCATCACAGGCGGTGGCCAATAACTCCACGGCGCTCAATGCGGGGTTTAAAATGATGGCCAGGTCAGTAGTATCGGGCAACTGCTCGAGTAAACAACGATTGACCGTTGTCTTTCCAGTACCCACCTCCCCGGTTAGCAAGATGAATCCGCCGCCACCGCTCACACCGTAGAGAAGATGCGCAAGCGCATCCCTGTGTCGCTGACTCATGAATAAATAGCGAGGATTCACCGCGATAGAAAACGGGGCCTCGTTGAGTCCAAAGTGCTGGTGATACATAAGTGCTCGCCACTGGCTAAGTGACAACATTATGCACGGGCAAAATGATGATGAATACGAGGAATCATGTCGGGTTTGCTTGCTGGCTAAAAAAACATACTGTAAGTTCAAATCCGAAAAAATTGTCAACTGTCCACCGCGACAGCAATTCCTGCGTTATTTGGAGACTCACATGGCCTTACCAGCAATTCTAAAAGACAACCTTTCGATCCCCGTTATTGGTTCACCACTGTTCATTATTTCGAATCCCGATCTCGTGATCGCACAGTGTAAGGCCGGTGTCATTGGCTCCTTCCCTGCGCTCAATGCGCGTCCCGAGCCCGTGCTGGAAGAGTGGCTGGAGCGCATCACCTCAGAACTTAAGGATCACGACAAGAACAACCCGGACAATAAAGCCGCGCCTTTTGCGGTTAACCAAATTGTTCACGGCTCTAACGCCCGTCTTAAGTATGATATGGACATGTGCGAGAAGTACGAAGTGCCCGTCATCATTACTTCCCTCGGTGCAAAACAATGGGTGAATGATCAGGTTCACGGCTGGGGTGGCATCGTGCTTCACGACATCATCAACAACCGCTTCGCTAAGAGCGCAGTGAGCAAAGGCGCAGATGGTCTTATTGCGGTAGCGGCCGGTGCAGGTGGCCACGCGGGCCAGCTCTCACCCTTTGCCCTTATTCAGGAGATCCGTGAATGGTTCGACGGCCCTCTTTTGCTGTCCGGGTCTATGGCCACGGGTGATTCAGTGCTGGCCGCGCAAGCGATGGGCGCCGATATGGGCTACATCGGTTCTGCCTTTATTGCGACCGAGGAAGCCAACGCCGACGATGGATACAAGCAAGCCATCGTTGACTGTGGCGCTGATGACATCGTTTATAGCAGCCTGTTTACCGGGGTTCATGGCAACTACTTGAAGCCCTCCATCGAGAACGCAGGTCTTGACCCCAACAACCTTCCCGAAAGCGATCCAACTAAGATGGATTTTGGTTCTGGTGGCAACACTGACGCCAAAGCCTGGAAGGATATTTGGGGTTCAGGTCAGGGCATTGGCGCGGTAAAAGCGCGTGAAACAGCCGGCGAATACATCGCAACCTTAGTCAACCAATACAACGCCGCCAAAGCGCGGATTCTTTGATAATGGGTGACGAACGCGCCAAGATTCCTCGCTCACCGGAGGACGATTACAGTCCTGCGATTATTGCCGAGCGACAAGCATTCATCGAGACGGAGACGGGTGTAACGCTCAATCACACCAAGCAGTTTTCGTACGATCCGCATGTCATGTCGGGCAACATTGAAAATATCTGGGGCGTCGCTCAGATACCCATTGGTATCGCAGGTCCGCTTTTAGTCGATGGCGAATACGCCAAAGGTGAGTTTTTCGTTCCCATGGCAACCGTGGAAGGCACCATGCTTGCCAGTTACAACCGCGGCATGAAAGTGATTCGCGAGTCAGGCGGCGTCAAGACAACCGTTTCTGCTGAGTCTATGCAGCGCGCACCGCTGTTTATTTTCAACGATGCGCGTGAGGCCCGTGACTTCCAAGTATGGCTTCGAGCCAACTTCGAGGCCATAAAGGAGCAGGCAGAGAGCACGACGTCAGTGGGTAAACTGTTAGAACTCGAGAACTACCATACTCACAACTTCGTGGCTTGCCGGTTTGATTACTCTACTGGCGATGCTGCAGGTCAAAATATGACCAGCCGAGCGACGTTCTTTGCTTGTGAGTGGATTCGCAAGAACTACCCAGGCGCACTCAAGAACTACATGCTCTCTGGCAACTGGGACACAGAAAAGAAAACCTCAGCCGTCAATATGCTCAAAGGTCGAGGCCGTCGTGTGACTGCCGAGGTTACCATTCCTCGCAAGGTCCTGATGGACAACCTCCGTATCACGCCGGAACAGATGCAATACGGCTATCAAATCACCACGTTGTCAGCACTAACGACCTCAAGCTCTAATAACGCAAGCCACCCTGCAAACGGTTTGGCCGCACTTTACGCCGCGACCGGACAGGATCTCGCTAACATCGGAGAGTCCAACCAGTGCACTGTGTATCAGCGCATGACGCGTGAAGGCGATCATTACTTCTCGATTACCCTTCCCTCGATCATTATGGCGAGCTATGGCGGCGGAACTAGTTTGCCTACGCAACGTGAGTGCCTTGAGATGATGGATTGCTTTGGAAAAGATCGCGCATTGAAGCTGTGTGAAATCGCGGCGGGTCTCGTGGTTGCAGGCGAGCTCTCACTGGCTGCTGCAACCCGCGTCGATAAAGCAACACGGACCAACGAATGGGTTGATGCGCACGAGCGTCTGGGGAGAAATCGCTAAGTTGCAGACCTGTTCGCTAAGCCGGCCTCGCAAGACGCCGGCTTTTTTGTGGCTGTGGCTATGTCTCGCTATGTGGTCGGTCTCTCTGTGTGGTCCCCCAATGACTCAAACGAACCCAACTACAAGCGAACACCACGAACAAGGCAAGTAAAGCACTGGTAATCACCAACAAGACTGTGGAGCGCAATCCCAAGTGCTGATAACCCCCGTTTCATCAACACAAAAATACAGAGGACTGCTACTACCAGTGCATAGGGTGTCATTTTCTTGCCCCTCACCGCTCACCGGTGTCGCGCGCATTTCAAAACCTGTAGTGAAGTCTTCACCATCGGGCTTCCTAACGGTAATACGGTAATAGTTGTTTGCGGTGAATTCATCTGCGCCAATCTGGCCTCGCCAGCCATACGTTAAATTATTTGCAAAGTATTCTGCCTGCTTCAACTGACCGTCAAACAACGCATTTCTGGCCTCAGCCCTGCGTGACTTCATAACCTGATCGTTAAAAGACGGAATAGCGATAGTGGCCAAGATACCAATGATGGCCACTACGATCATAAGCTCCAAAAGCGTCATGCCATGCTGGCGACTTTTTTTAAAAGCCATTACCTCCCCCTCAGCGCAATATACGGCGGCACTCACGTAAGCGTTCTTCATAACCCCAATGCTTAAATTAGCGACTTTGCACTGAACTGTCATTGATTTCCCTTTAAGTGCGACATTAAATTCCTCGGGACTTAAAAACATGGCACGGTCGCGGACGAAGCCGACTACAGGACTTGGACAAAGAAACCCTCGTATTTCGCTACAATTGCAATCAGTCCCCGAGCTCGGTTCTTTGCGTAAGAAGTTAAAATGCTGAACGAGTCCGTCCCAAGTAACGTAGATAGTAAAAACAGAGAGTCTTATTTAATGAAATTACGTGCTTTACTGCTAGGCATACTTCTAACTTCGCCCATGGCAACTTACGGCGCGGGGGGCAACTCCGTTGTAACAGTGAACCCCCCTATTCCAGCGCCAGAGTGGACTCTTCCCGCCATTGAAAACGCTGAGGGCGATCTATCACTCTCGGACTTTCGGGGAAAAATAACGTACGTGGATTTCTGGGCGTCCTGGTGCGGGCCGTGCCGCCTCTCTCTGCCGGCATTAAACGCACTGAATTCGCAGTTTGCCGATGATCCCGTGCAATTTCTTGCTATTAGTATTGACGTAGTCGAAGAGGACGCCTGGGATTTTCTTAAGCGCTACTCTGTTGACTACCCTGTCGTCATCGATACAGAGGGCGATATTGCACGCACCTTCGCCGTTGATGGCATGCCCTCTGGCTACTTACTCGACGGACAGGGTCGTGTCAGAGAGATTCACATTGGTTTTAAGCGCGGTGATGAACTCAAACTTGCCGAGAGCATAAAGCGCTTACTTTCTGATATGGCGACGTCAGAGGTGGACGAGACCTGAGCAGTTCTCCCGCTTAGCGTTGCGAGCCTTTACAGTTCGCGGCCTGTACACAGGTCTGCGGACATCGAGAGCCTTCCTATGCAATCTGACACTGAGTCGTGCAACACCGAGCAGGAAACCCTTTATTACGACGGCGCTTGCCCCTTGTGTGCACGCGAGATGAAACACCTGGCAAAACTAAAGCGAGACAGCCTCGCCCTCGTTGATATTCACGGGCTTGAGATCTCTGAAGGCATGCCAAGTAAAGAAGACTTACTCTTGAACTTACACCTTAAGCGAGGTGACAAGTGGGTAGTCGGGGCCGACGCGAACGTTGCGGCCTGGCAGCACACCCGATTTGGTGCACTGTGGGCATGGCTACGCTGGCCCGGTATTCGAAACATTGTCGATCCGGTCTATGCATTCTGGGCACAACGTCGTTATGAGGGGCTCTACGGAGAACGCCAACGTCCTGCGACGAGACCAGAAAATCAGGCCGCAGAATGATTCTCGACAAACGTGAGATTGACGCGCTACCCCGGCGGCACCGCGCGGCGTTAATCAACAGCCTTCCTGGCTACAAGCCAGTTGTGCTGGTCGGAACCGCGGATACGAAAGGCCACACAAACCTTTCAGCCATTAACGCGTGTTTTCATATCGGCGCAGCCCCTGCCCTTCTCGGCATGATCATCCGGCCCGCACCCGAGGGCACTGAACGTCATACACTCGAAAATATTCTTGATACGGGATGGTACACATTTAACGCGTTGACACCCGAGATGACTCAGCGCGGGCATCACACATCAGCGCGATTCCCACGTGAGCAGTCAGAGTTTGAAGCCTGTGGTTTTGAGCCCAGCTGGCAGATGCCCATCAAAGCACCTTTTGTGGCGGAGTCACCGCTGCAGATCGGTCTCAAACTAGCAGAACACCAACCTCTGGCGATTAATGGGACGCATCTAATCATAGGTGGCGTCGAGAGTGTTCAATTCAGCGACGACGCACTTCGAGACGACGGCTCGGTAGACCTGCACACACTGGGTCTCGTGGCGGCAGTGGGACTGGACGCTTATCATGAGGTGGCTCCAGGGCAACGATATGCGTACGCCAAGCCAGATAGACCACCCGAACTGCTGTAAAACGCGGGTTTAAGTTGCCGGATCATATCGATCCAATGAACTTTCTTGGGTACCCTCTTGTCTATAAAAAACAACCGGGGGTAAACCAATGTCAGATGAGCAGCCAGACGCGAAAGTTCAACCAGTCATCTTAGGGATCATCTTTGCCCTGATTCTCGCCACACTGGTGTTTGTTTTGGCAACCGGGGATTACGGCGAGTCACAACCAATGGAAGACTTTACGGTCGTTCAGCCGGTTGAAATTGCAGAGCCCGTTGTCGTGGAAGTAGAGCCAGAGCCAGAATCTGTCCCCGCTTTCGTTCCCGAGCCTGTTGCCCCGCCGCCCCCACCCCCACCTGCGGTAACAGAGGAAACTGCAGACAGCTTTGCGCGAGAGGTCATCGACAGCCTTAATGGCGGCAAAGCACTCAAGCAATTTGTCGCGGGCGATTACGTTGTTGAACGCAGTGTCGCCATCGTCGATGCCCTGCGTCGTGGCGAGGTGCCGTATAAGCTTTTACCGGTAGGAAAACCGGCGAGTGTATTCCCGACGTTGGAAGATGGTGTGCGAGTGACGATGAACCCTATCGGCTTCGCTCGCTACGACGGCTTTGCTAACTGGGTCAATAGCCTTGATGTAGCGGCCATCATGGCGGTGTTCAATGACTATGAGTCATTGGCTACCACGGCCCTGTCGCGCATGGGTGTCAACGACTTTGATATTCGCGGCGCCGCACTTGCTGCAACCACACATATTTTGGCAACGCCCACCCTGCCCGAAAACGCCGAGCTGGTGCGCGACGAAGCGAACTGGGCGTACAAAGACCCTGAGTTGGAGTCGCTCACCCCACTCCAGAAGCAAGTGCTTCGCATGGGGCCCGACAACGCGGAGCTTGTTCAACAAAAAGCGCGCGATCTGCGCGGTGCGCTACTTGGAGACCTACCGTAGCCGCAGACCTCTAAGTCTTCGCTGGTAAGACACCAGCACGAGTTCAACCCGTTCTGTGTAGTTGCAACTGACTCACTCGTCAGACGTGGCTTCGAGAAGATGCATGAAGTGCGACGGCGCGAACCCGCGTGAGCTCATGAAACGCCCACGCTTGGCGCGCTCCTTTTGCTTAAGCTCCCATTCTTCTGGCATTGGCTTTGCACCAAACTTGCGGTCGTAAACGTCCTCCGCCGCGGCAAACCAGTCAACCCCGTCTGGAAACGCATCAACGAGTGCCGCATCAGGATCACAGCCCTTCTGACGCAACTCATAAGCGACTTTGGAGGGACCTGCGCCGCGATTCACCAATTGGCGAGCCATCGACGCCGCGTAACGCTGATCACTCAGCAACCCCTCAAGAGTCAGCTGGTCCACTGCGTCGTGGATGACGGCATCACTCTCTAATCGTTTACCAAACCGTTTTTTAAGCTTGGTAATGATCTCTTGGGAGGAGTGTTCTCGCCTCGCGAGTAAGTCCATACCCGCAAGGCGTACATCCGACGGTTTTACTTCCACGTCGGTGCTTACTCGGTGGTCACTTCTTCGATCTGCTCAGCAGGTGCATCGGACTCATCAGACGGGATGCTCATAGTCTGACGTCGAATTTCGCCTTCGATCTCAGAGGCAATGGCGGGATTCTCATCGAGGAACTTCGCTGCGTTCGCCTTTCCTTGACCAATCTTGTCGCCCTTATAGGCATACCAAGCACCCGATTTATCGACCAAGTTCAGCTTTACCCCCCAATCGAGTACTTCACCCATGTGATAGATGCCGGCGCCGTACATGATCTGGAACTCAGCTTGCTTAAAGGGTGGCGACACCTTGTTCTTGACCACCTTAACCCGCGTCTCGTTTCCCACAATTTCATCGCCATCTTTAATGGCGCCAATGCGGCGAATATCGAGACGCACCGATGAATAGAACTTAAGCGCGTTACCCCCGGTCGTTGTCTCTGGACTGCCGAACATCACACCAATTTTCATGCGAATCTGGTTAATAAAGATCACGAGGCAATTCGTCTGCTTAATCGCTCCGGTTAACTTACGCATAGCCTGGCTTAACAAGCGAGCTTGCAGACCCACATGCGAATCACCCATGTCGCCTTCAATTTCAGCCTTTGGGGTTAGCGCGGCGACTGAGTCGACCACTAGGACATCAACCGCACCCGAGCGCACCAGCATTTCAGCGACCTCCAGGGCCTGCTCGCCCGTATCGGGCTGAGACATAATGAGGTCGTCCATTCGCACGCCTAACTTCTCTGCGTACTGCGGATCGAGCGCGTGCTCCGCGTCAACAAAGGCCGCCGTACCCCCAAGCTTTTGCGCTTCGGCAATGACTTGCAGGGTTAAGGTTGTTTTTCCCGAGGACTCAGGGCCGTAGACTTCGCAAATTCGGCCTCGGGGAAGACCGCCGATACCGAGCGCAATATCCAAACCCAACGAGCCGGTTGAGATGGCGGGAATCGCCACCTGCTCGTAGTCACCCATGCGCATGACTGTACCTTTACCAAACTGACGCTCAATTTGGGCCAGTGCTGCGTCCAACGCTTTTTGCTTATTAGGATCCATGAGTTTCTCCCTTTGGCACACTTCGATGCCGCTTAACGAATACTGTATATATAATCAGTGTTTTGTTTCCTGAATGCAAACGAGTTTAGAGGTAAACGCAGAAAAAAAAACATCACTGCCTAGCACCTGTCGTCAAAGGCGACAGACAATTCGCTGCACACAGCAGCGAGAGGGGGAAATTAATTTGGAAGCGAACCCTGTTCAGGCCACCGTGTGATCAATCATCGCCAAAAATACCCACCACCTTCTCTCCCAACGCGTTGATACTGGCGCGGTACATGCCCGGGGTATTAAACGTGAGCGCAACATTACCTTTGGCATCGACGGCGATAATCCCCCCGTCCCCGCCCGCCCTGACGAGCGTTTTATTGACCACCTCGTCAGCGGCTTGGCTCAAGGATTCACCGGCAAGCTCCATCCGCGCGCACACGTCGCGGGCTACCGTATGTCGAATAAAGTACTCACCATGACCCGTTGCAGAAACCGCGCAGGAGGCGTTATTCGCATAGGTACCCGCGCCGATCACAGGGGCATCACCAATGCGCCCCCAGCGTTTGCCTGTCATACCACCGGTGGAGGTGCCGGCAACCAAGTTACCCATAGTGTCGAGGACGGCAACGCCAACGGTTCCGAACTTGTAATCGGGATTGGGCGACAGGCCCGCCTGCCGTGCCCGTTTATAGGCTTCAAGTGCCTTTTGTCGACGCTCGGTGTCAAAGTAACCCTCTGGCACCCCTTCAAACCCTTGCTCCGCAGCAAACCGCTCGGCACCACGAGATGCCAACATGACATGAGGAGACCGCTCCATGACGGCGCGCGCAAGGGCAATTGGAGACTTAACGGTCGTCACGCCCGCAACGGCTCCCGCATCCAACTCGGCGCCATGCATGATCGATGCATCGAGCTCATGATGCCCCTCCCATGTGTAGACCGCACCGCGCCCCGCATTGAAGAGCGGAGAGTCCTCCATGCGCTGGATAATATTCACAACAACATCAAGGCCCACCGCGCCCGCTTTAAGCTGGCGATGCCCCTCAACAATCGCCTCGTCTAAGAAGCGGGAATACGCCATTGCCTGCTCTGGTGTCATTCGAGCACGCTCGATCGTCCCGGCACCGCCATGCAGTGCGATCGCAACGGGCGGCTCTTCAGCGCTTATCGGCGAGGTAAAAAGCGTCAGTAATAAAAAAAATAGCCTGCCCCTCATACGCCGTCGTTCCGGAGTACTGAGCCCGCCTTCATCACAAAACTGGGACGCTCCAACACACCCACATCTTCGAGAGGGTTACTATCAAATGCCACGATATCAGCATGAAAACCCGGTGCGATCTGTCCCAGCTCGTCCTCTACCCTAAGAAGCTTCGCAGCGTTAACAGTCGCCGCCTGAATGGTTTCCATGACCGGCATACCCGCTTCCGCCATGAAGCGAAACTCTCTCCCGTTTAAACCGTGCGGAGAGACACCCGCGTCAGTACCAAAGGCTATTTTCACACCGGCTTTATAGGCCTCACCGAAGGTGTCCTGAATCAAAGGGCCAATGGCTGCGGCTTTGGGCCTGACGACAGCTGGAAGCTTGTCATCGAGCTCGGCCAGGTCGCCCACCCATTTCCCGGCCGAAATTGTAGGGACGTACCAAGTACCCTGCTTACGCATAAGACGCATTGCTTCCTCGTCCATGTACGTGCCGTGCTCTACGGAGTCGACGCCGGCTCGAATAGCTCGTTTCATACCCGTCGCGCCATGGGCGTGAACTGCTACGACAAAATCGTAGTCTTTCGCGGCGCTGACAACCGCCTGCAATTCTTCGTCCGTGAATTGGGGGTTATCACCGCTCTTTGCTAACGAGAGCACACCGCCGGTCACGGTCAACTTTACGACATCGCTCCCGTCCTTATAGCGCTGACGAACTGCTTTGTAGGCGTCGTCAGGGCCATTGATAACACCCTGTTTGGGACCGGGGTCACCGCGCAAATCCGCGCGTATGCCATTCGTAGGGTCCCCATGGCCTCCCGTAGTGGCCATGGCCTTACCCGCGGCAAAAATACGCGGACCGTCAACGAGCCCCTTTGCAATCGCATCTCTTAATGCAAAGATCGCTTGGATATCGCCCGCGCCCAAATCGCGCACAGTTGTAAACCCTGCATCCAAAGTTCGCTTAGCGAAAACGCTCGAGCGCAATGCAATGTCGGCCGAATTCATGAAAAATTCTTCCGAGTAACTTGCGGGTGGGTTGAGCTCGCCGTCCAGATGCACATGCATGTCCATGAACCCAGGCGACACGTACGACGCGCTGAGATCGATCACCTCGTTGCCCTGGGATTCAATAAAGCCCGATTCCACCGACATAACACGCCCAGATTCGATAATCACAGATTGCTTCTCAAGCAACTTGCCGCTCTCGGTATCGAACAGGTGTCCCGCGTGAATGATGGTTGCAGCTGATGTGAAAGGTGCGACGAAAATACCGCAGATAAATAGGCTTCTTTTAAGCATGACCTGCCCCAGGGTGACTGTGATTTCAGCGACAATAACGGTAAACGAACAAGATAACCAGATCCGCCTAGTACCTGAGATTTTTAAACCCACCAGCGTGCAAGAAACCCCACCGATATTACTTGACGGGATTTAAAGCGAGCGCCTTTTGACCTATCCTCTCGCTTTGAATTTTTAGCCTACAGGCATCCATGTCCTCATCACCCGACACAAGTCAGCACACACCGATGATGCGTCAGTTTTTAACCATCAAAGCGGCGCATCCTGATGAACTCCTGTTTTACAGGATGGGTGACTTTTACGAGCTCTTTTATCAGGACGCTGAGATAGCTGCGCCGGTATTGGATATCACCCTGACATCTCGTGGAAAGTCAGCAGGAGAACCGATCCCAATGGCGGGTGTGCCGTTTCACGCAGCGGAGAGTTACCTTGCCCGATTAGTCAGAGCCGGTTTCTCGGTCGCTATCGCTGAGCAAATAGGCGACCCCGCTGAGTCAAAAGGCCCCGTAGAGCGAAAAGTTGTTCGAATCGTCACCCCCGGGACCTTGACCGATGAGTCGTTACTCGATGCCAGTGGCGACTCACTAATTGTCTCAGTCTTCAGACAGCAAATGGACTGCGGTGTCGCGTGGATGGACGTGAGCAGTGGCCGTTTTTTAGTCTCGGAAATGTCGGGAGAAGAAGCGCTCGCCGCAGAGCTGCAGCGCCTCGCTCCTGCCGAGGTACTCGTGTCCGAAGATGCGAGCCTACCCTCGCTGGGTGATCATGTGGCAATCCGTCGGCTCGCAGCGTGGCAGTTTGACGAGGAAGCCGCTCGACGTGCGCTCAACCAGCAGTTTCAGACCCGGGATTTGAGCGGGTTTGGTTGTGAAGACTTGGTCCTGGCTATTTCCGCAGCTGGCGCTTTGCTGGACTACGTAAAAGATACTCAGCGCAACGAACTGCCTCACTTGGCTGCAATACGCCACGAGCGCCAAAGCGAAGCCGTGGTTTTGGACGCTGCGACACGTCGTAACCTTGAAATTGATAAAAATATCCACGGCAATGAGGACAACACACTCTTTTCGGTCTACAACGCCACCGTAACGGCAATGGGTACACGCCACCTGAAAAGGTGGTTGCATCGTCCCGTTCGCCTGCGTGAAGAGTTAGAGGCACGTCTTGACGCCGTTGAGCAGCTCAAAAGTAACTATGGCTACGAGGCAGTACGCCAGCAACTCAAGCCTATTGCCGATATGGAGCGCATTCTCGCGCGGGTGGCGCTTCGCTCTACTCGCCCTCGGGATCTAACACGCCTGCGCGACAGCTTATGGGCCCTGCCCACCTTGGTATCGGCCGTTCCAGCACGCTCTGAGCGGCTGACTACGCTGGTAGCAGATATCAGTGATTATCCGGCTCTTTGTGAGCTGCTGAGCAAAGCGCTGGTGGAGGCCCCCCCCGTGGTCATTCGCGATGGCGGTGTGCTCGCTCAGGGCTATGATGAGGAATTAGATGAGTTGCGCGGTATCAGCGAAAACGCCGGTGAATACCTCGTCGATATAGAGCGCAGAGAGCGAGAGGCTACGGGGCTCTCCACACTCAAGGTCGGCTATAACCGGGTCCACGGTTATTACATTGAGATTAGTCGCCAACAGTCTGATCTCGCGCCCGATACCTACCGGCGTCGCCAAACACTTAAAAACGTCGAGCGCTTCATCACGCCTGAACTGAAGCTGTTTGAGGACAAAGCACTATCGAGCCGCAGTCGAGCGCTCGCTCGGGAGAAACACCTCTACGATGCGCTTGTCGAGCGCGTCGCAGATGACCTTCTCGCTCTCCAAAAAACGTCCAACGCTTTGTGCGACCTCGACGTACTCGCTTGCTTTGGGGAGCGTGCAGATGCGCTGACGCTGAATAGGCCAACCTTTAGTGACGCGGTGCAACTCGATATTACGGGCGGTCGTCATCCGGTCGTTGAGCAAGTCAGTGATAGGCCTTTTATTGCCAATAACACCTTGCTCAATGATGCTCGGCGAATGTTATTGATAACGGGCCCCAATATGGGTGGTAAGTCTACGTATATGCGGCAAAATGCGCTGATTACTTTGCTGGCCCACTGTGGTGCATTCGTGCCTGCACAAAGCGTCACCCTATCGTTAGTCGACCGCATCTTTACCCGAATTGGGTCGTCCGACGACCTCGCCAGTGGCCTCTCGACGTTTATGGTTGAAATGACCGAGACGGCGAACATTCTTCACAATGCGACAGATCGCAGCCTGGTGCTTATGGACGAGGTCGGCCGCGGCACAAGCACCTTCGATGGGCTGAGCATTGCTTGGGCGGCGGCCGTAGCACTGGCCGAACGAGTTCGCGCTCTTACCTTTTTTGCGACACACTACTTCGAGCTTACCGCACTACCCGATGACTACGTCGCTATGGCGAATGTGCATCTGGATGCTACAGAGCACGAGGACCACGTTGTATTCATGCACCATATTCAAGAGGGACCCGCGAATCGCAGTTTTGGGTTAGAAGTTGCTAAACTAGCAGGTGTGCCAAATGGCGTACTGCTGCACGCGCGGCAAAAACTTGCGGAGCTGGAAAATCAACAGGTGCTCTCGCTCGGTGAAACCACCAGCGGACAAGCAGATCTGTTCGTCGCTCCGGTGCAAAAAAGCCCCGCTCTTGATGTGTTATCCGATATTGACCCAGATCAAATGACACCAAAAGAGGCGCTTGACGCGCTTTATATGCTGAAAACTTTACTAGACACTTAGATCGACTTATTATTTTGACACTCACCGCACTAAATCACGTAAAAAAGCGGGTATTGGGGGAAGTATTATGACATTCGTCGTTGGCGAAGATTGCATTAAATGTAAGCACACTGATTGCGTAGAAGTGTGTCCGGTAGACTGTTTTTACGAGGGACCTAACTTTCTCGTCATTCATCCGGATGAGTGTATTGACTGCGCTCTTTGTGAGCCCGAGTGCCCTATTGACGCGATCTTCTCGGAAGATGAACTACCCGCCGATCAAGAGAATTTCCTCGAGCTCAATGCTGAACTAGCTGAGGTTTGGCCGAACATCACTGAAAAGAAAGACGCACCTGCCGATGCCACTGACTGGGAAGGCAAACCCGGCAAGCTGGCATTACTCGAGCGCTAGACCCCGACACTGCAACGACCTTGTGGTCTCCCTATATGCAGGGGCCTGATTTTCTCCACCAGTGGCGCCCGTTTATTCGGTGGTAGCTTCCGCCTGGCGCGCTGTCTCCACCCCAAGGCATTCATCTTCGGTGCAATGCGAGCGGACGCTGCAGGGGCGGTCTAACTTTCTGACTGTCAAAAAGCCTGATTTCATTCCATTCAGACAGTGAGCTGAAAGCTCAACGCTTAGGTAGAAGTGTTAACGGGTCCACGGGCTTACCCTGCCTGCGAAGCTCGAAATGGAGCTTTACCGAATTTGTGCCGCTACTACCCATCGTGGCGATTTGCTGTCCAGCGTTCACAACACTTCCCTCAGACACCAGTAAGCGTTCATTATGTCCGTACGCGCTTAAATACGTGTCGTTATGTTTTACGATGATGAGCGATCCATATCCTGTAACACCCGCGCCGGCATAGACAACCTTGCCGGCGGCAGCGCTTGTCACAGGGTCTCCCCGCTTACCCGCGATATCAATGCCCTTATGAACGTTGGCTGCGAACGTTCGAATGACCTTTCCCCGAGAAGGCCAGCGCCAGCGTGACACTGGTCGGTTTGGCTCAACCGACTTTGAAGCTGACTTTTTTTGCGGTTTTGAAGCAGTTCTTGCAACCGATTTGGTCTTGGGGGTAGCCGCTGAGGCCGGTTTTGACACCGCCTTTGGGGCAGTCCCTTTTGAGGACGGGCTCTTGGAGTTAGGCGACTGGGTCCGGGGGTTAGTTTGCGCTGCGGTGCTTCCCCGTGCTCTGGACTGGCCAGAGGCCACAGCGACGGGTTTTGATGTTGCTAAGACTTGTCCAACACTGATGGTATACGGTGACTTGATGCCATTTCGCGCAGCCAACTGGCGAAAGTCAATTCCGAGTCTAAATGCGATGGCGTAAAGCGTATCGCCACGTTTGACGGTGTAAGGCTCCCCCACAGAGAGCTTTGGACCGTATTCCGGTTTCACCGATTTTGCACCACTGGAAGAGGCACGGCTTGAGGAGGCATCCTGATTCGTCTCCCACGGTTTTAGATCACGCGGCGCGGTTCCGGAGCAACCGACCAATAACGTCAGTAACAGGAGACTCGAGATTTTCTGGGAGTAACGCATGGCGCCAGTGAGCCTCAACCCGCCCTTTGGTTCTCAGATAAGAACATGAGTAACCGTACCGCAACTACACCGACAATGAAGCCACCAATACACATTAGCAACATCGAGTCCCCTAGCTGCTCCGCATAATAGGTGGGACTCACGGGAAGTGTCTGCACAGCTCTCATATCTCCGTGGCGATCAACGACGCTGCTCACTGTGATTTGCCACGGCCATAAGATGACCAGTGAGCCCAGTAAGAAGCCGAATAAGGTTGCCATTGTGGCTTTTTCGGCCACCACTAGCAGACGTTGCAGTAGCTTTGAAAAGAATATTAGTCCCACGCCACAACCCAGCGCAAAAAGCGCGAGTGTGACGAGCTCCAGATTAACGACGGCGGTAATGATGGGTTGATACAGACCCATCAATAACAGCAAAAAGCTCCCCGATATACCGGGTAAAATCATGGCACTGATAGCGATACTTCCGGCAAAGAATATGCCCAAGGGCGTCAAGGGCATTTGAATGGCTTGGGTTAAACCCACAGATACCGCGACGGCGACACCGATGATAAAGAGAGACCAATCTCTAAAGCTCCACGAGCGGAAGTTTTGCTTAACGAGCGACAGCGCACTTGCCAACACCAGGCCGGAAAATGCAGCCCACAGAGGTAACGGGTAGTGCAGTAACAGCCAGTTCAATATGGCGGCAAAACCGATGATGGCCGTTCCGATACCTGCTGCCAATAAGAGTAAGAAGTTACCGTCGATCGCTTTGTATGCTTCAGCTATTCTCCCCCGCAATACCAGTGAAAGCATATCGATTCCAACACTTGCAATAGCGGAAATAAGACGCCCATAAATTCCCGTGATGAGCGCGACCGTGCCGCCCGACACACCGGGCACAAGGTCGGCCGCACCCATGGCAATGCCGCGCAAATAAACTCCAAGTGCCGAGAGCTTCATCGTTGAACCCCCTCCAGCATCGGAACAAAAAACACATCCTCAACGACCGTTTGCTCGAATCCGTCGTCTGTCAACGTCACCTGAATCAGTTTTTGCGAACTGCCGCCGACGGGTAACAATAAGACACCACCTGGCACGAGCTGGCTTAGCAAGTTTTCAGGAAGCGTCTCCGGTGCTGCAGCGCCAAGAATGACATCAAAAGGCGCGAACTCGGCCCATCCCTCGAAGCCGTCACCGTGTTTACAGCGCACATTTCTCGCCTTTAAGGCCCTCAGCCTCTGGCGGGCCTTATCGAGAAGCGGTTTGATCCGCTCAATGGAGAACACCTCCGACGCGACACGCGCTAAAACCGCACTTTGGTAGCCCGATCCCGTGCCCAACTCGAGCACCCTTTTGGGCTTGCCGTTTTGCAACGCAAGCTCCGTCATTCTCGCCACGATATACGGCTGGCTCAACGTCTGATTAAAACCAATAGGCAGTGCCGTGTCCTCGTAAGCACGGTGTGCCAGTGCCTCATCGACAAAAAGGTGCCGAGGAGTCTCGCCCATCGCATCAAGAACGCTTTCATCTGAAATACCCTGACTGCGCAGTCGATCAATTAATCGCATACGGGTGCGCTGTGAGGTCATACCGATACCGCGAATATCTGTCACGCTCGATCGGTCTCTGTTAAAAGAGCTACCGCATGAACCGCGATGCCCTCCTCTCGCCCTGCAAACCCCAGCTTTTCGGTGGTTGTTGCTTTGACGTTGCAGTTCGAATCATCCGTTTTTAAGTCTGACGCGATATTCATGCGCATCGCCGCAATGTGGTCAGCAAGCTTAGGTCTCTGCGCAACAATCGTAATGTCAACGTTGCCGATCTCATATCCCCGCTCTGCCATTTGCGCCACAACGCGACGCAACAAAATACGACTGTCGACCCCTTTCAGCGCCGGATCATCATCGGGGAAGTGATGGCCAATATCGCCCAGTGCCAATGCACCGAGCAGTGCATCACTTAATGCGTGGAGTACAACGTCGCCGTCAGAATGGGCTAAGAGCCCTGCCGAGTGCGGGATCTTAACACCGCCTAGGACAATGAAATCTCCTTCGCCAAACGCATGGACATCGTATCCATGCCCAATCCTTATGCTAGCACTCATACCTTTGACTCCTCGTTTAATCGACGAAGGATGATCTCCGCAAACTCAAGATCAGCAGGCAGGGTGACTTTGATATTAGTTGACGGTCCTTCAAGTATAGAGACGGGGTAACCGGCTCGCTCCATTGCCATCGACTCATCGGTAATCGCAGTGTCATCCGCCAATGCCTCTGACAGCGCAGCGCTTAGCTCACCAAGTTTGAACATCTGCGGGGTTTGCGCGCGCCAGATCGCTTTTCGATCGAGTGTTTCAACCACTCGATTATCATCGGAAATACGTTTCAGCGTATCGACCGATGCTTGAGCCATTACAGCCCCGACGTTCTCCGACACGCAAGCGGTGATAAGCGAGTGCAATAGCGCGACTGATACGCAGGGTCGAGCTGCGTCATGAACAAGAACCCAGTCCTGCTCACTCGCCTCCAGAGAAACCGCTTGCAACCCCGCCAACACGGAATCCGCTCTCTCTGCCCCGCCCGCCGCGGTTGACACGCGTGGATCGGAGAGACTGGGGATGGCGTCTGCACGACGATCGCTGGGATCGAGGACGACCATAACTCCCCTAATATCTGGGCAGGCTAGCAAGGCTCGGAGCGTGTGCTCGAGTATCGGCACACCATTAAGTTTGAGATACTGCTTGGGCACCTCAGCCGCCATCCGTCGACCGCTTCCCGCAGCCGGAACAACAGCCCATACACTACTCACGGCGATTTCTCTCCGCTCTTATCGTCAACGAAGAGGATAAATTCTTCTCCTTCTCGCACCAAACCAAGGTCCTCGCGAGCGACCGCCTCTAGCATTTCATCGCCTTCCTGAAGCTCGATGACGCGATCCGCCAACGCCTCATTCCTCTGTCTAAGACTCCGGTTCTCTTTGCTGTCACTCACCACTTGAGATTCAAGCGATCGACGCTCAATAATACCACCGTCACCCAACCACAACTGATACTGCAGTAGGGCTAAGAGCCCCAGCAGTACAAGCAGCAATGCGCGTGGCACTTAGGCGCCTCGCTCCAACTCAGCCCGACCACGGTAAGGCGCCGTCATACCGAGTTCGGCTTCGATACGAAGTAATCGATTGTACTTAGCGACTCGGTCAGATCGGCACAGTGAGCCCGTCTTAATTTGACCTGCCCCGGTGCCGACGGCCAAATCAGCGATCGTCGCGTCCTCTGTCTCGCCACTGCGATGCGATATGACCGCTGTAAATCCCGCGTCTTGCGCCATCTTTATCGCATCCAACGTCTCGCTAAGCGAGCCTATCTGATTGAACTTAATAAGAATTGAATTGCCGATATTTTCGTCAATGCCGCGCTTGAGGATCCGAGTATTCGTCACAAATAAATCGTCACCAACGAGTTGTACCTTGTCCCCTAGTTTGCGAGTGAGATAAGCCCATCCAGCCCAATCCGACTCATCAAGACCATCTTCAATCGATACAATAGGATGGGAAGCTGCCAAGTCCGAAAGGTAATCGGCAAAGCCTTCGCTGGAGAAAGCACGACCTTCTCCAGATAGGTGATATTCGCCCTCTCGGTAAAATTCCGAGGCCGCACAGTCAAGGGCTAAGGTAATGTCATTGCCCAATGAATAACCGGCTTTTGAGACCGCCTCAGCAATGATTTCTAGCGCGGCCGCGTTAGAGGGCAAATCAGGTGCAAATCCCCCCTCATCCCCGACCGACGTTGCTAAACCGCGTGAACTCAACACTTTCTTCAGATGATGGAAAATTTCGGCTCCGATTCTCAGCGCTTCCGCAAATGACTTCGCACCAACTGGCTGGATCATAAACTCCTGAATATCGACGTTATTGTCCGCGTGCTCCCCGCCATTGAGGATATTCATCATTGGCACCGGCATGGTGAGCTGAGTGGTACCGGCAAGTTTGGCAATGTGCTGATAAAGCGGCGTCTTAGAGGACTGTGCAGCTGCTCGAGCCGTTGCTAATGAGACCGCCAGCACGGCATTTGCACCAAACTTGGCCTTATTCTCAGTGCCATCGGCTTCGATCATTCTTGTGTCGACGCCTCGCTGATCCATAGCATCGTGCCCAAGCAAACAGTCTCGAATAGGGCCATTGGCGTTGGCAACGGCGTTCAAAACGCCTTTGCCCAAATAGCGAGCAACATCCCCGTCTCGAAGCTCGAGTGCCTCGCGTGAGCCCGTGCTCGCGCCAGATGGCGCATAGGCAGTACCAACGGTGTCATCATCAAGTGTGACTTCAGCCATGACGGTGGGATTCCCACGGGAATCCATAACTTCAAAAGCGCGGATATCTACAATTTCGCTCACTCGTTACTCCAAAGGGTGTTAATTAATCTCTAGGCTCGGCAACGATTTAACCACGTCATCGACTGCTTTAACCTGCTCTAGGAAAGGCGCTAACTGCGATAGTGGTAAGGCACTGGGCCCATCGCACAACGCTTTTGTTGGATCCGGATGCGACTCCAAAAATAGTCCGGCAAGACCCGTTGCCATACCCGCTCTGGCTAACTCAACCACTTGAGCGCGACGCCCGCCAGAGGCAGCATCACCGGGGTCACGACGCTGCAAGGCATGCGTCACATCAAAGATCACTGGCACCTCATTTGTGGTTTTGCGCATAACGCCAAAACCCAACATATCGACCACCAAGTTATCGTACCCAAAGTTGCTACCACGTTCGCACAGGATGAGCCGATCGTTGCCGCACTCTTCGAACTTTTGAACAATATTGCTCATCTGCTCAGGGCTTAAAAACTGGGGTTTCTTGATATTAATGACTGCGCCTGTTTCCGCCATTGCGCGCACCAAATCTGTTTGTCGCGCCAAAAATGCCGGCAACTGGATAATGTCGACGACACTCGCGGCAGGTGCTGCCTCCTCAGGGCTATGGATGTCGGTAATCGTCGGCAACCCTGTGGCTTTCTTCACCGCTTCGAAGATAGCCAGACCTGCCTCGAGCCCCGGCCCGCGAAACGAGTGTATGGAAGAGCGGTTAGCCTTGTCATAAGACGCCTTGAAGACAAGTGGTATATCCAACTTACTGCAGACTTCTTGGTAAACACCGGCAACATCTACAGCAAATTGCTCAGACTCCAGAACATTGACGCCGCCTACCAAAACAAAAGGCTTGTCATTAGCGAAGTCAATTCCAGCGGTCGAAACCGTCTTGCAGCTCATCAAGACTGCCCCTTAACGGCCGCATCAATGAAACTAGAAAATAAGGGATGTCCACCTCGTGGTCGCGACGTGAATTCTGGATGGAATTGGCAGGCGACAAACCAGGGATGATCGGCGAGCTCAATCATCTCGACCAAACCCTTATCTTGCGACCAACCGGAGATCGTCATCCCGTTCGCTTCAAGCTGAGGCACCAACGTATTGTTGACCTCGTAGCGATGACGATGACGCTCACGAACAACATCACTGCCATATATCTCGCGTGTTCTGGTGCCATCGACCAAATAGCAGGGCTGTGAACCCAAACGCATGGTGCCACCAAGGTCCGAGTGCTCGTCTCGCACCTCGATTCCGCCCGTCTCGGTCTGCCATTCTGTTATCAGACCAATTACCGGATAGGGTGTCTTCGCGTTCATTTCAGTTGAGTGTGCATCCGCCATCCCGCAGACATTTCGCGCAAACTCGATCATGGCCATGTGCATGCCAAGACAGATACCTAAGTAAGGGATTTTGTTCTCACGAGCGTAAGTAACTGCCGCAATCTTCCCTTCGATACCTCGGTCGCCAAAACCGCCAGGAACCAAAATAGCGTCGAGGGAGTCGAGCACGCCGATACCTTGGGTCTCAAGGTCTTCGGCGTCAATGTAATCGATTTCGACCTGGGTGTTGGTCTGCAGACCCGCATGACCGAGGGCTTCATTGAGCGATTTATAAGCGTCAACGAGGTCGGTGTACTTACCGACCATACCCACTCTTACAACAGCCCGTCGCGGAGCGAATTCTTTGGCAACAACGTCGTCCCACTCACTGAAGTCAACTTCACCCGGTGACATGCCAAAGCGCTCGAGTATGTAATCATCAAGCCCCTGCTCGTGCAGGCTCTTTGGGATTTTATAAATGGAATCCGCGTCCAGCACTGGGATAACAGCCCGCTCTTCGACATTCGTAAACAAGGAGATTTTGCAGCGCGCACTGTCATCGATTTCCACAGAACAGCGGCACAGCAGTACATCTGCCTGAAGACCGATTGATCGGAGCTCTTTTACCGAGTGCTGGGTAGGCTTCGTTTTAATCTCTCCGGCCGTCGGGATATAAGGCACCAACGTCAAATGCATTAAGAGTGCGTTTGAAGACCCCGCTTCTAACTTCAGTTGACGTAATGCTTCAAGGAAAGGCTGGCTCTCGATATCACCTACGGTGCCACCTACTTCAATAACCGCCACGTCCGCGCCTTCTGCACCTACGATGACACGCCGCTTAATTTCGTCTGTTATGTGTGGAATGACCTGAACCGTGCCACCTAAATAGTCGCCACGGCGCTCTTTCCTCAGGACCTCGTCGTAAACTTGCCCGGTGGTAAAGTTATTACGCTTGGACATCTTCGTCCGCGTGAAACGCTCGTAGTGTCCAAGGTCAAGGTCGGTCTCAGCCCCATCGTCGGTAACGAAAACCTCACCATGCTGAAATGGACTCATCGTCCCGGGGTCGACGTTAATATAGGGGTCAAGTTTCAGCAGCGTGACCTTGAGGCCTCTCGCCTCAAGCACTGCAGCAAGGGATGCTGCGGCTATGCCTTTCCCTAACGAGGAAACAACACCACCGGTAACAAATACGTATCGCGTCATGGACTCCACCAAAGCAACGGGAACTGTGGGGCGGCTAACAAGGTGTTGCCGATAGCATAGCTCCGATGGGCGTTCAGCTTACCAAAGAGTGCAGGCTGGCTCAATTTCCAATGCGGATTTTTGGCGAGGTCCAGATCGGTACTAATCCCTCTGAATTCTCGTTGAAAATATGCGCGCATTGTTCGGTGCAGCCTAAACCGGCGACCGCCACCACCTCCGCATTGACGCATACCGTTGGCACGCTGGCGCGCCAATAAGGTGCTATACCCATTTCTTGCATGCCATGGCGGATCGACCGACTCGGTCTTCCGGGAAATCTGACCCGCTCTCCCTCTTTTATGGGTCGGAGTGAAACCCGCGAGCCCTCGGGAAGCCCCCTCTTTGCAGCAACCCAAGATAGGTTGCCCCAAGCGCGTGAGATAGCCCGACCTACCACGGCCTCTTCCGGTTCGCACGGCGCAATGGTCGCCGGTAAAATTTGCAGTCTGCCTCGCCAACAACTAAGCGCATAGGCGTCGGTATACAAGGCTGGTGTTTTGTCTCGTCCAGCGTTTAGACACTGCCGAGCCAACTCTCTTATAGCATCGAAGGCTGGCAAGTCGAGGCCCATGGCCTTGAGTTTCGCGTGAACGGCTACATGCAATGTTTCCGCTTCACGAAAATCAACGTCCAAGCTTGGACAGCCAAAGGGACACTGATACCAGCCGCCTGTCGATGCATCATCAATGGAACCCATGATCTGTGCGGTGCGAGAGATACCTGAGCGATAACCTGGCCAGCGCGCCTCGATCATTGGCAACACTTTGTGGCGCAAAAAGTTTCTGTCGAGAGCAAGGTCGTCATTACTGGGGTCATGGATGCTCTTTAGGCCTAGCTCAGACGCATAAGCCTCGATCTCTGAGCGGTGAACGCCCAAAAACGGCCTCAATAGGCGCCCAGCTCCCACTTGGCGAGTTTTGGGGATACCGCTGAGTCCTGTGGAACCTGCCCCGCGAATCAGCCTGAACAGCACGGTTTCAACTTGATCATCCAAATGATGCGCTAGCAGTAAGAGCGTATTCTCGGTCAGGTATTTTTGAAAAATCTCATAACGCGCCGCCCTCGCCTGGGCCTCTACCGAGGGCTTGGACTTCACCCCAGCACGCTCGATTACAATATCGACGCCTAATTCACCTGCCATCTTCCGACACTGCATTTCCCACGCCTCAGCATCGGCATGAAGACCATGATTGACGTGAATAGCGGTAACAGGAGGAAGCGGCTCGTTTTGACTGAAGGTCGTCAAAGCATGCAATAGACAGTGGCTGTCGACACCGCCTGAAAATCCCACATAAACGTGGGTGGCCGAGCGAAGGGCCGCCGAATGCTCTTCTAGGGTCTCGAGCAACGGCGAAAGCATGGGATCAGTGACTACCGTAGGCCATCAGCCGCTGATAGCGCTCCTCGACAAGCTCATCTGCATCCGTGCTGCAAAGACGATCCAGTTGACCCGATATATGCTCTTTGATGCGCCGTGCCATTTCATCGACATCTCGGTGAGCGCCGCCCATGGGCTCCTCAATGGTCGTATCGACGATCCCCAACTCTTGCAGCGTGGACGAGGTAACCCCCATCGCCTCTGCCGCCTGTGGGGCAAACTCGCTACTCTTCCAAATAATATTGGCGCAGCCCTCGGGTGAAATAACGAAATACGTTGAGTACTGCAGCATGGCGAGATGATCGCCCACGCCTATACCTAGGGCGCCGCCTGAGGAACCTTCGCCAATCACAACACAAATAATCGGAGTCCGCAGACGCGACATGACAGCCAGGTTCTGAGCAATAGCCTCGGAAATGCCGCGCTCCTCGGAATCGATTCCCGGATAAGCTCCCGGCGTATCGATAAGGGTGACGACTGGCATATTGAACCGCTCAGCCATCTCCATCAGTCTCAGGGCTTTTCGATACCCCTCGGGCTTTGGCATACCAAAATTGCGGTGGACTTTATCCTTAACTCCTCTGCCCTTCTCCTGACCGATCACCATCACTGGACGGCCATTCAAGCGGGCAACGCCACCCACAATCGCTTTGTCATCGCCAAAATGCCGATCACCGTGCAACTCGTCAAAGTCCTCGAAAACCAAGGGGATGTAGTCCAGCGAGTAGGGCCTGAGCGGGTGGCGCGCGACGCGAACAATATCCCAGGCACTCAAATCTCGATAGATTGACTGCGTCAGCTTGTGACTTTTGGCCTTGAGTCGATCGATTTCGTCGCTGATATTGATTTCGGAATCATCAACGACGGTTTTGAGCTCTTCGATTTTCATTTCGAGCTCAGCGATTGGCTGCTCGAAATCCAAATAATTGGGATTCATTGTGACTTGCCCTATTACAAACGGCTAATATTGCGACGGTCTACAGTCTACAAACGTAGAACGATGGCGTCATCTGTAAGATTTACGCTACGAAATACCGAAATTTTATGGAACTTATGAGCAAATCAGTCATCGACCCTCCGCGCATTCTGCTCGCACCCATGGAAGGGGTTATGGAATCCGTGATGCGAGACATGCTGACACGCATCGGTGGATACGAGCGATGTGTCACAGAATTTGTTCGCGTTTCCAGTACGGTACTCCCACCCAAAGTTTATTATCGGCTCTGCCCGGAACTCAAACAGGGAGGACGAACAGCGGCCGGTATTCCAGTGTACGTTCAATTGCTGGGTTCAGATCCCGTCTTGATGGCGGCGAACGCCGCAGTGGCGGCCAAACTGGGTGCGCCCGGAATTGATCTTAACTTCGGCTGCCCGGCGAAGACGGTAAATAAATCTCGTGGGGGCGCCACCCTACTCAGGACGCCAGAGGCTGTGTATGAAATTTGTTCAGCGGTCAGAGACGCCACGCCAGCGGCGATTCCTGTGACTGCGAAAGTGCGCCTTGGCTTTGACTCGGATACGCAATTTGAGGAGATCGCTGAGCAAGCGCTGCTGAGCGGAATTGATGAATTGACCGTGCACGCCAGAACAAAAGCCCAAGCCTATCGTCCCCCAGCACATTGGCGACGCCTTCAAGATATCGTTAACCCGTTGGATATTCCGATCATCGCCAACGGCGAAATTTGGACGCCTAGCGACCTGTTTGACTGTAAAGAGCAAAGCGGCTGCAATGCCTTCATGCTGGCAAGAGGGGCGCTTTGCAGGCCCGATCTCGCGAGAGCCGTCCATGCCTACTGCACTGGAGACCCCATTGAACCGATGACCTGGCCCGAAGTCAGCCAGCTTCTTATCGATTTCTTTGAGGCTAATGGGGCGCTCTATCAGCGCAAATATGCCATCAACCCACTGAAACAATGGCTGGTCTACCTTCAACACTGCTATCCGCAGGCCGCAGCACTGTTTGCACAAGTCAAACGAATCCGCGATCCTGATGACATGCGTCATGCGCTACTGGGAGCAACCGCCGCAATGGCCGCTTAATGTATGCCACTCAACTTACCTAGAGTGCAGAGCGTTGCGCGTGGGTTTATAAC
The DNA here is from genome assembly GCA_042090345.1 of Halieaceae bacterium. Lineage (GTDB taxonomy): Bacteria > Pseudomonadota > Gammaproteobacteria > Pseudomonadales > Halieaceae > Luminiphilus. The sequence continues at coordinate 45,366 of JBELJN010000001.1, read as the reverse complement.
CAAGAATAAGGATGAACATGACATCACAGACCCTACCCGCCGACCCGCAGTGGTTCGGCCACCCGCGAGGGCTTTTTGTATGCTTTGCCACAGAAATGTGGGAGCGATTTTCTTTTTATGGAATGAAGTACTTACTCGTACTGTTCCTAGTCCAGCACCACCTCTTCACTGACGGCGAAGCGCTAAGAATACTGGGGTCGTATGCCGCGTTGGTATACGCAATGCCCCTGTTGGGAGGCGTGATTTCGGACCGTTATTTGGGGCAAACCAAGGCGGTTAAATTAGGCGGCACCCTACTTGTGCTGGGTCACTGTGCCATGGCATTTGAGGGAATCCCCGCCACGCAAACAGCCGCTGGTGAAATAATGCGTGACGATCAAGCAATCCGTGTTTTCTATTTTGCCCTAGCGCTCATTGTCGTCGGTGTCGGCCTGCTCAAGCCCAACATCTCGACCGTTGTTGGCCGCCTTTACGGTGAGAACGACCCTAGGCGCGATGGCGGCTTCACCATCTTCTACATGGGCATCAATATAGGTGCGGCCAGTGCGTCATTACTGTGTGGCTGGCTCGCCAGTGCCTACGGCTGGGCCTACGGCTTCGGTGCCGCTGGTATCGGCATGCTAATTGGCCTCGTTATTTTCTCTCTCGGGCAGGACTGGTTAGAGGGTCACGGTGATCCAAACGACCCTGAAGTCCTGAAACGACCCGCACCGGCGGCCCTAGGTTTGCTCAATGTAGAACGGGCTATCGTTGCGTACAGCCTCTTGTCCGTCTTGGTCGTCTGGGTCATTTTACAGAGCCCGAGTGGTGTGGGCCTGATGCTTCCGATTGTCGCAACCCTCTTTCTCGCCTGGTTTATCTGGCTTTTAGTGACGCAATGCGATGCCGAGGAACGGGGAAAAATGAGCGCGTTATTTTTCCTTATCGTAATCAGCACCGTTTTTTGGTCGATGTTTGAGCAGTCTGGCGGGTCGATGACCTTGTTTGCAGATAGAGCAACCGATTTAACGCTCTTTGGCGCCGAACTCACTGCCGCGCAATTTGGTTCCGCAAACGCGATTTTTATTATCTTGCTTTCGCCCTTGTTTGCACTCATGTGGCCTGCGTTGCTGTCGAATAATATTGAACCCTCAACGCCTGCTAAATTTGGCTTTGGCATCATTCAGGTTGGCCTTGGCTTTGGCGCCCTTCTCATTGGACTGAACAACCCCAACGCAGCGGGCTTGGTCTCTGCTTGGTGGTTGGTATTGGCCTATTTTCTCCACACCTCTGCTGAACTCTGCCTGAGCCCAATTGGGCTGTCTGCTGTCACCAAGCTATCCATTGCTCGCTATGTTGGTGTGATGATGGGCGCTTGGTTCCTCGCCAGTGCATACGGATCTTACCTTGCTTCTGAACTCGCCATTTTCTTCTCAAGTATCGATGGAGCGGGAGACGGACGACTGGGTTTAGACGGGTTCACCGCACTCTTTACCGAACTGCTTCTCTACGGCGTAGGAGTGGGGCTTGTGGTTGTTGCAATATCTCCATTGGTGCGGCGAATGATGCGCGATGTGCACTGACAGTTAGACCGAAGCTCTCCTGGCAGCATTCAAGGCTCGGGGTTTTATGCGCCCAGCAAGAGGGCCACAAGGCTAGGTTAAGCTTAAGCGGAGGGGATGCTGCTTATGCAACAACTCCCCTGAAAAGATCGGCGTGTTAGAGATTCAACGCGTCGTCTTACGCATTGCGAGGCACCGAGCTTATGCCGAGCCCTGACGTGATAGCCGAGGAAAAAATTCGGATAGCACTCTCTTGGCTCTCCCCCAGTCATCCCCGATCAAGTAAAGCGCTGGGACGAGAATCAGGCTCACAAAGAACGCAAAGAAGACACCAAACGCGAGTGAAATGACCGATGGCTTGAGGAATGCCGCCGCCTGTGACGTTTCAATAATGATGGGGAATAAACCGACAAAGGTCGTTAACGTCGTCAAAAGAATGGGCCTAAATCGATTCTTCGCCGCATTGATAATTGCCGTGAAACGGTCATCGCCCTGCTCTTCTCGCTTGAGAATGTAGTCAATGAGAACCAAATTGTCGTTGACCACCACGCCCGCTGCAGCACCCATCCCAAAGAACGAGAACATATCGAGCGGGATCCCCAGCATTTGATGACCAAAGACAGCGCCCATGTACGCAAAAGGAATCGCTGACATGATGATGACTGGTAGTGAATAAGACCTGAATGCCACCGCAAGCAACGCATAAATTGTCAGCATAGCCAGCGTAAACAAGCGCGTAACCTCCGCCAAAAATTCAGCCTGTTGCTCTTCCCAGCCGCCTTTGATTATCTCCAGCGCTGGATACTTCGACTGCAGCTCGGGCATAAACTCGTCGCGGACGGTATCGTTAATGTCGGTCATCGTATCGGGTGTCACAACGGCATACACCTCAAAAATACGCTGCCCATCACGACGCACAATTTGCTGCGAAGCCTTACGCACCTCAATATCCGCCACGGTTGCCAGAGGTACCAGCCGACCATCGTCGGTCCGGACGTTGAGCTCACGAAGGGAGTTCAGTGACTCTCTCGCGGCCTCTGGGTAACGCAACATAACCCGCACGTCGCCGTACTGGCGTGGAAGTCGTTGCACCTCCTCACCGTAATAAGACTGCCGAATTTGCCGAGACACGTCCGCCAAAGAGACACCCAAAGTCTGGGCGCCGGGCTTCAACTGAATATTGAGTTCATCGATCTCACCGCGCTGGTTATCTCTTACGAAGAACACATCTTTAAAGGTGATCAAGTAGTTCCTCAGGTCTGAAGCCGCCGCCTTTAAACGATCTTCGCTTGAGTGAGCAAGAACGAAGGTGAGAATCGCCTCTCCTTGGTTCGCGGTGTACTGTACATTGATATTCTCGGCGTCAGGAATCTCGCCCATAGCTTCCAAATACGACTCCGCCACATCGCGCATCGAGACGTTACTCTCGTCAGGCGGCGGTAACTGGATGTACTGCTCTAGCTCATTTTCATAAGCAAAGGTGAACGAGCCGATGACCGGGTAGTTGTCTTTTATGACCTCACTGGTTCGGTTAAGTTGCGACATAACCGTCTCAGTACGCTCGAAGGGGACCCCTGTTGGCAACCCAACATTGACCACCAAGGTCTCGCTCTCTAACTGCGGGAAAAAGTAAAACTTAACCCAGCCTGTGTAGGCGAGCGTCAACGCGACGACAAACCCCGAGAGGAAGATAGCGCTTACGGTGTATCGAATCTTGAGTATCCGCTCGAGAAGCGGTGCATAGATATTGGCAGCAAATGACGTAATGCCACCGGCAATTTTGCGCTGTAACCCGAAGCCTTTTGACACTTCCTGCCGCGCGGGCAGCTTGCGAAGGTGCGCGGGCAAAATGAAAAAAGCTTCGATGAGGGAAAACGCCAATGCAAATGCAATGACGGCCGACAAATGACGCAAAAACTCACTTTGTGGACCTGTAAGAAACGCCCACGGTGCAAAGGCGACGACCGTGGTCAGCACTGCGAAGATCACGGGCCTTGAGACGGCACTCGCACCACGAATAGCCGCTTCCTCGGCGGGCAAACCTAAATCTTCCCTGTGGTGGTGAATGCTCTCGCCAACCACGATCGCATCATCAACCACGATTCCAAGAACCAACAGAAATGCGAAGGTCGATAAGAAATTGATCGACACATCAGCCGCCGGTAGGAATATGAACGCGCCCACGAAGGAGATGGCAATGCCCACTGTCACCCAAAGGGCCACGGTGAAACGAAGCGTCAGCAGCAAAATAGCCATTACCAGTAACAGCCCCATCCACGCTGCGTCGAAAATGAGCGACATACGGGAGTCATAAGCGTCGGCCATATCGGCTAAACTCATAATCTCGATACCCTGGGGCAGGTCAGGTCGCTTCGCTTCCATCCAGTCATTAACCTGCTTGGAGGTCTTGGTAATAAATAGGCGGTCCGAGGGCTCGATCTGGAGCATCACCGCGGGAACGCCATCAGTTGATGCCGTAATATCAAAGTCCTCAAAGCCATCGATCACGGTTGCTACATCGCCCAGCCTCAATTGCGCGCCAGAGGGCAGTTCGCGGATGATAATATCTTCAAAGTCGGTCTGAGTATCCGCCAGATTCTCTGCTCTTAACTGGACACGACCCGTGGGTGTCTTGACGTCACCTGACGACAGATTGATGGACGAGGCACGGATCGCGGTGGAGACCTCGGCAAAACTGAGCTGATAGCGCTGAAGGGCCTCTTCGGACACTTCTATGGTGACTTCCTCATTGCGCGCTCCACTGATATCAACATCGCTTACGTGGCTAAGACTCAGCAACTCATCACGCAGCTCCTCTGCGAGTCGACCGAGTTCTCGCTCGCCCACATTCCCCATTACCGTTAAGTAATGGATCGTCTCCCTCCACTCCAATAAGCGAATTCGAGGGGGCTCTAAATCTCGCGGAAAGGAGGTGATGGCGTCGACAGCGTCGCGCACATCTTCCTTAAACTTCGTCATGTCCGCACGGGGCACCGCCTCAAGCCGGACACTGCCAAAGCCTTCACGCGCACTGGAATTGTAACGACGAACGTTGTCTAAGTTCTTGACCGCGGCTTCAACCCGCTGAACCACCTGCTGTTCAATTTCCTTTGGCGACGCCCCAGGCCAAGTAAGCGATATTTGAACTAAAGGGAGCTTAACAATCGGCTGAACTTCTTTTTCTATCGTGCCCCACGCAATGAGACCCGAAACAAAAATACAGACCATAAGAAGATTAGCGGCAACCGCGTTTCTCACCCACCAGGCGATGATTCCATTCATAATTTACCCCGCGCTCAGCTGCACAGGGTCAGCAGCGTCCTGAATAGCCTTTAAGGCCATACCGGGAACAGGGTTACGAATAGGCGAGACAATTACTCGATCACCCTCGTCGATACCGCCACTCAAATAGGCTACCTCATTTGTTGCGTGAGCAACGCGGACACTCCTGACTTCCAACAGACTCTCGTCGTTCATAATAAACACGCGTCCACCAGCGCGCAGACCTGCGGCTGGGATGGCCAATACATCGGACAACGATCGACCCTCGATCAAAGCCGCTACAAACAGTCCGGGCACCATAGGCATCGCGCCATCGGTTCCCGCAAATGGATTTTTCACCTCCACGGTGCCAAAGGTGGTTCTTGTGCGCGGATCAAGCGATGCGTCGAGCCTCACAAGTCTTCCCTGCCATCTCCTTGCAGCACCCGCGACATCAGCTGAGAGTCTGACGCGCAAACCCTCATCGTTATCGGCCTCGTAACCAATGGGCACACCCAGCGCGGCGATGTCAGCGTCTGTAAAAGGCAAACGAACCTCGGCCACGTCTGTTGAAAAGACCGACGCAATTGTTCGCCCGAGCCCGAGGTACTGCCCTTCATCGACCGCGGTCTCAATGATTCGCGCATCAAAAGGCAGCGTGACACGTGTTCTTTGCAAGTCTGATTCTGCGCGCTCAAGGACTATTTCAGCAGCCTCCAACGCCGCTCGCGCCTGGGCAATCTGCGGCTTTTTAAGCGCTAAATCGGACGGGGATGGTTCTGCTGCCAACTGCTTTTTAGCCACGTCTGCATCGGCCAGCGCTTGGGCTAGCTCCAGTTCCCGCGCGGCGAGACGCGCTTTCGCCTCAGACAGCGCAACATTGTAGTCACGTTGCTCGATAGTAATAAGGGGCTCACCCGCCAAGACACTGCCGCCCTCTGTAAACTTGGGAGACACCGCCGTAATACGACCAGCAACTTCGCTGATGACGTCGATCTGTACTCTGGGTCTCACTTCACCGTACACCGTCACCTCGGCGGAAGCACCTGTTCGTTTCGCAGGCTGGGTATAAACCCCGATTCTTACAGTTTCCGGCTCACCGACCTCAGGCTGAGGCGCACTTTCGATGAGTACCTTTACCACGAGCAGTGTTAGCAACAGAACAATCACTGGGCCAACCAACCGCTTTAACAACAAGACCACCATCAACCCCCTGTTTAGGACGGATTTGCAAGTGTCTTAGGCTATCACACCCCTCGAGTGCAACGTGATTAATACCCGCCTTTTTTCGTCACACTGTTACACTGTGAGCAATGATCACGGGGGCATTATGAACGACACTTTAGACAGAAGTTTTGATCTAGTTATCTACGGCGCTACGGGGTTTACCGGCGCACTCGTAGCAGAGTATCTCCATCAAACGCAATCTGGTCTCTCCTGGGCCATTGCTGGACGGTCGCAGAGTAAGCTTGATTTATTGAAAGACAGGATAAACGCTCCAGATCTCGAGACGATCGTCGCTGACAGCGAAAGCCCGGATGATATGCGGCGCCTCGTGACATCTACCCGAGTTATCATAAGCACCGTGGGACCTTACGCTCGTTTCGGCACGCCGCTGGTCGAAGCCTGTGCCGCCGAAGGCACACACTACTGCGACCTCACGGGCGAGCCCCAGTGGATGGCGTCAATTTTTGAGCGCGTGAGCCCGCTTGCCGAGGAGACAGGTGCCCGCCTGATCCACTGCTGCGGGTTCGACAGTATCCCCTCGGATCTGGGCGTTTTCGTTGCACAGCAAAGCATGATGAATAAGCATGGGCTATTCGCAACCAAGGTGAGTGGGCGAATGGGCAAATCCAAAGGCGCGGTAAGTGGTGGCACTGTCGCGAGCATGTTGCTCGCTGTCGAGCAAGCCGTTAGCGATCCGATTGCTCGAAAGGTGCTAAATGACCCCTACGGCCTCTACCCATCGGAACTTAGCCCTGGCTCGGACGGTCCCGATCAACGCGGTGTACGTTGGGACGATCACTTTGGGAGCTGGACAGGACCCTTTGTGATGGCCGCCATTAACAGCAAGGTCGTAAGGCGCTCTAATGCACTCGCCAGCCTTGTTTACGGTGCTGACTTTTCTTATGACGAGTCACTTCTCGTCGATAATCGACGCTCTGGTCTATTAATGGCGGGCGGCATGTCAATCGGAATGACCGCCTTAGCAATCCCCCCGCTTCGACGCCTGATTAGCAAGCGATTGCCGCAACCCGGAGAAGGTCCCTCTGTGTCAGAACGGGAGAATGGATTTTTTGAATTTTTTGTCCACGCACATCACCCCACAGACAGTGAGAAAGATGTTCGGATTTGCGTACAGGGTAAGCGTGATCCCGGTTACGGTGCGACAGCGCGAATGCTCGCACAGGCAGGATTATCGCTGGCATTTGATGATCTCGACGTCGAAGGTGGTATTTGGACACCCGCCTCTGCGCTTGGCAATCATCTAGTGAATCGACTCGCCGATGTCGACATCACATTCGAGGACGTTTCGCCCTGAATTAAAGCGGGTCGTAGCTAAACTTTTGCCCACCGATCGAGACTTCAACCATAAAGCCGCCTTGCGAGAGCGTGAAGACCGCCATGCCGTCGACAAACCCGGCACCGTCGACCTCTGCGCTCTCCCCATTGGCGGCTGTAACCGACACGCGACCACCGCCACCCGTGCTGATGGCAGCTGAAGCACCTGAATTGAGTGCGACAGCAGCAGCCTGGCCGTTAAATTCAAACTCACCAGACGTAAATTCTCGCATCGAACGGGCATCCTCAAAGAAGATGATCTGCTTATAGACCTGCCCGCCAAACTGAAGGCCTAAGCTGACTTGCGTCATTGTGGAATTACCGATGACCGTTCCCTCACGGTACACAGCGCCTTTGCCGTGTGCGCCGCCGATGATTAAGCCCGCCTTACCGATACTGGGGAAAACCGCGTACCCATAGGATGCATCGATGTACGACCCCGCACCCGCATCTCTAAACGCTTGGAGCGCCAAGTCATTCTTACCCGCGGCCATTGCTGGCGACGAAATTAGCGCGACGACCGCGAAAAACCATGAAAAACGTGTCAACATATCTTTACACCTATGCAAAACATCTACAAATGAGAACAAACTCTATTTTACGGCTTGGAGATGGCATCCGCACCCAAAACACTGCCGTACTAAGTTTACACCTAATTTTAAGGACAACGGACGATGCATCAAGTTCAACCTACAGCAAAGACCACTAAGTTGCCCGGTTCGCTCTCTGAAGAGGCCATCGCTGTGCGCGGAGCACTCCTAGAGCGCGGTTTAGAGACACCGATGGTGGTGAACAATTTATCACGCGATCAAAAATACGACCGCATCCGCGAATCATTCGAGAACATTATGAATACCTTGGGATTGGACCTGACGGACGACAGCCTCGAGGAGACACCGCATCGTATCGCGAAGATGTATGTTGATGAGATTTTTTCGGGTCTCGACTACTCGCAATTCCCAAAGATCACTGTGATCGACAACAAAATGAATGTCGAGGAAATGATATGCGTCGATAAAATAGATCTGACAAGTACCTGCGAGCACCATTTCGTGACGATCGATGGCTCTGCGAAAGTCGCTTACATTCCAAACGAAAAGGTTATCGGACTCTCAAAAATCAACCGTTTAGTCCGGTTCTTCGCGCAGCGTCCACAGGTCCAAGAGCGCCTCACCCAGCAAATACTTGTGGCATTGCAGACCCTTCTGGGCACGAACAATGTCGCTGTAACAATGAACGCGGTCCACTACTGTGTGAAAGCGCGTGGCGTAAAAGATGGCAACTCGACAACGCGAACAACATCACTTGGTGGTGTGTTCAAAACGGATCCAGCATCGCGCGCTGAATTTCTGTCTTAAGCGTAAACGTTCGAACTTCGCGTTGGCGGGCTACCAGTCTATGGCTTGCCCCGCCCAATCTAAGTAAGAAAGCGTGCCGTCGGGCACCGCGCTAGTCATCAAATTGTCGAGTTGCTCGGCCGAAAAATCAGGGGAAAAAAGTTTCCCCTCAGGCACAGATCGCTGAAAAGGCTTCGATAACGGAGAATCTACCGTGCCGGGATGGTAAGCGATCAATTTGGCATTATTGTTGATTCGCCTCACTTCAATCGCAGCACATTTAAGCATCATATTAAGTGCCGCTTTGCTAGCGCGGTAGCTATACCACCCGCCCAACTCATTATCCGACAAGCTGCCGACGCGCGCAGTCAAAACCGCGACACGCGGCTGGGTCGACGAGCGCATAAAGGACCACAGTGCCGAGAGGACCAGCATTGGAGTCAGCGCGTTTACTGACATAACATGCTGCCACGATGCAGTCGTTAGATCGCCCACTTTGCGCTCAGGACTGAAATCGACACCCGACAAAACGCCGTTTGTGACAACCAAACGCTCAATATTTGAACCCAGTGCTGAGATCGCGGTAGTAACCTCAGCGAGTGATGCCTCTGAGTAATCCGTGGTGAGCGAATGCACACCCTGAATATCGCAATGAGACCGACCCACAGCAACCACGTCGTAAAGACCTGATTCACACCAGCGTGCTAGGAGTGATCGAGCAATGGCCCCACCACTTCCGACCACGACGGCAAGTGGTCGCGTATCAGTAGCCAACGACCGTTCCATCCTTTCGCATTTCCGTAGCTCCCGTTAATACGCCCGTCTGCGTATTTCGACTAATCGCCTGGTAGCCACCAAACTTACCCGCCGTGTCGTCCACTTCAACTATGTGTCCTAATACTCGCAGCGCTTTTACCGTACCTTCGGGCACACCCGGCTCGACAAATAAAGTTCCATAGTCAGTGCCCTTACCCTCATCAGGGCTCGAGCCGCCATCGTGGAGAAATCTCGCCGCGTCACCCGCCTCCTGAAGGTTCATTCCAAAATCCGCAATATTAACGAGCACTTGGACATGCCCCTGCGGCTGCATTCCCCCTCCCATGAGCCCGAAACTCATAAAAGGCTTTCCGTCCTTGAAAAGGAAGGCAGGAATAATGGTGTGAAACGGACGCTTGCCCGGGGCATAAACGTTGGGGTGTCCCGGCTCTAAGGAAAATAACTCACCGCGGTCTTGCAACATAAACCCAAGCCCTGTCGGAACGAGCCCACTCCCCATACCACGGTAGTTAGACTGAATGAGCGATACCATCATGCCGTCCCCGTCGACGACTGTGAGGTAGGTCGTATCACCCTCACCTTCTAGTTCAACGGCCAGCTGAGACGGTGAGATCACCCTATCTTGCGCAATACGATCGAACTGACGCTTTGCAAATGCATCGCTTAGGAGCTGGTCAATTGGCATCTTAGCGAAGTCAGGGTCTGCAAACGTACCCGCCATGGCCTCGAAGGCCAGACGTTTGGCTTCCACCATGTAATGAAACATTTCAGTCGAGCCACGCTCAAACTCACGCAAATCGATCTGCTTAAGGATCTTGAGCATCATCAATGCGGCGAATCCCTGACCGTTGGGCGGCAGCTCAAAAAGTGTGTATCCATGGTAATCAACGCCCCTTGGTTCGACCCATTCGCCCTCGTGACTTTGCAGGTCTGCTAGGGTCAAATCGGCATCGATTTTTTCAAAATAAGCCGCCATTTTTTTCGCGATAGGTCCACTGTAAAACGCGTCTCGCCCGCCTTTAGCGATGGCCTCCAGCGATTTGGCTAAGTCAGGGTTGCGGAAGATTTCTCCGGCCTTCGGCGCTACATCACCTTTGAAGTAGGTGTTCGTCGCATTGTCGCGTTCCTCCACCATCGGCGCCACGCTCTCGAAGCGACGACGATTGGCCTCAAAGCCTGCGGCAATAACCGGCGATAATGGAAAACCCTCATTGGCATACTTAATGGGCTCACGAAGAACCGTGCTCATTGGCAACTGCCCCCACCGCCCATGCAGCGCAAACCATCCGTCTACCGTACCCGGCACTGTTACGGAAAGTGAGCCGTGTGAGGGTATACCTACGTAGTCCTCAGGGAGCTTACCTGAGGACTTCATCTTCGCGATTGCGGCGGTGAGCTGCGCATAAGACCGTCCTTTGGGGGAGCGACCTGAGCCGTTGTAACCATAGAGTTGTTTGGATTCTGGATCCCAGACGATCGCAAATAGATCACCACCAATGCCGTTACCGGTGGGTTCCATCAATCCTAAAGCAGCGTTTGCCGCTATGGCTGCATCAACAGCAGAGCCTCCTGCCTTGAGTACATCTATTGCAATCAAAGACGCCAGGGGTTGAGCCGTCGCCGCCATACCGTTGGTCGCCATCACAGGGCTTCGAGACCAATTCTCGCCAACGGGACGTGCACCTGGACCCAAGTCCTGTGCGCTCACATTGAGCGCTAAAATCATGGTCGATAACGCGGCGAAAGATCGCCTTATCACTGTTTTCATGGTCAACTAACTCCGGAAATTGTGTGTAAACCTTGCATCAGGAACCCCTCCCATGTCGAGTCAACAACGCGTTGCCTTTATCGGCCTTGGTGCCATGGGCTATCCCATGGCTGGCCACCTACAGCGTCACGGTTCAGACGTATGCGTCTACAACCGCACCGAGACTAAATCGTTCGCCTGGGTCGACGAATTTGGTGGATCCTCTGCACCAACCCCCGCAGAAGCGGCCGTCGGTGCAAGCATCGTATTTCTGTGCGTAGGCAATGATAGCGACGTTCGTGCTGTCACGTCTGAGTATGAAGGTGTTTTGTCCACGATGACGCAAGGCACTTTGCTAGTAGATCACACAACGACGTCGAAAGAACTTGCATTAGAAATAGCCGATGCCTGCGACGCCATTGGGGTTCACTTTTTGGACGCGCCTGTATCCGGCGGACAAGCGGGCGCGGAGAACGGTGTGCTGACGACAATGGTTGGCGGAGACAGTAAAGCGTTTGGTCAAGTTGAACCGGTCATGCGCTGTTACACAAAGCATGCTCAGCTCATGGGCGGTGTGGGAAGTGGCCAGACAACAAAGATGGTAAACCAACTCGCTATCGCCGGTATTTTGGGTGGCCTATCGGAGGCACTCCACTTTGCTGAATGTGCCGGTCTCGACATAGACGAGGTGACGAACGCTATACAAGGCGGTGCGGCGCAATCATGGCAATTGACGAATCGGGCGGCGACGATTGCAAAGCAAGAATACAATTTTGGCTTCGCCATTGATTGGATGCGAAAAGACTTAGGGTTTGCGCTCGATGTGGCCGACCGGCTTGGGCTCCACTTACCCATCGCCACACTGGTTGATGAGCAGTATGCGGATGTGCAAGCGAATGGTGGCGGTCGATGGGATACCTCCGGTCTGATTGAACAGATTCGTATCAGACGCCAAAAAGTAGAGGCGGCTGAGGCCGGTTCACGTGTAACGCACACAGGAGAATGTCACTGCGGTAGCGTTGAGTGGACAGTTGAGGCGCCCGCAGTGCTGGTGACCCATACCTGCAACTGCAGTATTTGCGAGATCAATCACTATCAGCACCTGCTGGTTCCGGAAAGCCGCTTTACACTGACTCGGGGCGAGGAATTGCTATCCTTATATACCTTCGGCAGCGGTATTGCGAAGCATTACTTCTGTAGCCGGTGTGGCGTTAAATCTTTTTATATCCCTCGGTCCAATCCGGACGGGGTGAGCGTCAACGCGCGATGTATTAAACCCGACACCGTCGACGCCATTTACGACACGCCCTTTGATGGCCGCAATTGGGAGAAAAATGCAGGCTCGTTGGCACACCTCTCCAAGGAAGGGCAGTGACACAATGTGCCCGGCCAATCTAAGCGGATAATTTGGGGAA
>JBELJN010000001.1:0-32626 GCA_042090345.1 Halieaceae bacterium | reverse complement strand
AAGGAAGGGCAGTGACACAATGTGCCCGGCCAATCTAAGCGGATAATTTGGGGAAGTTAGCCATGTCGCAAGATGCTAATTACTGGAATACGACACCGCTCTCTGAGCTAAGCCAGCAAGAGTGGGAAATGCTCTGCGACGGTTGTGGAAAGTGTTGCCTGCACAAACTGCAGGATGAGGACACCGAAGAGGTATTTTATACTCGGGTGGCCTGCCACCTGCTTGATGTCAAAAGCGGCAGGTGCGGCGACTATCGCGAGCGGTTTAACCGCGTGCCTGACTGTATGGACGTAGGCAAGATGACACCTGATCAGATGAAGTGGTTGCCCGCCTCCTGCGCATACCGGCTACGGTCCGAAAACGAAGACCTCCCACTATGGCACCCGCTTATTAGCGGCCACGTTTCGTCGGCGAAGAAAGATCCGCGTGGCATAAGAGGAAGAGTAGTATCGGAGTCTGAGGTCGACCTCGATGCGCTAGAGGATTACATCGTGCGCTGGATTGATGCCTGACCCCGATAGTGAGTTTCAAACTGGCGGGGTGTAATAGCCCAGCAGGCGGGGATAGCCGCTCTTTGTGCGACGACTAAACCGCGAATCCCAAGAATCCCATACAGCGCCCTCTCTCACCGCCATCATATGACGGGGGATAACCGCGATGTGGTTTCCGTCACGGGGAATGTCGGGGAGATAGGCACTTTTTGTGAGCGTAAGCTCCCAGCCTTTACTGGTTAGATATAAATAATGGACCGGTGTCATCACACCATCGGAGATCGACGGATAAAGACCGCCTGTCATCTTTTTCTGAAGGTACGACAAGTCTTGTCTAATGTGGCTGTAAGCGTCGCCCGTAATCAAGCAGATGGCCCGCACGACACAGTCTGACCTGCCCCGAAATCCGGCATCATCTCTTCCCCCGTCGTGCTGCACATAATCCAACACTGCACGCGCCCCACCGTATGTATTAGTCTTACTTCGAAATTTCATGCCAACCGGATCAATTTTGGCGTGGCGAAAAGACAATAAACATTTCGCACTCCATGCCCAGAGGACACACCGTGACCGTTACCCTGAAGGAAATTCAAGACGCATATCAGCGCATTGAGAGCCATATCGTAAAAACCCCACTGCTCAATTCGCCGCGACTGGATGCCATCGCGGGGAGAACGCTTTGGCTCAAAGCTGAGCCGCTTCAGGTAACTGGTAGCTTCAAATTCAGAGGGGCATGTTCCGCCGTCAGTGCGCTCTCAAGCGAAGTGCGTCAGCGAGGTGTCGTCGCCTATTCCTCGGGCAACCATGCTCAAGGAGTCGCGCTTGCAGCAAAAATATGGGGGGCTCGGGCTACGATCATCATGCCTCACGACGCCCCGGTAAATAAGGTGGCCAATACCGAGGCCTATGGCGCCCGGGTCGTCCACTATAAGCGCGGCGTTGAGAGTCGAGAGGCCATTGGCAAACAGCTTGCAACACAGGAAGGGCTGCACCTGATAAAACCCTACGACGACCCGCACGTCATCGCGGGACAAGGCAGTGTCGGACTTGAACTAGCCGGCCAACTGAGGGACGCAGGTGCCAAGGCAGGCTCCTTGCTCTGTTGTTGCGGCGGCGGCGGCCTCAGTGCTGGACTGGCAACTGCGCTTCATTCATTGGCTAAAGACATAACGCTCCATACGGTAGAGCCTGAGGGCTTTGACGATACCGCTCGATCGCTGAGCTTGGGCGAGCGCGTTTCTAATGCGACTGAGCAAGGATCGATTTGTGACGCTATCGTAACGCCAACCCCGGGAGAGCTCACCTTCCCCGTGCTCAAGCGTTTCGCTGGGCCTGGCTTTGCCGTTAGTGATAAAGCCGTTTTGAATGCCATGAAAGTAGCCTTCGATACGCTCAAATTGGTAATAGAGCCCGGTGGCGCTGTCGCTCTCGCGGCCGCTCTCGACCCGGCTACGTTGCCAGACGACCAGGAGCTCGTCGTGGTGGCTTCCGGTGGGAACGTTGATGAGCGCGTTTTTCAGCAAGCGCTTCAGTTTGGTTAGCTAAATACTCAGTATTTACCATGTGACAAATTACCAATTTCGGTGATCTACCGACTGCCCCCTCACGTACCTTGGGCGTAATCAAGCGGTGGGGAGAACCGGGCTTCCGGTGCTTGTTGGCAAGTGCGCTCTGGATGCAAGTTGCGTTCGGTGCAGACGTCTGCTGAATCAGCCTCCTCCGTCAACGATTTTTCGAGAGGGAGAAAAGCATGAGCGATGACCGTAGCTGGGGCGTTTTACCGTCACAGTCCCATGAGGATGCGCTTAGAGAACACATACAGAACGATGCCGATCAGTTTCATGCGGACGTCGCTTCGAGAGAGATTCACTGGCAGAACGCCTCCAGCGGTGCATGGCTTGCCCGCACCGGCGATAGTGGCTGGGTGGGCTGGGATTCTCGCGGTGAAAGCGTGGCATTGGACGATAAGGACTGGACACCTTGGTCCTCCGTGCTGGACCAATCTGCGGCGCCCTACTACCGATGGTTTACGGGTGGACAAACAAACGCGTGCTTTAACTTAGTTGATCGTCACTTGCTACAGGGCCGCGGTGACAAGACGGCTATTATCTTTGAAGGTGATCGCTGGGATCCATCGAAGAACGAGGGTCGTGGCGGACCGGTTACCGAGCAGCACTTCAGTTACCGCGTCCTCTTTGAAGAAGTCGTGGCGCGGATGCAAGTTCTCAAAGACTTGGGGCTTTCGACGGGCGATCGCATCGCTTTTAACCTACCCAATATTCCCGAGCAGATCTTTTACATGCTCGCAGCCCAACGTATGGGGGTTGTGTACACGCCCGTGTTTGGTGGATTCTCCGCCAAAACGCTCTCCGACCGCATCCACGACGCAGGGGCTAAGTTGGTGATTACCGCAGACGGTGGTTACAGAAACGCCGAGGTTGTCGCTTACAAGGGTACGTATACCGACCCCGCGCTCGATAACTACATTCCAAGGGACACAGCGTTACAAACCTTGCAAACCGTTCTGGCAACGTACGATCTGGGTGCCTTAGCAGAAATCCTTTACAACGACGTTCACGAGGCGTTGGCAGGAGAAATCACCCTAGAACGTTCGGACTTGATGCGTGAGCTTGGTGCTTCGATAGCTAAACAAAATGCACTGCCTGCCGAGATGACGGCGGAACTGCGAACGGCTGTTGCACGCCAGCTTGCCGATGCAAAGCACGACATCGACAACGTGATTGTCGTCGACTACACAGGGCAAGAGATCGTGGAGCATGCTCGGGATAAGTGGTCAAACGACCTGGTCGATGCGGCGAAGGCAAGGATTGCTGGGCATTTGGGTCTCTCTTCCTTTGCCGATCTTTCAGGTGATAGTGCCGCGGAGCTGTGGGCCAAGCTTAACGCTGTGCTCCCGGTAGAGAATGTTGATTCCAACTTCCCCCTCTTTATCATTTACACGTCAGGCTCTACGGGCAAGCCCAAGGGTGTCGTGCACACACACGGCAGCTGGCTCAGTGGTGTGAGCCACACGATGCGAACCGTCTTCAGCGCTACCGAGGATGACACCCTTTACGTCATTGGCGACCCCGGCTGGATTACGGGCCAGAGCTATCTTATTGCCGCACCGCTGGTTCAGGGTATGACCACGGTTATCGCAGAGGGCTCACCCCTGTTTCCGCATGCAGGTCGATTCTCCTCGATTATCGAACGATACAAAGTAACGCTGTTCAAGGCGGGATCAACCTTCCTCAAGGCGGTAATGACAGACCCCGCAAGCGCGCGTGAAATGGCTGACTTTGACATGTCGTCGCTGCGCGTCGGGACGTTCTGTGCGGAACCGGTCTCCCCCGCTGTTCAGCAGTTTGCGATGGACAATATTTGCAAGCACTACATCAACTCCTACTGGGCAACCGAGCATGGTGGAATTGTCTTCAGCTGCCCTTGGGGCGGATACAAGCCACTCTCTGCTGATGCAAAAACATGGCCACTTCCCTGGGTGCAGGCGGAGGTGCGCGTTGCCGAGGAAACCGCTCAGGACGGTACGGTAACCCAATGGCGTACAGCCGAGTCCGGAGAAAAAGGAGAGCTCGTTATCACACAGCCCTACCCCTATCTGGCAAGAACGCTATGGGGCGATGCTGATAATTTATTCGAGAACAGCTGGCGTGGCGATATCGACCGCTTCACAGAGGTATATTTCAATCGATGGGGTGGTGAACTTACTTATACGCAGGGCGACTACGCACGTCAGCACGACGACGGCGCCTTCACACTCCATGGTCGCTCTGACGACGTTATCAACGTATCGGGGCATCGAATCGGCACCGAGGAAATCGAAGGGGCCATCCTCAGAGACAAGACGCTGCGAGAGGACTCGCCAGTGGGCAACGTGGTTGTCGTTGGCGCCCCTCACGATGAAAAAGGCGAAACGCCAGTAGCATTTTTGGTTGCTGCAGCCGGGCGAAAGCTATCCGATGACGATCTGGCGCGACTTCAGTCGTTAGTCCGGTCCGAAAAGGGTGCGACGGCAGTCCCATCTGACTTCTTGGTGGTTTCAGCCTTCCCCGAAACGCGATCTGGAAAATACATGCGCCGGACATTGCGCTCGATTCTGCTGGATCAGCCGCTGGGTGACATTTCGACACTGAAGAATCCGGAATCGGTCGATGAAATCCGCACCGCTGTCACGCAGTGGAAGGACTTCGGCCGCTTAACCGAGGCGCGTCGCGTCGTGCAGACCTGGCGATATCTCCGCGTGGAAACGCACGAAATTGCGCCCGGTCGCCTGGTGGCCCTTGTGGTCATTAGCAGTCCACCGGTCAATGCCTTAAGCGAGCGCACACTCGACGAGTTGCACACGGCGCTAACGCAGCTTGCCCACCAAGACGATTTGTCAGCCATGGTGGTAACGGGCGCACGCAACACCTTCGTTGCAGGTGCTGACGTGAAGGAGCTTCTAAAGATCGGTGAAAAGGGTGATTTAGAATCCGCTCAAACCCTTCCTAACGCCGCGCAGACCGCCTTTGCCACGTTAGAAAACCTCGATATCCCCATTATCGCCGCCGTTAATGGCCCTGCCCTTGGTGGTGGTAACGAGCTTGTTCTTGCTTGCTCACACGTCATTGCCGCGCAACACGCGGAGTTCGGACAGCCTGAGATCAATTTGAATCTGTTACCTGGGTATGGCGGCACACAGCGTTTAACCCGGAAGCTTTTTGACGCACAGGGTGTAGACGGTGCCGCAGAAGCGTTACGAATGATGCTCGACGGTCGCACGATTGATGCCGAAAAAGCCCTCGAAATTGGGCTGATCGACGACATTGTGACCACTGAAGGCCTGTCCACGGTTGAAGCTGCGATGGCAGCGCTCAGGGACCACTTTTCAGGTGGTGATGCCTTAAAAGTATCAATGGCGCGCAGGAAAAAGCTTAAAGATCAGCGAGAGCATGCTCTTGCAATCGACGAGTCGCTGACGACCCACTCCGGCGTTGCTGGGGCACTCGAGCAGATTCGCAATAGCGGGCGTACAAAACCCGTCGAGTTCATCATCGATGCGATGCTGACCGGCGCGCGTGACGGACAAGCCGCCGGCTTGCGTCGCGAGGCTGAGCTCTTTGCTAAGGGTGTTTGTGACCCCGAGTGTGGCCCTGAGGGTATCTCTGCTTTCCTTGAAAAGCGTAGCGCACCGCTACCGCCCAAGCCTACAGCAGTGCAGCCCGATGCGTCGCAGGATGAGCGTGCAGCACTGATCGATGAGGGCAAACTGCTACCCATGGGCGCCAGCTTTTTCCCCGGCATTACGCCCATTCCTCAATACCAATTGGGCTACGGTGTCATGCGATCGCATGAAGACGGCAGTCCCCTTCACGGGGACCCTGAGGTTGCTGAGAAAGAGTTAGTGTTGCCAACTCCCTTACCCACCGCCAACGAGGCGCTGGTCTACATTCTCGCTTCAGAGATGAATTTTAACGACATTTGGGCAATCACCGGCATTCCTGTATCACCCTTTGATGCGCGCGATGCCGACGTGCAGGTAACCGGTTCGGGTGGTGTCGGTATTGTCGCTCAGCTCGGGCAAGACTTGGTCCGCGAAGGCCGTTTGTCAATCGGCGACATCGTCACCATTTATTCGGGGCAGAGCGAGCTTATGGCGCCCGATCAAGGGCTTGATCCCATGGCGGCGGACTTCCGAATTCAGGGCTACGAACGCAACGACGGCAGTCACGCTCAATTCTTGACGGTACAAGGACCGCAGCTCCACGCCAAACTACCGGGAATCAGTATCGAGGAAGCGGGATCCTATGGGTTAACCATGGGCACGATTCATCGTGCTTTGTACAACACGCTGGCTATCGAACCCGGTAAACGTCTATTTGTTGAGGGAGCCTCCACAGGCACGGGTTATGATTGCTTGCGTAGTGCGCTCTCCTCCAGCTGCAGTGCGCTGGGTATGGTTTCCAGTGAAAATCGAGGCGAACGTGTCGAAGCTGTGGGTGGTCACGCCATCAACCGAAAAGACAGCCGTTGGTCCGACATTTTCACTGCCGTACCCGATGACCCCAAAGAATGGGACGCATGGGAGGCAGCAGGCGAAGCGTTTGTCGCCGAGGCCGAAAAGAAAGTCGGTGGGCAGATTGATTACTCTGTCTCACACGCAGGTGAAACCGCATTTCCACGTTCATTCCAGTTACTTGGAGAAAATGGTGTGCTCACCTTTTACGGCGCCTCATCGGGCTATCGCTTTACCTTCATGGGCAAAGCTGGGGCCTCCACCCCCGCCTCACAATTCTCGAAAGCGGGACTGCGAGCAGGTCAGTCGTTACTAGTGGTCTACGGCCCCGGTGCCGAGGACGGTATTGTTGACCCAGTCGCGATCGAAGCGATCGAGGTTGGGTGCCAGCGCGGTGCACAAGTGGCGGTACTGGTCGACACGGTCTCACAGCGCGAGTTCGTTACGTCCCTTGGCTTCGGCGCTCAAATGAAAGGTGTGGTCAGTCTCGAAGAGATCGAGCGTCGACTCGGCGATGAATTTGACCCACCCGGTCCCTTCCAAAAAATGCCGAATCCGTTCACGGAGTCAGCCGCATTTAAGGAATCGGTCCGCGCCTTTTCAGATCGCACGCTCAAGCCAATTGGCTCAGCCATCGCCCCACTCCTTCGCAATACATTGGACAAGCGCGGGCTACCAGACGTTGTATTCGAGCGAGCAGGTCGTGATGGCCTCGCGTTAGCGACCTCTTTAGTCAAGCCCAATGTCGGCAAAATTGTCTACTCAGAGGACCTTAAAGGCGCACGCTTTAGTTTTTATGCTCCGCAAGTTTGGATGCGCCAACGACGTATTCTGATGCCCACTGCGGAGATACGCGGAACGCACCTTAATACGGCCCGTGAATTTGCAGAGATGCAAGAGCGAATCGCCGCAGGTCACATCAGCGTCTTGCCGCCAACCATTATCCCGATGGAAGGCGTACCTGAAGCGCACCAGGCCATGTGGGAAAACCGTCATGCGGGTGCGAACTATGTCGCCATGCATGCTTTACCTCGTACCAACCTAAAGTCCCGAGACGAGCTGTATCGCGCTTGGGCAATCCGCGATGCGATGGAGCGGGGCGAAACACTCACAAAAGTTGAAACCGGATCAGCAGGAGCACTTCGATGAATGATATGAGCGATATTCCCCAGGATTTGCTGACGCAGTCCATTGCTGGGCGTCGACTCGACAACAAATGCATCATCCTAACGGGTGCCGCCGGCTCAATCGGCAGCTACATCACCCGTCAGCTCCTGCGCGAAGGCGCACGTGTGATGCTAACCGGTCGAGATCAGAGCAAACTCGATGACTTCATAGGCGATCTGGTCGGCGAAGGCTTCGAAGAAACCTTCATGGTCAGCGCGACGGGTGATTGCGCGGATCCCGAGGTCTGCCGTCAGATTGTTGCAAAAACCGTTGCCGCCTTCGGACCGATCGACGTATTGGTCAACAACGCGGGCGCTGCGGGACCTAAGTTTACGCTGCGGGATATCCCTTTCACCGAGGCAGAAAAGCGCGCGGCTGATTCAGATCAAACGATGTTTGACTCTGCAATGAACCTCTTGGGCGCCCCCTGGAACATGGCACGAGCGGCTGCGCCACACATGTCAGCCGGTGGAAGCATCATCAACGTTTCTACGATCTTCTCAAGAACACATTATTACGGGCGTATTCCATACGTTGTACCCAAGTCGGGCCTCAATGCACTGGGCAAGGGCCTCGCGCTTGAACTGGGTGAGAAACAGGGTATTCGCGTGAATACGTTATTCCCCGGTCCCATCGAATCAGAGCGTATTGAAAGTGTTTTTGCGCGGATGGATGAATTGCAGGGTGTCGAACCCGGCAGTACCGGCAAAGAGTTCCGGGACCTTATGATTACAACGCGCACATCGGACGGTGGGCTTGAATACAAGTACCCCACGCCGACCGACGTTGCATCGGGCATTATATGGCTTGCATCAGATGAGTCGTCAGCCCTCTCGGGACACCACATCGAAGTCACCAACGGCATGCAGGTGCCAGCACAGAGCCGCTCGCAACTCGTTTCCTGGCCGGATAAGCGTCTCGAAGATCTTTCGGGTCAAGTAGTCCTTATTTTGGGTGGCGATGACTACCAGGAAGCCGTCACATTTGCAGAGCGCCAGATTCAGAGCGGCGCCCGCGTCATGCTGGCCTTTAGAAATCTGACTACAGTCGGTCATGCACGCTCTCTGTTGCAGTCGCGCAATCTCGATCATGTGCAGCTATCACACCTAGACCCGTTGCGCAGAGAGTCGGTTGATCGCTCTATGCAGCTGATGTCGGATCATTACGGACGTCTGGATGGCGTTATATTGCTGCCGCAGAAGCCAAATGGCGAGTATGGGTATTCGCTGTGCACGGCCAACGATGAAGACGTCGCTAACTTTGTTCGCGATGAAGTGGTCGCACCCGTTGCGTTCGCGTCGAGCTTCGCGCGCAACATGGATCGTTTATTTACGGACGGCGAGCCGCCGGCCATTGTCTATGTAACCAACCCGTCTGATCGTCGCGGCAACCTGATGAACGAGATCATCCGGGCCTCAGTCGAAGCGTTGATTCGTGGCTGGCGCCATGAAGATGAGACTCTGGCAAACGCCGGTGATCTCACGTGGGCAGTCCAGCCTAATCAGATGGTCCGCTACGATACTGAAGACGAAGAGGCGCTGACGTTTGCTGCCGATTGGGCGGCAACACTCACCAATCGTGTCCGAAAAATGGATTCGATTAATTTGTGGTTGCCTCGGAGCATCAAACGCTCAACCGGCAAGAGCTCAATGCCGTCCTCCATTTCGAGAGTACTACCAGGCCTTCACAAGGGCCGAACCGCCGTCATCACTGGTGGTAGCTTAGGCATTGGCCTTCAGCTTGGTCGCTTCCTCGCGATAGCGGGAGCGCGCGTCCTTCTGAGCGCCCGAAGCGAGGGGAAATTAGCTGAGGCGCGCGACGACATCGTCGATGAATTGCGCAACATTGGCTACCCGCGGCCGGAAACGCGCGTTACCATTCTCGGTGGTATTGATGTGGGTGACCCCGAAGCACTGGATCGTTTGCATGACCACGCCGTTGCCGAATTAGGGCATGTGGACTTCCTTATTAACAATGCGGGCATCTCCGGTGCCGAGGAAATGGTAGTGGACATGACACGTGCGGATTGGGATCGCACGATGGAAGCGAATCTGATTTCCAACTACTCGCTTATCCGTAAATTCAGCCCCGCGATGAAAGCCGGCGGAAAGGGTTCAATACTCAACGTATCAAGCTACTTTGGTGGTGAAAAATACGTTGCTGTGGCCTACCCAAATCGTGCCGACTACGCCGTATCTAAAGCAGGTCAGCGAGTACTTGCCGAGATTCTCTCTCGCCACCTTGGTCCGGAGATTCAAATCAATGCCCTCGCACCCGGCCCCGTTGACGGTGCGCGTCTGCGAGGTTCTGCCGAAGCGCCCGGGCTCTTTGATCGGCGCGGTAGATTAGTTCTTGAGAACAAGCGCCTCAACGAAGTGCACAAGGCTATTTTAGCTGGGATGTCCGCTGGATTTAGTGCTGATGACGTTGTGTCACTTGCGAGTAATGCAGTGGATGGCATTGATATCGACGCTCTGCCTAAGCCTATTGCACGCCTTGTCCTTAAGATTAGGGACTCCAATGCTTTGGGCAACTCATCGAAGTACCTTATGCACACGGGGATTGCGTCTAAGCTCATGACACGCCTGGTTCGCGCAGGCATATTGAGCGACGAACAACGAGAGCAGTTCCTCCATACGTTTATCGATGCACCGGCGCCGTTCTTTGACTTTTCAGAAACCTCGAAACAGGCGGAGCAAATCGAAACCGGCATTCTCAATCGTCTGCACCTTCATAAGATGCCAACGGATGAGCAAGTGGGGCTGTCTACTGTTTTCCACCTCGCCGATGACATTGTGAGTGGGGAAACCTTCCATCCATCGGGTGGTCTCAAGTTCGACCGGTCGGTGACCGAGGGAGAATTGCTGTTACCACCCAATGAGACAGAAGTTGCGAAACTAAAAGGCAAGCGCATCGTCTTGATTGGCGATTCTATGCGGAATGAATTGACGCACATAGCCAACGGTTTCCTTGCCCAAAACGTTGAAAAACTCTGGGTTCTCACAAAGTCGGAAGATTCAGCTAATGCCATTACACACAGTGTTGATAACCCTAACAGTATCGACATCGAATGTCGGGCCATAGGCGATGACTTGGAGCGTAGCCTTGACGACATTCTCCGCAATGAGGGTGGTTATGATGTAGTCGTAAGCAGCCCGTTTGAGCGGTTACCGCTGAACGCACTCGCTGCGAACGCCAATGAGCCATGGGATCGGGTCCTTAGCGACCACGAATTCAGAAAGCTTGTTCACGATCAGCTTACGCACCACTTCCGTGTGGCGCGAACGTCGGCATTGGTGCCCAACTGTCAGATCGTTTTAATTACGCCTGAAACCTCGTTGGCATCGACCCGCGAGGAGTTCGCGCTTGCGCTGTTCGTTAAAAACTCTCTCCATGCCTTTACGGTAACATTGGGTGTTGAGGGCGAGCGACTTCCTACCGTACCGGCTATTAACCAAGTACAGCTTACGCGCCGGGCTCATACGGAGGAGCCCTCTAACGATCAGGAACTCGAGGAAGAAATGATTCGATTGGTGCACGCGGTTCTGCAGTGCTCGGTACCGGCACCGACACCGTCGGAAAGTCGCTACCTATCGAAAATCTTCCGAGGAAATGCGGTTACGGTGTAACTCAGGGCAGGGTGATCACCAAAACCGGGGCTCTGCCCCGGTTTTTTTTTACCGATTTCTGCCTGTCACATTCCTTTGCACCCGCCGCACTTTGTCAGTAGTCTCAAGGGACTCAAAAAATAAAGACAGTGCAAATGAAATCGAGCGGTTCGGCACTCCCCTTTAGCACGAAATTCCTTTACGGGTTTGGTTCGATTGCCTACGGAATTAAAGACAACGCCTTCGCCTATTTCCTGCTATTTGTTTACGTGCAAGTCTTTGGGCTCGCTCCCGATCTAGCTGGTCTCGCCATCCTGATCATGTTGATCTTCGATGCCATCTCTGACCCACTCATCGGTTACTTGTCGGACAATACTCGCTCTCGCTGGGGACGGCGTCATCCCTTCATATACGGCTCAGCCATCCCAGTAGCACTCACGTTCTTCCTTATTTGGGATCCACCGGCGGGCATTTCAGACCAAGGTCTATTTTGGTATTTACTGATAATGGGTATTGGGATCCGCACCACGATCACGCTCTACGAAATACCCAGTACTGCATTGGGACCGGAACTGACCCAAGACTATGTTGAGCGCAGCTCGCTCATCGCCTTCCGTATGTGGTTTGGCTGGTGGGGCGGCTTAGTCATGTGGAACTTGTTATGGCTGTTTGTTGTTTACAGCAGTTACGCGGGGACAGAAGACGCACGATATAACCCCGACACCTGGGTCGTTTATGGCATCGCCTGTGGCATCGTCATGGTTATTGCCATTCTCGTTACGGGTATAGGAACGCATCGACATGTTCCTGACCTACACATACCGAAGCAAGCGGAAAAGACGACTCAACAGTCAGTGGTGCTCGATGTCCTCAAGGATATTTGGACGACGCTAAATGTCAGTCGGAATTATCGCATCTTGTTTGTCGCGTACATCGTCTGTAAGGCCGCATCGGGGCTCTTCACCAACCTCACGCTTTTTTATTATAGCTATTTTTGGGAATTCGAACCGATCGATATTCTAACCATCGGTATGACGTTGTTTATCGCGCCCATTTTGGGTCTAAAACTGGCACCAATGTGCACACGCCTTTTTGGAAAACGAAATACGGCTATTGGTTTTTTTGCGGGCGCTATGGTGCTTGAGAATGCGCTGATTTCGCTCCGCATTTTTGATTTACTGCCGTCTAACGAGTCCAAGGTAATACTAGGCTCGGTACTCTTTTGTCATCTCGCTGCCATTTGCAGCATTATTGTTGCGAGCACCGCCATCGGCTCCATGGTGTTTGATACCGTTGAGGAAGTAGAAGCGGTAACCAAGAAGCGCATGGAAGGCACCCTCCTCGCGGCTCGTTCCTTCGCTGAAAAGTGCATGGCCGGCGTGGGCGCCTTCTCCGCAGGCCTTATTTTGAGTTTCGCAGCATGGCCCGAGGACGCAAAACCTGGTTTGGTATCTCAGGCGACACTCGATACCGTGGGTACCTACACCGTATTAGCGTCTGTATCGCTGTGGCTGCTTGGTTTAGTTTTGATTGCGAGAGTCCGCGAGGACCGCCAAGCACATGCGGATCGTCTGGCCGGCCTGGCCGGGAACGCCCAAGAAGCCTAATTTGTGGTGCTGAGCCCGCCTCTTTTCACGCAGGAAACTCGAAGGCACTTGCGATAATGATGACCCCAAAGATGGATTTTTTGCGCCTTCCAAGCGACGATATCGACTTGTTATCCCAATTAACTCAACAGCAAGGACCGAAACTCATGAATACTCTCAAATCCCTGCTCTGTCTTGCGGTGTGCCTGCACAGTTCATTCACCCATGCCCTCCCCGCTAATATTCAACCAAAAATAGACGCGGTGATGCCCAAGGTCGTGACCTGGCGTCGTGATTTCCACCAGCACCCAGAGTTGAGTAATCAAGAGTTTCGAACAGCTGAGATCATTGCAGACCATTTGCGAGCTCTGGGTATGGAGGTGCAAACAGAGGTGGCACACACCGGCGTCGTCGGCACTTTACGCGGTGGTGACGGACCCGTTGTCGCGTTGCGTGCCGACATGGACGCCTTACCGGTAACAGAATTGGTTGACCTCCCCTTTGCATCGAAAGCCAAGGGTGTCTACCAAGGGCGAGAGGTGGGCGTCATGCACGCCTGTGGGCACGATAATCACGTGGCCATATTAATGGGCGTTGCTGAAGTGCTCGCAGGTATGGGCGATGAGTTACCTGGCACGGTCAAATTCATCTTCCAACCCGCGGAGGAAGGCACACCAGATGGCTCTATCGGCGGTGCAGAACTAATGCTTATGGAGGGTGTCTTTGAGAACCCTCGCCCGGATGTCGTCTTTGGCCTTCACGTCTTTCCATACCCGGTCGGAACGATTGCGACGCGACCTGGCGGGCTAATGGCCTCTTCAGATCGTCATCAAATCACGATCAAAGGCAAGCAGACGCACGGCGCAGTGCCCTGGGCTGGCGTCGATCCAATTGTTGCAGCCAGTCAAGTTGTTATGGGGCTGCAGACCATTGTCTCGCGTCAACTTGATGCCACACTCACACCTTCCATCGTGACAGTTGGGCGCATTGAGGGTGGTGTTCGAAACAACATCATCCCTGAATCTGTCGAGCTAGAGGGCACCATTCGAACCTTTGATGCAGCGACGCGCAATGACATCCATACGCGCATTCGCCGAACCGCCTCCAATATTGCAGAGGCTGCAGGTGCAACAGCGGACATCGTTATCGATCAGGGCTATGGCGTGACACGGAACGACCCCACGCTGTATCGACAAATGGCACCGACATTGGAAATCGTTGCCGGTGACCGTTTCATTGAAGCCACACAAACAACCACCGCCGAAGACTTTTCTTACTTCGCGAATGAGGTCCCAGGATTATTCTTATTTTTGGGTGTCGCGCCAGACGACCCTACCCTTATCCACCCCAATCACTCACCCCGATTTTACGCTGACGAGCGTGCGCTTCCAGTGGGCGTCGAGGCCTTAACTTCAATGACTCTGGACTACATGGTGTCAGAGCGTTAAGCCGTAACCGTAAAGTTATCTCGAAGTTGACGTTTTAGTATTTTCCCAATGTCGCTTCGAGGTAACTCGTCCATGAACGTCACGCCCGCAATGGCTTGAATAGGGCTTAGGGTTTCATTGGCTTCAAGGCGGATCTCATCCTCGATTTTGTCACACCCGGCGCGTCTCACCACGAAGGCCCAAGGGGTCTCGCCCCATTGCTCTGAAGGTTTGGCAACGACTGCCGACTCGATAACGTCTGATAATGCGTTCAAGGCATGCTCGAGATCGGTTGCATAGATATTCTGACCACCTGAGAGAATCATGTCCTTAATGCGATCACTGAGGAAAAGCCATCCGTCCTCGTCGAGATACCCCACGTCCCCCGAGCGGTAGAACAAACGCCCATCTTCATCAAACCAATGCATCGCCTTGGTGGCTTCCTCTCTATTGAGATAGCCATCGCTCATAATGCCCGTACGGCCCACAATTTCGCCCGCCTCATTGGGTCCAAGAAGCTCACCGCCCTCTCCGAGAATGCGCAACTCCCCGCCTGCCTGCACTTGGCCGACCGACGCCAATTTCCCCAGTTCAGCCGCCTTTCTCGCCACGAGCGTGGTGGCAACGCCCCCCTCAGTGAGTCCATAAAACTCGAGAAGCTGCGCTTGGGTGTCGCGCAAAATTTTCTTTTTCATCTCAGTAGACAGCGGTGCACTGGTTGAGAGCAGCCACTGCACGCTGCGCCAGTTTTCGGGCCTGTGATTCCCGGCCGCCCACATACGCTGATACTGCACGGGCACCAACATGGCATGCGTAACGCCGTACTCTGCAATGAGCGCGTTAGCGCCTTCAGCATTGAACTTACGCATGATCACTTGTGTCGCTCCCATCCATACCGAGGGCCACCAGGTTGTGATCGTAGTGTTTGAGTAAAGTGGTGTGCTCGTCAGCACAACAGCCTCATCAAAAGCCATACTTTGTGTGCCGGAAATCAATAAGTTACGCGCTAAATGGCTGTGAATAATTCCTTTGGGAATACCAGTGGTTCCAGAGCTGTAGAGGATGTCATATTCCTCATCGAGTTCCATGTGAACGTCGGGTGACTCGCTGGAGAATGCCTCTGCCCATAAATTATGATCCACAAAATGTTCACAGGGCGTCTCAAGGGCGAAACGAAGCGCTTCTCTAATTGACGACAAGGTTAAAAAGTTTGTCAGCGCCGCGTCGCGGTATTGGTCCGACACGAACAAACCCTTCACCTCACTGTCGAGCAGCATATTGCGCTGAGCTTCCGGCGTCGCCGTATTAGGAACGGGGACCATACTGGCGCCAGCGCACAGGATACCTGTCATCACCTCCGCGCATTCGACGCTATTGCGAGACAGCACCGCTACGCGATCGCCCTTTCCTATGCCAGCGGCGATTAACCCATTGGCAATGCGAAATACGTGATCGATGCTGCTCACATTGCTTCGTTCAACGCCATCAATAATGTAGGCCAGTGCGTCGGGCTTCGACTGGCGCCGCTGCTCAAGTCTTTCACATAACGAAATTGTCACTCGTTCGCACCTCATGATTTTATTGGTTTACGTATTTTGTGTGCAGACGATATCAAAGCATTTCCCAGATAGGTTCCTAATCAGAAATTTTCTTGGAATTTAAACGAGAGAGCGAGTTACCTCGTAATTACCCTATCGAAGCATTTGCAGGAAACGTATTGTGAGCACAGAACACGAATCTTCAGAGAGTCCCGTTGCACCGAAATTTGTCGATCGCTTTGACGAGGTAGTGCTGGGGCTTTTTGCCTTTGCCGAGCGAGGTTTACTCCTTCTCATTGGGGGGCTTGCCATTGTGGCGGTTGGCTTTGAGCTTTCGGACTTTACGACAACCGGTGACATAAACCTCGCGGACTTACTACTGCTATTTATCTACCTAGAAGTCCTTGGTATGGCCTATGCCTACTACTCCACCCACAGCGTACCGGTGACCCTTCCTGTCTTAATCGCCATCACGGGGATTACCCGACTCATTCTTCTAAGCAAGGACTCGGAACCCTCGGAGCTTATGTATGAAGCTGGCGCGGTACTGCTGCTCGCTATTGCCTATGGGGTACTGAGCTGGTCTGTGAGCAACTTCAAAGCCGGCCGCAAACACTAAAATTGCCAATACCCAATGAAGATGCCGTCGCAGTTGCTCCGATGGTTTAAAAAAATCAGCTAGACTGTCGTATGACTTTTATTCACCGTTCCATTGCCTTGCTCTGGCTCACGAGCTTTTCCACCTGCTTAATGGCCACGTCCGCCTTAACGGAACCTGTGTCTTTTACCGACGTTACCAACCTAAAAGTCACAGCGCCTTTCACACAAGTTTCCTACGGCGACGCAGATGAACAAACACTGACGCGCTTTAGCCAAAGTAATGGGGGACAAGGAACCGTCCTCGTCTTTCATGGCGGCTGTTGGTCAAATGCTTACGGTGTCGATCACGCGCTTCCCATGGCGCAGGCGCTAGCGCAATTAGGCTACGACGTCTGGGCCGCGGAATATCGACGAGTGGGCGATGCCGGTGGCGGCTGGCCCGGCACGCTAACGGACGTAACGCGGGCAATCGATTATGTAAGTCAAAATACAGGGGTCGCCCCGCTGGTCATTGGTCACTCAGCGGGTGGGCACCTTGCGCTCAAAGCAAGCGAGGACCCTAACTTAAACATCCGTGCCATTGTTGCGCTGGCGCCAATTATTGATCTTGTGACTTACGGGAAAGAAAAAGGAAGCTGCCAATCAATGGTGGCCAAATTAATGGGCGACGACGCGTACACGCCCGATACACGCTATCAAGAAGCATCTGTGGCACGTTCAAAACTTCGTGTACCCGTTAAAATTATTATTGGCTCGGAGGATCCCATCGTGCGTTACGAGCAAGTTGCGCCCTTTGCACCATCGCACGTTGCAGTCGCATCGGGAGCCGGTCATTTTGACTTGATTCATCCGCAAACCAGTGCCTTTAGCCTCATTACATCCGCTATTGACGAACTGAGCTCAAACGACGACGGTAAAGACCGGTGAGCGAGTCCATTTTTAATCACCTGCGCTCTCGATTTCACCTGCCCGAGGACAAAGTCTATCTCGACGGCAATTCTCTTGGGGCTCTTCCAACAACCACCCCCGCAGTCTTAGCCAATACGGTTGAGCAGCAATGGGGCTCCGACCTCATAGCAAGCTGGAACAGTCACAATTGGATTGAGCTCCCTCTCACTGTAGGCGATGAGATAGCGCATATCATTGGCGCCGAAAAAGACACCGTCGTCTGTTGCGATAACTTGTCCATAAATCTCTACAAGGCGCTGCTCGCCGCCCTGGAATTAAATCCGTCGCGCCGCGCGGTCTGTGTGGAAGACCAGCAATTTCCTAGCGATAACTACATCGCCTCCGGTATCGCTCGACTCCTTGGCGAGGACAGGTGTGTCATCAGAGCGCTATCGATTTCTGACATGACCTCAGACAATTTGAATGACACTGCCGTGCTGATCCTCTCGCACATCGATTACAAGACAGGAAGCTTACGTGACATGCAAAAGATCACAGAAGCGGCCCATCAAGCGGGCTCACTTGTGATTTGGGACCTGGCACACAGCGCGGGTGTTGTCGACGTGGATCTTGTCAAAACCGATGTTGATTTTGCTGTTGGGTGCACCTATAAATTTTTGAATGGCGGTCCTGGCGCACCCGGGTACCTCTTCGCGCATAAGCGACATCAATCGGCCGCCAATCCGATCTCAGGCTGGATGGGACACGCGGCCATGTTCGATTTTGAATCGGTCTATCGCCCTGCCGATGGCATTCGGCGATTCCTGACAGGAACACAAAGTGTACTGGCTTTGAGCGCAGTCAGATCGGGGCTGTCGGTCTTCGAAAATGCGCCAATCTCTCTTCTTCGACAGCGGAGCCTAAACTTGACCGGCGATTTCATTCGACAACTGGATGCGCGGTCTTTGAGTGTGTCCATTGACTTGCTGACACCCCGATCTGACGCGAAGCGTGGCTCACAGGTGAGCATCGCACTGGACAACGCGTTTTCAATCAGTCAGGCGTTAATTGACGCGGGCGTCATCGTAGATTTTCGCGCGCCTAATATCATTCGTTTCGGATTTTCGCCGCTGTACAACACCGAAAATGATACAACCAAGGCGCTCGAGGCGCTGGAAACTATTATCGACACAAGACGCTTCGAGGCGCCGGAATATCAAGTCCGAGCTACCGTAACCTGAGCCGTGTGTTTGAGGGGTTTATAGCGCTCAATGGAACCCTTGATTCCCTTTAATTTGGCCTAGGCAAAATACCCCAAAGTTGTTAGTCCAAAAGCAGAAAATCGCTACTTTAGGACAACGCTTTCAGATAGGTTGACGGCCTAAAAGAAAGGGGCGAGCGATGCAGGGTTTCGCTTTAAACGACATATTCAAAATTGGTATCGGGCCCTCTTCGAGTCACACCATGGCCCCCATGCACGCCGCCCAGCATTTTCTCAGCAAAATCGACAGTCGCGCGCACCATATCCCCCTAAAAGTCCAAGTCACGCTCCACGGATCTCTCGCAGCAACGGGGGATGGTCACGGCACACCCGGCGCAGTCACTGCTGGGCTAATGGGCTATCACTACGAGACGGTAACACTGCCCGATATTGAGGCTGCCTGGGCAAAATCGGTAAGCCGTGGTTACTTGACGACGCTGACGGGTAGTTCGATTCAATTTAATGGCTCAACCGACCTGTTAAGGGATATGACGCCGCTGTCAGGGCACCCTAATGGCATGACCTTTATAGCGTGGGAAAACACAACGGAGGTGGCCCGCGCGCAGTACTTTTCCGTTGGCGGTGGCATGGTGGAGGATGAACAAGGCGTAACGCTTGCTACCACAGCAAATACGCTGGATCCTGCTCCCTTTCCCTACAAGACCATGGCCGAGTTGATAGCCCTGTGTGACCGTGAGCAACTCACCATAGCTGAATTGCAAGCGCGTAATGAGCACTTGTGTTTAAGGAGCGCTGATCACGACCCCATCGCAGCAAAACTGTGGGATGTCATGAGCGATTGCATTGAGCGCGGACTCGCGTGCGAGGGAGAGTTACCGGGTGGCTTAAAGGTAAAACGACGAGCAGCAACGCTTTGGCAGCGCCTACTCAACAACTCGCAAGGGGACAAGGCTCCCGCAAACGTCGCACAACGAGCTATGGTCTACGCTATGGCCGTCAATGAAGAAAATGCGGCGGGCGGACGCTTGGTCACAGCACCTACGAACGGCGCGGCCGGTATCGTACCTGCCGTCTTACGGGCACACCTAGACGAACACAAACTCAATAGCGCAGGCGTTGATCGACACGTCAGCACTTTTTTGCGAACGGCGACAGTCATTGGCGGTCTATTCAAGATGAATGCCTCTATTTCAGGCGCTGATGTCGGTTGTCAGGGCGAGGTCGGCGCAGCTGCGTCAATGGCGGCTGCAGGATTGACTGCCGCTATGGGCGGCAGTCCAAAGCAAATCGAAAATGCAGCAGAAATTGCCGTCGAGCACTGCCTTGGCCTAACATGCGATCCCATCGGCGGCTTGGTCCAAGTGCCCTGCATTGAGCGAAATGGCATGGGTGCGGTAAAGGCTATCGCGGCATCAGACCTCGCACTGGCCGGAGATGGGCACTTTATGGTCTCTTTGGATCAAGTGATCAAAACGGTGAGAGAGACCGGAAGAGACATGGACAGTCGCTACAAAGAGACCGCTCGCGGCGGCCTCGCTATTCACGGGTTAAAAATACCTGTCACGACGGTTGAATGCTGAGAGCTCCTGCGCATACCTCACCGCGCGTTAGTCACGGACCTTGTCTACCCCCGCGAAAGTGAATGCTTTTGTACTGCCATACGACAGCCGCACTTGGTGGCGTCTCGGTATACTCGTAACCCCTCAGCGATGATCATGCCCCTCAGAGACGTCAGTTAGCCAAGTGTGCATGGCCTTGAAGTCCTCTGGCGGGTCGGATTCAACTGTCAGTAACTCACCTGTATCCGGATGTTGAAATGCCAAGCTGTTGGCGTGGAGCCACAAACGCTTCAAACCTAAACGCTCATGGATAAAGCGGTTGTGTGTACCTTTTCCGTACCTGACATCACCCAGAATCGGGTGAGAGATATGTTTCATATGGCGCCTTAATTGCCGATACCGTCCCGTCAGTGGTCTCAGCTCAACCTGTGAGTAGCGGGCTTCAGGATATCGATCCACAGGTTCGGGCACTGTCCACGAAGTGAGCGTTCGCAATTCAGTCGCCGCCTCCCGAACTGTCCCCTCCTTCGTCTTCCGTCCTTGGCTATCAACTTCATCACGCAGAGGGTGATCAATATTTCTGGTTTGCGGTGTGTGGCCTCGGACGAAGGCCGTGTAGATTTTCTGCACCTCTCCCTGCTCAAATAATTGTGACAATGCACGCGCTGTCGGTGAATTTAGGGCGAACATCACGAGGCCCGAGGTGGGTTTATCCAGACGATGTACGGGAAAAACATGTTGTCCTAGCTGGTCGCGCAATGTCTGCATCAGGAAGACCGTTTCCCCCGCATCGATGCCACTGCGATGCACCAACATTCCTGCAGGTTTGTCGACAATGACGATTACGCTGTCACGGTAACAAAGCCGGAGCTTACATCCAAAATCACTCAAAATTTATCTGCTCAGGGACCCTTAAACTGCCAGTTTTCCTCAGAGGAAGCCCGATACACTACCGCCCTTCTGAGCCCTCTTTATCAGCGACTTAAGTGTATCGCTTCACCCACCCCAAGGTGGTGTTTTTTTCAATGTAATACTGGCACTTATGGCTTTAGTATGTTGTCCATCGACACAGCCGAAACACTACGCAATTACGTTTTGAATATGCCCACGCAAGGACGAGCCAATGACCGACC
Organism: Halieaceae bacterium; assembly: GCA_042090345.1. Taxonomy (GTDB): domain Bacteria; phylum Pseudomonadota; class Gammaproteobacteria; order Pseudomonadales; family Halieaceae; genus Luminiphilus. The sequence goes on along the minus strand of JBELJN010000001.1, from coordinate 11,394 downwards.
AACATAAGCTTTATATCAATGGAGAGTGGATCGAGACCAACGCGTCAGTAACCAACGTAAGTCCCTCAGATACCAGTGATGTGATTGGACATTACGCTCAGGCATCCACCGAGCAAGTTGAGGCGGCCATTACGTCGGCTAACGCAGCCGTTATTGAGTGGGGACAATCTGCACTTGAGACGCGCTACGCCGCACTGATGGAAATCGGTAACGAGCTCATCGCCCGCAGTGGGGAACTTGGAGAGCTGCTTGCTCGCGAAGAGGGGAAAACCCGAGCGGAAGGCGTCGGGGAAGTATACCGATCGGGTCAATTCTTCCACTATTTTGCCGGCGAGGTGCATCGACAAATCGACGATCGTGCCGAGTCTGTCAGGCCCGGTATCGAGATCGACACTCGCCGCGAGCCGGTCGGCGTTGTCGCCATCATCAGCCCTTGGAATTTCCCGATGGCGACAGCCGTGTGGAAAATTGCGCCCGCCCTCGCCTTTGGTAACGCTGTCATTTTTAAGCCGGCTAACCTCGTCCCCGCGAGCGCCTGGGCGCTCACTGAGATTATTTCGCGTCAAGGCGCTCTGCCCGCGGGCACCTTCAACCTCATTATGGGATCCGGTGGTTCGGTGGGTGACGCAATTATCAACAATCCCAACATACACGCAGTATCGTTCACAGGGTCGCTTCCCGTGGGGCGCGAGGTGGCCAAGGCAACGGCCGCAAACCTGGTTAAATGCCAGCTCGAGATGGGCTCTAAGAATGCATTGATTGTGGCGGCAGACGCCGACCTAGACGTGGCGGTCAACGCCGCATTCGTGGGCGCTTACAGCGGCACCGGTCAAAAGTGCACAGCCTCTTCACGACTCATTGTCGATGCAAGCGTGCATGACGAATTCGTCGCAAAACTGATCGCTAAACTCGAAACAACCACCGTTGGGCACGCGCTCGGTGAGGGCGTTGACCTGGGGCCTGTAGCCTCGGAAACCCAACTCAGTGAAAATTTAGCCTGGATTGAAAAGGGAAAGTCCGAGGGCGCGACGCTGGCCTTCGGTGGCAGCCGAATCGAAGCGCCAACGGAAGGGTTTTACATGGAGCCCACGCTTTTCATCAACAGCACCAATGATATGAGCATCAACCGCGAGGAGCTCTTCGCACCGATTGCCTGTGTCATTAAAGCCGATGGCTATGAGGATGCCCTATCCATTCTCAATGACACCGAATTCGGCCTAACCGCTGGCATCATTACCCAAAGTTTGAAGACCGCCTCCGATTTTAAACAGCGTGCCGTGGCGGGCTGCGTCATGGTCAATCTGCCCACGGCAGGAACTGACTATCATGTGCCCTTTGGGGGTCGTAAAAACTCGAGCTTTGGCCCCCGCGAGCAAGGGCAGTATGCAAGAGAATTCTATACAACGATCAAGACAAGCTATGTTCAGGCCTAACTCCGGAGCCATGTTGTGAATCAAGATTGGACAGTCATCGATGGATTGCAATACTCGGCGTGGTCGCGCGAGATCTTTGAGCAAATGCACGAAGGCGGTCTCACCTGTGTACACGTCACTATTGCCTACCACGAGAACACGCGGGAAACGCTGACACGTATCGGGGAGTGGAATCAGCGCTTTGAATCAATGCCTGAACTCATCCGACCCGTCTATGAGCCCAGTGACATAGCGCTGGCTAAGGCCGAGGGGCGAATCGGCATTATCTTCGGCGCACAGAATTGCTCCCCTATTGAAGACGAAATCAGGCTTGTTGAGGTCATGCGTCGTCTTGGTCTGATGATCATGCAACTGACCTATAACAACCAAAGCCTGTTAGCTTGCGGCTGCTACGAAGACGAAGACAGCGGCCTTACCCGCTTTGGCAAGCAAGTCATTAAAGAAATGAATCGCGTCGGCATGGTGATCGATATGTCTCACAGCGCCGAGCGTTCAACGCTTGAGGCCATTGACTACTCAGAGCGCCCCGTCATTGTCTCCCATGCAAACCCAAGTCACTTCCATCCAGCGCTTCGAAACAAATCCAACAAGGTCATCGACGCAATCGCAGCCAACGAGGGAATTTTGGGGTTCTCACTGTATCCGTTCCACTTAAAAAACGGTCCCAAATGTACGCTCGATGACTTTTGCGACATGGTTGTATGGACTGCAGAGCGTATGGGCATTGATCGTATCGGCCTTGGCTCTGATCTTTGCCAAAGCCAGCCTACGAGTGTACTTGAGTGGATGCGAAATGGTCGCTGGTCGAAGACCATGGATTACGGTGAGGGCTCATCGTCCAATTCAGGATGGCCCGATAGCCTCTCTTGGTTTGGTGATAATCGGGACTTCCCCGGTATCGCCGATGCGCTTTCTAAGCGCGGGTTTTCGGACGGGGAACTCAGTCAAATCATGGGTGGAAATTGGGTATCTTTGCTTAATCGCGCGGCGACTCCGGCATCACCTTTCTTACAGAACCCATAGCTCGAGCGGCCTTCAAACGTGAATCTTGATCCTTCATTACAACCTACCAATCTATGGCTCAGACCGCCGTCATCGGTTATGGAGCTGCCACGTTTAGGTGCGTTCTCTAGTAGTCGATTGAGTTTCGCGCGCTCGCTCATTCGTAAAATGGGAAGACAGCGCTGGCAAGTGACACAGACGCGTTTCGATTTGGACGCCAACGGGTACGGTGAAGTTATCTATCGGATACAGACGCCGCAGGCGCGATACCACGTGGTCATTTTTTCTCGATACCTAGACGATGCCAATCGCTCCGACCGTGTGATCGCTGAAGCTTGGGACCTGACATTTGGTCTCGTTGAGGGTGATGTTGAAGATGAGTTGATGGCATCGCTATCGGAAAATGTACCGTTGCAGGAAGCCGGTCGACAACACTCGAATTTGCTCGTCATCTCCCGCGCTAACCGCAGTATGCGAAATTTTTCTTCCTTCGTTGAGCAGCTGAGTCAAGGGCAACAACCATCTGAGTCATTACTCAAAACTGCAGGGTATCTCTACCGAACAACGGCCGTTTACGGGAATGGGAAATTTGGTATCGCTGACTTTGCGAGACTGCGACAAAACCCCGATTTTAGGCAGCCATTCTCTGCACAAATGACTGCGGTCTATATACTGCGCCAGTTTTCCATCGATCAAGTTGAGCACATCGCGCGGCAAAGGAGCCCGAGCGCTGTGCCCTTGTCAGACGAGCTAAAACGGTACGTTGGCATCGGTAACTCTACGGGTTTGGGCATGGCGCCCTTTCTCATCAACCATCCCTTGCTCATTAACCAGTGGGTTCATATGCGAGAGACGGCACTGAGCCTGACTAAGCAAGAAGTAGCCGATGAGCAGTCTCAAGCGCAATTACTTGCACTCATGCGACGCGCAATTCAAAGCCTTCAGGAATGCGACATCGAGGACGCCGATCAGCGCGCCAAAAATGTGGATGTGGTTAACGAATTATCCATGGCCACGGCGTGGCTTGATCAAGTATCCCCAGAGAGCGATCTGTGGTTACAGCTTACAGACTGGGCAGAGGCCGCCTTCACGGTGGAAACCCAAGAGCTCATCAACACACTTCTCATTGAACTATACCCAGACCACGCGGATGCGCTTGAAGACAACATGGCGGCGGAGGAGTCCTTAGATCTGATTCCCGATATGCCCTTAATACAGCTCAAGCAACTGATCGAGACGCATATGGATTGGGCGCTTCAGGTGGATTTAACGGCGCCTGATGAGCGCTTTTGGTTTTGGTATCGCTCGATCGAGAAGGAAGAACCTAGATTGGGTGTCCGGGGTCTTGATGAAGGTGAAGAGAAAGAGCTCTCGATCGCTATCGGTCCCCGTATCCAGCGTGTGCATGCAAACTTAGATAGGCATCTTGAAGAGGACCCCACTGCACTTACTATCGACTTCCTGATGGCAAATCCTCGTGACAGCGATATTATTCGTCGCATACAGACTATGGCCGTGTCCGCCTACGGCGAAATTCGAGCAAACCTTTGGCATCGTGACATGAAACCGATGCACCTATTACGCACGAAGCTCTCGTTTCTGGGTGCTCAACGCTTCGACCCAAAGGGTGAGCGTTGGGTTCGAGTTACATTCTTTCAGGGCGCGCCGCTGATCTCAGAGCTGAACGCTGAACCTGTCGACCTGGTCGACTTCGACGATTGGAGCTTTGCCCTTGCTCCTGAGCACTCCCGCTCCCAAGCCGCATCATGAAAGTTTCCTCTAACGAACTTCAATCACTTTCCTGGAAAGCGTTTATTGGTTTGGGCTTTTCGGACGGACAAGCTACCGATGCCGCAGACATGCTATGTTGGATGGAGAGCTTTGGACTCGACGGTGTTAAGACACTCAAAGAAGCGCTCGAGCAATACTCTCTTGAGCACCCTTACTCACCTCCCGACATCCTGTATAAGGATACGGACATTACGGTGCTTGATGCGCACAATGTGAGCGTTCTAGCTTGCTCTCACTTACCCCTTGAGCTGGCATTTACTCAAGCACGAGCACGCGGCTTTTCCGTATTAAAAATCAGACACTGTCGCCAACGCCAGCTGGTCATGGGATATCTCGCACGTCTCGCCAATCGCGGTATGAACGTCACGGCATTTTGGCGCAATTCGCAGATGCCGCTGACCGAACAGGTTATTGGGTTCCGAGCGAGCTCCACGGTACCGTCCATTCGAATCTATGCGGTATCGGAACTTCCCGATGAAAACAAAGCCAATACGGGTATTACAGTCGTGATGGCCAATCACGTCGACCTATTGCCCACCATGCGCTCCGAATATGAATACGACCTCTTGGCGCGTCATGATGAGAGCGACCTTTTAGAGGTCCGATCCAAAACAGAACGTGACGGCATAACGGTCGACACCGCGCTTTGGGAGCAGCTGCAGGGCCTTGCAAAATTAACCTTGGTAGCGTCTACGTCTAGCTCACGTTTGGGCGCGGGCCCTGCAGACTAAATACTGCAAAAATGAAAAGGTTTTCGGAAGAGATTCAGCTAACATCAAAAAAAATAACGCAAGCTACAAGGTCGTACTCGATGCCGTTTGGCCTCCTTAAATACGGATTATCAAAGGACTATCCCTTCGAAAAAGACGCCGACCTGCCGGCCCCAACGGCGCTCAAGCGTCGTTATGATGTCGTCATCATTGGCGGCGGTGGCCACGGAGTCGCTACTGCCTATTACCTGGCAAAATATCACGGCATCACTGATGTCGCCGTTCTCGAGAAAGGCTATCTTGGTGGCGGCAATACGGCGAGAAATACGGCCGTCATTCGCTCCAACTACCTTACTCCAGAAGGCGTTAAGTTCTACAGTGCCTCGGTAAAGCTATATGAGGCACTCTCGAATGAGTTTGACTTCAACATCATGTACTCACAGCGAGGTCAGCTTACCCTCGCGCACACCGACGCTACGGTGCGCGCGTTCCGACAAAGAGCTGAGGTAAACAAACACTTTGGTGGGCAAACCGAGCTAATCGATCCGGCCGATATCGCCAAGCTTGTGCCAACGCTGAATCTCAATCCTGCTAATCTTCCCGTGCTCGCCGGTTTGTGGCACAAGGATGGCGCCACAGCGCGCCACGACGCGGTAGCTTGGGGGTACGCAAAGGGCGCAACGCAGCGCGGTGCTGAGTTACACCAGCTGACCGAAGTCACCGGCGTACAGGTGAAGAGTGGCCGTGTCACGGGTGTGGATACGAACCGAGGTCCCATAGAGGCCGGTGTAGTGATTCAAGCTGTCGCCGGGCACAGTGCTCCGATGGCACGAAAAGCCGGATTTGAACTCCCGCTTGTTGCCTATCCATTGCAAGCGATGGTCACCTTACCCGTGAAACCTTTTCTGACGCCTCTCGTCAGTTCCTCGGCCCTGCACTGCTACGTTCAGCAAACCAGTCGGGGGGAAATAGTCATCGGTGGAGGCTCGGACCCCTACCCGCTCTACAACAGCCGTGCGTCGCTACCATTGAAGGAGAGTTTGCTCTCTAGCGCCGTCGAAATGTTCCCATTTTTAAGTGAAATGCGGCTGCTAAGACAGTGGGCGGGTATCACAGACATGACAACGGATTACAGCCCGATCATGGGCTTGAGCCCGGTGGAAAATTATTACATCGATGCGGGCTGGGGCACTTGGGGATTTAAAGCCACACCTATCTGCGGAAAAACAATGGCCGAACTCGTAGCGAGCGGTGGGAAAGTGCCGGAGCTCATCAAGCCCTTCGAGTTATCGCGGTTTGACCGGTTTAAACAGGTTAATGAAATGGGCGCGACGGCGGCGAGTCACTGAGGTAGTCAATGAAGATCATGAACTGTCCACTAAACGGGCCGCGAAATATCAGTGAATTTGTCTACGGCGGGCAAGTTAAGGCGATGCCCGACGTTCATGATGTTTCGGATAAAGACTGGGCGAGATACGTCTTCTATGAAGAAAATGACACTGGAATTGTTACCGAATGGTGGCTTCATAGCCCGAGTAGCTACTGGTTCATTGCCGAGCGACATAACGTGACCGATGAGATTATTCGCACCTATCCCCCCGAGGAGATATTCAAAGATCGGGTTGAGTTCTCTGTCAGTGAGCGCGACGCATGAAGCGTTTGAGTAACGAATACTTTGGGCAGTGGATCGACCCTTCACGGGCTGTGCGATTTACATTCGAAGGGCAGGCAATCAAAGCCTTAGAGGGTGATTCAGTTGCCTCGGCGCTGCTCGCCAATAATTATTGGCTTCAATCTCGGTCTTTCAAGTATCACCGACCCAGAGGGCCACTGACACTGTGTGGGCACGACGCCAATACCCTCGTGCAAACATCCAAAGCACCCAACGTGCTAGCCGACCACCTGTCTGCAGAGAATGATCTGTGTGTAACAGGGCAAAACTACACAGGGAGTCTACGGTTTGATCTATCTCGGGCGCTCGACTGGGTCGGTCGATTTTTGCCTGTGGGCTTTTACTACAAAGCGTTTTTTAAGCCGCGTGGCATCTGGGCCTATTGGGAGCCCATTGTCAGGAAAGCGGCCGGGTTAGGCGTGAGTAATTTATCGGTTGAGGCGCCGTACAACGATAAAACCTACGTCTTTTGTGATGTTGCAGTCATTGGCGGTGGGCCAGCGGGTCTAAACGCTGCCTTGCTCGCGGCCAATGCCGGCGCACAGGTTGCGTTGATCGAGCAGGAGGCGCACCTGGGCGGCTCACTTAACTACCACGCGTTTGGGTATGCATCCTCCAATGGAATTGGGTCATCTTATGAGGCGACATACGAAACAACGCAAAGCGCGCGCAAATCCTTAGTCGACGCTGTTGAAGCACACGAAGGTATCCGTGTCTTCCGCTCGTCCACCTGCAATGCGTGGTTTAGCGACCATTACCTGCCGATTCTTCAAAGCAAGCGACTCGTCAAACTCAGAGCGAAGCGAACCATTCTTGCAACAGGCGCCAGTGAGCAGCATGTCGTTTTCCGGAATAATGATTTACCAGGCGTTGTTCTGTGCAGTGCCCTCGATCGCCTGACGCGTTTATATGGGGTCATTCCTGAGGCCCCTATTGTCGTGCTAGCGGGCAATGACCACGCGTACCGAACAGCGTTCAGTAGCCAAGATGGTGGCGCGTCCGTAGGTGGCATCATCGACCTTCGTGAAACCCCTGACGATCGAGAGCTCCTTGCTCAGGCGATGCAGCGCAATATCACGGTCTACTCGCACGCAGCCGTTTTTGAGGCACGAAGCGACGCCCTAGGCCACGCTTTGTCTGAGGTGGACGTCCATAAACTTGATGCCACATCAGATGTAGGAAAAAAGCTCGCTACGATTCGCTGCGGGGTCCTCGCCATGTCGGCAGGCTTCATGCCCGCCTATCAGCTGGCCTGCCAAGCGGGGGCTTCTCTGAGTTATGACGACGATACCGCCCAGTTCCAGCTGTCTAATCTGCCAAAGGGCCTGCACCTTGCAGGCAGTGTGAACGGCGTATTTGCCCTCGCATCCGTTGAGGCAAGTGGGAGGAACGCCGCTCGCCAAGCAATGCGAGCGCTTGACCTCCCTGCACAGGCCGAGATCGGCGTGGACGAAGATACGTCATGCGATGAGAAGGTTAATTTTCCGTGGCCGTTCGTGAAGCATCCCAAAGGTCGTGAGTTTGTCGACTTTGACGAGGACCTCCAGATCAAGGACATCGTAAATGCCACCCGCATGGGCTACCGCGATATTCAGCTTGTAAAGCGTTTTTCTACCGTGGGCATGGGTCCCTCGCAGGGGCGCCACTCAGCACTTCCAACGGCACGTTTAGTCGCAAATGCAACGCAGCGCTCTGTCAGTCAGACGGGCGTCACAACCGCACGGCCGCCACTCGCACCGGAGCCCCTGGGTTTACTGGCCGGTCGGCGCTTTCACCCTCTCCGGCGAACGCCATTGCACCACCGCCACCTCGCATTGAATGCCCAAATGATGCCGGCGGGCAATTGGCAACGACCTGCCTATTACGGCAGTCCAGCGCAGCGCGAGATCCAGATTCAAACGGAAGTCAACGCCGTACGACGCGGCGTTGGCATTATCGATGTCAGCACCTTGGGCGGTATAGAATTGCGTGGGCCCGATGCGGCTGAATTTATGAATCGGCTTTACACCTTTGGCTTCGTAAAGCAGCCCATTGGTAAAACACGTTACGCGGTGCTCACCAACGAACAGGGCGTAGTAGCCGATGACGGTGTTGCCGCCCGGATTGGCGAGCAACACTTCTATGTCACCGCAACGTCCAGCGGGGTAGATCGCGTCTACCAAGACATGCTGCGGTGGAATGCGCAGTGGCGACTCGACCTTGATATTGCCAATGTCACCAGCGCATTTAGTGCCGTCAATGTAGCGGGGCCCAAGTCACGTGAGGTACTCGCTCTAGCAGGTTGCGACATAAGTCTTGAGCCGGACGACTTTCCTTACCTCGCTTACCGTGAGGCCAGTGTGGCGGGCGTACCCGCGCGAACTATGCGAGTGGGATTTGTGGGTGAGCTGGGCTACGAGCTACATGTCCCGTCACCCCTGATTGGCTTTTTGTGGGACCGACTGATTGCAGCAGGTAAGGAAGCCGGTATCCGTCCGTTCGGTGTTGAGGCTCAGCGGCTTCTCCGCCTTGAAAAAGGCCACATCATCGTGGGCCAAGATACCGACGGTATGACGCAACCCGATGAAGTATCGCTGCGTTGGGCGATTGCTAAAAAGAAGCCTTTCTTCGTCGGTGGAAAGAGTGTTGAAGTCCTATCTAAGGTGGCGGTGGAGAGAAAACTGGTGGGCTTCGAACTGAGCGCCGCAGATCCAAAACCTAAAGAGGGACACTTGGTGATTCGCGAGGGCAATATCGTTGGCTCTGTGACCTCCTGCGAGTACTCACCCACCTTGGATAAGATCATTGGTCTCGCCTATGTCCATCCTGATGATTCCAGCGCCGGGGCGACCGTCCGTATTCGCACAGACGGATCCCGAGAGGTACAGGCGCAGGTAACGGACACCCCGTTTTATGATCCAGACAATTCGAGGCAAGCACTATGAACGAGTACCTCGATACTATTTTTGAATCGCCATTATCAGGATCGAAGCAAAACGGCGCGATTTCGGTAGAGGACTACACTGAGAAGCGTCGATGGGGTCTGAGAGGCAAAGAAGCCGCTCGTGTGTTGCGCGAACAGGGTTGGGACCTACCGGACCGACCTAATCGGCTTATAAATACAAAAGACAACACCCTCGTGATGGCGTTGAGCCAGCGCGAATTTTGGTTTCTTGACCCCTGCAACGGCGCAACCTTGCCGCTTTCAGCGGACGATGCGTTCAAAAAGTCTGCTTATCCTCTCTTCTGCCAACACAGTCACGCTTGGCTCGTCATTCGAGGGGAACAAAAAGCCCTGATGATGGCCAAGCTCTGTGGTGTGGACTTAAGCCCCGACACCTTTCATACGGGCGATGTCGCGCAGACTCAGATCGCGCTCATTAACTGCATCATCGCCCGGCATGATTTGGACGGAGTTGACGTATTTTCACTACTTTTCGATCAGTCTTACGCAGAATATGCACATGAGGCACTGCTCGACGCTCGATTAGAGTTCCTCTAACAACGACGCAACCACCCTCCTCGCCTCGGAGGCCCGGGTGGTCTGGGTGGCGTGGGTGGCCTGGGTGGCCAATAAGCTAAGCGGCTGACAACTCAGTAATCTGCGCAAGCAGGCTATCGGGAACATCCACGCCCTTCTCCTCGTGAATGCGTCGCAACTCGGCGCGTCGCGCGCCGGGAACTCGCACGTCATTGTCCTCAGTTAGCTCGCCGAGCATGGACTCCAAATGCGAAACGAAACCCTCCGCAAAAAATGCGGGGTCCATAGCAATAATGGTTTGCCCCACATTGGGCGGACCGCCCTCGGTGGTAGCGAACATCGATGCTTCGTAGGAGCAATTGCTGCCGGTTAACACACCGCCCAGAACATCAACCATCAACCCAAGACCAAATCCCTTGGGACCACCGACCGGCAGTTGCGCGCCTTTGAGTCCTGCGGCCGGATCAGTTGTGGGTCTGCCGTCACTGTCTATCGCATGTCCGGGTTCTATCTCACGGCCTTCGGCGGCCGCTTTCACCAAATTCACACGCGCCGTCGAGGCCGTCGCCATGTCGACAACCAGCGGCTCGTCGTTGGCCCTCGGTGCGCCGAAGGCAAAAGGATTCGTTCCAAAGAACGGCACCTTGCCACCATGTGCAGCCACCGCCTTTGAGCTATTGGCGAACATTAAGGACACGAGCCCCTCTTTCGCGAGGCGGCGGACAAACCAACCGAGCACACCCGCTGACGAAGACTGATGAATAGACATCAGCCCCACGCCCTGGTCTCGGGTGGTTTCGATAAGTCGCGACTCTCCGAGGAGGTAGGCGTGATGACAAAAACCGAAATCAGCATCGATGACCGTGCTAGATGAAGACGATTTGACCACTTTAGGAAAGGCACCGGGTTTAACCTTGCCCACCTTTAAGTGCTTGAGATACAGGTGCATGTACCCAAGCCCGACATTCCGAATGCCCTCCGCCTCAGCATCAGCAATTTCGGCGGCAACAATATCCGCTTGGTCAGCACTGGCCCCCACGCTCAAAAGGGCAGTGCGACACACCGTCTCGATCTCCGACAACGTCATTACAGGCATTACCGTTACTCCTCACTTGATAGCCTTCGCACGTTAGTCAGAGTCAACACCGGGGGCAAGCATACGAGTCAATTAAATTGCGACGGCTAACAGGGCATAGCGAAACACATTGAAATTTAGTGCTTTAGGAAGCCTCTAGGCTTGAAAAACCGAAGGTCTGGAGTATCATGCTCCGCTTCGCGCCCGTAGCTCAGCTGGATAGAGTACCTGACTACGAATCAGGGGGTCGC
>JBELJN010000069.1:0-4409 GCA_042090345.1 Halieaceae bacterium | reverse complement strand
GGCTTGCTTGGTGGCCGGGCTTCCCAGTGTCGTCGGATTGATTCGACTACCGACTTGGCCACAACCTCAGGGTCTCGCGTATCGTAGCCGCCCATGCCCTCTACGAATAAAGGGTGACATCCAGCGAGATCTTTCAATGTCATGTAAGGGGAGTCTCGGAAACTAATATCGTGACAGTGGAATCAATAATCTCATTTAGCAATAACGAACCTTTTACTCAGCCGGATTATTAAGAAGTTGTGGATCTCACCTATCAATAGACACAGGTCTTGGGACGTGACATTCCCTACCATTTGCGTCGTCGGTTACAGACGAGATGACACCATCTCTGCCGGTTCCAAAATAACTGGGTTCGCATGCGTTACGACCGAAAACGTTGTGAAGCGACGTCTAAGCCGAGCTCGACACTCTGCCACAGCGACGAGGCAAGCTTCCAGTAGCATGACAACATTTGATTTCATCAACTTGTCGTCTTCCCAACTCCCGCGATAAAAAACCTACGGCAAACGATCATTCGCGCGCTAGTCAGGAAGTCCTAGTCGCTCCCTTTGGTAGGAACCATCAAGCACTGCTTGCCACCAATCTTCGTTAGCTAAATACCACTCCACAGTTTTCCTGAGACCGCTCTCAAAAGTTTCTTGCGGTCGCCAGCCCAGCTCGCGCTCAATTTTGGATGCGTCTATGGCATAACGAACGTCATGCCCGGGGCGATCTTTTACGAACGTAATGAGTTCCTCGTACCGACCAATGTTTGCGTGCTGACTCGGCCGCAACTCATCGAGTAAAGAACAAACCGTCTTCACCACCTCGAGATTCTGCTTCTCGTTGTGACCACCAATGTTGTAGGTCTCACCAACAACTCCCTCTGTAGCCACCTTAACCAACGCTCGAGCATGGTCTTCGACAAACAACCAATCTCGCACTTGGTTGCCTTTTCCATATACCGGCAGAGACTTCCCCTGCAATGCATTCAGAATCATCAGTGGAATCAGCTTTTCAGGGAAATGGAATGGCCCGTAGTTGTTAGAGCAATTGGTAATCAATATTGGTAACCCAAAGGTACGACCCCAGGCTCTCACCAAGTGATCAGACCCCGCTTTGGATGCTGAATAGGGAGAGCTTGGCGCATAGGGGGTATCTTCTCTAAAAAGATCTTCAGGGCCCTCAAGATCACCATAGACTTCATCGGTTGAAATATGGTGAAAGCGAAATGCTTCCTGCTTTTCTCGACTCACTCCCGATAGATACGATCTTGCTGCTTCCAAGAGCACGTATGTCCCTACAATGTTTGTTTGAATAAAGTCCCCGGGACCATCTATCGAACGGTCTACATGCGACTCTGCGGCTAGGTGCATAACAACATCCGGAGAATGTTCAGCAAATACCGCAGATACAGCTGCCTGATCGCAGATATCAACCTGCTCAAATCTGTATCGGTCAGAATCAGATACTTTTGCGAGGGACTCTAAATTTCCGGCATAGGTTAGCTTGTCGAGGTTTATGACTGAATGCTCAGTGTCCTCGATTAAGTGTCGAACAACCGCGGATCCAATAAAACCCGCCCCTCCCGTCACTAAAACTTTCACGAAGCACTGACTCCTTTGATTTCATCCAACATCTTGCTCAAGGACTGACGCCAATGATCCGGTTCAATCCCGAACGCAGCGTGAATTTTAGAACAGTCAAGTCGCGAGTTCTTTGGGCGTTTTGCGGGCGTCGGGTATTCCTCGGTCGTAATTGCATTCACAGCGGGAACTAATTTAATCATCGACTTCTCATGCGCTTGATGAAATATCTCACTGGCAAACTCTGCCCATGATACGAAGGGATAACCACTGTAATGATAAGTACCCCAACGCTCATCAGCGCTCTCAGCCCGGGACATTTGCAAAATCAGAAAAGCGATAGCTTTTGCGATAGCTCTCGCTGACGTTGGTGCACCGAACTGATCGCCGACGACCGCTAGCTGGCTTCGGGTTTCTGCGAGGCGCAGCATCGTCTTCACAAAATTACCGCCCGACGCACCAAACACCCAAGCCGTTCTCAAAATAAGATGTTGCCTCAGGGTTGCTCTTATTGCCTCTTCACCGGCGAGCTTTGACTGTCCATACACACCAAGGGGAGACGCATCGCTTGCTTCGCGGAAGGGCTGCTCACCGCTTCCGTCGAAAACATAATCCGTCGATATATGAACCAGCCTAGAGCCTCGAGCGACACCGTACTCTGCCATAACACGAATAGCAGTCTCGTTCACGATATGCGCTTGAAAAATCTCTGTTTCAGCAGCATCAACCGCGGTGTAAGCCGTCGCATTAATAATCCAATCTGGGCTATTGAGCTCCAGAAAGTCTTTCAAGAGAGGCAGATCGGAAACGTCTGCATCAGAGCGACTCGCAAGAATCACAGAATAGTTCTGCCTCCCTGAGGACAACACATCATCGAGTTGACGACCCAGCTCACTTCCGACTTGACCGCTAGCGCCCAAAACTAAAATCTTCATGACTTGTAGTTAGGCAACTCAGCGACTTTCAAAGTAGGAGCTTCCGCATCCTTTTGCGATAAAATTGGAAACGAATCATGGTTTGGCCATTTTATTGAAATAGCTTGGTCACTCCAGATGATACTCCGCTCATGCTCAGGCGAGTAAAAGTCAGTAGCTTTATATACCACTTGCGCAGAGTCTGAAGTGACAACGAACCCATGAGCAAAGTCAGGGGGTACCCAAAGCTGCTTTTTATTGTCTGCAGTAAGTTCAACTCCTACCCACTGTCCAAAGTTGGGTGAGCCCTGCCTGATATCAACTGCAACATCGAAAATTGAACCCTCAATTACTCTGACAAGCTTCCCCTGAGGTGCACCCAATTGGTAATGAAGTCCTCTCAATACACCGCGCGAGGACTTACTGTGGTTATCTTGAACGAACTGAAAGCTTTGGCCAGTAACTTGCGCAAATATACGAGCATTAAAACTCTCTAAAAAGAAACCTCTACCGTCACCAAACGTGCGCGGCGTTAAGATAACAACTCCTGGCAGAACTGTTTGCTCGACTAACATTCTTTGATTCAATCCTTAACTAATCTTCGCAAGTATTGCCCGTAATGGCTCTTGGATAGCGGATCAGCGAGCTTTAAGAGCTGCTCCGCCGTAACCCACTCGTTCGCGTACGCGATTTCCTCAGGGCAAGCCACCTGCAGCCCCTGTCGTTTCTGCAATGTTGCAATGAAACTACTGGCCTCAAGAAGACTATCGTGTGTACCAGTATCCAACCAGGCGTAGCCCCTGCCCATAACTTCCACGTGAAGCTTTCCGTAATCTAAATAAGCCTGGTTGACGTCCGTAATTTCGAGTTCGCCCCTTGTAGATGGCTGCAGGTCAGTAGCTATATCAATGACCGCGTTATCGTAGAAATACAGGCCAGTCACAGCGAAGTTAGACTTCGGAGTCTTTGGTTTCTCCTCAATGGAAACAGCGGTTCTGTTCTCATCAAATTCAACTACACCGAAGCGCTCAGGGTCTGATACATGATAGGCAAAGACGCTCGCGCCAGCTACTTTTCCCGAAGCCGATGAAAGTAGTTTGGGTAGCCCATGTCCGTAAAACACATTGTCACCAAGCACCAACGCCGAATCACTGTTGCCGACGAAGTCACGACCAATTATGAAGGCCTGCGCCAACCCGTCGGGGCTCGGCTGCACAGCAAACTGCAAACTCAATCCCCATTGACTGCCGTCACCGAGGAGTTCAGCGAATCTTGGAGTGTCCTCGGGGGTGCTAATGATCAAAACCTCCCTAATTCCGGCCAACATCAGAGTGGTTAGCGGATAGTAGATCATGGGTTTATCGTAGATCGGCAACAATTGCTTGCTGATTGCCCGAGTCACGGGGTGCAGGCGTGTACCGCTTCCGCCCGCCAAAATTATACCTTTTCGCATTACGTCCCTCCCGTGATATATATTGCCCGAAGTATTAATAAGTCGAAATTTAAAAGAGAGCGGTTACACAAACAATTCACGGAAACCAACGATTAAGGCAATTACTCAGGTCGCGGTATCCGCCACACCTGCAATTGACTACTGACGGGACGTTTGAACTGTTAGAATTAGGCCTCAAAGAGGATCATAATCTCTCGTCCTCTGTTAATTACGATCGACAACCGCAACGTATTGGAAACGCTGCCTTTAGTCGTTTTGTACCGTCTTCGGCGCACCCACAGTGCAAGCGTGTTCGCAGAGGCCTGCGAGTGCCAGTGAGTGTATGTCGGCAAACATACACCACTTCCCTCCGCAAATGGGGGAAGAGGCACGGCAATGCCGCCCCGGTAAAAAAAAAGCCACCCTACTGGGTGGCTTTTTCTTTTTTTAGAAGCCTGGCGATGACCTACTCTCACATGGGGAAACCCCACACTACCA
>JBELJN010000068.1:0-4417 GCA_042090345.1 Halieaceae bacterium | reverse complement strand
AGTCGTAAAAAGTAAACCGACATCAGCAGGCCGCCGTCATCACGTTCGCGTGGTGCACGAAGATCTGCACAAGGGCCGTGGGTATGCGCCGCTCCTCGAGAAAAACTCGAAGACGGGTGGTCGTAACAACCTCGGCCGCATCACAACGCGCCACATCGGCGGCGGGCACAAACATCACTACCGCGTTATCGATTTCAAGCGCACCAAGGATGGCATTCCAGCGAAGGTTGAGCGCGTTGAATACGATCCCAACCGCACCGCGCACATTGCACTTTTGTTATTTGCCGATGGCGAGCGCCGCTACATTATTGCGCCAAAGGGCGTTGTGGCAGGCGATACATTGTTATCAGGCGCTGCGGCACCGATCAAAGCGGGTAACTGCTTACCGATTCGTAATATCCCCGTCGGTGCAGTGATTCACGCAATTGAGCTCAAGCCTGGTAAAGGTGCGCAGCTGGCCCGCTCTGCTGGCGCCGCTGTTCAGTTGGTTGCTCGCGAGGGTCAGTACGCGACCATTCGTCTGCGTTCAGGTGAGATGCGCAAGGTCCCTGTAGATTGTCGCGCGACACTGGGCGAAGTTTCCAACAATGAGCACAGTCTGCGTAAGTTGGGTAAGGCGGGTGCGTCTCGATGGCGTGGTGTTCGCCCAACGGTTCGCGGTGTGGCCATGAACCCAGTCGATCACCCACATGGTGGTGGTGAGGGTCGGACATCGGGTGGTCGTCATCCTGTGACGCCATGGGGTGTGCCAACCAAGGGTTACAAAACTCGTAAAAACAAGCGTACGGACAATCTTATTGTTCGTCGTCGTAGCAAGAAGTAAGGGGAGATAAGAGATGCCACGTTCATTGAAAAAAGGCCCCTTCATCGATCTTCACCTATTGAAGAAGGTCGAGACGGCGCTAGAGAAAAACGATCGACGTCCCATTAAGACATGGTCTCGTCGCTCCATGATTGCACCGGATATGGTGGGTTTGACAATTGCCGTTCACAACGGTCGTCAGCACGTACCGGTCCTGATCAACGAAGATATGGTTGGCCACAAACTCGGTGAGTTTGCGGCAACGCGTACTTATCGCGGTCACATCGTCGATAAGAAAGCGAAGCGCTAAGGCGTACGGAGAAAGATGATGGAAGTCTCAGCAAAATTGCGCGGCGCTCGCATCTCGGCTCAGAAGGCCCGTTTGGTCGCTGACCAAGTGCGGGGTATGCCGGTTGGCGAAGCCTTAACGCTGCTCGAATTTAGCACGAAGAAAAGTGCTCACATTGTTCGCAAACTATTGAACTCTGCGATTGCTAACGCAGAGAACAACAACGGTGCTGACGTCGACGAGTTGCGTGTTGCAACTATTTTCGTCGACGAAGGTATGACCATGAAGCGCATGCGTGCACGTGCTAAAGGTCGTGGCGATCGTATTTTTAAGCGCACCTGCCATATCACGGTAGGCGTCGCTGACAACGATAACTAAGGAGAGGGTCGCATGGGTCAGAAGGTACATCCGACTGGTATCCGCCTAGGTGTGGTCAAAGACCACAACTCGGTTTGGTATGCAGATAGTAAAAACTACGCGTCGCAGTTGGTGACAGATCTTGAGGTGCGCGAGTACATCTTGAAGCGTCTCGATGCGGCATCGGTAAGTCGCGTGGTTATCGAACGTCCAGCTCAGACAGCGCGGGTCACTATCCACACCGCGCGTCCAGGCATCGTAATCGGTAAGAAAGGCGAAGACGTGGAAGCGCTCCGCCAAGAGCTCGGCAAGCGTATGGGTGTTCCCGTTCATATTACGATCGAGGAAATCCGCAAACCTGACATGGATGCACGTTTGGTCGCTCAGAACGTAGCTCAGCAGCTTGAGCGTCGCGTTATGTTCCGTCGGGCAATGAAGCGCGTCGTACAGAACGCAATGCGCCAGGGTGCTGAGGGAATCAAGGTTCAGGTTGGTGGTCGACTCGGTGGTGCTGAGATCGCGCGATCGGAATGGTACCGGGAAGGCCGCGTGCCGCTGCATACATTGCGCGCGGACATCGACTACGCGACGTACGAGGCACATACCACTTACGGTGTAATTGGTGTGAAGGTTTGGATTTTCAAAGGTGAAATCATCGGTGATACCGGTGAGGGCCAGGAAGCGCCACGTCGCGCGACCGCGAGCTAATTGGGCAAGGACTGAAGTATGTTGCAACCCAAGAGAACAAAGTTCCGCAAGATGCAAAAGGGCCGTAATCGCGGTCTGGCTGAGCGGGGCAGCAAGGTAAGTTTCGGTGAGTACGCATTGAAGGCGACGGGTCGTGGGCGAATTACGGCGCGTCAAATTGAGGCGGCTCGTCGAACAATGACTCGTCACATCAAGCGTGGCGGAAAGATTTGGATTCGAATTTTCCCAGACAAGCCTATTACAGGTAAGCCTCTCGAGGTTCGTCAGGGTAAAGGTAAGGGTAACGTTGAGTATTGGGTAGCCCAGATTCAGCCCGGCCGCGTGTTGTATGAAGTGGAAGGCGTTTCTGAGGAGCTTGCACGCGAGGCGTTTGCGCTCGCCGCCGCGAAGCTGCCCTTGCAGACGGCATTTGTTAAGCGATCGGTGATGTGATGAAAGCGAGTGAACTAGTAGAGAAGTCAGTTGACGATCTGAACAAGCAGTTGCTCGATCTCCGTGAGGAGCAGTTCAAGCTCCGTATGGCGAAGGCGACAGGTCAGCTCGGTCAGACACACTTATTGAAGCAGACGCAGCGTGATATCGCGCGCGTTAAAACAGTATTGCAACAGAAGGCAGGTCAGTGATGGCAGCAGCGGAAGACACAGCTCGTACGCTCCAAGGTCGTGTTGTTAGCGACAAGATGGATAAGACGATCACTGTATTGATTGAACGTCGTGTAAAGCACCCCGTTTACGGTAAGTACATTACACGCTCGTCAAAGGTACACGCTCACGATGAAGACAATCGTGCTGGCATGGGAGACACCGTGCTGGTTGCTGAGTCTCGACCAATGTCTAAGACAAAGTCTTGGATGCTGGTTGACGTCGTTGAGGTAGCGACAGACATCGCTTGAGTTAAAGACCAATGCGGCAATGCGCCGCGGTATGAGGTAGGGAAATGATTCAGACCGAATCGTATTTGGAAGTGGCAGACAACAGCGGTGCGCGTCGCGTTATGTGCATCAAGGTGTTGGGTGGTTCTAAGCGTCGTTATGCACGCGTTGGAGACATCATCAAGGTCACGGTTAAAGAGGCTATCCCTCGCGGCAAGGTCAAAAAAGGCCAAGTTATGCGCGCGGTTGTGGTTCGCACTCGTAAAGGTGTGCGTCGACCAGATGGCTCGTTGATCAAGTTCGATGAGAACGCGGCGGTGTTGTTAAACAACTCGGACGCGCCAATCGGTACGCGTATCTTCGGTCCTGTGACGCGCGAGCTTCGCGGTGAGAAATTCATGAAGATCATCTCGCTGGCGCCAGAAGTAATCTGAGCGGCCCGAGTTAGGAGAAGAAGGTAATGGCAAAGATTAAACGCGACGACGAAGTAATCGTGATTGCGGGCCGTGATAAGGGCAAGCGCGGTACTGTGCGTCAGGTCCTCGATACGGGCAAGCTGGTGGTCTCTGGTATCAACATGATTAAGAAACACACCAAGCCAAACCCTCAGGCGGGTGTTTCGGGCGGTATCGTTGAGCGAGAGGCGCCCATTCAAATCTCTAATGTAGCTATTTATAACTCGGAAGCCGGTCGGGCTGATCGTGTTGGTTACAAAGTGGAAGACGGTAAAAAAGTTCGAATCTACAAGTCGGACGGCAGCGCGATTGACGCGTAAATGAAGGCTTTTGAGGTAGCTAATAATGGCAACGCTTAAAGATAGGTATCGCAGCGAGATCGCGCCAAAGCTCAAAGAAGAGCTTGGGCTCTCGAATGTGATGGAAGTGCCCCGTGTCACGAAAATTACGTTGAACATGGGTGTGGGTGAGGCAGTCGGAGACAAGAAGGTTCTCGAGAGCGCGGTTGCGGACATGACAAAGATCGCCGGCCAGAAGCCTGTTGTGACGAAGTCTCGCAAGTCGATCGCCGGGTTCAAGATTCGTGACGGTTGGCCAATCGGCTGCAAGGTTACCTTGCGCGACGAGCGTATGTACGAGTTTTTGGAACGCTTAATTTCAATCGCGATTCCGCGTATACGTGACTTCCGTGGCGTCAGCGGCAAGCAGTTCGACGGCCGCGGTAATTTTGCGATGGGTGTTACCGAGCAGATCATTTTCCCTGAGATCGATTACGACCAGGTGGATAAGTTGCGTGGCATGGATATTGTTATCACGACGTCGGCGAAGAACGACGATCAGGGGCGCGCGTTACTGAGCGCCTTTAACTTCCCATTTAAGGGCTGAGGCAGAGTTATGGCTAAGAAATCGATGGTGGCCAGAGAGAATAAGCGCGC
>JBELJN010000067.1:0-4424 GCA_042090345.1 Halieaceae bacterium | reverse complement strand
GAGTGGCACCCGAGGGCGATGTGGATGGCTACGCGCCATCGGGTATGAATATGCCGGGGAAGGTAAATCGGCATGTTATGTCCGCCGCTGATATCGAGGATGTGATTGGCGCATTCGCAAAAGGAGCCCGCGATTCCAAAGCGGTTGGATTTGATGCCGTGGAGATCCACGGCGCACACGGTTACCTGCTGGACCAGTTCTTCTGGGAGGGCACAAACCAGCGTACTGACACTTACGGTGGCTCAATGTCGAATCGCGGTAAATTTGTCGCTGAAATTGTTGCGGGTTGTCGTGCTGAGGTAGGACCCGACTTCCCGATCATTCTCCGTTGGTCGCAGTGGAAGCAGCAGGACTACACAGCGAGGTTAGCAGCAACAAAATCTGCGCTGGCCGATTTCCTCGAGCCGCTGGTCGACGCCGGTGTGGATATTTTCCACTGCAGTCAGCGACGCTTCTGGGAGCCAGAGTTCGAGGGCAGCGATTTGAACTTGGCGGGTTGGGTTAAGAAACTCACTGGTAAACCCACAATAACCGTGGGGAGTGTCAGTCTAGACGCTGACTTTATTCCCGATCCCGGCGAAGTGGGTTTTAAAGCAGCTAAGCCCGCATCACTCGATAAGCTCAATGAAATGCTCGATCGCGGTGATTTTGATCTTGTGGCGGTTGGACGCGCATTGATTGCAAACCCTGACTGGGTGCGGGTAGTTGAGCTAGGGAATCTGGATCGTCTTGTGGCGTTTGAAAAGCCTATGTTAGTGACGCTAGTTTAACCGGCGCTCGGTAACTTTCGTCCCAAAACCGGCATTGGCTTTCTGCCTGTAACTTTACTTTATTTTAACTGACATCATTTATTAACGCTTGAGACTTAGCTTAATAAATGGTGCGAGAACGTGTTCCGAGAGGCGGCTATTAAACGCACCCACAAATCTTTCCCTTTTCAGGAGTCTACGAATGAAAATCGCTGGTATTAAATTCCTCGCCAAAAGCGCAATAGCCGCTATTGTTGCGAGCGGTGGCGTCGCTGGTATTCTTGCCACCGTAGCCTTGCTGGGCTCTGCGCCCGCATATTCATCCAACCTGACCACAGCCACTATCAATGGCGCAGTAGTTAATTATGAGGGCGACGCCATTGCGGATGCTGAGGTCACCATCTTACACACGCCGACTGGGTCCAGAAAGATCTCCACCGTTAATGACACTGGTGCGTTCTTCGGCTCAGGTTTGCGCGCCGGTGGCCCCTACACCGTAACTGTAACTGCGGCGGGCTATAAGACGCGAACGATTGACGATTTATTCTTTACGACAGGCAATCAACGGTTCCTGCGTATCGAGTTGCGCGGTAATAGTTCGACGGCAGTTGAGGAAGTATTAGTAATAGGTTCTGCCTTGGATTCGGCGATTTCCAATGGTATCGGGTCGGAGTACGACGCGACTGATATCGGTAACCAGCCCGCCACTCGGCGAGATGTTATCCGAACGCTGATTCGTGATCCGCTTGCCAACTCCTCTGGTGAGGGTAACCTATCGGTGGCAGGCGTGAATCCGCGTTTTAATGGACTCGCTATCGACGGTGCATTGCAGCAGAATGATTTTGGGTTAAGTAGCGGTACCTACGCCACTTCGCGCTCGCCTATCAACATAGACGCGGTGGAATCTGCGTCGGTATTGGCCGCTGATTACACGGTTGTTGTCTCCGGCTTCACTGGTGGTCTAGTCAACGTCACGACTAAGTCTGGCACTAACGAATTGCAGGGCTCTGCCTTCTATTACCGTCAAGACGAAGACAGCATCGGCGACACATTTGATGGTGGTCGTGACTTCACGGTAGCCCCGTTTGAAGAAGAGGAGTACGGGTTCACCTTGGGCGGCCCAATTATCAAGGACAAGTTGTTTTTCTTTATTTCCTTCGACGAGTTCGAGTCCGCATCTAACACGGACTTCCGAAACAGCGACGAGAACAATGGCATCCAACCGGGCTTCTTCGATGCACTTCGTCAGTTGACGATCGATACCTACAATTATGATCCCGGTACGCGTCCGCTTACAGCATCCACACCTGAGACGACTGAGCGCCTGCTGACCAAATTCGATTGGAATATCAGTGATGCACATCGCGCTTCGTTTACCTATCAGAGCACTGAAGAAGCAGAAACAAGTGTTGGCGCAGACGAGTTCGAATCAGCTTGGTATGACGTACCACAAGAGTTGAAAGCCTACACAGGACAGTTGTTCTCAGACTGGACGCCGCAGTTGTCCACGACATTTCGAGTGAACTATAAGGAGTTTTCTAGAGGTCAAATCTGTCGAGCGGGCCCGGGTGTAGGAATGATTGACCTAGACATCGAACCTGATGACACCGTTGGCACTCCGCTAGAAGGGCTACTTACCGGCTCGTCACGAGAATCTTTCGTGCTGGGTTGTGACCGATTCCGTCATGCAAACGACTACAACGATGAGCGCTTCCAGTTCTTTGGGTCTGCAGATTACCAAGTAGCCAACCACCTTGTCACAGTTGGTGGCGAGTACGAAAACTTTGAACTATTCAACTTATTCGTACAACGTTCGCGCGGACAGTTTGAGTTCTTTAATCTCGCTAACTTTATGAGCCGCGACGCCCGCGTAACATACATTAATGCAACCAGTAATGATGCCAACGACGGTGCTGCAGAGTGGGGCTATGATAAACTGGCGTTGTTCCTACAGGATACATGGCAAGTTCGGGACGATTTCGAGCTAACGCTCGGTCTGCGTTACGAACGGTATCTCCAAGATGACGAGCCTGCTTTCAGTGCAGATGTCGTAACCCAATACGGCATTAACTCGTCAGCCAATCTTGATGGTCTTGACTTGATCATGCCGCGCGTCGGTTTCCGTTGGGACGCAGGAGATAGCACCACGGTTACTGGTGGCTTTGGTCTTTTCGCTGGCGGTGATCCCAAGGTATGGACTTCAAATGCCTTCCAACCACTGACGGTGTTCGAGAGAGACACCTTCAGTAACGTTGACCCTACGACCGTGCCTGCCGTGTTGCAAGCAAATGTCGCCGCTGGTTCCGGCGTCCCAATCGATATTATCTCTGAGGACTTTGAGATTCCGTCGGACTGGAAGGCATCGTTAAAAGTTGAGCATCAGTTTGACGCGGACTTTGGTGCGCTAGACTTAGGCGATGACTACCGCGTTACCGCGCAGTATCTATACACCAAGGCAAAAGATAGCTTTATGTGGCGAAATCTTGGCCAGACCCTTAATGCAGATGCGCTGCCGATAGGAACAGCTCCTGATGGGCGTTCAATCTACGCCGACTTGGATGCGCTTAACATCGACAACCTTACTGAGTTGCGTAATGCGGATGGTCAGGAGAGCCACACGCTTGCTTTCTCTCTGGCAAAGCTCTGGGAAAGCGGCTTCGAAATGCAAGTTAGTTATGCTTTTCAGGACGTCGACATTGTGTCGGAGGGTACGTCATCCAGAGGTATTTCGAACTGGCGTGGTTTAGCTGCAGTGGATCGCAACAACCCACAACCTCGCACCTCTCCCTTCCAGATAGAGCATGCGCTTAAGTTCTCGATGGCTTACGAGAGGGAGTTTTTTGACGGTCTATCTACTCGCTTTGACGTGTTTGGCCAGGTATTCCGCGAGGGACAATTCGGTGCAATGTTTAACGTTGATCGTGATAATTCGTTGTTTGGCCGCGCGGGACAGGGTGAGTCGCCTTTCGACAACTCTCCCCTTTATGTTCCAACTGGTCCAAATGATCCACTTGTCGTTTTTACGCCCGGATTTGATCAGGTAGCGTTTTTTGATTACGTAGATCGTAATGACGTCAATCGTGGCATCAGTGCATTTAATGAAGCTGGGGGTGTCTGGAATAGCGTCTGGGATCTGCGATTCCAACAAGAAATAGCGTCTGTGCCAGGACTTGATCGTTTCATTGGTGGGAACAAGATCAAGCTTCAGCTTGATATCGAGAACTTCCTTAATCTGCTAAATGACGATTGGGGTACTTGGGAGACTGGTCCTAGGTTTGGTCAAGCCGCGATCGTTCGTGCGGATTTGATCTCGGCGGCTGATTTGGCGGCCAATGGTGTTGAAGGCGCGGCTGCACTTGAAGACGATCTGCCGCGGACGACCTGCGTATCATCTAGTGACTGTGTCTATCGGTTCAATTCATTCCGGGACATTAGCAAGGGCCAGGTAAGCCCAAGCCGGTCGGTATGGAGTATGCGTCTCGGATTTAGAATCGACTTCTAAGTGTCGTCTATCAACCACGCAGTAAGGCGCCCCCGCGGGGCGCCTTTTTTTTTGCAGTCATGTGCCTTTTTCGCGCTCTATCTGCTGGAGTGGGAATTGAGTTGAGTTGGCTAGATCAATCTACCGACGGTGGTACAAATCGTAACTCCGAGCCTCAAGCGCAGTGGTCTTAA
>JBELJN010000066.1:0-4603 GCA_042090345.1 Halieaceae bacterium | reverse complement strand
TCTCAGTCGGCTTGAATGTTGGAGATAGCACTTTCGAATGGAACACGCTGTTGTCGCGCGACACCAGTTCGCTAGTGGAGAGAGTTGCCGGGCAGGGCGGTGACGAGTTTGAGGCTTTGTACTTGCAGACGGTCCAGTGGACTGAGCGAACGTTTGCTTCTACGCAGCTCGCGGGGTCACATTTTTTAACAGATGACGGCGACATTTTTGCTGAGTGGCAAGTAACTGCAAGCAGTGCGTATCGTTACGCACCGGATCGGCGCGAGTTTGTGATGGCCTCTTCTAGGGACGCTGTAAACGCAGTTGACCTTGATGCGTACCGAAGTGAGTTTGATTTTGGTACTCCCAACGATCAACAGGCTGTGGAGCTACGAAACTTCTTCGTAGAGCCGGGCGCCATCTTGAGGCGGTATGATGATTTGATTGACACAAACCTTGATGCGTCCTTGGATTTTACTTTTGACGTTATGGATGACGGCTACAATTTTTCAAGTTTACGGGTTGGTGGGTCCGCCGTGGCCCGTGAGCGAGATTCTGACAGCGAGAGTTATGGGTTCAATATCAACCAGGCGAGGTCGGATCTGCTGTTCACCGATAACCTGCTCATTTCTGACGTGATTTATGCGTGTGGTGAGGGCCCTGGGACACGGGCATGTGAGTCGGTGGTGGATGCTGACGGCAGTACCGTGCCACCAGTGGGCGGCATTACGAATAGCCGTGACACTGGCTTCGTTTTTCAGGACAAGACGCTTGCCTCCGACAGCTACGAGGCAGAGATGACCTACAACAGTGCATACCTGATGTACGATCATACATTCGGGTCTGACTGGCAGCTGGTTGTTGGCGGTCGCTATGAGGAATACGAGCAGATAACGGATACTTTTTCTCTGTCAGGGGAGCAGTCCGCGGTTCAGTCAGTTATCGATAAGGATAGTTTTCTCCCTAGTTTGAGTGTCAATTGGTTTTTCTCAGATAACCAGCAACTGCGTTTTGCGGCGTCTGAGACGGTCGCTAGGCCAGATTTTAAAGAGGCTGCCAACGCAACTTTCTACGATAACGAGTTTAACTTCCGAGTTCTCGGTAATCCTTTCTTAGAGGTGTCGACTATTACCAATGTCGATCTCCGTTGGGAGTGGTACGGGGATAGCGAGCAGGACAATCTGAGTGCTGCTCTGTTCTACAAGGACATGGAAAAGCCCATTGAGCGGGTAGTTCAGTTGGCTTCTGGTACCGCCGGTAACTCTAGAACGTTCCGCAACGCCGACAGCGGGGAGATTTCTGGAGTGGAAATTGAAGGGCGCAAAGAGTTTGCGCTGGACGAGGGATTGGCGCGCACGCTTTTTGTAAGTTTCAACGTTGCCTACATCGAATCTGAAGTGGCTCTCTCCTCAGGGAGGGTGCGCGCTCTGCAGGGACAGCCTGAGTACACCGCCAACCTTATACTCGGTTTTGATGACATAGCGGCGGGTCAGCAGTTGACGCTACTTCTTAACCAGACAGGCGAATCTATTGCTGACGTCGGGTTGTTTGGCTCACCCGACATTATTTTCGAGCCGCGTTTGGAAGCCAATTTGGTGTACAGGCTGGATGTGTCTGAGGCAATCACGCTGAAAGCAAAGGTTGATAACTTGCTAAATACAGAAGTTGAGTACACGCAGTTTGGTCAGCCTTACCAGCTCTATGAAAAAGGTACCAAGGTTTCAATTTCCATTGATTGGGAATTGTAAGTAAAGGCAACACAACTAGTCCAACAGGACGCACTTACCACTAGGGAGTAAATCTTAATGAACAAACAGCTAGTAATGGCTCTCTTAGCCTCAGGGGCCCTGGTGGGCCTCGGTGGTTGCAGCGAGGGCGACGAGGCGACAATCGTCATTGACGCGCCAACAACTGACAACAGTCAGTCTAACAGTGGCAATACTACAAATAGTCCGCAGCCGGCACCCGAGCCCGAGCCCGAGCCTGAGCCCGAGCCCGACGCGGAGTGTCCTGAAGGAACGACTGAAAACTCCGATGGAGTCTGCGTTCTGCCTAGCACCATATCGGCTGATTTGACACTCGATGCTAGCTTCGATTACTTAATGGAAGGTCGCGTGACTGTTGGTAACGGTAACGGCACTATTTTGGCCGACGGGACTCTCGAGGGTGGCGATGCTGTTCAGAATGCAACGCTAACGATTCCTGCGGGGACCAATATCTACGGTAAGACCGGGACATTCGCCAATCTGCTAGTGACTCGCGGCTCCAAGATAATGGCGATGGGTACGGCAGAAGATCCAATCATCTTCTCGTCTGACGATGAAGGTTATGAAGGTGCGGGTGAATGGGGTGGTTTAATCATTCACGGTTATGGTTTGCACAACACCTGTACAGGCGCTGATGTATGTAACGTTGATGCGGAAGGCGAATCTGGCAAAGCCGGAGGTTTCGTTCGTGACGACAACAGTGGTGTCCTCAAGTATGTAGTGGTTGCTGAAGGTGGCTATGAGTTTGCACCTGACAATGAGATCAACGGTATCTCTTTGGTCGGCGTCGGATCAGGTACTACTATGGAGTACATCCAAGTCGAGGGTAACTCTGACGACGGTATCGAGTTCTATGGCGGTGATGTAAACGTCAAATACGGTGTCTTCACCAACAACCTCGATGACTCAGTTGACTGGGACGAGGGTTACCAGGGTAACCTGCAGTACATTATCGTGAAGCAGTCAAACGCGGGCGGTGGTGAAGCGTTTGAGATGGATACGCAGGGTGCTGCTGAGCCGCTTTCTAAGCCAACAGTTGCAAACCTCACTATCGTTGCAAGTAAGAAAGAAAATGACGCTTCTTATGTTATGCGCTTTAAGAAGGGCTCAGGCGGCTTCTTCCATAACGTAGCAGTGGCTATTGCCGACGACAGTTTAACTACATTCGACACGTGTGCTGAGATTGAAGGTGGCGACTCTCAGGGAATTGTTGGGTCTGCCTTAGTGTTTAACAATTGGTTGTATGATTGTGCAAACGCTTCTGGTGATGACGGTGCGCTTGCAAGCTTTGCGGGTTTGAGCGGTACGGCGGGAAATCCAGATCTCGACAACAACTTCGCTGCTCAAGCATCGGCTGCGGTGACTGCGGAAGCTTTGGATTGGGCGGCAATCAATGCTGCGTATCCTGAGTCGGTGGCGGATGCGAGTTACTTGGATTCCACTCGTTACATTGGCGCTGTAAATCCGCTGTCGTCAGATCTCCCGTGGTGGGCAGGTTGGACGATTGAGGGTTCACTCGGTTCGGCCCCGTCAGCGCCTGAGGCGACTTGTCCAGCAGGTGCACCAGCAAATGCCGATGGTCTTTGTGTTCTGCCCTCTTCTATTGGCGCGGACATGACACTAAACGGTGGTGTTGACTACCTTATGGAAGGTCGAGTAACGGTTGGGAACGGGAACGGGAACATTCGAGCAGATGGTAAGCTAGAGAGTGGATCTGACGTTCAGACCGTAACACTCACTATTGAACCAGGCGTTAACATATACGGTAAGGCCGGTTCATTCGCCAATCTGCTGATTACACGCGGTTCTAAAATCATGGCCGAAGGTACAGCTACTGCGCCAATCATCTTCTCGTCTGACGATGAAGGTTATGAAGGTGCGGGTGAATGGGGTGGTTTAATCATTCACGGTTATGGTTTGCACAACACCTGTACAGGCGCTGATGTATGTAACGTTGATGCGGAAGGCGAATCTGGCAAAGCCGGAGGTTTCGTTCGTGACGACAACAGTGGTGTCCTCAAGTATGTAGTGGTTGCTGAAGGTGGCTATGAGTTTGCACCTGACAATGAGATCAACGGTATCTCTTTGGTCGGCGTCGGATCAGGTACTACTATGGAGTACATCCAAGTCGAGGGTAACTCTGACGACGGTATCGAGTTCTATGGCGGTGATGTAAACGTCAAATACGGTGTCTTCACCAACAACCTCGATGACTCAGTTGACTGGGACGAGGGTTACCAGGGTAACCTGCAGTACATTATCGTGAAGCAGTCAAACGCGGGCGGTGGTGAAGCGTTTGAGATGGATACGCAGGGTGCTGCTGAGCCGCTTTCTAAGCCAACAGTTGCAAACCTCACTATCGTTGCAAGTAAGAAAGCGGATGATGCTGCATACGTGATGCGCTTTAAGAAAGGGTCTGCTGGCTTCTTCCACAACGTTGTTGTGACCGTCGCTGGCGACAGTGCAACTACCTTCACGCACTGCGCTGAGATTGAAGGCGGAGACTCGCAAGGTGAGGTTGGTAATGCTCTTTACTTCAACAACTGGGTCTATGACTGTGCCAATGCAGGCGACGCACAGGGATCATTAGTGCAGGATGGATTCGACGCCACATCGGGAACTATCAACGCTGTGGCTGCTGAAGGCAATCTAGGCCAGTTCTACGAGTCGCTTTCACCGGAAGCAAGTGGTCTCGATGCACTAGACTGGACCGCACTTAATGGTGCACTGCCAGAATCCGTAGCGGATACTGAGTATCTTGACTCTACCGACTTCGCGGGCGCTGTTAACCCTGATCAGAGTGATCTGTGGTGGGCTGGCTGGACTATTCCAGGTTCGCTCTAAGTACCAAGCGTTAA
>JBELJN010000028.1:0-25966 GCA_042090345.1 Halieaceae bacterium | reverse complement strand
AGTAACACCAGAGGTGCTCAAACAGTTTCCAGCCGAGTTCTGGGACGTCGATAGCGGCGACCTAAATGAGGTGGAGACGGCGCTCCGTCGAGGGTACAAGGAGTTGTCGGGCCACGTCGCGCGTCTGACTTCGGAGTTAGAAGCCGCTCGAATTGCTAGGCGAGAAGACAACGAGAAGCGAGAAGATCTCCTTAATCGCTTCGTAACCGTTCTTGACGCACTACCTGGCGGCGTCGTTATTCTTGATGACACCGGTGTGATTATGGAAGCTAACCCGCAGGCTTCAGCACTGTTGGGCGAGCCTTTAGAAGGTGAGTCCTGGGAGAAAATTGAGGCGCGAGGTCGTTTTAACCCCCAAGGTAGCTTTGAAATTGGGAGGCGCCGTTTAAATGTCAGTACCTGCCCGCTGCCCAACAATGGTGAGACAGTGGTTTTGTTATCGGACATCACAGCTCAGCATACCCTGCAGCGAGAATTGGGTCGTAAGACTCGGTTGAGTGCTCTAGGTGAGATGGCAGCGCGTTTGGCTCACCAGATACGAACGCCATTATCCTCTACGGTTCTTTACATCGAACAGCTCTCTAAAGACATTTCGCCTGATAAGCGAAAACGCATCTGCGACGCGCTTCGTGGACAACTGACCCAAACTGAGGGACTCATTGCGTCTATGTTGGGGTTTGTGCGCGGTGGCTCGTTACTTTGTTTGGAGCCTATAAATATTAAAGAGGTCGTAAACCAGGCAATTAATTCTTGCAGAGCAGACTTAGATGCAGCGACCGCGACCGTTAAGGTAAATAAGATTAATCCCAGACTAACGGTTCTTGGAGCCTCCATTGAGCTGTCCTCCGTTATTAGTAACGTCATCCAAAATGCGCTGAATGCATGTGATGAAAAGCCTGCGATCGAGATATGGGCGGGCGCCATTAATCAGCACATGATGTTGATACGGATATCAGACAACGGCCCGGGCATCCCAGAGAATTGTATCGATCAGGTATTCGATCCATTTTTTACGACGCGCGCGAACGGCACGGGCCTTGGTTTGGCAGTATTGGCCTCCGTGGTTCAACAACATGGCGGCACCGTCCATGCGGCAAACCGTGAGAGTCGCGGTGCGCAGTTCACAATTTTGTTGCCAGTTGAATCAACGTCTAAGGAAAAATCATGAACACCTCTCGGGTTTTAATCGTAGAAGATGATCCCACCCTCAGGATGGCACTGGTTGATACGCTAGAGGTGGCCGGTTACCAGGTATACGAGGCGATTAATGGGAAAGAGGCTTTATTACAGTTAATGCACCACGATGTAGAGGCTATTGTGAGTGATGTGCAGATGGATGTGATGGACGGCGACGAGTTGCTTGCACAGGTCCGCGATCGATATCCCTCCATACCATTTTTAATGATGACTGCGCATGCCAGTATTGAGCGAGCGGTATCAGCTATTAGGGATGGAGCTGTTGATTATTTGCAGAAACCCTTTGAGGCGTCTGACTTGGTCACTGCGGTTGCGAGAATGACCGCTGGCTCAAAGGTGGGTTCGAGTGCAATGGTGGCGGAGGACCCCGCAACGAAATCAATTTTGGAAGTTGCTCGCAGAGTGGCGCCGTCCGACGCTTCGATCATGATCAGTGGTGAGTCTGGAACAGGAAAGGAAGTCCTCGCCAAAACCATACACGAACTGTCAAATCGTGCTGACAAACCCTTCGTAGCATTAAATTGCGCTGCCATTCCTGAAAATATGCTTGAAGCAATATTGTTTGGGTACGAGAAGGGTGCATTTACGGGCGCGCAAACTGCGCGAGAGGGTAAATTTGAGCAGGCTAATGGCGGAACGCTGTTGCTGGACGAAATTTCCGAGAT
Source organism: Halieaceae bacterium (assembly GCA_042090345.1). Lineage (GTDB taxonomy): Bacteria > Pseudomonadota > Gammaproteobacteria > Pseudomonadales > Halieaceae > Luminiphilus. Next base: position 24,104 of record JBELJN010000028.1, on the reverse strand, counting down.
GGCGCTTGAACTTCAAGCTAAGTTGTTGCGAGTTCTGCAAGAGCAAGAGGTAGAGCGATTGGGCGGCAAGTCCCTGATTCCACTTGATGTCAGAGTGCTTGCGACAACGAACAGAAGATTAACAGATGAGGTGGCGAGTGGTCGCTTTAGAGAGGACCTTTACTTCCGACTTAATGTGTTCCCTATGGAGCTGCCCCCATTGCGAGCGCGGCCCGAGGATATCATCCCGCTGAGCCTGCGCTTCATAAAAGCGTATGCAGCGGACAGAGCGCTGGATTTATCTGGCGATGCGCAAAAAAAGCTGATGTCTCATGGTTGGAGAGGAAATATAAGAGAGCTTGGTAACTGTATCCACCGGGCTTGCATTCTTGCCACTGGCAGCACAATCAATCCCAGTGATCTAATTTTTGATGAGTTGACTAGTGACTCAGAGTCTTATGAGCAGCCCGCAGCTGATGATTTAAAGGCCAGTGAGCGTGACTTAATTTTAGCGGCACTGCGTGACGCGAATGGCAATCGTAAAGTTGCTAGTGAGCGACTCGGCATTAGCGGGCGTACGCTCAGATATAAGATTGCAAAATACAAAGAAGAGGGAATACATATTCCTGAGGCTGTAGCGGCCTGATCCTAGAGGAAAATAGCTCATGAGTGACATAGCAATTAACCAAGTCCTGGCCCAGATGCGATCACTGCAGGCGGCCGCTCAAAATGAGAGCCCGTCTTCTGCCGAGATGGCTCGTGGTTCGCAGTTCTCGGAATTGATGTCTGAGTCCATTAATCAGGTTAATAATTCGATGCAAGAATCTAAAGCGATCACGGCAAGTTTCGAGCAAGGCGATCCCTCGGTATCGTTGGCAGACGTTATGATTAATGCACAAAAAGCGAGTATCCAATTTTCGGGTATGACCGAAGTACGAAATAAGCTACTTACGGCTTATAAAGACATTATGAACATGCCGGTTTAAGGAATAGTCCCCGATGGCAGATAATCCGATCTTAGATAGAGTCAGTGGCTTCGCAGCGCAACCAGTCGCCCGTCAGTTGTCACTGTTAGTTGGTTTTGCGGCGAGCATTGCCTTGGCCGTTGGGTTGGTCAACTGGGCAAGTTCACCTTCCTATCAGTCCGTTTATGGCCCAATGTCACCGGCGGATAATGCGGAGGCCATTGCACTTTTGCAGTCAAATGGAATTCAGTACCGAATGGAGCAAGGCACTGGATTGCTTGAGGTTCCTTATGACGACGTATTCCAAGCCCGCATGGTACTGGCCAGTGAAGGCTTTCCTAAGGACGGTTCAGGGATTGGGTTTGAATCACTGTATTTACAGCAAGAGATGGGCTTGTCTAGCTTCATGGAAGAGGCTCGTTACCATCGTGCGGTAGAAGCAGAGCTCGTTCGGACCATTACCGCCTTAGATTCAGTCACTGCTGCCAGAGTTCACTTGGCGATATCACGTCAGACGGCATTTTTGCGCAGAGGGAATGAGCCATCGGCTTCTGTAATGCTGAATTTACGCGGTGGTGGTCGTTTAAATGATAGGCAGTTATCCGGCATCATTCACTTAGTGGCGGCAAGCATTCCTAATCTCGATGCTTCTCGGGTCTCAGTAGTCGATAGCGCAGGTAAGCTCCTATCGAGTCAGGGTCAAGATTCAGACTTTGGTTATACGGCAGAGCAGTTTAGGCTGGCCGAGCAGTTTGAAAATTCTTTGAATGAGCGGATCGTGGGTATCTTGGAGCCAATACTTGGTGTAGGCGCTGTAAAGGCACAGGTGACTGCCGATATGGACTTTACGCGAACCGAGAGCACTAACGAAATATTTGATCCGAACGTTGCGCTTCGAAGTGAACAGACGAGCGAGGATATCTCAAATAATATGCTGGCGGCTGGTCCGCCGGGCGGCCTTGTACCCAATCCACCCCAGCCCGCTCCGCAGCCAAATGCTGACCAGCAGGTTGCCGATAATGGACCTGAGCGTGAAAGCAGACAGGAGACCCGGAATTACGAGGTCAATAAAACAATACAGTATGTGCGATCGGTGCCTGGTGCAGTCGATAAGCTGTCTGTAGCAGTGGTTTTGGACTATCGGATTGATGAAAATGGCGAGAGCGTTCCTTTGGATCCAGCGCTGCTCGATCAAGTGAACGCCTTGGTCCGAGAGGCCGTTGGATTCGACGACGCTCGAGGCGACACAGTACAAGTAATCAACTCGCCCTTCATTGTGCCCGCGCCACTGGAGCCTTTGCCCGAACCTGGCTTACTTGAGCAGCCGTGGGTCTGGGAGCTTGGTAAGGGGCTGTTGGCGGCTCTTGGAGTATTAGCGCTGATATTGACGGTCCTTCGACCAATGGTTAAGTATTCTACAAGTTACGCGCCTCCTGCCCTGGCTGGTGCGTCAGCTAATCCGGCACTTGCTGCACCCGGCGGAGCTGAGGGAGACGATCAAGCAGCCGCAACGCTCGCATTGCCTCCTACTGAACTCCCACTGAGCCCACCGAAGCCCAATTATCAGCAAAGCTTAGCAATGGCCCGTAATTCGGCTAGTGAAGAGCCGGTTCGCGCGGCCTATGTAGTTAAAAATTGGATTGCAGCAGATGGCTGAGAATATACAGCTCACAGGAGCCGAGCGGGCCGCAATATTTTTACTCGGAGTGGGTGAGGACGCTGCTACTTTGGTGATGCGCCATATGAATCCGAAGGAGGTTCAAAAAGTCGGCGAAGCGATGGCAACCATCTCTAAGTTAACGAATGAACAAGTGGAATCCGTGTTGGCTGAATTTCACCTTGATGTGTCCGAGATTAATCCATTGGGGTTAGAAGCGCCCGAATTTACTCGTCGGGTAATGACATCGGCACTTGGAGAAGGCAAAGCGAGTACGATTTTGTCTCAGGTACTCGATAAACCATCGGAGCAACAAGGTGTTGACGCCCTTCAATGGATGGCCCCACAAGCGATAGCGGAGGTTTTAGCAGAAGAACACCCTCAAATTACGGCGACAGTAATGACGCAACTCTATGATGATCAGGCTGCTAGGGTTTTGCAGCTCTTGCCTGAAACGCTTAGAAGGGATGTAGCCTTGCGAATTGCGCAAATGGAGGAGCTTGATCCAAAGGCAATGGAGGAGCTAGACAGGGTACTGGAGAGTCAGCTTGGAAAGCTCCAAAGAACCCCGCCCAAAAAAGTTATGGGCACTGATAATTTGGCGGCGATTCTCAATGCGACTGACGCCACTTTGGAGCAGGAGGTTCTCGAGGCTCTGAGTGCAGCAGACGAAGTCTTGGGTGACGAGGTCAAAGAAAAAATGTTTGTCTTTGATAATCTTATGACCCTTGACGATCGCGGATTGCAGGTCCTAATTCGTGACATACCTCAGGAAAATCTATTGGTTGCCCTTAAGGGTGTTGATCCTCAAACGGCGGAGCGATTTTTCCAGAACATGTCTGAAAGAGCCTCAGCAATCTTGCGCGAGGATCTTGAAGCTTCCAGCCCTCTTAAACTGTCAGATGTGGAGGCCGCGCAGAAAGAGATTGTTAGGACAGCAAAGAAATTAGCTGATCAGGGCGAGCTTATGATCGGTAAGGCGAGTAACGATTATGTCTGAACCTCAGTTTGAGCACTGGCAGCCAATGCAACTCACTGGGCAGATTCCTGTGCCGGCGCCGTCTCCAGAGGAAGTCAGAAAGACAGCTCGCGAGGAGGGTTATTCTGCAGGGTATGCCGAAGGTCAAAGCAAGGGATTCGAGGAGGCTAAAGCGCGCACCAAAGTCCTGAATGATCAGCTCACGGAGTTATTGTCCTCGTTAGAGCAGCCCTTTAATCGCCAAGAAGTTGAAGTAAGTGAATACTTACTTAGTCTTGTGTCTGCAATATGTCTGAGAATACTGCGGCGCGAGCTTAAGACCGATGAAGATTTCATCCGAAGTAGCATAGATCGGGCAGTGGATATTATTGCAAGTAAAGATAGTGTTGTCCGCGTAACGGTGCACCCTGATGATAAGGCTGTGGTCGAAGAACTTTGGGATCCTGAGTTAGCGCGGCTGGCTTTATACGAAGACTCAACGATTATTCGTGGTGGCTGTTCTGTAGAGCGTGGTGACTCGCTAGTTGATTCAACTATCGAGAATCAGCTCAGAAAAATATTAGAGCAGCTATGCGATTCAGAAGCGTCGCCTTCAGAGAGCGAAACCGCCCCAGATAGACTTGATATCGATGAGGTCTTGGAGACCGTTGAACGACTGGATGGGCCACACGATGGCAGCTAGGGAACTCAAACCCCTGAAGGATCAGTTTACTCGCGTTGCCGACAGATTCGCAGGGTTTACATCTAATCTAGACGAGGTAAATGTTGAAGCTACTGGTAGGCTGATCCGACTCTCTGGGGCGCGGCTCGAGGTGGGAGGTCTCAACGCCGGCATAGGCTCGCGGTGCCTTATTGCATCGGGTAATTCGCGATTGGTTGGTGCTGAGGTCGTAGGGTTTGAGGGCGATAGACTGATACTGGCAGCTGAAGATTCCGTGAATGGTTTGAGACCTGGAGCAAAAGTTACCCTCGTGGGCAATAGTGACCAGGTGCAGCTTGGCGCTGATCTTTTGGGAAGGATTATCGATGGTGCGGGCGTTCCTTTGGATAATATGCCACTGATTCTGTCAGAAACGGCGCCTATCCGAGGGCTGCCGCTGAATCCAATGGCTCGCTCTGGAATTTCTGAGCCATTAGATGTCGGGGTTCGCGCGATTAATGGGCTACTTACGGTAGGCCGTGGACAGCGTATTGGCCTATTCGCGGGGTCCGGCGTCGGCAAAAGTACACTATTAGGTATGATTACCCGCTTCACGGACGCAGATATTGTTGTTGTTGGTCTTGTGGGTGAGCGGGGCCGCGAAGTAAAAGAGTTCGTCGAAGACAGCTTAGGGCCAGAAGGACTTAAGAAGTCTATTGTGGTGGCAGCACCTGCTGATACGTCAGCGCTAATGAGGGTATCGTGTTGCTGGAGAGCAACCACGATCGCCGAATATTATCGAGCACAGGGTTTAAATGTGTTGCTTCTTATGGACTCACTCACGCGTTTTGCACAAGCTCAGCGTGAGATAGCACTCTCTGCTGGTGAGCCACCAGTTGCAAAGGGCTATACACCCTCGGTTTTTTCACTTATTCCGAACCTGATTGAGCGAGCGGGTGTCGTAGGGAATGGCTCTATCACAGCGATTTACACGGTACTCGTCGAGGGTGACGATTTACAGGATCCGATCGCGGATGTTGCCAGAGCTAGTCTTGACGGACATATTGTCTTATCTCGGCAGCTAGCGGATTCCGGTACTTATCCAGCCATAGATCTAGAAAGCTCGATAAGCCGCTCCATGCTCCAGATAACAAATACGCAGCATCAGGAGAACGCTAGATTTTTGAAAGAAATATTTACTACCTATCAGCAGAATAAGGATCTAATTTCAGTAGGCGCGTACCGTAAGGGTTCTGACGTAAAGGTCGACCTCGCCATCGATGGACAAGATGCCTTAACAGATTTTATCAAGCAATCACTTGATACACCGGTAAACTTTGAAGATAGTCGCAAGAGTCTTGAAGAGGTAGTCTCGGGCATCCAGGTACGACCTGTAGACGAATCTAGTATGGGGAGTATTCCTTCAGTATCCAGTCAACTGGCTCGGACCGCTTGAGTCTGTAAGGGATGCCGAGATCTCAACTCAAAACGGTACTTTTCTTGGCTAATATAGCTGAGGAGGAAGCTGCGAAGTCACTTGCTAAGGCGCAAGCGGAGCTCCTTCAAGCCGAGACTAACTTAGAGCAGGTTAAGGGGTATCGCTTTGAGTACGAGCAAAACCAGACTAAGTCTTTAGAAAGCGGATTGGACTCGGGCAGGCTGCAAATTTCTAGGCAGTTTATGGTGCAGCTTGACAAGTTAATTGAACATCAAACGAGGATGTTGGACGCCAGTTATCAGTTGGTAGACCAGAGACGCGATAAATGGTTAAAAAGTAGAGCTGATAAAAGAGGTGTTGAGGCAGTAATTCTGGCGCGAAAGCGAGACGTCGAGGTTCAGGATATGAAGGCGAATCAAAGACTGCTAGACGACCTGTTCATAAACCGTACTAGAAGTTGACTGGCATAGACTTTGCAAGTCAAAGCTCAATGCCAACCAAGAAGCGGTACTTAAGTTATGACCACAGATAACTTCATTGCAAACCAACCTGCACTCGATGGCTTAGTAAAAACGCAGCCGAAACATGCTAGCACCGCTTCAACGTTGGACTTGCCTTGCTCGCAAGACGACGGGGCATCATTTAATAATGTCCTAAAGGATGCCGTCACTGATTCTCAAAAAGTGGTAAAGGAGCCAATTCAGCCGGAGTCAGGTGCGTCTGAATGCGGGGATGGCACAGAACACGGTCGGCAAAATTTGCCAATTCATGATCCAGAAATTGCCGCATTGTTGCAGCTCTTAGGACAAGAGAATTTCAGTGCGGAGACAGAACTAGAGGATCTGGCAGAAGGTCTACCGGAGACTTTTGCGGCACTACCCCTACAGTACTCTGGCTTGTCGCACTCACTCAGCCAAAATGCGTCATTCAGTTTTGGTGACGACGTTCCGGAACCTCGTTCGTTTCTTCAGTATTTAGGATCATCAAACGTTGTGGCTCAAGGCGTGCCTCAACCCACACTTGGCTTGAACAATGGCGCTCTGGTAGCTGGCCCAATAGGTACTGAATTGCTTCCAAGCCAACTCGATGTGCATACGTTACAAGAGAGCGCACTGAAAGATGTAGTCGGGTCTAGGGGCGATGTCCTTAGCATGACTGACTTGAGTTTAGTTAAAAGTTTGCCGCAGCGTTCAGGGAACCTCACCGGCAGTGCAGAAATAAGTCTGCGCACTAAAGAGCCTGAAGTATTTGCGACAGGTCTAGCTACCTACTTGAGAGTATTGAAGACAGAGGGCGGAACTGAGGCTCGTCTTCAGCTCAGCCCCATTGAGCTTGGAAGACTGGCAATTACTATTCAGACTGAAGGTGACGATACACGGGTATCTTTTGTTGTTGAAAACAGCCAAGCGCGGTCTGCGGTAGAGGCCTCGCTCCCGAGACTTCGGGAAATGCTTGAGCAATCTGGCCTTTCACTTGCCGACGCTGAGGTAACCGAACAACATCAAAATGACAGAGAAGATCGCGACAAGGCTTTACAAAATAGCGAAGACAGTTCTAATGATGAAAATCAATCAGATCCGTCACTGGTAGCTTCATCGCGTGATCCCTCTTCTCTTGTAGATGCCTACGTTTAATAACGAGTCTGCAAAAACAATCATCAGCGCAAAAACTTCTTAGCCATAATTAACTGCTAGGTCTACTCTTAAGCCATCCTGTTAAGTCAATATTTTGACAGGGTGGCTTTTTTTGTCCCTAAGATATTGTTAAATATGACAATTACTTCTAATGGCCTCGACTATGCTTTACCAGTACGTCAGGCCTAATAACCTGTTGTGAATGGAGTTTAATGTGAGTGGAACAGATTCAGATACAGCTCAAAAAAAGGGTTTTTCGGCAGTCGTCTTGATAGGCGTGTCTTTCGCATTTTTGATGGTGGGCTTTGCTGGAGGCACTTTTGTGGGGCCGACGGTGAAGAACGTGCTCGGATTGTCAAATTCCGAGGAGAATTTACAAGTATCTGCTGATACAGACCTAGAGCCAGGGGATGTAGAGGACGTTGGTGCCAGTTTGTTCAAGCCTATGGCCGGAGTTTTTTCACCGGATAAAGAGCGATTTTATGCGGAGGTAGGCGAGTTTTTGGTAGGTCTTAAGTATCAGGGGAGAACGCGCTACTTGCAGCTTACGGTGCAGCTCGTTGGTCACGATAAGAAGTATATGGGAACCGTCGAGACCGACGTTCCTGCCATTCGAAACGGCCTGTCTATCTTTTTCACACAACAAGACTTTGCTGCACTCACCACACTTGAGGGCAGAGAGGCTCTCAGAGTTATTACTTTGGGTGAGGTCAACAAAATTATTGGTGCAACTCCGGAAAAGAGAGTCGCAGATGTATTTTTCACAGAATATATCACTCAGTAGGAAGGGAAATGAGTACAGAGACTTCAACAGATACGGCGCTGTCGAGTGATGAAATTGATGCGCTAGTCGAGCACGCTGAGAGTAGTGATTTTGATGATGGACAGTATCGGACACATGATTTTAGTGGTGGTCAGTCACTGACGCTGTCAAAGTGGACCGAACTCAATGGGCTTTGTGAGAAACAAGCTGAGGCGTTGCAGTCGCTTTTAACTTCTGAGTTCGGTACGTCGGTGGAAATTACAGCTCAAGCCAAAAGGTTTCGACTTGCCGGGGACTTAATAGCAGCTTCTCCCGCGCGCCTTTGTTTAGTCAGCTCTCTGATCAAGCCCTTTGAACATGAAACGCATCTGTTGCTGGCGGGTGATCTGTTGACGGCTTTGGTGAATCAGTACTTTGGTGGCGGGCAATTGCCAGCCCCTGAAATGCTAAAGCGGGTTACTCCATCTGAGCAGAGAGTGGGTGAGCGCGTCGCTCGAGAGTTTTTCCGAGTTATGAACGAGATTTGGTCGGATCGGCTTTTTTTGGAGTTCGGAGACTTATTTGTCGACGTCACGACTGACCGATTTTCGGTAATTCCCGATAAAACGGGTTTCGCAGTTTTTCCCTTTGAGGTCCGTGTTAGTGATGACCGTACCCACACCATGGATTTGCTGATTCCCTTTGCTTCGCTAGAACCTCAGAGCGGCGCGCTGATACCAAAAACAATTGAGCTCCCATTAGAACCCGAAACCACCTGGGGAGCAGATATCAGAGCAGCCCTTCCAGAAGTATCAGTAAATGTCAGTGGCGAGATAGGAAATATAACAACCACCTTGCGGGCTCTTTTGGCAATGGGGGTGGGGACCGTGGTTCCAATAGAACCGCCAGATAAAGTTGTGCTCTCTTTAGAGGGACGGCCAATTGCCGACGGCAAGTACGGTACCCACGAGGGATTTAAGGCTATGCAATTCACAAACTTCAATGGAGATTTATCATGAGTGATGATGAGTTAACGACTACCGAACCCCCAGAACTTGAAAATAATCCGAGCCAGGGTGGAGATATCGACCTCGATATGCTGCTGGATGTGCCAGTTGTAATGACCGTTGAAGTCGGCAGAAAGTCTCTTCCCATCAGGGATCTATTAGCCCTTACTCCGGGCGCTGTAGTGACGTTCGATAGGAGCGTGACCGAGCCCATGGATGTCATGATAAATGGAACGCTGATAGCAAGAGGAGAGGTAGTCTCTGCAGACGGACAGTTCGGTTTGCGTCTCGTTGATGTTGTTAGCACCAAAACGCGCTTAGAGCAGTTGAATTAAATGATGCGCTTGGCCCTTTTAATAATGACCTTGGTCTCGGCGCCCGCTTTAAGTAGGGAGGACAGCGGAGTCATTGCTCCGTCAGAGCTTTTTACGGGTGATTATTTGCTGCAAGTCGTCGGGTCCTTTGTTCTTGTCATCTGTATTCTGTTGGCAGTCTTATTATTGCTGAAGCGCTTTAATGGAGCTAGCTCATCGCGGTCTGGACAAATGCGAGTCGTTGCGAGCCTAGGCCTTGGTCAAAGGGAAAGAGCAGTTCTTATTGAGGTTGGCAACGAGCAGCTTTTGGTCGGTGTGGCCCCGGGAAGTGTGAATATGCTGCACGTCTTACCTGAATCAGTCAGCCCTCCCTCGGATTCAGGAAAACCGTCATTCGCTGACGTCTGGAAGATCGCAACCGGAAAGCAAGGGAGCGAAGTTTGATGCTGAATTTAAGACTTATTTTATGCGGTTGCTTCTTGTTGTTAGCACCTGCACTCGCTTCCGCGCAAACAATTCCCCTGGTGACTTCATCAGCCATGCCAAATGGCGACACCGAATATGCTCTGGGTATTCAGATCTTAATGATAATGACTGTGCTGACTCTTCTGCCAGCAATGCTCATCACTATGACGGCCTTTACGAGAATACTCATTGTTCTTGCGATACTTCGTCAGGCCCTGGGCACACAGCAAACCCCCTCGAACCAAATTATTCTTGGATTATCGTTATTCCTGACCCTTTTTATTATGTCGCCGGTGATAGACGTGGTTTGGGCCAATGCCCTGTCTCCCTATTTGGAAGGGCAGCTAGACTTCCAGGCAGCATTGTCAGTGGCACAAGAGCCTCTTCGAGATTTTATGTTTTCCCAAACCAGAGACACCGATCTCGCTATGTTTGCAGAGCTAGGTGGTTACCCTGTATTTGCTGAAAGAGACGAGGTCCCGCTGTTTGTTTTACTCCCATCATTTTTGACGAGTGAATTAAAGACGGCCTTTCAAATCGGATTTTTATTATTCGTCCCGTTCCTAGTTATTGATTTGGTCGTAGCGGCTGTGCTGATGTCGATGGGTATGATGATGTTATCCCCAATTATCATCTCGCTACCTTTCAAATTAATGCTCTTTGTTCTTATTGACGGGTGGTCGCTTATATCGGCCACGTTAGTCAGTAGTTTCGCGCTGTAGGGGGGTAATTATGAGGCCGGATACAGTACTTGAAATTGGGCGCGAGGCTCTATGGCTGGCGGTTCTACTGTCTGGACCTATTCTTGGCGTTGCTCTGGCAGTTGGTTTGACAGTTGGAGTCATTCAAGCTGCCACACAAATACAAGAAATGACGCTGAGCTTCATTCCCAAACTAGGCGCAGTTGCTGCCGTCATTTTTCTTGTCGGACCGTGGATGTTGAGGCTCCTCGTAACATTTACCCAACGACTCTTTCTTGAAATTCCGGGACTGGTGGGTTGAAAAGATGCCGATTGCGCTAGATACAATGTTATCGAGCCTGTACCTATTTTCGGCGCCGTTTTTACGAATGTCAGCAATGATGTTGGTTGCTCCCGTATTTAGCGCTCCAGGACTGAGTGTTCGCACGCGCGTACTTTTAGCCACGCTGGTTGCTGCATTGGTCGCTCCCTCTTTACCCGCCAACGACCTCCCTGAACTGTTTAGTGCAGCGGGGTTTTTGCTCGCAATACAAGAGGTCGGTGTTGGACTTATGATCGGATTTGTCTTGCAGCTTGCATTTGGTGCGATTGTCTTTGGAGCTCAAGCCATGTCAATGACGATGGGGCTTGGCTTTGCGATGGCAGTAGATCCGCAGAACGGCGTCCAGGTTCCGGTAGTAGCGCAGCTTTATGTGATTCTGGGTACGCTTTTATTCCTATCATTGGACGGTCACTTGATGTTGATCGCAGCCGTGGTTGAGTCTTATGAGTTGGTTCCAGTTGGCATGAGCGGGATTTCGCCACTGGCCCTATCCGGCCTTGTTTCCCTCGGTTCCATCGTATTTGCAGGAGGAATTTTATTGGCTCTGCCGGTAATGACCGCTTTGCTACTAGTCAATTTGGCATTTGGAATCATTACTAGAACCGCACCTCAATTGAACATTTTTGCAGTTGGCTTTCCGGTTACGATTTTGGGTGGGTTGTTAATAATGTTCATCGTGATGCCAGGGTTTCTGGATGCACTACGGAACATGTTTGATGTCTCTTTGAACCGTAGTTTGATGATTTTTAATTAGGATTATCGATTATGGCAGAGGAGCAGCAGGGACAAGAACGCAGTGAACAGCCGACTAGCAAACGGCTAGACGAATCCCGGAAAAAGGGTCAGGTCGCTAGGTCCAGGGAGTTAAATATGCTGCTAGTTATGCTCGCGAGTGTATTGTTTTTACTCTTCGCGGGCGGTTCGATGGCGTCTTCGATTTTGGCAATGGTTGCCGGCTCTCTGACGCCCTCTGGCGAATTGCTGACTAACCCTCGACTATTGCCGAGTCATCTGTTTGGAACGCTTGCATCTGCTGGTTTGATTACTGCGCCTTTTTTTCTTGTCACGGTCATCGCTGCCTTGGCCGGACCGGCATTGATGGGTGGACTTGTTTTCAGCGCTCAAGCTATTGCATTTAAGGCAGAAAAATTGGATCCAATTAAGGGCCTCGGAAGAGTGTTTTCGACAAAGGGTCTAATTGAACTCGTAAAGGCACTTTTAAAGTTTTTCCTGATTATAGGAGTCGCGTACCTCTTATTCCGATCAATGGAGCGCGAGATCCTCTCTCTGATTTCACTGAACGTAATTGATGCAATTATAAGATCGGCGACGATGATTAGTTGGGCGCTTCTTTTATTGTCAATGACTTTGGTTCTCATCGCAGCTATTGACGTGCCTTACCAACTTTGGAGCCACAACAAACAGTTAAAAATGACCAAACAAGAGGTAAGAGATGAGTCCAAAGAAACAGACGGACGTCCAGAAGTTAAGAGCCGCATCCGCCAATTGCAGAGGGAGGCCTCGCAACGAAGGATGTTGGAGGACGTTCCGACTGCCGATGTGGTGATAACCAATCCAACTCACTACTCGATAGCCTTGAAGTATGATCCAAGTGGTATTTCGGCTCCAATTGTAGTGGCAAAAGGAGCCGATTTAATCGCTCTAAAAATCAGGACGGTTGCAGCTGAGAATAACGTCGTAATTTATGAGGAGCCACCGCTTGCTAGAGCCATTTTTGCTTCCACTGAGATAGGGGGAGAGATTCCTGCACCCTTATTTCTAGCCGTGGCCAAAGTGCTGGCCTACGTTTTCCATCTAAAAAAGGCAGCTCCCACGGACTATGTACCCCGGCCAGAGGCAGTTCCGCTTCCCGAAGACTATATTACATTTTACGATGAGGCGCCCTTAGATGGCTTCTAATACCTTAGTTATCGAGCAAAATAGTAGACTGAATTTTGTGTCTGGAATAGGCGCGCCCGCAATAATGCTGCTAATGCTAGGGATGATCGTTCTCCCTCTTCCCCCCATTGCACTGGACCTTCTATTCACGGTGAGTATTGCCCTGGCTATTATGGTTCTAATGGCTGCGGTATATGCCCGTCGGCCTTTAGATTTTGGTGTATTTCCAACGGTCCTACTTTTGGCAACTCTCCTTCGTCTGGCACTGAACGTGGCTTCAACGCGCGTGGTTCTACTGGATGGGCATACAGGTACGGGCTCAGCGGGCAGGGTAATTGAGGCTTTCGGAGAGTTTGTTGTAGGTGGAAGCTACGCTGTCGGTCTGGTCCTTTTCACCATCTTAGTCGTCATTAATTTTGTCGTCGTCACGAAGGGAGCCACACGAGTATCAGAAGTAACCGCGCGCTTTACTTTGGATGCAATGCCAGGGAAACAAATGGCAATTGATGCGGATCTTAATGCTGGACTGATAAGTCAGGACGAGGCGCTGGAGCGACGCGAGCGAGTTTCACGGGAGTCTGACTTTTATGGTGCTATGGACGGCGCGTCAAAATTTGTGCGCGGGGATGCCGTAGCGGGCATCCTGATTTTATTCATCTCGATCCTGGGCGGATTTACAATTGGTACGTTACAGCATGGCTTGGATGCTGGCCAGGCAGCTCAAAATTATGTTCTCTTAACCATTGGCGACGGACTCGTTGCGCAGATTCCGTCGATGCTATTGTCAACCGCTACCGCAATTATTGTGACCAGAGTATCTGGCGAGCAGGACATGGGTGCTGAAGTTTCGAGGCAACTCACGAGTAATCCTAAAGTGCTTTTTGTAGCGTCGGGGATAATTGGTGCAATGGGGCTTGTGCCTGGAATGCCGAATTTAGTTTTTCTCTCCATAGCGACGTTACTTGGCCTTTCGGGTTACCAAAAAACCGTCGCTGATCGAATCCCCGAGGTCGCTGAGGCGACTGAACCAACGGTCACCTCTAACGTTAACCCTGAGTTGAGCTGGGATGATGTATCCACTTTAGATTCCATTGGTTTAGAGGTGGGTTATCGCTTGATACCGTTGGTCGATGTTAGCCAGGGCGGAGACTTACTCAGTCGTATAAAGGGTGTCCGGAAAAAACTGTCTCAGGACTTAGGCTTCTTGGTCGATTCTGTACATATAAGAGATAACCTGGATCTTGGGCCTAATGTTTACAGAATCATGATCCACGGTGTTGTTATGGGCGAGGCAGAGCTGATACCAGACCGAGAGCTGGCTATTAACCCGGGACAAGTTTTTGGGGATGTTGAAGGTATACCCACGAAAGATCCAAGTTTTGGTCTGGATGCTTTATGGATTGATCTATCGCAACGCGAATCTGCGCAAACAGCCGGTTACACGGTTGTAGATTGCTCGACAGTTGTCGCAACACACCTTAGTCAAATTTTGAAAAACAATGCGGCAAAGTTAGTGGGACAGGATGATGTTCAGCAGCTTTTAGATCGGCTTAAACAAAATTCGCCAAAGCTTGTTGAAAACTTGGTTCCAGGCGTGATGTCGCTGGCTGACGTGACCAGAGTCATCCATAGCTTATTAGATGAGGGGGTGCCCATTAGAGACATGCGAACAATAGCGGAAACGCTTTCATTGCAGCGCGGTTCCGATATGTCGCCTGATCAAATTACTTCTCACGTAAGAGTCGCGTTAGGGCCCTCGATCTTTCAGTCTGTAATAGGGCAAGCGCACGAACTTCCGGTGATGGTACTAGATCCTCAGTTGGAGCAGATTTTAGGAAATGCAGTCCAGAATAATAATGGCGTTATTGAGCCTAATTTGTTGGACACCGTTGTCACTGGTATCGGTGAAGGGTCTAGTAAAATGGAGACTGAAGGCGCTAGTCCAGTCTTGCTTGTGTCTGGTGCCATCCGTGGATTTTTAGCCAGATTGTTACGGGGCAGGATGGCGAATTTTTATATTTTGGCCTACGACGAGATACCCGCCGACAAGAATATTCGTGTGGTCACCACAGTAGGTAAGCAGACCGCTTAAAGTTGGCTTAATTATTGCTTTGAAAGAAAGAGGGCGGATTTGACGAGGCGAGCAAGCCAGCAGCGTCAAATTATAGACACGCAAGGAAACTAAAATGGAACTACAGCACTTTTGCGCACAGAACAACAAACTAGCTTTAGAGCAGGTTAGGGCTGCGCTGGGACCTAACGCGCTGATTGTCGCGAATGAAAAGACAAAAGAAGGGATCAAGATTTCCGCAACTCTTGATGTTGGCTATAACCCGAAGGAACCACCGGCAAAGAGCCCATCCAATGAGATTGTACTGGGTTACCTGAACAAAGAGCTGAAAACCCTGCGAGGTATGTTGCAAGAGGCGCTGGGAGAGCGGAGTTGGAGAGACTCTGCTGGTAAAGATGCCGTACTTGCTACCGTCGAACAAAGACTATCTACGCTAGGATTGAATCGCAAATCGATAGAGATCTTGACCTCGGACGCGAAGTCCTGGCCTAAATTGTCGGATGCGTGGCAGGCGTGTATACAAAACCTTGCCAGCCGCATAGCAACTGATTCTGGCCAGGACTCAATGGAGCACTCGATCAATGCAATTATTGGGGGTACTAGCTCTTGTAGAGGCCTCGGTATTCGGCATCTTGTTTCGCGTTTATTACCGTCACGATCAAGTGGGAAGATTCTAGTTATTTCGTTATCAACAGAGCCATCGAATTTGCTGGTCCAGTTTTGCAAATCTAAGAAGATAAAATACATACACTTAAAAGAGCCGCTCAGTCTGGGACGAGAGCTTCGAAAGCATGCTAAATACAGTGACATTTTTATCGAGACACAAGATCTTGCCCCTCAGTTAGGTGCCAACGATCCAATAGTTCGAGACCTATTTGCGCAAAATTCGAGTGTCACAGGGATCCTGATGCTACCTGCAAATTTAGACTCGGACTTTTTACAGTTGATCGGCGATCATGTGGGTTCGTTGCCCTTAAGTTCCGCGCTAATTTCTCGAACATCTGAAGCGGTTTCACTGGGAGCTGTTTTAGACTTTTTAATCTTAAATCCGATTACGATTTCTGGTTTGTTAGTAGACAACGATTCTTTTGCAGTTGCTCACACAAGTGATGCGCTTATTACAGCTGCGAAGCGCATGGCGCGCAGAAAGCTCGAGAGGACGTCATTGACTGATCAGGGTTTAGACCACTGGCAACCAAGGGTTTCTCACGCTAGCGGTAATACTCAAGGAACATAGATTATGCAGGTAATTGGTATCACTGGCGGTAAGGGAGGAGTTGGCAAAACCAATATTGCCGTTAATTTATCGTCTGCAATGTCGAAAGCGGGGTTGAATGTT
Source organism: Halieaceae bacterium (assembly GCA_042090345.1). Lineage (GTDB taxonomy): Bacteria > Pseudomonadota > Gammaproteobacteria > Pseudomonadales > Halieaceae > Luminiphilus. The sequence continues at coordinate 7,952 of JBELJN010000028.1, read as the reverse complement.
GTTCTTCTAGACGCTGATCTGGGTATGGCTAATGTAGACGTCATCATGGGTTTGAAGGCTGAATTTACGTTAGCAGACGTGGTGACAGGCAATAAGACTCTCGATGAGATTACCCTTAAAAGTGAGTGCGGCGTGAGGATTATTCCCGCAGCATCCGGCATACCGATGATGGCGGATCTTACGTCTGAAATTAGGGCAAACTTAATCCACGCAATATCCAGTCAAGTCGATCCTCCGGATGTTCTTGTCGTGGATACGGGGGCCGGAATTGATCAAACAGTTCAAACATTTGTCTCTGCCTGTCAGCGGGCTATCGTTGTTGTTTGTGACGAGCCTGCATCACTAACTGATGCGTATGCACTGATAAAGGTATTGCGATTAAAAAAAGGCTACAAACAATTCGAGGTCATTGTAAATAATGCCGAGAGTCCATTGCAGGCAAAAAAGCTTTTTGAGCGGTTGTCTTCAGTAACGGAGAAGCACTTGGATACCCAGCTGTCTTACTTAGGCGCAGTCCCACAAGACCAGTATTTAAAACGGGCGGTTCAGGAGCAAAGGCCGGTCTTGAGTGCTTATCCCCGTTCTCCTAGCTCACTTGCTATTCAAGATGTCGCTAAAAAAGTTCTGACAAGTGGGCACATCCATAGTACATCGGGAGGCCTTACGTTCTTCTTTGAGCAATTGTTAGATATTCCGGCTGATCAGGTTTAAAGCAGGCAACGGTGATGATTTCCGAATATCAAACTTACGCCAAGTCTTCCCAAGATATACTGGTCAAAGACCATCTGCCCTTGGTAAAGAGAATTGCTACTCACCTATCCGTCAAATTGCCATCACACATTGAGATAGATGATTTAGTGCAGGTAGGACTGATCGGTTTACTTAAGGCCGCTGATGATTACCAGCCGGATTCGGGAGCGGCATTTTCGACTTATGCAACTATTCGGATAAAGGGTGCGATGCTAGACGAGTTGCGCTCTCGTGACTGGCTCCCTCGAGCCATTCAAAAAAAATTAGGATTGGTAGCTAATGCCGTAGCCTCATTAGAGCAGCAACTAGGTCGGTCAGCGAGCTCCTTGGAGGTCGCAAAAGAGCTCAATATGGATCTCGAAGCGTACAATGAGATGTTGGGTGAGCTTTCTTATGCAAGGTTATCCACGATAGAAGACGCGAACTTGATACCGGGAGACAATGAGCCCGACTACGTTATTTCTCAGGGGCTAAAAGAAAAGGCCGTCGCAGATGCAATCTTAGAGCTGCCAGATAAAGAGCAGCTAATGATGTCGTTGTATTATACAGATGGTCTCAATCTCAAGGAGATTGGTCTGGTTTTAGATGTCTCCGAATCTCGAGTCTCACAAATTCATGGGCAGGCTGTCGCCAGAATAAAAAGCAAACTTAAAGATTGGCTGTGAGCTGTCTGTTTTAGGGGCGGTTGGACATTCTAATTGTCAAAGCGATCTATTGGCTGTTTGACGATTATCTCGACTCGACGATTCCTTGCCCTGCCCTCAGGCGTCGCATTCGTTGCCTGGGGCCGTGTTTCTGCGAATCCAGAGGCTGTAATTCTCTTAGGATTAATTCCTGTCTCAGCTTTTACTAAGCGCCTTGTGACCGAAGCAGCTCTAGAGACGGCGAGGTCCCAGTTTGATGGGTAGGCAAACGAATTCATAGGTATGCTATCAGTATGTCCCTCTACCGCAATCCTACCTTCGATTTGACCTAACGCAACTCCAATTTTGTCGATAACAGCAAGAAAGTCAGAGTTAAGATAAGCTGAGCCAGATGTGAACGAGCCTCGCTCTCGAATACGAATCAGGATAGTGCGATCCTCGCTCTCAACATCAATCTGTCCAGCCTCTATTTCTGCACGAAGAAGTTTCCTGAGCATGTCGGCATCAAGTTCCGTATCCCTAGTAAGCTGCATCAGTTCGTCTAGTGCGTCGACTGCCTCCCGCATATCTCTCTCTCGTGTCTGCTCAGCGTCTGGCTCGCCTAGGCGCAGAGAGTCCTCCTCTTGTTCGCGAGTAATCTGTTGAATGGTTTCAATGGGTGTTTCCTCGGGGATACCTGGCTGGAAGTGAGTCGCTACGACACTGGTCCCCTTTGGGATATCCTCTAGGGGTATATCTCGTTGAACGCCGAAGGCGTTGATCATATTCGATTGAATTTGCTTATATTTAACTGGATCAAAGTCAGCAACCGATAACAGGACTACAAAAAAACAAAGTAACAATGACAGAAGGTCTGCAAATGTCACCATCCACCCTGTGTCTGGCTTCTCGTCCTCCTCTTCTTCTATCTGTATCGGGTCTTGGCTCATGCAGCACTGCTTTCGGTTTTGGAAGAACCATTACTTTTTGGTACCTTTGTGGGGTCAAGATAGGCCGACAGCACGCTCTGAATGACTCTCGGATTTTGACCACCCTGTATGGCCATCACTCCGTCTATGGAGATCATGAGTCCCAGCTTTGCATCATTTGACCTAAATTTTAACTTGTCTGCCACTGGCAAGAAAAACACGTTCGCAAATACAGAGCCCCAGAGGGTCGTTAAGAGTGCGGCGGCCATTGCAGGTCCGATTGCCTTGGGGTCATCCATATTGGCCATCATGGCCACAAGCCCAATTACGGTTCCAATCATTCCAAATGCGGGTGAGGTATCTCCCATTGATCTCCATACTTTTTCACTGGCCGAGTTTCTATCGAGAATCCCCTTCATATTTGAGGCCATAGTCTGTTTGACCACTTCAGGTTTGCTGCCATCGATTAACAGTTTGACGCCCTCAGCGAGGAAATCGTCTGAAATTTTGCGCTTCTCCAGTTCTAGAAGCCCCTTCTTGCGAGCAACATCTGCCATTTCAACAACTTCATCGATTATTGCTTGTGGGTCTTGGTTTCCACCAGTGAAGACCTTCGCTACCACCCCTAGCGAGCTGGTAAAATGACCCATGCTATAGCGACCCATCGTGCCGGCAATAGTTCCTCCTAAAACAAAGACAAGCGAAATAATCGCCGTTCTAGTTCCAAAAAACATCTCGAGTTGATTTTGATCTACGATCAGTAGTGCTACCGCACCAATGCTTATGAGCCAGCCAATTATGGTTGCAATATCCATATAAAACACCTTGATAGTTTTATGTGATACTTAACGATCTTGCACCAGTATAGTTAATAAAGTGTTAGAAAGCGTTCATTAGAGGTCTGCTCTTGGAAGAATTACAACTCACCCTTACTCCCTCGCGGGTAGATCAGCGTAATAACGGTATTATGCTCTCTAACTGGAGGGTAGGGCAGACTTTATCCGCCTTGGTTGTAGATCGGATGCCAAATGGCAGTTCACTACTTTCTATTGCAGGCCAAAGCTTTATTTCACCATCAGATATTCCTGTTCAGCCCGGAAACAGGGTCTATCTTGAGGTCCAGAAGACGGCCCCCCACCTCATTTTCAAGCTACGTTTAGAGGATCCAGCACCAGCCCCTAGAGTTCCTAGCGCCGTTTTGGGAGGTACGTTAGCAATTGAGTCAAAATTAGCGAGCGGTGCACTTGCGAAACTTTTATCTTTTGTAAGCTCTAATGCCGGTCTACAAAAGCAAATTTCGGCCAGCGGATTGCTGGGTCAGCTTTTTTCGCAATTGAAAGCTAATAGCCTTCATGGAAGTCGAATAGACGCATCCGCTTTGCACAGGCACTTCATATTATCGGGCATATTTACTGAGGCGCAGTGGTTAGCGCATCGGGGTCACGAGGCAGCAAAGTCGAATAAAAGCCTACTACTTGCTATCAATGATCACATTCATAAAATCTCGAGCCGTGCTAGCCCCGGTTCGCCCAGTCCAGCCAATATTCGCCAGCTATTGAGCCTGATTGACTCGGCGTTGTCCTCGATCACTCAAAATCAAATTGTGTCGATTTCCGACGCTAATGCTCATCCAAAATGGTCTTTGACAGTTCCATTTGAGTGGCGAAATGAGTATCAAGAGATAGACGTTGAGGTGCGTCGAGGCACGGATCAAGGGAATGAGGATGAGGAGACTTGGACGGTGAGCTTGAGGATCGAGTTACCGGAGTTAGGAGGGCTTGAGCTTGAGGTGGGATTAAAAGGAGGTCGTGTTTCGGTTCGGTTTGCCGCTGACGATGCCGCCATTACTCATTTCGAGCCGTCATTGGAATATCTCACTAACCAACTGATCATGGCTGGCCTTAAGGTGGATAGTGTGTCTGCGAAGAGAGTTGAGTTTGAGAAGACGCGTGGATTTCAGGCTCAAAAAAATGGAGTTAGTGTATTCGCATGACTTCTGACAAGTTTAAGGAATCTGTCGCTTTAAAATATGACTTTGATGGAGCGCCGACAGTAGTTGCTACTGGTAGAAATCAAGTAGCGGAGACGATAATTGAGAGGGCCAAGAGTGCGGGCGTCCCAATCGTAGAGGATCCGAAGCTGGCTTATGTTCTATCTAAGATACCGTTAGGTGATGAAATCCCACCTGAGCTTTACCGAGCAGTCGCGGAAGTTTTGGTTTTTGTTCTCCGTCTGGAGGCTGAGCTAGAGGTAAGAACCTAGACGCTGGGAGTAAGGTATTGACTTTGAAAGGAAAGCCCCCCACGCTTTACCTTGACAAGTGTATGGTTCTGCGGCTCTTGTCTAAGGTAAACGTAAGCGAGATACAAATGAGCGAGCATGAGTTGAATATGGATCACTACATCGAAGCTGTACGATCAATTTCTGCTGTGAAGTTGGCTGAGATTGGAGGTGAAAGTCCTGCCCTCACTGAGAAACTGATTGGCTCTATTTCATGGGCACCCAAAGCAGAGATCCATGCCCTGTTAGAATTCAAAGATTCAAGCACAGAGGCTAGGTTTGATTCTTTAGCCATCGAAGCTGGTAATCAGACGTCGATTGAGTTTGAGTTAAAAAAGTATGTAGGGTCAGAAACGGAAAAGATGGATGCGATGATCGGTGTAGGTGAATTCGACGCGTGTTACGTATCTTCTGCTAAGTCTGACGAATCACTGCTTGGCTTGTTGATGTGCTGTCATGAGAGTTTGAGGTCTGGAGGAGTCATTGGTATAGATCAAGGCATTTTCAGTGCTACTCGCTTTGCAAATGCAATTGATACTTTTCATGACATGTACGCGGTCAACTATAGGGCCTTTGCGGGCGATACCCCCCATATCCTCTTAAAATCTTAGTGTTCCTAACAGCCAAATGATAATAAAACGTGGCTAGTGGTTCATTGCTCCGCGCTTTTTATATCCTTGCTAGTATTCTCCGGCATCTTCTTATCCAACACTGACGCACACCTTGCTCTTACATTCTAGGTAAGGACCGACAGCCACCATAGATCAAAATCTGTTCTTCTAGTTTAGACTGAAGCAGCACCAATCGAGCTGGCACACCCAGCAGGCGCTGAGTGCATTAGTAGAAGTCTCCTTTTTACCTATTTTTTGGACTGAACGTGTGCTTAAAAGGTACTGGCTTTTTTGGGCAAGACTTAAAGCGTTCGAAGACGTTTCTGTGTGGAGACAAAGAGCCGCGGAAGGATTTTATCGTGGCATTATCTGCATGCATGCTATTTATGTTTCGGCTTCTCATGAGTTATCAAGTCTTTGGTTCGGCTGTTCTGGCTATTTTATCCTCACGACTTAGCTTCTCCATTTGCAAGGTAGCTACATGAGCTGAAATAAGATCGACCTTCTTTTGTTGGCCTTTTTCAAATCGCACTCTTAACCAGTATCCTGCGTTTTCAGAGTCTGGAGATATACGGCATTCAACAACTGTCGCCTCAATCAGTAATTCGCACGGGATTGAATATAAACACATGTCAATCTGGACTCTAGCCGTCTCTTCCGCCCTTATTGGCGAAAAGAAACCCATGCCAGAACTACTGAGTGTGACCTCGGTATCTGCTTTTTTGCGAGCGTGATTGTAATCGGCGTACGACAGGAGTCGCTTATCACTCTCCTGACTCTGTAACAGCGATATTTTTTGTTCATAAAGGTCGATAAGCTCTTGCAATGATGCTGATACAGATCCCAAAGCCTCTTTTCGCCGCGCGATCTCTATGTCCACTAGCAATGACTTATCGTCATTCGACGCCGTTGTTTGTCTGGAATAACGCCAAAACAAACTTAGCTTATCTTGAATGTGATAAAAATCGCGCATCTTCCGATTCATGATTCACTTTAATACCGTTATTGTTCGGATAATGACATTACTCCAGCTTAGCCCACTTCACACCAAAATTCTCGTCTTGCTCTGTGAATTATGCCATCGACAACGCCAACTAATTGTTGCACTTTGATGACTATCACTTGCAATTAAATAGGTGTCTCAATGAGTGCGACAAGCCAGAACCCACTAGGAAGGTTGTATCCGCAAGTGAAGCGCGTCATTGTTTTGTCGCCCTTACTTTTAGGTCTCAGTTGTGTTGAGTCAAACACGCCCTTGTGCAGTGACTCGGTGGGCAGACTCTCGGTCGAAAAAGCAAGCTGTGTTGTTTTTGACGGAGACAAGACGCTGGTTGTTTATCTGATGGGAGGAACTGTTGAATTTCCGGAGGGTTCGGTTAACGGCCGCGAAACGGCATCGTGCACGGCGGAGCGTGCCGTATGGCGTCTGTCGGGTATACAAGTAAGAGCAGTAAATTTGTTGGCCAATGTTAATGGCCGAAAACCCTATTATCGCTGCAATATCGTGTCGGCTTCAGAAATAAAAGTGCAGAAGCAAATGGGTATTGTAGACGTACAATGGGTACCCATCTCGCAATTGGACAATCTCAGGTGGCGCTCCGATTATGAGCGTCAATTAATCCTACCTAAAATTCAATGACCTGCAGGCCATACAACGTTTCTTTGTAGTTTATCTGCTGTGGTGGAGTTGTTTAAATACTTAGACCTTAAAAAGACTCGAATGTAATTCCGGTTATTCAAGTTTTTTGGCTCATCATGCTATCCAAAGTGTCGTTGATCGATGAATTATCTTATTAGTCTGAACGATGGGCCAGGATTCTTTGTGGGTTTAAAGAGGCTTTTACCTCCCATTCCTGTAACTTTCGCTTGCGAAAAGAAAAAACACTACGGCCGCTAGCATTGTTAGGCCCATGTCGCTAGGAAAAATATGATTTAGCAACATAAACATCATGCCAATGGTCAAGAAGCTTAGGCTTCGATATCTTTTCACCTGGACTACTCTGATATGACACACTGCGATAAGGACAAGGGTAACATGGCATCAACAGCGAGAAATCGTCATCAAAATAATTCAAGAAAAGTGTGTTACTGACGTTTACAGTGTGACCGGTTATAGTACTGGCATGAACGAGAAGAGATTGTTTTGTGATTAGCTCTAGTTACGGCGCCGCCTTGTCAGGGATTCAGGCAGCCTCTGCGCGTCTTTCTGCAAGTGCTAATAATATTGCAAACTCAGATACACCTGGGTATCAAAGACAGCAAGTGACTACCACTTCTGGCGTTTATGGTGTTGAAGTGACGGTTGAGAGGATTGATAGCCTTGTTCAGCCAGACGGCCAAAAGACAGGTGAGTCCTCAAATATTAGCTTGGCGAGTGAGTTGATAGACATGAAGCTCGCTCAGGTGCTTTACGATGCAAATGTGAACACTCTTCGAGTAGAGGAAAATGCACTTGGCAGAATTTTAAATTTGCAAGTGTAAGCCGCTGTAAGGTTGGAGCCGAGAGATTTCTGGTAACCGTATAGTATGACCGACGCAAGTGCTAAATCATTTGGCTTCCAGAAAGCAGTTGTGGTGTCACTAATTACGCGTTTAGGCACAGGCCTTCCTTTATCCAAGATGAGCCACCTGGTTTGCGAAGACCAAAGGTAGTTTGCTCTTTGCGACTGTGCCTCGAAGCAACGCGGTGTTACTCGTTGTTTTACTAGGAACTCCCCCTCCTATTACTGCATTTTGGTTAAAAGCCGATCAAGTTGATC
>JBELJN010000027.1:0-26276 GCA_042090345.1 Halieaceae bacterium | reverse complement strand
GCTGAGGCAGAGTTATGGCTAAGAAATCGATGGTGGCCAGAGAGAATAAGCGCGCGCGTACCGTTGCTAAGTACGCGGTCAAGCGGGCCAAGTTGAAAGAGATTATTGCGGACGTTAATGCGGATGATGACGCGCGTTGGGAAGCGCAAATTGCGCTGCAAAAGCTACCGCGTAACGCGAACCCAGTACGCCAGCAGAGACGCTGCCAGATTACGGGTCGCCCACACGGCGTTTACCGCAAGTTTGGTTTGTGCCGAAACAAGTTACGTGAAGCCGCTATGCGCGGTGATGTACCGGGCTTGGTTAAGTCAAGCTGGTAACGGAGACGAACGACTATGAGTATGCAAGATCCTATCAGTGATATGTTGACCCGAGTGCGTAACGCACAAATGGCGGGTAAGAAGTTTGTCGACATGCCTGGATCCAAGTTAAAAGCGGCTGTCGCCCAAGTTCTCGAAGACGAGGGTTACATTTCAGGTCATCGCGTTGAATCTGCGGAAGGCAAACCTCGTCTAAGTATTGAGCTGAAGTATTACAACGGCAAGCCAGTGATCGCTGAGATCGAGCGATTCAGTAAGCCATCGCTTCGTCGGTATGCAGGTAAAGACAAAATGCCGAATGTCCGAGGTGGTTTGGGCGTAGCGATCGTATCGACTTCAAAGGGCGTTATGACCGACCGTGCAGCCAAGGCGCAGGGCGTCGGTGGCGAAGTCCTTTGCACAGTATTTTAATTGACAGCGGGAGAATCGATTCATGTCACGTGTAGCGAATAGCCCGGTCAGCCTTCCGAAGGGCGTTGAAGTCAACATTAATGGCAGCAGCGTTTCAGTAAAGGGTGGTAAAGGGACAATGGAAATGACGTTGACGGATGGCATCGGTATTGATGTCAACGACGGCGTCGCACAGATCATTTACGACTTCGATACCAACCGCGCTATGGCGGGTACAACGCGGGCGTTGCTAAACAACCTCGTCGTCGGTGTCACTGATGGTTGGGAAAAGAAGTTGGTACTTAACGGTGTGGGCTATCGTGCCAAGGCATCCGGTAAGACCGTTAATTTGAGCCTCGGTTTGTCACACCCAGTTGACTACGAACTGCCTGAAGGATTGTCTGCAGAGACACCGACGCAGACAGAGATCGTGATTCGAGGAACTGATAAGCAGGCAGTGGGTCAAGCGGCAGCTGAAATTCGCAGCTTCCGTCCACCAGAGCCATACAAGGGCAAGGGTATCCGATACGCAGACGAGTACGTCCGACGTAAGGAAGCCAAGAAGAAGTAACGGGTAAAGCGATGAATGATAAGACTCAGGCGCGTTTGCGCCGCGCACGCAAGTCGCGTGTTCGTATGCGTACCGCTGGTGATGTTCGTCTTACGGTAAACCGTACGCCGCGTCATATTTATGCGCAGATCATTAACGGCGAAGGTGACCGTGTTGTGGCTCAGGCTTCTACATTGGACAAAGACCTCCGCAGTGGCGCAACGGGCAACATCGAAGCCGCTGCAGCCGTTGGCAAGTTAGTGGCGGAGCGGGCGAAAGCAGCAGGTGTAACTGAAGTGGCGTTTGATCGCTCAGGTTATAAGTATCACGGTCGAGTTAAAGCGCTAGCGGATGCGGCGCGCGAAGGCGGATTGGAGTTTTAAGCCATGGCAAACGATAAGAGACAAGGTGATCAGCGCACTGAAGGCGACCTTCAGGAGAAGCTGGTTCAGGTAAACCGTGTTGCCAAAACCGTAAAGGGTGGCCGCATCATGAGCTTTACTGCGCTGACAGTGGTTGGTGACGGAAAGGGTAAAGTAGGCTTTGGTCGCGGCAAAGCACGCGAGGTCCCAGTGGCTATCCAGAAAGCGATGGAAGCGGCTCGTCGAAACATGATCTCTGTGGAACTGGTTAACGGTACGCTCCAGTACCCTGTTAAGGCCCGTCACGGTGCGTCAAAGGTTTACATGCAGCCTGCCTCCGAAGGTACGGGTGTCATTGCGGGTGGTGCGATGCGTTCGGTACTTGAAATCGCAGGCGTTCAAAACGTTCTCGCGAAGTGCTACGGCTCTACAAACCCCGCCAACGTGGTGCGTGCGACTTACAACGGTCTGCGCGACATGGTTTCACCCGAAGACGTTGCTGCAAAGCGCGGCAAGTCAGTTGAAGAAATCTTCAGCTAAGAGGAATTAGGTGATGAGCAAAGAAATGATCAAAGTGACATTGGTGAAGAGCATCAATGGTCGCCTGAAGAATCACCAGGCGTGTGTACGTGGGTTAGGTCTTCGACGTATTAACCACACGGTTGAAGTTGAAGATACGCCTTCAGTACGCGGAATGATTAACAAGGTTCACTACCTTGTACGAGTTGAGGAGCAGGCATAATGGGTGATGAACTTCGTTTGAATTCGCTGAGCCCTGCACCAGGTGCTAAGCGCGACGCAAAGCGCGTTGGCCGTGGAATCGGTTCGGGTGTTGGTAAAACAGCCGGTCGTGGCCACAAAGGTTTGAAAGCGCGCTCAGGTGGTACCGTTCGCGCTGGTTTTGAGGGTGGTCAGATGCCACTTCAGAAGCGGTTGCCGAAGTACGGTTTCACATCGCGAATTGGTCGTACGACTGCACAAGTGCGCTTGCATGAGCTAAATGCGGTTGAAGGCGATACGGTTGACTTGGCAGCACTAAAGGCGGCCGATTTAGTCAAAGACGACGTATTGCGCGCTCGTGTGTTCCTGTCTGGGGAAATCACCAAGGCAGTCAACGTGAAGGGCCTTAAGGTCACCAAAGGCGCGCGCGAAGCAATCGAAGCGGCCGGCGGGAGCGTTGAGGCGTAATCATGGCCAACGGTATGCCTTCAATGAATAATGCGGGAATGGGTGAGCTGTTCAGTCGACTCCGTTTTGTTCTGGTTGCCCTGATTATTTACCGAATCGGAACACACATTCCGGTGCCGGGGATCGATCCTGCGCAGTTGTCTGCGTTGTTTGATCAAAATCAGGGAACAATATTGGGGCTTGCCAACGTGTTCTCGGGCGGCGCGCTCGAGCGCATGAGTATTCTGGCACTTGGTATTCTTCCTTACATATCAGCGTCGATCATCATGCAGCTCATGACGGCAGTGACGCCTGAGCTGGACGCCATTAAGAAGGAAGGCGAGTCGGGTCGGAAGAGAATAAGCCAGTGGACGCGCTATCTTACTGTGGCTCTTGCCCTTGTGCAGGGTACGGGTATGACGGTCGGTTTGGCGAATCAGGGCCTAACGTACGATGCCAGCCTCGGCTTTTACGTGATTGCCATAACGTCACTGGTCACCGGTGCGGTGTTCATGATGTGGCTCGGTGAGCAGATTACGGAAAAAGGCATTGGTAACGGCATTTCACTGCTTATCTTTGCAGGCATTGTGGCTGGATTGCCACAAGCGATTGGTCAGTCGCTCGAACAAGCGCGCCAAGGTGAACTCAACATTCTTATTTTGCTCGGTGTTTTGGCGCTTGCGATTGTGGTTATCGCACTTGTTGTGTTCATTGAGCGCGGCCAGCGCCGCATCACGGTGAACTATGCGAAGCGGCAGCAGGGGCGTCAGATGTACCAAGCACCTGCATCGCATTTGCCGCTAAAAGTGAACATGGCCGGCGTGATTCCCGCCATCTTCGCCAGCTCCATTCTTTTGTTTCCGGCCTCAGTGGCGCAATGGTTCGGCAGTGCTGACAGCTCCGATTGGCTGCAGGACCTTGCCGTGGCAATCGGCCCAGGGCAGCCCCTGAACATCATTTTGTTCAGCGGTTTCATTGTATTTTTCTGCTTCTTCTACACGGCGTTGATGTTCAACCCGAGCGAAGTGGCGGACAACCTTAAAAAGTCGGGCGCCTTTGTACCGGGTATTCGACCAGGGCAGCAGACTGCGAATTACATCGATGGTGTGCTTACCCGTTTAACGATTTTCGGATCAGCTTATATTGCGCTGGTCTGTTTATTGCCCCAGTTCTTGGTGGTTATGTTCAACGTCCCCTTCTATCTCGGCGGTACTTCTATGCTGATCGTAGTTGTGGTGGTGATGGACTTTATGGCGCAGGTGCAGAGTCATTTGATGTCGCATCAGTACGAAGGCGTAATGAAGAAAGCAAACCTAACCAATATTGGACCAGCTGGTCGTACTCGTTAGGTCTTTGGAGATAGAAATGAAAGTCCGTGCTTCGGTAAAGAAAATTTGTCGCAACTGTAAAGTGGTTCGTCGTAACCGAGTGGTCCGTGTGATTTGCTCGAGCGACCCACGTCACAAGCAGCGTCAAGGTTAATTCGGATTCTAATTGCGGGCGCGAAGTCGCCCACAGAATGCAGCCATTAGGCTGCTAAAAATGGAGATTGGTAATGGCACGTATTGCCGGTGTAAACATCCCTGACAACAAGCACGCAGTGATCTCACTGACGTACATATTTGGTGTCGGTCGTACCCAAGCTAAGCGTCTTTGTGCGGAAACAAATATTCCAGAAAGCACAAAGATCGGTGAATTGTCTGAGGCTGAACTCGATCAGCTGCGCGGCTTGGTATCGGACATGACCGTCGAGGGTGATCTTCGTCGTGAAGTGTCAATGAACATCAAGCGTCTTTTGGACCTCGGTTGTAATCGTGGTCTGCGTCACCGTAAGGGTCTTCCTTTGCGCGGACAACGTACCAAGACCAATGCGCGCACTCGTAAGGGGCCGCGAAAGCCAATTCGCAAGTAATTAACGAAGCAACGTCAGTTGCTTCTAATGTGTAGCTACATCCTAATTTGTAGCGTTGATATAGAAGTAGGATAGAAGATGGCAAAGCAAGCCAAGAAGACAACGAAAAGAAAGATTACCAAGCAGGTAGTCGACGGCGTGGCACACGTCCATGCGTCATTTAATAACACCATCGTGACGATTACAGATCGCCAAGGTAATACCTTGAGCTGGGCGACCGCCGGTGGTTCAGGTTTCCGAGGGTCTCGCAAGTCGACACCGTTCGCGGCGCAAGTAGCCGCAGAGCGTGCTGGCGAAGCTGCTAAAGAGTACGGCCTGAAGAATCTTGACGTTGAAGTCAAAGGCCCAGGGCCTGGCCGCGAGTCAGCGGTTCGTGCACTCAATGGTTGTGGCTACAAAATTACAAACATTACTGACGTGACACCGATTCCACATAACGGTTGTCGCCCACCAAAGAAGCGTCGCGTTTAATTACGCCGTCTGAGGAAAGAGATAAATGGCTCGATATATTGGACCTAAATGTAAGCTTTCGCGTCGCGAAGGTACCGATCTTCAGCTCAAAAGCGGCGTTCGTGCGCTTGAGAGCAAGTGTAAAGCAGAGACTGCGCCCGGTATGCACGGTGCGCGACGTGGCCGCCTATCAGATTACGGTGTTCAGTTGCGCGAAAAGCAGAAAGTTCGTCGTATCTACGGTGTGCTAGAGAAGCAGTTCCGCAACTACTACAAAGAAGCGGCACGTCTCAAAGGTGCGACAGGTGAAAACCTTCTACAGCTTTTGGAAAGCCGTCTGGATAACGTCGTTTACCGTATGGGCTTTGGTTCCACACGCTCTGAATCGCGTCAGCTGGTATCGCACAAAGGTATTTTGGTAAATGGCCGCGTGGTCAATATTCCCTCATACCAGGTAGCGCCCGGTGATGTTGTTTCAGTGCGCGAGAAAGCGAAGAAGCAGCTGCGTGTTCAGTCAGCTATGGGTCTTGCTGAGCAGCGTCCAGATCCCGAGTGGATCGACGTTAATGCTGAGAAGCTTGAAGGCACTTTCAAGTCGAAGCCAGAGCGTCAGGATCTTCCAAGCGAAATTAATGAGAACCTGATCGTCGAGCTGTACTCCAAGTAAGGCTTGAGTGCGTACAGGTAATAAACCGAATTCTTGAACGGGAAACACTATGCAAAATTCAGTAAATGAGTTTCTTACGCCACGCGTTATCAAGGTAGATGAAAAGTCTACAACGCGTGCTCTTGTCACACTTGAGCCCCTTGAGCGTGGTTTTGGCCACACGCTTGGTAATGCATTACGACGCATCCTTCTGTCGTCAATGCCAGGCTGTGCCGTGACCGAAGTTGAAATGGACGGCGTGCTGCACGAGTACTCGGCGATCGAGGGCGTGCAGGAAGATGTTATCGAAATATTGCTCAACCTTAAGGGTGTTGCGCTGGTAATGAACGGCAAGGACGAGGCGGAGCTCACGCTCAACGCGTCAGGTGCGGGCGTTGTCACAGCGGGTGATATCCAAGTTGACCACGATATTGAAATTCGTAACCCCGAGCATGTGATCTGCACGGTTACGGGCGACCAGCCACTTATGATTCGTGTGGTTGCGCAGCGTGGTCGTGGCTACTCGCCAGCAGACTCCCGCGCAGATACCGACGATGAGACACGCTCGATTGGTCGCCTTCAGTTAGATGCGTCGTTCTCGCCGATCCGTCGCGTGAGCTATGTCGTTGACTCTGCTCGAGTAGAGCAGCGTACTGATCTCGACAAGCTCGTTATTGATCTTGAGACCAACGGTACTATCGATCCTGAAGAAGCCATTCGTCGCGCGGCGACTATTCTGCAGCAGCAGCTCGCTGTGTTTGTTGACCTCGAAGGACAGACTCAGGCGGCAGCAGCTGAAGCGGCCGATGAAGTTGATCCGATTTTGTTGCGCCCGGTTGATGACTTAGAGCTGACGGTTCGTTCTGCGAACTGCCTGAAGGCGGAGAACATCTACTACATTGGTGATCTGGTTCAGCGAACCGAGGTTGAGCTTCTCAAGACCCCTAACCTGGGTAAGAAGTCGCTGACCGAGATTAAAGACGTGCTCGCATCGCGAGGATTGTCTTTGGGTATGCGCCTGGAGAACTGGCCACCCGCCAGCTTGAAAGACGACGAGCGTCTTCTCAGCGTTTAACACTTAAGTTTATTACAGATGATTTAGGTCTCGCCGAAAAAGCGAGCCAGACAGTAAAAGGGATTGGTCATGCGCCATCGTCATAGTGGTCGACAATTAAACCGGAACAGTTCGCACCGAAAAGCTATGTTCCGCAACATGACAGTGTCATTGGTTGAGCACGAGCTCATCAAGACCACTGTTGCTAAGGCAAAGGAGCTTCGCGGCTACGCTGAGCCACTCATTACGCTTGCGAAAAACGACAGTGTCGCAAACCGTCGTTTGGCTTTCGATCGTACGCGATCAAAGGAAGCGGTTGGTAAGCTGTTCACTGAGTTGGGTCCTAGGTACCAAGAACGCCCTGGTGGCTATATTCGTATCTTAAAGTGTGGCTATCGCGCGGGCGATAAAGCGCCAATGGCCTTTGTTGAGCTTGTGGATCGGCCAGCACCCGAGGTACACGAAGAAGTTGCGGAGATGGAAGACGAGTAAATCGTGGTCTGTATCTGTCAAACAAAAAAAGCCGCGGTCATCGCGGCTTTTTTTGTTTAGGGCCTATCAAGTATCCGCTTCGGGCGCATAAGCAAGGCTTATTAACAACGGCTAACGCTGTGCAGACGGTTATTCAAAGAGATCTGCGAATATTCGATCTTGGCGCGCACTATCACGCGTACTGTCAGAGGTGGCGATGCGACCACTCCTCAGTGCATCGGCAACAGTGAGTTCGTCAGTTAATACGGCGATAATTGTTGCTTTGTCTGTTTGCCAATAGCTGGCAACAACGCGTTCCTCATCTGGCCAGCTCACACGCAGAACGTTATTAATAATGCGCAGGTCGTAGGCCTTACCATCTATTAGGTCTAACCGAACCGTTATATCCACATGGTTGGCTCGTTCTGCAATCACTCGATTACGGAGTCTGTTAAGTAGCTCAGCATCATCTAAGCGGTTAAGTGAGCCCGCTATTGGGCCCCGAAGCATCCTATTGAAATCAATATCACCGTTTTCCTCGGCTACAAGCCCTAACAGATAGTTACGTTGGTTGGTGCTGCTCGTGACTTGAGCAAATCGTATGGAGGCCTGTTGGCGAACTTGACGGGCTTCGTTGTCGTCCTCATCGGAAAGGATGAGGTAAGTCGCGAGCCGAGCAGCCCACTGTGGGTCAGTCGCAACTTTGGCCTTAGCCATCTCAAGTACCTTATCCCGACCCCCAAGGGCCGGCACCAAACGCGTGGCCTCTTGGTAGGCGTTGTGCGTCAGGTAATCCATCCAATCATCGATAAAGCCAGCACGTTTGGTGAAGCGTTGTTGCATCATCCACTCCCAGCGATGGTAGTAGGGCTGAAGTTTAGGGTGATCGGCGATGGCAGGGGGCAGATCGAGTGTATTCAATAGATCGTCGACGGAGCGATTGCTTAGGTAGAATCTGTCGACCTGATCAATGAGAAATTGGATAGTGTCGCGCGTTAGTGTCATTAGCTCACGAATTTCGTGGTGGTCGCTGATGATGCTGCTGTGGCCAGGCACGATCGCAGTCGGGTCAAGATCTATGGTTTTCTGGACTGAGGCCATCATTTTGTTGGGGTCTCTGCCCATCTCGAAGCGAGCCGTCTCTACAGCCGGGAATACCCCGTGCGGAGGTGAATCGCCGCTGAATAAGATTCGATCCTCCGGAAGCCATACCCACAAGTGCTCGGGGACGTCGCCTTCGGCGGGGAAGAGCTCGAGATCGACCCCATCGATGCTAAGCGCTAATTTCCCAGAAACCTCTATCGTAGGCGGGTAGGTGAGTGCGTCATTTCTCTCAAGTCTTGGACTAGGGCCAATACCATTGCCGACGGTACCTTCAAGACCTTCAGGAATGGGAATGCCCATTTGCATAAAGGCGCGCCGCAACGTTGCTTTATGCGTGACACTTTGACCCATGGCAACCGTGTCTTCCCAGTCTGCCGGCCCGTAGATAGGAATAGACCCTGGATTGTTACCTGGCAGTATCGCCTGAATGCCGCCGTAGTGGTCCATATGTAGGTGGGTATAGATTACCGCAATGACGGGCTTGTCCGTGTGCTCTCTAAGAAGTGTAAAGGCGTTCGCGGTAGGGGTGGGAAACCAGCCCGCGTCTACCACAATGACCCCGCTATCCGTTTCGATAAAGCCGAAATTCGAGTACCCCATAAATTCTGCACCGAACACACGAGATCCCAGCTTCTTGAGGCCGGGAACCAGAGTGGCCTGGTGCGCCAAAACCTTGGGGTTAACTCGCTGATCGGTCGGCGCTGTGACGACCTCAGAAAATGCGTTGGATGTCAGTAAGCCGATAATTGTGGCGACAAGGTATTGCTTCATAGTTGTGTAATTTCCAAATTTTTTTATGCATTGCGACCTTATGGCGATGAAACGAAGATGGCTCGCGGCGCACAACACTCTCTCTGTATCGCGGCCCACAACAATAATTGGGGACACGGGTTAGGGCGTCCTAACCACCGTTACATGGCTGTACTTCCTACGAGCCCCTCCCTCTCCCGGGACTTCACGGTACCGAATTAGTTACTTTTGTATGTCGGGCTTAGGACAAATCGTCATCTCAAGGTTCTTTGTTATTTTTAAGTGACCCTATTTACGTCGAATCGTCGCCAAGCTTATATCCCTCACTCTGGTTTTGCATCATGCGTGAAATGTTGTCCAAATTGCCTCAATTCAGGGGTTGTCAATACAATCAAAGCGTAATAGCTTAGTGTGTGATAGCCGGTGTTTATGCTGGCTATGAATAAGTCTAATAAATAAACGTCGCGCCAAGCATAGGTTCGTCGTATTCAAAACCAAAGGAGAGCGTATGAAGTCTCACGCAAACAAGTTGGCAGTAGCGGTTGCAGCTTGCTCATTGTCGCTGACTAGCTTATCGCAGGCGCAGCAACTCGAAGAAGTTGTCGTAACAGCGGCGAAGGTCGAAGCATCCATCCAAGACACTCCCATCGCGGTTTCGGCGTTTACGCAGGATCAGCTCGATGCGCAGTTAATCAACGACGCATCAGCGATGCAGTTTTCAGTACCAAACCTGAATATCACAAAGGGTAACTTTACCAGCCAAGATATCCGTATTCGTGGTATCGGTTCAGGTGCTGTGGGCACTTTCGGTGATACGGGCGTGGGCATTCACGTAAACGGAATCTACCAAGTCGCGACACGAATTTTTGAGACGCAGTTCCTCGATACTGAGCGGGTAGAAACGCTGCGTGGTCCTCAGGGTACGCTGTATGGTCGTAACACCACAGGTGGTGTTATTAACGTGATTACCGCAAAAGCAGACCCCTCCGAGTTCAGCGCAAGTCTCGATGGAACGGTAGGTAACTACGGTGCAACGCAGGCGCGCTTCCACGTAAACTCACCTTTGAGCGACACACTGGCTTTGCGAATCGCAGGCATGTCGCTGGAGCGCGACGGTTTCACAGAGAACGAATTCACCGGTAACGACGTGGATGACCGCAGCCTCTGGTCAGGACGACTCTCATTAACATGGGATGCCGGTGACGACACGCAAGTGAACTTCATGTACAGCAAGTTCGAGGAAGATGACTCACGTATGCGTTCGCAGAAGCAGGCGTGTAACCGTGACCCGAATGCGATCCTTGGCTGTTTGCCGGGTAACCCCACCTACAACAGTGCAAACGGCGGTGGTATTGGTGATGCCTTGATGAACACTATCAGTGGTATAAACACTGGTGTGCAAGGCTTGCTAGGCCAAGCTGCGCAGTTGGGAATTGGTGATCCAAACAACGCATCGCTGTTAGCGAACGTTGGGGCGGGAACGACGAACTTCCAACCCACTTTCCTCTATGACAATAACCCCGATGACCGTCGTGTTGTAAACATGGACTACGAGCCTACTTACAAGGCTGAGGAAGAGATGTTCCAGCTTCAGATTTCCCACGATATGGGCGACTTGAGCTTCAACTGGTCTACTGGCTACACCGAAAACTTCTACTCTTCTACAGAAGACTACGAGAAGGGTGTTGCCACAG
Source organism: Halieaceae bacterium (assembly GCA_042090345.1). Taxonomy (GTDB): domain Bacteria; phylum Pseudomonadota; class Gammaproteobacteria; order Pseudomonadales; family Halieaceae; genus Luminiphilus. The sequence goes on along the minus strand of JBELJN010000027.1, from coordinate 15,406 downwards.
GAAATTGGCAGCCAGCACTTGATACGATGGTGGACTTAGGTAATGCATCACCTCTGAACCCAGGTGAGTATCAAGCACTGCTTTGCGGCCTTGCAAGTGTCCCAGCAGCGGCGTGTGGTATCGCAGGGCAAACAGATATTCCAACTTTGGGGGCTGCAACAGGCGTCGACGCTCTCGCGCCATTTATGGTTGACTTTGCAGGTAGCGGTGCGGCGTTATGGGCCGGTAACAGTCCCTTGCTAGGTGGTTACGGCGCGGGGATTCCGGTTCTGTTACCTGACGGTACTGTCGTCAATACGGGCACACAGTTTGGAGCAGACGAGTCTTACGGTACCAACGAGGGCTGGTCTCACGAGTTCCGCCTTCAGTCGAACTACGACGGCAACCTCAACTTCTTGTTGGGTGGCATGATGCTCGACTATGAATCACGTAACCGCTACGTCGTGCGTAACGCGGGTCTTGCGTTCCCGGGACAGGTGCTGCCTATCAACCCGGCGGTATTCCCTGCGCCAGCGAACCTTACTAACCCACACGACGAAGTTAACCCGCACATGTGGGGTTACGAGAACGACACACGTCGTTATCAGTTAGACGCGAAAGCGATCTTTGGTGAATTGTACTGGGACGTTAACCAGGATCTTCGATTGACCTTCGGCGCTCGTTACTCAGATGAGACCAAGAAGAGTAAGCAGCGTACGATTTACGTGACGTTTGCGGACCTTCCACCGCTTGACTCTGAGAACAACGCTTACGGCTTCCCAGAGTACGACCAGGACGAGTTTACTTGGAAGTTCAATGCGACCTACAACATGGGTGAGGACACACTTGTTTACGGAACAGTGTCTTCTAGCTTCAAGTCTGGTGGTGTAAACCCCATCTCGATTGACGATGATCTGGCCGACCCTGCAGCCGGTGGTGATCCAGCTAACTTGGGCTTCGCCCCCGAGTTTGTTGACGCCTTCGAGTTGGGCGTAAAGACCACGTTTATGGATGGTGCAGCGCAGTTTAACGGTGCCTTGTTCTACTATGACTACAAGGATATGCAGCAGTCTAAGATCGTTTCGGTTACGTCAATTAACCAGAATACCGACGCTGAAATCACCGGTTTCGAGGGTGAGTTCCGTTGGGCAGCGACTGAGAACCTTGAGGTAACTGCAAACTTTGGTTGGGTGAATGCTGAAATCGGTGAATACGACACCGTTGACACGGCTAACCCGAACGCTCGTGGTACGACTGAAGGTGTTACCAGCGTCAACGGTGTGAACTTCATCGTTCCCTACGTAGATGCAGGTGGTAATACGGTGCCGGTCGACTATAGTCGTTGTGACCAGCCAGAGCCGTTCCCATGTGCAGGTTATCGTCAGAGTCTGAAGGGCAACCAGATCGCACTGACGCCTGAGTTCAACTACAACATTGGTTTGATCTACCGTTCAGAAATGGCAGGTATGCCTCTGGCCATGCAGACGAACTACTTCTGGCAGGACAAGATGTACACCACCAACTTCAACAGCCCCAGTACTGAAATCGAAGACTGGGGTATGTGGAATGCTAATGCTCGCCTAATGGGTGAAGAGTGGTATGCAGAGGTTTGGGTTCGTAACATCTTGGATGACGACAACATCACAGGCGGTTACTTGACTTCATCAGTATCAAGCTTGTTCACGAACCAGTTCATTCTCGAGCCACGTACTTACGGTCTGACTGTGGGTATGCGCTTCTAAGAGCGTCTGAATATAAAAAGCCCGGCATGAGCCGGGCTTTTTTTTATCTCGAGATTCTGCCTGTAACGTCAGCCCGATTTCTGAAAGCGAGCCTGCGTTTTACTCACTCGCGCGGACGCCTCTCAATGTAAAGCCCGTCTGTCACCTTTCCTTAGTGGAGCGCGTATCTGACGCGTGCAAAAAGTAGTTAAGACTCCGCCCAATTTACAAAGGCGCCTTAGCTCAGTAGTGGTAAGAGGAATCGCCCCGTGTGCGACTTTTTGTTTTTAGCGACATCTTCCGGTGTTCCCGTCGCAATAATTTCACCACCACCTGATCCACCCTCTGGGCCGAGATCAACAATCCAGTCTGCGGTTTTAATGACATCAAGATTGTGCTCGATGATTACCACGGTATTGCCGCCATCCCTCAGCCGGTGCAACACGTCGAGGAGCTGTCTTATGTCCTCAAAATGCAGTCCCGTGGTGGGTTCATCTAAAATGTAGAGCGTACTGCCTGTATCACGCTTTGACAGCTCGCGTGACAGCTTGACACGTTGTGCCTCGCCGCCGGAGAGCGTGGTTGCCGCTTGTCCAAGTCTTACATAGCTAAGACCGACGTCCATAAGCGTCTGAAGCTTTCGATGAATTGACGGTACGGGCTCGAAGAATTCGAGTGCGTCTTCAATGGTCATATCGAGCACTTCAGCGATATTTCGACCCTTGTACTTAATCTCGAGTGTTTCTCGGTTGTAGCGCTTTCCTTTGCAGACATCACAGGGAACGTAGACATCGGGCAAGAAGTGCATTTCCACTTTGGTTACGCCATCGCCTTGGCAGGCCTCACAGCGTCCTCCTCTCACATTGAAGCTAAATCGGCCGGGCTTATAGCCACGCGAACGCGCTTCCTGTGTGCCCGCAAACAGCTCTCGTACGGGGGTGAAAATGCCTGTATAGGTCGCCGGGTTTGACCGAGGTGTCCGGCCAATCGGCGACTGGTCGATATCGATACACTTATCGAATTGCTCAAGTCCCTTGCATTCGTCGTGGGGCGCTGCTCGCAACGTTGTGGCGCCGTTGAGCTCCGTTGCCGCAAGCGGATACAGCGTGCCATTGATCAAGGTCGACTTTCCAGAACCCGATACACCTGTGACGCAGGTAAGTAGACCCACGGGAAGGCTAAGCGTAACATTGCGAAGGTTATTTCCGGTTGCACCCTCGATTACCAGCTCTTTTGTTTCATCAGCTATTCGACGTTTCTTGGGCACGGTAATTTCACGTCGCCCCGAGAGGTAGTCACCGGTCAGTGAGTCCTTGTTATCCATGATCGATTGCATGGGGCCCTGTGCCACGACCTGCCCCCCGTGTACGCCGGCACCCGGACCAATATCAATGACATGGTCGGCAGCGCGAATGGCGTCTTCATCGTGTTCTACGACCAAGACCGTGTTGCCTATATCCCGAAGGTGCCTAAGTGTTCGCAGCAGACGTTCGTTGTCGCGCTGGTGCAGACCGATAGACGGCTCATCGAGAATATACATAACGCCCACTAGGCCTGCGCCTATTTGAGATGCGAGGCGAATACGCTGCGCTTCTCCTCCTGAGAGCGTTTCCGCGCTCCTGTTAAGCGTTAGATAATTAAGACCCACATCAACCAAAAACTGATAGCGAGCGCGAAGTTCCTTTAGGATTTTATCGGCGATCTCGCCTTGCCGGCCTTCCATTTCGAGCGCCTCGAAATAAGCGTACGCCTCACCCACGGGTAACTCAGTAATGCTAGGTAATGTTCTCTCGTCCACGAAAACACTGCGTGCATCGGCACACAAGCGGGTGCCCTGGCACGCCTTGCATGCGGCGGTGGAAACGTATTTCGAAAGCTCCTCTCGGACACCTGAGGATTCAGTGTCACGATAGCGGCGTTCCATATTGGGGAGAATACCCTCGAATGCGTGCCGCCGTTTGAACACGGAACCACGATCATTGATGTACGCGAACTCGAGCTCTTCACCTCGACTACCGTGCAGGAGAATATCTCGGTGCTCAGGTGCTAGCGCTTCATAAGATTGATCAATATCAAAACCGTAGTGCTTGGCGAGCGAGGTCAAGAGATGAAAATAGTATACGTTGCGGCGATCCCAACCGCGGATTGCGCCCGCTGCGAGGCTCGCTTCTGGGTGGGCGACAACACGTGCCTCGTCAAAAAACTGGGTGACGCCCAAACCATCGCAACTTTCACAGGCGCCTGCGGGGTTGTTGAACGAGAAAAGCTTGGGTTCTAACTCATCGATGGAGTGCCCACATTGGGGACAGGAATAGCGTGCTGAAAAAAGCGTCTCTTTTACCTCGCCGTCCATCGGGGCGACGCTTGCGAGACCGTCGGTGAGTTCAAGCGCGGTCTCAAAGGATTCTGCTAGGCGCAGCGCGAGATCCTCTCTTACTTTAAAGCGGTCAACGACGACATCAATCCGGTGCTTCTTCTTCTTGTCGAGCGCGGGGACATCGTCAAGGTCACAAACTATTCCGTCAACACGAACCCGGATGAAGCCCGCTGCTCTGGCCTGTTCAAAGACATGTAAGTGCTCACCTTTCCTATCACGCACTAACGGCGCTAGTAACATAAGTCGCTCACCGGTCGGCATCGCCATAACGGTGTCGACCATTTGAGTGACCGTTTGTGCTTTGAGCGAAATGCCGTGTGTTGGGCATCGGGGGTCTCCAACGCGTGCAAAGAGCAGGCGCAGATAGTCATAAATTTCGGTAATGGTCCCCACCGTGGAGCGCGGGTTATGGGAGGTTGACTTTTGTTCGATCGAAATGGCGGGTGATAAACCTTCGATATGATCAATATCGGGCTTCTCCATCATCGAAAGGAACTGCCGAGCGTAGGTCGATAATGACTCGACGTAACGGCGTTGGCCCTCTGCGTACAGGGTGTCGAATGCCAAGGACGATTTACCTGAACCTGAGAGCCCTGTAATCACTACCAATTTATCGCGGGGTATGTCGAGGTCGATGTTTTTGAGATTGTGGGTGCGCGCGCCGCGAACCTGAATGGTGTCCATACTTCTGGGCTCTCTATACTGTCGTTAATGGCTTTAACAGTCGGGTTGCTCGCCAACGGCGACGACTCTCCGTTGCCGCTCGCTGAATCGGGCAAACCGCATAGTATACGCGCATCGAGTGGACCCAGACTCGGGATCATGCGATTTGTCGCGATCGTGATACTCTACGTTTTTACTTAAGGCTGATATTCGTGACGTCCTTTTCCTCAAGTGAAGCGCGTGCCGTTTCAATGCTGGCGACCCTCTACGTAGTGCGCATGCTGGGATTGTTCATGGTCCTCCCACTGATTGCGATTTACAGCGCCGATCTGGCAGGTGCGACACCTTTCTTGTTAGGGCTTGCTGTCGGTGCTTACGGGCTGACACAGGCCAGCCTACAAATTCCCATGGGCTGGTTGTCTGATCGAATAGATCGCAGACTCGTCATCATTCTTGGGCTCGCAATGCTCGTGCTGGGTAGTGTGGTTGCCGCGCTGTCGACCAGCATCTGGGGTGTTGTTCTGGGGCGTTTTTTGCAGGGTGCTGGCGCGATAGCTTCCGCCACGATGGCACTGGTTGCGGATTACACACGTGCAGAGCAACGCGCAAAAGCCAGTGCCATTATCGGTGGCAGCATTGCTATCGCATTCGGTATTGCGCTCGTTTTAGGGCCCGCTTTAGCCGGTTTCGGTGGTTTGCAAGCGGTGTTTGCCGCTACCGCTATGCTTGCGCTGCTGGGGATGCTCGTGGTCGCTTTTTTACCCAAGCCGCAACGGTTCTCTCGCGAAGAGTTGAGTTCCGGTTCCGGATTTCAGCGGTCGCGACTCGCTCAAGTGCTGAGCATTCGATCGCTCAACGTGATGTATCTGAGTATTTTCTTTTTACACCTCACCCTTATGGCGGTGTTTGTCGTTGTGCCGACAAGTCTTCAAGTCGAAGCAGGTATTGCGCTGGAACAACACGCCTTTGTCTATTTGGGTGCGCTCTTATGTTCGGTTCCCGGTATCTATTGGTTAGTCCAAGGTCGGCGATACATGACGAGGCCGATGACAAATCTCCTGCGCAGCCTCGGTGTTTTGTTTACTGGTTTGGCACTCTTGTCGGCTGGGCAATGGGCGCCAACGCTTATAGGGCTTTGTTTCTTTTTCACGGGTTTTACAGCCCTTGAGGCAATGTTGCCGTCGCTGGCCTCGATTTATGCACCTGAGAGTGCGCGCGGCACCGCGATGGGTGTTTTTGCCTCATCACAGTTTATAGGTGTTTTCTTCGGCGGTATCTTGGGTGGAGCGCTGTTAGGTTCAGTAGGGGCGGTTGGTGTCTGGGCTGGTATGGCTGCCCTGACTGTCGCCTGGGCAGCTCTTCTGAGCCTGTCGCATCTGACGTCACCTGATGCAGTTGAAGTTGCATAAAGAACGTTTGAGATCTCCCTTACACATCGCTTGGTTGTTATAGTGTGTACAAGTTGAGTGGGGTCGCGGGCACAGGTCTGGGTTAGGTAATTGGGAAACCCGGTCTGTTCGATACGAGCCTAAGAGAGCCTGAAGGAGAAAGAAATGGCCAGTCGCGGAATAAACAAAGTCATCTTGGTGGGTAATTTGGGACAAGAGCCTGAACACCGTGTTCTACCCTCGGGTGGCGGCGTGACTAATATTAGTATTGCCACATCGGAGTCTTGGAAAGATAAGAACACCGGACAAATGCAAGAGCGAACTGAGTGGCACCGGGTTGTGTTCTTTAATCGCTTAGCGGAGATTGCGTCGGAATATCTGCGAAAAGGCTCAAAAGTCTACGTCGAAGGTTCGCTGCGTACACGCAAATGGCAGGATCAGTCTGGCCAAGACCGCTATACAACTGAAATCGTTTGCAACGAGATGCAGATGCTCGACAGTCGAAATATGTCTCAGGATGGTGGTGGCTATGCGCCCAGTCCTGCACCCATGGCTCAGGCTGCGCCTGCGGATAACTACGCGGCGCCTGCGCCAACATCTCAGCCGGCAGACTTTCCAGAGGACGATATTCCGTTCTAAATGAATGTGGGCTTACACCAAGACTGTAGCTAGGGTGGTTTAGCAGCATGCGCGTGCTCGTTTTGGGTAATGACACCCCCGTGGGCTACTCGCTAAGTGCGTTTGCTAATCCGTTGCGGCGGCATGAGCTACTCGGTGTCAGTCTTGATAAAACGCGGTGGGGTAGAGAGCGTCAGGTTCGCAGGCTAATCAGAGATGCCGCGCCTGATGTTGTACTCGACACGCGGATTGTGACGCAGATCGATTCCTCCGATCGCATAGGGCAGCGCGATGTCCAGCGAAGTGCGTGGCTAGCCCAGGCCTGCGAGCGCGTCGGAGCGAGCTATCTATACTTATCAAGTGCCTTTGTGTTTTCCGGGACCATGACGCGGCCCTACCTTGAAAAAGACATGCCCGACGTTGAATCGGGTGTTGGTCGTGCGCTGCTCGAAGTTGAGGAAACACTGACCTCGCACCTAGAAGACGTTTTAATCTTGCGCTTGGGACGTCTCTTTGCTGGGCGACGGCCGAATGCGCTCTGTACGGCGCTTGATACGTTGCGTCGTGGACAGGGCGTTCAAGTGTCAGATAGATTGCAAGGTAATCCAGTGCACGTAGGCGAGGTCGCTCGTGTTTGCATGGCCATACTTGACCAGATGAGTGCCGGTGCGCCCCGACATGGCGTATTTCATTACTGCAGTTTGGGGGAGACCGGTTATCTCGACTTTGCCGAGGCCATTATGGCTTGTGCCTCGCAGTACGAGCCCTTCGTGGATGCTCGAGAGCTGCTACTGGAGGATTTAACGGATGAGACTCAGCCCATGGTTAACTACACGCTCGATTGCAGTAAAATCCGACGCGAGTTTGGTATCCAGCAGTTACCGTGGCGCAACTTTGTTGATCGAGCGGTGACGCGTTATCTAGAATTGTACGTTTCAGGTGAGGGGGTCATCGAGAAGACATGAGTGGCACATTAAACGTAGCTGTTTTGACCGTCAGTGATACGCGAACTCGCGATACAGACACATCAGGTCAATTTTTAGAAGACGCACTACTTGAGGCGGGTCACAACCTCGCTGATCGCACCATCGTAATCGATGATATTTATTGCATAAGGGCGGTTCTCTCAGCATGGATAGCTGATCCCGATATGCATTCAGTCCTCGTTACCGGAGGCACAGGTTTTTCAGGGCGTGATTCGACCCCAGAGGCCGTGCTGCCGTTGTTTGATAAAACCATCGAGGGTTTTGGCGAGGTTTTTCGTGCCTTAAGTTTCGAGGAAATTGGTTCCTCGACGGTTCAATCTCGCGCGCTCGCCGGCCTTGCGAATCGAACGGCTGTTTTTTGTATGCCCGGATCAACCGGTGCCTGTAAAACGGCGTGGAAGGGCCTCATTAGAGATCAGCTCGATATCGATCATCGTCCCTGCAATTTCGTGAAGGTATTAAAGGGCGAGAGTTAATTGGGACGCGTGCGCCTTGCGCTTAGCTGACTCATTTGGCTAGAACATTGGAAGGCTGTAAAACGCGAAACGCCCTCATCCGAGGGCGTTTTTATTGGTTGGTAACGGAGGCCTCGCGCGAAGTAACGGGGCTCAGCCTTCGAAACGCTGGAATATGAGCGTTGCGTTGGTGCCACCAAAGCCAAAGCTATTCGACATAACGCGGTTGAGCGTAACTCCGTCTCTCGCTCCGGTGACCACGTCCATACCCTCGGCACCCTCGTCGAGCGTTTCGACGTTTGCAGAGGCGGCGATGAAGTCATTTTCCATCATCAGAAGCGAGTAGATGGCTTCTTGTACACCGGCCGCCCCCAACGAATGTCCCGATAGCGACTTAGTAGAGGCAATGGCGGGCGTGCTGTCACCAAAGACTTCCCGTACCGCTTTGAGCTCTTGAATGTCGCCCGCAGGGGTGCTCGTTCCGTGGGCGTTGATGTAGTCGATATCACCCTCAACCGTTGCCATCGCTTGCTGCATGCACCTCACCGCGCCTTCTCCCGACGGAGCGACCATGTCGTGGCCATCTGACGTGGCGCCATAGCCCACGACTTCCGCGTATATTTTGGCGCCGCGGGCTTGCGCGTGCTCGAGCGACTCAAGTACTAACATGCCGCCCCCGCCTGCAATCACAAACCCGTCACGGTCCGCATCGTAAGCACGCGACGCGCGCTCAGGGGTTTCGTTGTATTTTGTCGACAACGCACCCATAGCATCGAATAAGCAGCTGAGTGACCAGTCGAGCTCCTCACCCCCACCGGCAAACACGACGTCCTGTTTGCCAAGTTGAATCTGTTCCATGGCGTTACCAATACAGTGTGCACTGGTAGAGCAGGCTGAGGATATTGAGTAGTTCACGCCCTTGATCTGAAAGGGTGTGGCTAAGCATGCGGAAACGGTACTGCCCATGGTTTGGGTAACCCGGTAAGGGCCCACCCGACGCAACCCACGATCGCGCAATATATCAGCGGCCTCAACTTGGCTAGCACTCGATGCGCCACCAGAGCCTGCAATGATGCCGGTCCGCACGTTGGACACCTGTTCTGGTGCTAGCCCTGCGTCTGCTATCGCCTGTTCCATGCTCAAAAACGCATAACCCGCAGCGTCGCCCATGAAGCGCCACTGCTTTCGATCGATGTGTTCTGCAAGGTCAATGTTAGGCTGGCCAGACACCCATGAGCGCATGCCAATCTCTTCTTGCGCCGGATTATGACTGATACCGGATTGACCTTGCTTAAGTGAGGACGTTACCTCTTCTGCATTGTTACCCAGACTTGAGACGATGCCTAAGCCGGTAACGACAACACGTTTTGTCATTAGAAATTTTCCGTGGATTGGAACAAGCCGACACGTAGGTCGGTCGCGGTGTAAATCTCGCGACCATCGACTGAGACAGAGCCATCGGCGATTCCCATGACTAATTTCCGTTCGATGACGCGTTTCATCTCGATTTTGTAGGTGACCAACTTACTACTGGGCAGGATTTGCCCCGTAAATTTCACTTCCCCTGAGCCCAGCGCACGCCCGCGCCCCGGGTTACCTCGCCAGCCCAAGAAAAAGCCCACGAGTTGCCACATAGCATCGAGCCCAAGGCAGCCTGGCATGACGGGATCACCGGGGAAGTGACAGTCGAAGAACCAAAGGTCCTTATGTATGTCGAGCTCCGCCAGGATTATGCCCTTACCTGCCTTGCCACCGTCACTGTTGATCTCGGTGATGCGATCGAGCATCAACATGTTGTCAATTGGTAACTTGGCGTTTCCGGGTCCAAATAGGTCACCCATGCCGCAGGCGACAAGTTCGTCTTTGGCGTAGGTATTTTGGGGGGTAAATACACATTCTTCTGTCATACGCTTAGGTTACCTTGCTCGCTTGAGACTTGCACTTGCTTTCCAAGCGCGAAGTGGAGGATGTCACAATTGAAACCTTGCAGTAAAAAAAAAACTTCCTATGCGGCATGTGGCGGTCGCGCTGACAAATTTGTAACGTAGAGTCTGCCTGTCAGACGTCGTATGCTCTCAAATTCGTCGTTCCCACCCTTCCTGAGGAATTTATGAATCCAATCACCCCTGTTTTGCTTTGCGGCGGCGTTGGCAGCCGTTTATGGCCCGTTTCTCGCCAGGGTCGACCAAAGCAATACCTCAACCTAATTGGCGAGCAGTCGATGCTCCAGCAAACCTTGGGACGGCTTGAGGGCATTGAGCAGACCGCTCCCATAATTGTTTGCAACGACGAACACCGTTTCTTGGTGGCTGAACAGTTACGTCAACTCGGAATCGAAAAAGCGACGATTATTCTTGAGCCAGAGGGAAAGAACACCGCACCGGCAATTGCCTTAGCAGCACTCGCTGCATCGTCGGTCGACCCGGATTCGCTGTTATTGGCTTTACCCGCGGACCACCATATTGGCCGGCCAGAGGATTTGCGTGATGCCATCATCGCCGCAGTTGACGTGGCGAGTAAGCAAAAGTTAGTAACCTTCGGTTTAATCCCTTCGAGGCCAGAAACGGGTTATGGCTACATCAAGCGTGGAGCGGACATTACCGATCATGTTGCGGTTATTGAGACCTTTGTTGAAAAGCCGAATATCGAGACCGCGGAGGCCTATCTCGCGTCGGGAGAGTACGTTTGGAACAGTGGCATGTTTATGTTTTCCGCTAAGGCGTATCTCGCAGCTTTAGTGTCAAATCAGCCGCAGATGGCGGCCGCATGTCGCGAATCAATGGACTCTGCCGAACGCGATATGGATTTTATCCGTCCTGATGCGGGTATTTTCGCAACCAGTCCGACCGACAGTATCGATTATGCGGTGATGGAGAACACCACCGAGGGGGTGGTTGTCTCGCTTGACTGTGACTGGAGTGACATTGGCGCCTGGTCTGCCCTCTGGGAGGCGGGATCAAAGGATGCGTCGGGCAACGTGACTGAGGGCGATGTGGTGCTCGATAACACCGTGAATAGCTATGTCCGCAGTCAATCCCGCCTGGTAACGACAACCGGCGTCAGAGATCTTGTAGTGGTTGAGACCGCAGATGCCGTTATGGTCGCAGACCGAAACTCAGTGCAGGATGTAAAAAATATTGTTACAGCTCTGAAATCATCGGCGCGCAGTGAAGCCGATACCCATCACCGCGTATTCCGACCTTGGGGTTCTTACGAGTCGCTTATCGTGGGAGAGGGGTTCCAAGTGAAGCGTATTGTGGTGAACCCGGGACAGCGGCTTTCGCTGCAAATGCATCATCATCGTGCAGAGCATTGGGTTGTGGTGCGCGGGACTGCGGAGGTGGTAAATGGCGACGAAACAATGCTCCTGACTGAGAACCAGTCGACGTATATCCCGATCGGCGCCAAACACCGACTTAGTAATCCGGGTAAATACCCGCTAGAACTCATAGAGGTTCAGTCCGGTAGTTATCTCAGTGAAGACGATATTGTGCGCTTCGAAGATGTATACGGGCGCTCACCGAATTGACCCAGGGTTAGGGTAATGGGCTGTGCTCAAAGGGATGACGCGTTATGCTGAGCCAATCAAAGTCTCAGAACCGGACATGAAACTTGAAGAGGACCAAATATGATTGAAAAGTGTTTATTCCCTGTTGCGGGTTATGGGACGCGATTCCTGCCGGCAACAAAAAGTACAGCGAAAGAAATGCTGCCCATCGTTAACAAACCGCTGTTGCAGTACGGTGTTGAAGAAGCGTTGGCGGCGGGGATGAATAACTGTGCCTTCGTAACGGGACGCGGCAAGCGTGCTATTGCCGATCACTTCGATATCTCCTACGAGCTTGAGCATCAGATTTCCGGCACGTCTAAGGAGAAATATCTCAAGGGTATTCGCGGCGTTATTGACCAAGGCATTTTCACGATGGTCCGCCAGCGTGAAATGAAGGGCTTGGGGCATGCCATCCTTACTGGTGAACCGCTGATTGGTGATCAGGCATTCGGCGTACTGTTGGCCGATGACCTTTGCATGAACCAAGAGGGTTCGGGTGTGCTGCAGCAGATGTCTGAGCTTTACAACCAGTTCCGCTGCTCGATTGTGGCGGTTATGGAGGTGCCGGAGGACCAGATAAGCGCCTATGGTGTCATTGCGGGTGAAGCGATGGGCGATGATTTGTACCGAGTTGATAAAATGGTCGAAAAACCGGCTGCAGAGGACGCTCCCTCTAATTTAGCTGTCATTGGGCGTTATATACTCACGCCTGACATCTTTGACATCATTCGTGAGACTCCGCCCGGGCGTAATGGCGAGGTGCAAATTACGGATGCGCTTCAGGCGCAAGCGCAAAACGGCTGTGTTATCGCCTACAAGTTTAAGGGGCGGCGCTTCGATTGCGGTAGCGTCCCAGGCTTTGTCGAAGCGACGAACTTTGTCTACGAAAACATCTATTACGACCTTTAAGGAAATTACCTGTGTCTGAACCGATCCGCTGTTTTAAATCCTATGATGTACGAGGCCGCATCCCCGATGAGCTAAATGAGGATATTGCGCGGCGTATAGGGCGGGGGTACGCAGAGGTTATCAATCCAGGCACGGTTGTTGTCGGGCATGATATTCGCCTGACTTCCGAGTCCATCAAGGCGGCGCTAGTCGACGGATTGCGTGAGCAAGGTGTGGATGTTGTTGATATTGGCCAGTGCGGTACTGAGGAAATTTACTTCGCAACCTCTCACTTGAAGGTCGGTGGTGGTATCTGCGTGACCGCCAGTCACAATCCAAAAGACTACAACGGCATGAAATTTGTTCGTGCCGAGTCCAAACCTATTTCAGGTGACTCTGGGTTAAAGGAGATTCAGGCAAAGGCAGAAGTGGACGATTTTGTATCGGCGGCCACAAGGGGAGGCTATGAGTCTGTCGACACCAGCGTGGCGTACGTTGATCACCTTCTCAGTTATGTGGACCTAACCGCACTTAAGCCACTTAAAATTGTTTGCACAGCAGGTAATGGCGGCGCGGGTCGCGTTGTGGATTTACTCGAGCCTCATTTACCCTTTGAGTTTATAAAGCTTCACCACGAGGCCGATGGACATTTCCCCAATGGCGTACCCAACCCCATGCTTGAGGAAAATCGTGTTGCGTCGGCGGCATTAGTTCGCGAGTCAGGCGCGGATCTCGGTATTGCCTGGGACGGTGATTTTGATCGCTGCTTTTTTTACGACGATACCGGGGAATTTATCGAGGGCTATTACGTTGTTGGACTCCTCGCATCTGCCTTCCTAGCAAAAGGTCACGATCAAATCGTGGTGCACGACCCGAGGCTTACTTGGAATACGATTGATGTTGCGCAGTCGGTGGGTGGTTCGGCGCAGCAAAGTAAAACGGGCCATGCCTTTATCAAGGAAACCATGCGCCGAGTCGATGCAGTTTACGGCGGTGAGATGAGCGCCCACCACTATTTCCGTGATTTCGCCTACTGCGACAGCGGCATGATCCCATGGTTGCTCGTGGCTGAAATCATGTCGATAACGGGCAAGACCCTTGCATCCCTAGTGGAGGAACGTACGAAGGCGTTCCCCTGTTCGGGCGAAATCAATCGCACGGTTTCGGATGCGCAGGCGCTTATTGCCCAGGTTGAGGGTTTGTATGCGCAGGGAGCTAAGACCATTGAGCACATGGATGGGTTGAGCCTCAGCTATGACGACTGGCGTTTCAATTTGCGCATGTCGAATACCGAGCCCGTCGTTCGTCTCAATGTAGAGAGCCGAGGGGATGAAGCCCTGATGCGCTCCAAAACTCAGGAGCTGTTGGCGATCATCGACGCCGCATAACGTTTGAGGTAGGTGAATACCTTAGTGATCCTGCGTGGGTTGTCTCACCAGATCCTGTGGGTTGGACCGCCCACGAACTCCATTGCATAAAAGGTTATCTAGATAGGCAGGTCTTAAAAGCCGCGCGTAAATTGACGTGTGGTTGCTACCCACCTAGGGTGTCTTGAGCAGTTTGAGCCCAGCTTTTTTGTAGAGAGACGCCTGTAATGGAAATGAGACCGTTTAAGCCTTTTGGCTCCGTGAGTGCTTTGACCCTTGGCGGCGGGGGCCTAGGTCAAATTTGGGGTCAAACATCGCGAGAAGAAGCGGTTGCGACTACCCGTATGGCTGTTGATTGCGGCATCACCCATTTTGATATGGCGCCTATGTATGGGCGCGGTGAGGCCGAGAGTGTGATTGGTGAGGCCTTTAAAGGTGCGGATACGTCGAAGTTTCACTTCACCACGAAATACCGGTTGGGGCACGTTGACCAAGCCATTACCTACGACAAACTGAACGCGTCGCTCACACGATCACTTGCGACGATGGGAATCGAACGCGCCGATCTCTTTTTCTTGCACTCGCAGTTGATTGAAGACGGACACGTGCTTTATCAGCTTGATGAGCATCGTGATCGATTGGCGACGCCACGAAGCTATCTCTTTGAGTCAGTGGTTCCCACTTTTGAGCGACTCAAAAAGGAAGGGAAAATTGGCGGCTGGGGATTCGCTTTGGGGCAGGAGTCCGCTCTGGAAGCTGTGATCGCCAGTGACACGCCACCCAGCGCCGTGCAATGTGTGGTTAATCCGCTCAACTCCGCAGGCAATATTGCCTATACCACTGAGACCTTCGACGGCCGAAAAATATTAGAGGCGTGCAAACAGCACCATGTGCCTACACTCGCTATTCGTGCCGTTCAAGCAGGCGCGCTAACCTCGGCCATGGATCGCGAACTACCCGATGATGATGCTGATCGACGTGATTTCGATCGGGCCGCTGGGTTTCGACAGCTCGCTTCCGAGTGGGGGGAGACGCCTGCGAGGTTGGCGCATCGATACGCGCTTTCCATTGAGGGGCCAAGCTCAGTGATATTAGGGGTTAAAAACCGCGAGGAGTTAAGCGAGTGCGTCGAGGCGGAGCGCGCCCCTCGGCTGACTGACAGCCAATGTAAACAGATCGAAGCGGCTTGCGCTTGACCATGCTTTTTCTTGACCAAGCCTGCACTTGACCGAACTCGCACTTGACCGAACTCGCACTTGACCGAAATAGTCGCTGCGATTAGCGTTGCACAAGAACTGAGAGATCGGCGCCATCGATGACCGTGCGCGCACGCCTTGGCACTCAGCAAATATAAAAACGAACGTAACTATCGACATAAAAAGGCATCTGGTGCCTGAGTCACTCACTACTGGGA
>JBELJN010000065.1:0-4801 GCA_042090345.1 Halieaceae bacterium | reverse complement strand
AACCCCTGTTCCCGCCGTGAAAGGGCGGTGTCCTAGGCCACTAGACGAAGGGGACGGAACGTGGTGCACGTAGTGCTCTTCGTAAGGTGCGGCATAGTAGTGAGACAACATCGGCTCGTCAAGCATTCTCGTAAAGGTTTCGAAAAACTAATCTGATTTATGTAAACTCCGCGCTCCAGTTTGTAGTGGAGCCTTCATGCCACCCGCCTTAGAAATTAAAAATTTGCAGAAAACCTACGCGAATGGGTTCGAAGCGCTAAAAGGAATTGATCTCGCGGTTGAGGAGGGTGATTTCTACGCGCTTCTCGGGCCCAACGGTGCAGGAAAATCGACCACCATTGGTATCGTGAGCTCACTCGTGTCAAAAACGGGTGGTTCGGTAAAAATCTGTGGTATCGATATTGATGAGGATTTCTCGCTTGCGAAGAAACAAATCGGCATCGTCCCTCAAGAATTTAATTTCAATGTCTTTGAGAGTGTCGAAGACGTGTTGATCCATCAAGCGGGCTACTACGGTATTCCGATTGGGTTGGCGCGCGAGCGCGCCGAGTACTATCTCGAGAAGCTAGGCATTGCTGATAAGCAGAAAGTCCAAATGCGGATGCTGTCGGGCGGAATGAAACGTCGACTCATGATTGCGCGAGCCTTGGTGCACGAACCTCGCGTCCTCATTCTTGATGAGCCCACGGCCGGCGTCGATATTGAGATGCGCCGGAGCATGTATGACTTCCTCCGCGAGACCAACAAGGAAGGGCGCACTATTATTCTGACCACTCACTACCTCGAAGAAGCTGAATTGCTGTGTCGTAACGTCACTATTATCAATCAAGGTAAAATTGTGACAGAGGGTTCAATTAGAGATCTGCTACGCGATCTTAAAAGCGAGACCTTCTTACTTGATACGCAAAACGAATTACCTCCGGGTATCGCTATTGCGGGTTATCAGTTGCGACAAGTTGAGCCTCAGTGCTTGGAGGTGGATCTGCGGAAAGGGCAGGACCTGGCGCACGTATTTGCAGCCTTAAGTGAGCTGGGTGTCACTATTGTGAGCATGCGCAACAAAGAGAACAGACTTGAGCGAATGTTTGTGAATGTCTTGGAGGGTGCGTCATGAGTCCCTATGAACAGTGGATCGCCTTTCTGACGATTATGCGCAAGGAAGTACGTCGGTACTTGCGAATTTGGACGCAAACCTTACTGCCGTCAGCGATCACCATGTCACTCTACTTTCTGATATTCGGCACCTTGATCGGTTCGCGTATCGGCACCATGGGTGGCGTGAGTTATATGGAGTTCGTTGTGCCGGGCCTGATTATGATGGCCATCATTACGAACACTTACGCAAACGTTGTGGGGTCATTTTTCGGCGCGAAATTCAACAACAGTGTTGAAGAGCTGTTGGTCTCTCCGACCCCTACTTACGTGATTGTGCTGGGTTATGCTGCAGGTGGCGTGAGTCGAGGTATTTTGGTTTCGATTATTGTGACCTCGGTAGCGCTCTTCTTCACCGACCTCGATATCCACAACTGGCTTGTGGTCATCGGCGTTGTTAGCCTGACTTCTGTATCTTTTTCTCTGTTGGGCCTCATTAATGCGGTCTTTGCGAACACCTTTGACGATGTGAACATTGTCCCGACCTTCGTCTTAACCCCCCTGACTTATCTGGGCGGCGTCTTTTATTCGCTCGATCTGCTGCCTGACTTCTGGGCAAGCATTTCACAGATCAATCCGCTTGTTTATGTCGTTAATGCCTTTCGGTTTGGTGTATTGGGCGTTAGTGATGTCGATATTACCGTTTCGTTTGCCATGTTGATTGCACTTACGATCGTGTCTTTTATCTACGCGATGCATCTTTTGGGAACGGGTACACGGTTGAGAACTTAGTCTTGGTCGGTGTACTGGGTAGTACGGTTGCCGCCCCGGCGACGTATTCGCCTGAGGTGCTCGAGCCCATAGATCGTGAAAGAGGGCGTGCAGGTATTGCGCACCCATCGCCTCGCCTGGTACTGGGTCACGACGTGTGGCATTGCTACGAGCTGAGCTGGTTGTTGCCATCAGGCGAGGTTCGCTATACGACGGGTGCACTCATCATTCCAGCGTCCAGCGCGCATACGGTTGAGTCCAAGTCGCTTAAGCTTTACCTGAATTCATTAAATGCACACGTATTTGTCAGTGACGAGGAAGCAACTGACTGCATCGAACGCGATCTTTCTGCGCTCACCCAATCGAGGGTTAAGTTGCAACTTCTGGCATTTGAAACGCTTCAAGAAAGTTCACGATTAGCCACAGAGCTAGAAATAAACGTCTGGCAGGATGACGCGTCGCGGCTTGAAAAAAGTAAGCGCTTTACATCCATTGGTTTTCGCTCTCTGTGCCCCGTGACATCACAGCCTGATTGGGCGACGCTCGTTATCGATGTGTCAGCCGAGCACTTCGACGAGGAAATTATCCGTGAGACAGTAGAAGGCTTGAGGAACCATCAGGGGTTTCACGAGCAATGCGTCGAGGATTTATATTCGCGTTTGGAGAGTCTGTTAGCGCCTGACCAACTTCAGGTGGTGGGCTTCTTCCAGCGTCGCGGTGGTATCGACATCACCCCTTGGCGCTCTTCCTTTGCGAAAGCCCCTGTTATTACGCGTCTGTTTGAGCAATAAGTTCGTTAGATAAGGGGTTGTTCCAGCTTATCAAGCAGGGTGAAAAAGCGTTATCCTGAGCCTAATAACAACGAAACATAGGGCAGGATAACCATGGTTCAGTGGGATTTACTCATCAGGGGGGCAAAGGTCTTCGACGGTGAGGGTACGCCGGGACGAATCGAAGACGTGGCTGTTGCAGCCGGCAATGTTGTGGCTCGCGGCGCAAATTTGCCTGCGTCACAGGCCAAGCAGTGCGTGGACGCGGCGGGTAGGTGGTTGATTCCAGGCATGCTGGATATCCATACGCACCTCGACCTTGAAGTGGAGGTTGCACCCGCACTCGATGAGGTTGTGCGTCACGGGACAACCACGGTGCTTGTGGGGAATTGCAGTCTTGGCACTTGCTTTGGTTCTCAAGAAACGAACGGGCAAGAGCCGATTGTTGACTGCTTCACTCGCGTAGAAAATATTCCAAAATCGGTTTTACGAAAATGCGCGCAGGCGATGACCTGGGACAATCCAGAGGATTATTTGGCGCACTTTAATAATCTCAACCTAGGTCCCAACATCGCGGCCTTCGTGCCACATTCGATGCTGCGAATCGAGGTGATGGGGTTGGACGCGAGCATTAGCCGTGCACCAACCGAGAGTGAGCTTCAGAAAATGGAGCAGATTCTTGAGGGGGCAATGCAGCTCGGTTATTTGGGGTTGAGCACAGACGGTTTGCCGTTTCACTACCTCTCCAATGATCCCCACACGGATAAACGAATTCCAACTCAATTTGCATCGTTTAGCGAGCTGCGTCGCCTTTTGAAAGTGGTGAGAAAATACGATCGTGTGTGGCAAACAACCCCGATTATCGAAAACCGCCTCAAGGCCTTGTTTTACTTCACCTTGACCAGTGGTCGATTATTTGGAAAGCCACTTAAGACATCGGCGCTATCGGCAATGGAAATGACGGCCGCCCCTAACTCGTCAAAACTGTTTCTCGGCGTTGCCAAGCTTCTTAACAGCAAGTTGATGGATGGGCGCCTGCATTTTCAAGCCTTGGGTACCAACTTTAGAGTTTGGTCCGATGGAATTGTCAGCCCGTTGTTTGAGGAGTTGACCTCTACGGCGGAGCTCATTGCGTTAGAGTACGACGACTCCGAAGGAAGGCAGCGATTAATGCACGATCCTGAGTGGGTTGAGCGATTCCGTAGGGAGTGGCGTCACGGGCGTACGGGTGACGATTTTGCAAGCTGGAAGGCGGCGCGAGGGTTGCCAGATAGTTTGGTTATTCGTGAGCCTGAGAAACTTATTTTCGATGGGGCACCGTGCGCTGACTGGGACGGTGAGAGCTTTGCTCAGGTCATGGCGAGGGCTCAGAAGTTTAAGGCAGGCGATCTTGAGGCTGCGCGGTCTGCATCAGAGCGAGAGGCTTTTGAGAAAATCGAGATCGAACTGCGAGATGACGCTGATTTTGCGCTTCACATGCTGCGAGCGTACGACAAAAGTTTCCGGTTTTACGCGGATGTGGCAAACGCGGGTAATCGATCTACTTTGGAGTTTTTGCTCCATGAAAATACGCTCCCCGGGTTTAACGATTCGGGGGCACACATTACCAACATGGCATTTTTTGACAGTAATCTCATGTCCTTAAAGCTGGCGCGAGAACACGGGGAGGAGACGATTGCCAAGGTCGTAAAGCGACTGACCAAGGATCCAGCGGAAACCTTCGGTCTCGATGCGGGGAGCCTAAATATCGGTGCGCGCGCCGACATGGTGCTCATTAACCCCGACGCATTCGATGGCTGGGAGCCGGATCAAACAAGAGTGTTGGTACATCGAGAAATTTTTGAGCACGAGCAAATGGTTAATCGACCTGAAGGTATCGTAGACAGCGTTTACATCTCAGGTGAGATCGCGTGGCATGGCGACGAGGGTGCGAGCGAGGCCCTGGGAAATAAGCCGCTGGGAAGATATCTACACAGCGGTGGTTCTTCAGAGCAACTAACTCGAGCGGCTTAAGGCGCGAGCAATACGCTTTTTATAAGGTATTTCTTGCATTGTTGGCCGCCGTCGATGCTTCTTTAATAGGGCCTGTGCTAGACTTTCGGCCCACGGAGAGGTGGCCGAGTGGTCGAAGGCGCACGCCTGGAAAGTGTGTATACGGCAACGTATCG
>JBELJN010000009.1:0-92448 GCA_042090345.1 Halieaceae bacterium | reverse complement strand
CTTCATCTAATAGCGAGATGGCGCGCGGGTCAATGGGTGCTGGGTGGGTTCGGAGCGTACTCAGGTCGCAGCAGAGACGCATAAAGAGCGCATAAAGAGCGCATAAAGAGCGCATAAAGAGCGCATAAAGAGCGTATAAAGAGCGCATTAACTGCTCGGCTGCGGGCGATGACTGTGCAATCATTGCGCGACGAACCCATCAATAATAAGTGACAGTCACGCCATGGACGTACCAGCAACCGCGCCCTTTTATGACAAAACCAGCACCTTAGGGCTGCAACGCAGCTTTATCAACGGGAGTTACGTTTCATCCTCGTTGGGGCAGACATTTCAAACGCGGCACCCGGGCACGGGCCATGTGATCTGCGATGTAGAAATTGCCGATGATCAGCTCGTCGATGCAGCAGTCGCTTCGGCTCGCGCGGCGTTTGCGGCGTGGTCCGCGATGCCCGCTGCCGAACGCGGCGCCATTTTGCGACGAGCGGCGGCGCTGCTGCGAGATCGAAATCAGGAGCTCGCGGAACTCGAGACACTCGATACGGGGAAAGCGATTCAAGAGACAAGTGTTGTCGATATCATTAGCGGCGTTGAGGTGCTCGAATACTATGCGGGGGTTACGCAGAGCCTCAGCGGCTCGCACGTTGACCTGCCACCCGAGGCCTTTGCCATTATGCGGCGAGAGCCGCTTGGCGTATGCGCCGCCATTGGCGCGTGGAACTACCCAATACAAATAGCACTCTGGAAGTCGGCACCGGCGCTCGCTTGCGGTAATACGATGGTCTTTAAGCCTTCTGAAATGACGCCGTTGACCGCCCTGAAGCTCGCTGAAATCTACACCGAAGCCGGTATGCCGGATGGGGTGTTTAACGTCGTGCTCGGTAGTGGTGAGACTGGTTCGGCCTTGGTGCAGCATCCCAACGTAGCGAAAATATCGCTCACGGGCTCTGTGGCGACGGGGAAGCGCGTTGCCGCATTGGCCGCCGAATCCCTAAAAAAAGTGACGCTCGAGCTGGGTGGCAAGTCACCCATTGTGGTGTTCGATGACTGCGATATAGAGAGCGCTATTAACGCGGCTTTAGCGGGTAATTTTTATTCCACAGGTCAGGTTTGCTCCAACGGAACTCGGGTATTCGTTCATGACACTATCTTCGATCGTTTCGTTGAAGAGGTCGTAGAGCGG
The DNA here is from genome assembly GCA_042090345.1 of Halieaceae bacterium. Lineage (GTDB taxonomy): Bacteria > Pseudomonadota > Gammaproteobacteria > Pseudomonadales > Halieaceae > Luminiphilus. The sequence goes on along the minus strand of JBELJN010000009.1, from coordinate 91,268 downwards.
ACGACGCGTATCCGCGTGGGTGATCCCTTTGACCCCGAAGTCCAAATGGGACCCTTGGTGTCAAAACAGCAACTTGAGAAGGTTGGCTCGTATCTCGAGCAAGCGAGCACTTCAGACGATGTTGATATCCGCTGCGGCGGTAATGTTCTCGCGACTGACGACCTCAATGGCGGCTACTTCGTCTCACCTGCCGTTGTGGTGGCCTCGAGCGATGACCATGCCGTTGTCACTGAGGAGGTGTTCGGGCCACTGATGACGATTTTAAAATTCACCGATGAGTCAGAGGTGATCGACCGCGCAAATGCTACGCGCCTGGGACTCGCCGCTGCCGTATTCAGCCAGAACTTTTCGCGCGCTCATAGGGTTGCCAATAAGCTTCAAGCCGGAATCGTGTGGATTAACGAATACAACATCACCCCGGCAGAAATTCCGTTTGGTGGATACAAAGAATCAGGAATCGGCCGTGAAAATGGCCTACAAACTATTGAGCATTTCACGCAGACCAAGACGATCTATGCCAATCTAGGAAAGGTTGAACCGACGTACTAGTGCATGACTCACGAAGGAAGTCGCTCAGTGTGGAAGGGTGCGTAAAATCCTGAGCTCGAGCAAGAAATCAGTTCACAGAAATCTATGCTAGTAGAGAAAAACAGGGAATAAAAAGAAGAGATTTTCGCGGTGGCACAAACATACGATTACATTATTGTCGGCGGCGGATCAGCGGGCTGTGTTCTGGCAAATCGGCTCTCCGCGAACAGCGAAGTCTCGGTTTTATTGCTGGAAGCCGGTGGCAGTGGTCGGAGTGTCTTTGTTGATATGCCCAGTGCGTTCGCGATTCCCATGGCGTCAAAAGAATTTAATTGGGGCTTTTTTAGCGAGCCCGAGCGTGGTCTTGACGGTCGCCCAATGGATGCCGCTCGCGGTCGCGGTCTGGGCGGATCATCTGCAATCAATGGCATGGTCTATGTTCGCGGACACCCCGGTGATTTCGATGAATGGGAGACGCTGGGAGCTGAGGGTTGGAACTACGCCGGCTGTCTTCCCTATTTTCAGCGTGCGGAGACGTGGATGCACGGTGGCGACGATTATCGGGGCGGCGACGGCCCGGTGGGAACCTGCAATGGCAATAACCGAAAGAATCCGCTTTATCAGGCTTTCGTCGATGCCGGCGAGGAGGCTGGGTACGGTCTAACCGACGACTACAATGGTTTCCGCCAAGAAGGGTTTGGCCCCATGCATATGACCGTCAAAGATGGCATGCGGTCCTCGACCCGACGGGCCTATTTGGAGGCCGCACGATCTCGCCCTAACCTCACCGTGATAACGCGTGCTGAGGTCGAATGTGTCGGACTTGAAGCAGGCGTTGCAAGAACGGTTGCATACTGGCGCCACGGATCTCGTCAGGAGGTTGTAGCGAAACAGGAAATCATTTTAAGCGCAGGTAGTATTGGCTCACCCAGTATTTTGCAGCGCTCAGGTATTGGCCCACGTGATGTCCTTGAGAAGGCAGACGTCTCCGTTATCCATGAGTTACCAGGAGTGGGTGCCAACCTGACGGATCACCTAGAGGTCTATTTTCAGTATCGTTGCAAGGCACCTATCACACTCAACGGCGCGTTAGATCCTCTGTCAAAACTAAAAATCGGCGCACAGTGGCTCCTTACTAAAACGGGCCTTGGTGCCAGTAACCATTTTGAGTCTTGTGGCTTTATTCGAACACGCGCAGGCGTTGCATGGCCGGATATCCAATATCATTTCTTACCCGGTGCAGTCCGCTATGACGGAAACGCTGCATTTGATGGTCATGGTTTCCAGGTCCACGTGGGTCCAAACAAACCCGAGAGCAGGGGCCATGTGCGTATCCGCTCTGGCGATATACGCGAAGCGCCCGAGATTGTGTTCAATTACCTTGCCACCGAGAAGGATCGCGAGGATTGGCGTATTTGCCTTCGGCTAACCCGTGAAGTTCTGAATCAACCCGCTCTCGATGATTTCAGAGGGGCTGAAATCCAGCCGGCAATCGATCTTTCTGATGACGAGGCTGTCGATGCCTGGGTGCGCGACAACGTTGAGACCGCCTACCACCCGTCATGTAGTTGCCGTATGGGGGGGGCTGACGACGCCCTTGCCGTCGTAGACGCAAATTGTCGCGTTCGCGGGGTCACGGGACTTCGGGTCGTTGATTCGTCTGTCTTTCCCAGCATTCCCAACGGAAATCTGAATGCCCCGACGATCATGGTCGCCGAGCGCGCTGCCGCGCTTATCCGAAATGAGACGATGCTGGCGTCTGACGCCACACGTTGGCAGCCAACTGACTGGCAGTCCACTCAGCGCGAGGGTCAAGCTCAGCGGCCTTTGGATGCAGACATGTTGGGTGCTGCGCGTTGATGACCGTGCTGTCGATGGCCATGGCCATCGCGCTCGCCACGACCGCCTATGTAATTTTTCGGTGGCCGCGCTTTCGCTGCTTTGGTGACACACCACTCCCAAGGGCCACATTTCTAGCCATACTGTTCACCTCGGGGCTCGACGTTGGACTCATCATGTTTCCCCTCATTGACTTTGAGACCTATGCCAGCGGCGTGGACTATCAATTTGCCAGTCCCCTCGTTATCGAGTTTGGTTTCTGGGGCGGTTTAGTCTGGGGTTTTTATATACTCACGACATTATATTTTTGCGCGTTGGAACCGCGCCTGCAGCTATTTCAGCGACCTGCTGTGAAGTTCGTGCATAACCTCGTAGTGATTGCGACCTGCGCATTTACCGCCTACTTGTTCCTCGCCTACTTACCCTCTTATTTGCCCGGTATCAGCCAAGCGGTTACCTATTCGCTGGTTGTGCTCGTAGTGGGTTTGGCCGTCCTTTCAAGTACCCGACTGACTGTCCTTAAATACTTAAGCGTTGGCTCGACGCTGTTGTTTCCGTGTCTCATCGGCGTGGTCTGGTTGGCGTCTGGTGTGGGGCTTCGTCAGGCATGGAGTGAGCTCGCAGGGCTCAGTGCTTACGGACAACAACTCGATCGTTTTCTAGCGCCAATAAACGATTACCACGGGTTTTATCTCAGCTGGTGGTTTGCCTGGTCAATCATGATCGGACAGTTCGTTGCGCGATTTACGAATGGCATCGAGGCGTGGAAACTCGCGCTGGCGGTTCTTATCATTCCGTCTATCCCCATCGCGCTATGGTTTAGTGTGCTGTTTGGGCTATTCAAAATCGGGCAGCCGATTGCTACGGGCCTTAATTTAATGATGATGGGCGTAGGTATTCTTTTCGTTATTAACTCGCTCGATTCACTGACTCGGCTTTATGCACAGAACCTCGGTTGGACGGCAGAACGCCTAGGCTTTAAGACCTACATGCTGGCTCACATGACCTTGCTTCTGGGCTTGGTTGCGTTGTATCAATTCACACCGCTTAAAATCGAATGGATTGGAATGATCGTTATCGCGCTCTATGCCGCGGTTTATGGATTGATCCTCCGACATCGTGCGCTACTGAGTGACTGAGACAGGTATCCGGTTGTCAGTGTAGCCTCGCCCCTTGACGCTTGAGCTCGGTCTGGAGTGCAGAGACTGAAAGGCCTTCAAAACTGTCGTTGTGCTTTACCGACAACGCTGCGGCGGTGCCAGCCGCCTGCCCTGTTACAGCACAACACATCATATTGCGTGTGGCGGCATGGCTTACCTTGTCGCCTCCGGTAATGCGCCCTGCACAGATGAGGTTTTTAACACCTTTTGGCAATAGTGTTCGGTAGGGGAGGTGGAAGTACCGTCCCGTAGTGGGGAGGATTAAAATACCGTAACCGTCTATAAACTCAGGGAAAATACCCACGGACTCTTCAAAGCGCGCTTGCTCGCGCACGTCTAGCTCGGTCATGTTGTATAAGGCATCGATTTTACGCGTGTCACGAATGCCCAGCGTCATGCCAAAGTTTCGCAATTTCGCGTTCTCACAGCCGGGTTGAAAGGCCTTCAGCGCATCCACCGCCATCATCGCTTGGCGCCGCCCCTCCATTTCTCCGCGTGTCAGGTCATTAGGATCCGTCCCGTCATACCCGAGAAGGTGCACGAGGTTCATGTAAGTCAGATCGCCTGTGTCATACAGTGCGCCCCATGTGCCTGAAATGGTATCGAGGTTTTTAGGGATCAAGCCCTCGTTGCGTGCTCGCTCGAAAGGTTTTCTCAGAAAGGGCGAGAACATGTCGTCTTCTTTGCCTGTCGTTTCGATCGTCCACTGGCCGTATGCCCAATCGGCATAAGTATGGGGCTCCGCTTTGACGTGTTCGATAAATCGCTGCTTTTCAACGCCCGTGAGAGAGAACATGACGGAGGCACCAATCATCTCCTCTTTGGGTTGCTTGATCGTTAGCCCGCCCGCTCGGTGAGCGACATCCGCATCACCCGTGGCGTCGACAACCCGTGAGGCCATAATCGCCTCACGACCGGCTTTGCTCTCAACGATTGCACCCGTGATGCAATCGCCGTCCATAATTGGCGCAACAAAGAGGCGATGGAGCATGGGTGTTATGCCTGCCTCGAGCACGAGGTCGTCTGCTACAGCCTTAAATGCCTCGCCGTCAATGGCATGGCTTTTCGACTGTGGTTCGGCCACCGAGGCGCCAGCGGCTTTGGCCCGCTCTTCAAATTCAACACCAATTCCCTCGCTGTCGATCGTGGCGTCGTGACGATACCAAGCAAAGCCCTCGACACCCACGGCGGTAATATTGCCCCCAAAACAACCAAAGCGCTCTAGGAGAGTAACTTTCACACCCGTTCTTGCGGCCGCGATAGCGGCGGCTAGACCCGCGGGGCCGCTGCCAATAACCAGTACGTCGGTCACGTGGACGACATCAATTTCCCGTGCAGGTTCTGTAATTTTCATAATTCGCTCTCGGGCAAAATAAAGGTGCGGCCCATCTTTCAAAACGCATCTCGATGGCACAGCCACGCCACAATTATTCAGAATACATCTTTTAAAAGGGCCCTTATCTGACACCCCAGAGTGATGCGCTGGGCGAGGGATATCAAACAAAAACTGGTCGACAGATCTTATTTCTAAAATACGTTACCCTCTTCGCACTCTATAAAAAAAAACTGGGATGTTGCTATGGCGCCGGCGGTAGATCGCGTTAATTTTATTCTTACCCTCTTTGTAATGTTGGGGCTTGCGATTCCGCTGTTATTATTTCCCGAGGCTAGCTCGCTGGCGCTGCAGACCGCTTACGATTGGATTGCTGAGACCTTCGGGTGGCTTTACATCCTGACGGCTATATCGGCTTTTGGTTCGGTGATTTTCATCGCATTAGGGCCCTATGCGAAAGTCACATTAGGCAAAGAGGCGCCCGAATTCAGCACGGCAAGCTGGGGTGCCATGCTGTTTGCCGCCGGTATTGGCGCAGGGATGATGTATTGGTCCGCCATAGAGTGGTCTTTTTATGTCGATGCACCGCCCTTTGGTGCGGCGCCAAGATCAGCGGAGGCTTACGTATGGGCCTCTTCGTTTGGGCTTCATCACTGGGGATTAGTGGCTTGGTCCTTCTACTGTCTACCGACGCTTGCTATTGCATATCCTTTCTACGCGCGCGGTGTTCCTAAACTTAAGTACAGCATCTCCGCATCTCACTTCATAAAGGGTGGTGAGTCCTCTATCGGGGCGCGATTAATGGATAGCTTCTTCATGATTGCGCTAGTGGGCGGCATTGGCAGTTCGCTGGGCTTTTCAACGCCACTTATTGCCGCGCTACTCTCGCGACTTACGGGTATACCGACAAGTTTCGGTATGGAGCTTGCGGTTGTAGCTGTCTGTGTTGCCATGTTTGGCACCAGCGTTTGGCTCGGGCTTACCCGGGGTATTAAGCGCTTGAGTGATTTCAATATGGTCCTTGGGTTTGTGTTGCTTGCGGCGGTTTTACTCGCAAGTGATACGGTTTTCTTACTTCGAATGGCCATTAATTCGATAGGACACACGCTGCAGAACACGGTTGGCATGATGTTCTGGACAGACCCGATCAATAACACCGGCTTCATTGAAGACTGGACGATATTCTATTGGGCGTGGTGGCTCGCTTACGGCCCATTTATCGGGATTTTTGTAACTCGTATATCAAAAGGGCGGACATTACGCGAAGTTGTGCTCGGTATGCTGGGAATGGGTTCGCTCGGTGTGTGGTTGTTTTATCTGATTGTCGGTAACCACAGTTTGGGTCTTCAGCTAAGGGGTGAGGTTGATGTGCTGGCGGTCCTAGCTGAGTCTGGCGGCAATCAGGCAATTATTGCAGGTCTTGACGCCTTACCGTTCGCAGCTGTCTTCGTTGTGGCCTTTATTCTTCTCACGAGCATCTTTACCGCGACGAGTTACGACAGCGCATCCTATGTGCTTGCAGCCAGTGCATCGAAGTCAATGAAACCGTCGGAAGATCCTCCGAGGTGGCACCGCGTTTTTTGGGCGGTGGCGATTGCGATATTACCCATAGCCCTAATGTATGCCGGTGGGCTCAAGGAGGCGCAGACGGTTGTGTTGGTGGTATCTCTTCCTCTCGTGTTCACTTTTTGGCTCTCTGGTATCTCGCTATTGCGATCACTGAAAGAAGATGCGTCTGAAGGCTGAGAGCCCGGGGACTTCGGAGTAATGGGCACTTATTCTCGCCGGCTTGCCCTGCGCGTTTTGGGTGCCTGTTTGAGCGGTTGCTGTTTAATAGGCTGCGAGGCCACAGGCGATAGGACAAGCCGCTCTGAAAATCGTGACTTGGAACCCGCGGTTGGCAGCCCTGTGGCGCTCATACCTCAGGTGACAAGTCAGGGAATCACTTACCGCGGTATCTTTACTCACCAGAGTGCAGATCAGAATACAGACCAGAGCACAGACCAGAGCACAGACCAGAGCACAGACCAGAGCACAGATCAGAATATAGATTGGAGCACGGGTCATGGTGTCGCCCGCTTCGCGGGTATCCCCTTCGCCGCGCCACCCGTTGGCAAGTTGCGTTGGGAGCGTCCTCAGCCTCTCGTGCCCGTTGCGAATTCAATTGATGCGACTCAATTTGCGCCCGCGTGTATGCAAACAGGCAGTGGTCTTGCTTGGTATCACGGCATGATGAGCCGTGTCGGTGTCGATCCGAGCTTGATGCAAGCGCCTGACTACGCAGAGGATTGTCTGTATCTCAATGTATGGACCGACCTCAGTGTCACCCAGAAGAAACCCGTATTGGTGTTTATCCATGGCGGGTCGAATACCGGTGGTTGGAGCTACGAGCCAAACTACCATGGCGAGGCGCTTGCGAGAGAGGGCGTGGTGGTGGTTACGGTGGCGTATCGTTTGGGGGTTTTTGGCTGGCTTAGTCATCCCGATATGTCAGTTCAAAATGTCGGTTTGCATGATCTTGCGGCCTCATTAAGGTGGGTGCGGGACCATATTGAAGATTTCGGGGGAGACGCTTCACGTATTACGGTGTCGGGTGAGTCGGCGGGTGCTGACAACGCGTTGCACTTGGCACTAACACCCAGCATGCAGGACACGATTGCCGGCGTTATTCATCAGAGTGCAGGCTGGTCTGCCACCAGTAGTTTATCGCCACAGGCTGCGTTTTCTCTCGGTAAAGCGCTTGTCGAACATCATGTGGGGCCAAAGGGGCGTTTTAGTGATCTCAAGTCGGTACCGGCAGATGCGCTTTTAGCATCACAGCAATCACTTTTTTCGAATCATTACTTCAGCCCGATACGTGATGCCGAAACGCTTCCAGTGACGCTTGAGACCCTGATTAAGTCAGGTGATTTACCGGCAATAAAGCTCTTAATCGGATCCAACCTCAACGAAGCGCTGATGTATCTCTCGGCAGACGTATCGCTCAAAGAGGTACTCGATGAGCGCGTGCCTCAGGTGGCTCATGCCAAGGTGGTTGCCGCACTGGGTCTTGAGTTGACTGAGCGGCAACAGTTGGATCGACTAGCCTCTTCGCTTCAGTACACCTGTCCGTCTTTAGCCATTGCGTCCGCGGTAGCGTCGGCGAACGGTGAGGCTTGGGTCTACCGTTTTGACAGAGTTCGGGACGGGTTTGACCCGATCGGCGCTTACCATGGGGCAGAGCTGCCCTACGTATTCGATCGGCACGATGCGTGGTTACCAACCGACCAAACGGACAAGAACATCACTCAAGCGCTTGTGGGCTATTGGCGGGCGTTTACCGCCGCGTCTGGCTCCGACTCAATCAATACAGCTGTCCCAAGGGCCGAAGCGTGGCCGCAATGGGGACCTACTGAGCAAATTCTTCAGATAAACGGCTCGCTGCGAGTGGGACCTCATCCGGATGCCGAGCTGTGCAGGGTACTTGCCAAGACCGGTGCCTTGTAGCGCGGCCTTAGTAACTATTTTCGGATCAAAGGGCCCGGTCTCTAACGACCCTGAGTAATAAAATCGACCAGTGCCGAAACTTCATTGTCACTTAACTGCTCGGCATAGGAGGGCATGGCGCCAACACCTTGTGCGAGTGCGGCGCGGATCCGTTGCGCGTCGGGTTTCAGTTTATCGAGGTTAGGACCAATGACGCCCTCGGCACCCGCCGCATCCAAGCTATGGCAGGTAGCGCAGCTCGGCTGGGTTGCATGGTTAAAAAGCTGTCTTCCCAAACTAGCGTGGTTGCTGTGACCTGGCTTCGCTACTTTGGCACTGTAAGTGGCACCTGTGCCGGTCGCGACCGTCTCTGTGGCCGGAAGTCGGGTAACGCCCGAGTTACTCTCACCTAACCGCGCTTCTGCGAGCGTGTTGTCACTGACCGCGACCGGTAAGCCGTGGTCGCGCCAGCCATTGTGACCATACCCGCGCTGATTTGCTGGGAAGTCGGCGGGCTGTTGGGCTCCGGTTTTGTCGGTGGCTCGACTGACAAGCAGGTATTCGCCATTGTCTAGTTCAGTGTCCAGTGAAAAGGTGCGCCAAGCATTCGCACCCAAGTCAGGGCCGTACAACATTGCTTGCCGCCAGTTGCTCCCCCCATCAAGAGAGACTTCAACGCTATCGACTCCGCGTTCTCCCGCAAAGGCCACGCCGAAGATACGGTGTCGACCCGGGGGGATGGGTTGGCCGTCGACCCCAGGGCTATTCACCCAGGACTTGACTGGCATGCGATACATCGACGGGTGACTCGCGTTGCCACTCTCTCCCACAGGACGAAGCCGATAGCCCGATTGCTGGATTTTATTTGATGACTCTTTCTTTGTGGCTGCGAGGGTTCTCAGCCACTTCACATTGTTGACACCGAAGTAGCCTGGAACCAAGAGCCGAACAGGTCCGCCGTGAACGAGTGGCAACGGTTCGCCATTCATCTCCCAAACAAGCAAGCAATCGTCGAGCCCTTTGTCTAACGGTACAGAGCGCTCCACTGCGACGGTCTGTGGATCGATCCCCTCGGGTAACATCTCGCCACCCGTTCCCGTCAGGAATGAGGCTTCATTATTGGCGCCGCCAAATTGTGCGAGGACGTCAGCAACTCGGACCCCGGTCCACAGTGCACACCCGGCAGCACCGACTGACCAAGGTGAACCGGACGGCTTGTGGTCAAAAAAAGCGCGACCGTTCCCGGAACACTGAAGTACCGCAGCGACGGTGGTGGTTGGCAGTAATTTTAGGTCGGCAAGTGTAATGTCCCCCTCGGACTGACACCCTCTTACCTGAACAGTCCACGCATCTGGGTTGGCGACAAAGGTCGCTTGAGGCATCGGCAGATTGTTACGCACGAAAAAGTGACTGATCGGGGTGATAGGACCTTGGCCATAGGCATCCCGAGCGGTTTCAAGAGCTAAAGGCCGCTGGTTGTGCTCAATAAAGTGCGATCGCGTCTTACCCGACGGCAGCAAGGGCTTAACAACCCCCCAGGCGAGACTAGGGATCGTCACTACCGTCATGGTCAGTAGTTTTAAAACGCTGCGTCGTGATGACGAATTTTCAACCGATTTCATTAGGAATATTCTCTGGCGGCTTTACTGCATAACCGCCCACACGATGACGCCGAGTGTTAACAAAATCAATGCTCTGTGGACTATCAGACTTTGATCAAGCGCGCGGCTGAGTGCCGCACCGGCAAGACACCAAAGTGAGTGAAAGAAAAGTTGTGCGATAAGAAAGCTAAGAGGAACAATGACAATTCTCTCCCAATCAGTGGAGAAACCCTCGCCAAACTGTGAGAGTGCAAGCGTTGCCATCATCCAGGTTTTTGGGCTGAGCGGGTGCACGATGGCGCCCGTCCAAAACGAAAACCGATTTTGTGCAGATTGAGCAGACGGCGGCGTCCAGTTTCGAAGTGCCAGATAGGCCATGTAGCCGGCAGAGGCGAAAACAAAGACGTCAGCGATGCCAGGAGAGGACTCCAGTAGCTGCATGAGTCCAAAGGCAAGCGCGATGTTCAACATGAGCTTGCCTACTAACAGTCCACCAATGAACGGAAGGGTTCGCAAATACCCTTGCTGTGCCCCCGCGGTCATGAGCAGCATATTGGCGGGTCCCGGTGTCGCTACCATGGCAATGATAAAGGCCCACAGGGCGAAGTAGGGATCCATAGGCATCTCATTTACTGGCATCTAGTCATGTGTTGTGGATGGTAACCGAGAGTCGCCGCTTGAGGTGAATGTGATCGGTTAATGCTCTGCCATGTTGCCTGCTCGATGAGCCGTATCTGACTGTCTTGAAACAACCCAAGTGCACTTGCAGGCCGGAAAAGTGTTATTGCTTGTACCAGTGCTCCGAAGGGGGGCATGGGCGATATGAGGGTTAGCATGGGGCGTCCGTTTTAACGGCGGGCCGTGAGAGGTCCGTGCTTTCGAACGGTTTCAATATCGTTCTATGTTGGTTGCGCTATAGTGCGAATTGGGCATTACAACTGCCTAGAAAAAGAATAAAAGAATAGCCAAAGCAAGCTTGCACAAGACCTTGAGCAACTTAGGGAGACGGTATGGATCTATCTTACGGGGCAGAATATGACGCGTTCCGAGAGGAAGTGCGCGGGTTCATTCAAGACAATAAAGAAAAGCAGCCACAGGCCGGCGACGGCATAAAAAGCCAAGCCATGCGTGAATGGCAAGCGCTGTTGATCGAAAACGGCTACCACAGTCGAACCATTCCCAGCGAATACGGTGGCTTTGGCGCCGAGCCCGACATCATAAAATCGCGCATCATTGCAGAGGAATTTGGTGCAGAACGTATGCACCGGGGCTTCAACGGTCAGGGGGTTACGATGCTCACGCCCGTCTTGTTGGAGATGGGTACTGAAGAGCAAAAGAAAGCCTTTGTTGAACCTACTATTCGTGCAGAGATGATTTGGTGTCAGGGTTACTCGGAGCCTGGAGCCGGTAGCGATTTAGCCAGCCTCACCACCAAAGCCGAGCTCGACGACGATGACTGGGTGATTAATGGACAGAAAATTTGGACTAGTACTGCACACCGCGCAGATTGGATATTCTGTCTTGTGCGAACAGAACCGGATGCACCCAAGCATCTGGGTATCTCGTTCCTGCTGTTTCGTATGGACACCCCCGGCATTGAAATCAGACCTCTCGTCGATATGACGGGCGATGCGAATTTTAACGAAGTCTTTTTTACCGATGTGCGCGTGCCGAAAAACCAAATTGTGGGCCAAAGAGGCCAGGGCTGGCAGGTGGCGAATGCGATCTTAGGTTATGAGCGCGGTTCTTTGGCAACGCCCGATGCTGCAGTCAATCGACTCAACGGAGTGAAGCGGTTGATGCGCGAGGAGAGCCTTAATGGCCAGGCAATGATTGAAAATCCTGTCTTTCGAGACCGACTACTGAGACTCGAGGGCCGCGTGCTCGCCATGCAATATAACGATATGCGTTTGCTCTCGGCGAAGATTAACAAGAATCAGGATGTGCGCTTGGCGAGCATGATCGTCAAGCTAATGGGTACCGAGCTGCGTCATGAAATCGAGTGTTTAGGCATCGATGTCATGGGCGAGATTGGCCTGAGCTATGGCGATAACCCCCATGTTCGCGGTCGTGGCTCGTGGCAGTACCAATACATGTTTTATCTCGGACTGATTATTGGCGGCGGGACCTCGCAGATTCAGAAAAATATCATCAGTGAGCGCGGACTTGGCATGCCCAAAGAGCCGAAAATTCCCGCGACGAGCGCCAAATAAGAGAGGGGGTCTGAAAGATGGAATTTGGATTATCACAAGATCAACTGCTTCTCGATGACAGTCTAAGAAAGTACTTATCGACAGAGGCTTCACTCGACAGCGTCCGAAAGGTCGCGGCGGGTGATATCTCTGATAACGACATGTGGCGTGGTCTCGCGGATATGGGACTAGCGGGCATAGTCATACCCGAGGCGCACGGGGGCGCCGAGCTCGGTATGCTCGATGCTGTCGCTGTTGCTGAGGCACTGGGTTACGCCGCGTGTCCCGGACCTTTTCTCAGTGCTGCGATCATGGGTGCACACCTACTCAACCGGGCCGGGGCAACGAATCCACTCGCCGGTATGGCGAGGGGTGACTACCGTGTGGGCATTGCCTTCAGCGACTTCTTGGGGGCACGAAAAGGCCGAGTGACCGAGGTTAATGGACAGTTATCAGGGCAGTCACTCTATGCACTGGATGCCGATGCGGATGCTTATTTGGTGGCACTGACCGACGGTCGCGTCTTCATGGTGGAAACGGAGCATCTAGCGCGTAAACCGCTTACGACGATCGATATGACGCGCAGTGTCTGTGAACTGAACTTTAATCAGACGCCGGCCTGTCTTGTGACGGACGATGCGGAGTTAGTTCGTGACACGGTCTACCGTGGCCGCAGCATTCAAGCGGCCGATACCTTGGGTGCGGCTCAATACATGCTCGATCAGGCTGTCGCCTATTCGTTAGACAGAAAGCAGTTCAATCGCGCGATTGGCTCCTTCCAAGCGGTGAAGCACATGTGCGCTGAAATGGCGTCGCAACTCGAGCCCTGCCGTGCTTTTGCGTGGTACGCAGGGCATGCGTTCGACGAATCGGCCGACGATGCAGCAACCACGGCTTGTCATGCTAATGCGCATCTTGCCGAGGTCGGGCAGTTTGTGGCTAAAACGAGTACGGAAGTCCACGGTGGTATGGGCTTTACTGACCTTGTTGGCCTGCATTACTGGTTTAAACGAATTGGCTTTAACCGACAGCTGTTGGGCTCACCTGAGGCGGTTAGGCATGAAATTGCACTGTTGCAAGGCCTTTGCACCAGCTGACAATGGAGTTTGATTCACACAAAGTGGTAAGGCGAGAGGTGGCAGATATGCATGCTAACGCGATTAAAATAGTGAAGCGCTTAGCGCTACTGGTATTGCTCTCACAATTATTGGGTTGTGGCGATGAATTCGGTGTTACAGCGTCTTCAGCGAGCGAGGTTAAGCAGCTTACTGAAGGTCAGGTAACGGGTATTGACTCGCCGTTCGACGGCGCGATTACGGTTTTTCGCGGACTGCCTTACGCTGAACCACCGGTGGGTGACTTGCGATGGCAGGCGCCACAGCCACCTGCTAATTGGTCTGGCGTGAGGATGGCCGATACATTTGCCGATAGCTGTCATCAACCGCGTCATTCCTCAAGTTTCGTTTGGCGTCGCGAGGATTTTCCTGTCTCAGAGGACTGTCTCTACCTAAATATTTGGGCACCTGAGAGTGCAGAAAAATTACCAGTCATGGTGTGGTTTCACGGCGGGTCGCACGTCAGTGGGCAGGGCCACTCGCTGATTTTCGACGGCACCACACTTGCCCAACACGATGTACTGGTCGTCACCATCAATTACCGCCTTGGCCCGCTCGGGTTTCTCGCCCACCCATGGCTTTCTGAGGAGGCCGCGTCGGATTCAGCGGTCGGCACCTCTGGGAACTATGGGTTGATGGACAAGATTGCGGCGCTTCAATGGGTGAAGCGAAACATCGAAGTGCTTGGCGGTGACCCCCAAAACGTGACGATCTTCGGGCAGTCCGCGGGCTCTCAAAGTGTGTGCTCACTGATGACCGCACCGGGTGCGCAAGGTCTCTTTCACAAAGCAATTGGCCAGTCTGCGGCGTGCGTGAATCAGTTAACGAAAGCGGATGCGAACGGCCATGAGCGCGGTCAGGCGCTAGTCGATGCATTAGGGGCGTCTTCCATTGAGGACCTACGTGGTGCTGAGCCTGATGCATTACTTGTGGCAATGACCAAGTCAAATTGGGAGTCAGAGAGTCGCATTGTTATCGACGGGCGTGTGTTGCCAAGGTGGCCTCATGAGGTGTTTGCTGCGGGTGAGCAGAGCGATATACCCCTTATGCTCGGCTTTCTTGCCGACGAGGGCTACGAGCTTTTTGAAGTGGAGAGCGCATTAACAGAAGCCGAACTACAGGGGTTTTTGGAGTATGTGGGGGGTAAGCGAGCGGCTGAGCTCAAGGCGGAATACGACGCGGCGAGCATGACTCCGGGTGAGCTCAAGCATGCAATCTCCACAGACTTATTCATGGCTTATGGTATGCGGCAGTGGGCCTCATACCACGCCGATGCAGGCCAAGATACCTATCTGTATTTTATGAATCACGTACCACCTGCGTTTCACATTTACATGCCAGATCAACCATTCTTGGCGCTTGAGAAGGGGCCCCGAAGCGGTGGGGCCTATCATTCGGGCGACTTGGCCTATGTATTTGGCACAATCGACAAGGTGGGCTACGACTGGACCGACACCGATCGCAAGGTCTCAGCGCAAATGATGGCGCATTGGACCCGCTTTGCGAGAACGGGTAGTCCCAATGTACCTGGACAGTCTGACTGGCCTGCGTTTGACACTGTGGATCTCCACACCCGCGTTATAAATAGTGCGCCGACAACGGTGAACGGTGTGAGAAACACCATAATGAGCATATTCGCGAGCGCGGAGTAGAAGGCCACTGGGTGCGAGGCCTATGGGTAGCCGCTTCAGCGACCTAAGGGCCGCTGTTGGTTTTTGTTCGTCGTTTTCACTGGGAGTGCATTTATGAGAAGACTATTCATCACAACATCGATCGCATTCATCCTTGGGGGCTGTGGTGCCCAAGATGAATCAGCGCACCCCACACAGGCTAACTCGGTCCCGACGGCGCCTGATGTGGTGTCGATGACACTACCTGAATTAAGTGTGGGCTTGGCGAATGAAGCGTTTTCGTCGGTCGACCTCGTTCAAGCTTATCTGGGACGAATTGAGCGCATTGATCGGGCTGGCCCTAAACTCAATGCGGTTATTTCGGTGAACAAAGATGCCCTGAAGCTTGCTCAAAAAAGCGACTTGCGGCGCGGAGAAGGGCGTGCGCTCAGTCCTCTCGATGGTATTCCTGTGCTGCTTAAAGACAATATAGAGTCAAGAGATCAGCTCGCCACCACCGCTGGCTCAACAGCGCTCCTTGACAATGTCACGGGGCGAGACAGCCCCCTTGTGGCAGCGCTTCGCGCATCGGGTGCGATTGTTCTCGGCAAGACTAATTTGAGTCAGTGGGCGAATTTTCGGTCTTCCCACTCCGTTTCGGGATGGTCGTCAGTGGGTGGCTTAGTCAAGAATCCACACGTCCTAGATCGACAAGCCTGCGGTTCAAGTTCTGGGTCAGCGGCCGCAGCCGCAGCTAGCCTTGCGGCGGCGACGGTGGGCACTGAGACCAACGGCTCGATCATCTGTCCCTCGCAGGTAAATGGCGTGGTAGGACTGAAGCCTACGCATGGGCTTTTGCCCATTGAGCACATTGTTCCTATTGCGGCCACGCAGGACACGGCGGGGCCCATCACCAAGTCGGTGGCAGGGGCCGCGCTCATGCTGGATGGGATGACCGGGTGGCAGAACGATTACGCTGGGTCATTGGACGCCAGTGTCATCAAGGGAATGCGTATCGGTGTTCTGGATTTTTCACGCAATGACAGCCCCCGTCTGAATGCGCAGCTCGACGCAGCGATTGCCCGAATGGAAGCCGCAGGCGCAACGCTTGTGCGCATCGAGAGTAATGATACACCACCTGAGTTCTGGGGAGCCGCGCGCTTAGTATTAGGCGCCGAGTTCAAGGTGTTCCTAACTGAATACCTGAGCGGATCACCCGCCGATATTCCCATTCGCAGTCTCGCTGAGCTTGTAGCGTTTAATAACGACAACGCTGAGGTCGAGCAGGCTGTCTTTGGTCAGGACATCCTTGAGTCTTCGCTGGATGCGCCCGCCATGGAAAGTGATACTTATCAGGATGCATTGGCACTGATCCGTCAAACCACCCGCGACAATGGTATCGACGCGCTACTTCGCGAACATGATGTTCAGGTCTTGATGGGCCCCAGTGGTCCGGTTTCCCCAAGAGTCGATGTCGTCAACGGTGATGTTTGGCCAGCTTGGGCGGGTGCAGGCGCTATGGCTGCCATCAGTGGCTACCCCAATCTGACGGTACCGATGGGGACGATTGCAGGCGTGCCAGTGGGTGTCTCGTTTATGGGCGGTCGTGGGGCTGACGCGTTGTTGTTATCTGTCGGAGTGGCCTTCGAGGCGTCGGGATTTGGATCTCCCGAGCCCCAATATAAGCCCTCAGTGGAGGCTGAGGACATGCGGGCGCTGTAGGCCCGCTTCATGACAAGCGATCAGTCCTCCGAAAGCTCGATGGGCGCCTCGTCTAGGCGCACCCAATGCCTTGCATCCAGAATGTACCGGGTTTGAACATCGTCAAGGTAGTCGAAAAAATTATGGGTGTGTCCCACGAAAAACCGGTTGTCTTCAACAGCAAAAATATCCCAGAAACGACGGTTATAGATGACGCACCCTTCGAGCTCATCTGACGCACACGGGTCATAATTATCCGGCCCGTTATTTCGGTAAAAGTTGATCGTCAGATTCTCAAATTCGTTAGTCCAGTCACCGGTATTGATCCGCGATTCACTGACGGTAACGATTCCGTCTCCATCTTGGTCTTCGGTCCATACACTGCGTGCCGTTCCATCCGCATTGATGTCGATCCAGAATTGAGAGTTACGATCGTCCAACCAGCTCCATTCGAGTGTGTAAACGCCGGGCGTAAAGGCATTCGCATCAACTTCACGTTTTCCGCCAAAGGTCACGTTCATTCCCACTACGAAATCAGAAGCGTCGCGTTCGATCACGCCCCACACTCGATTAGCAAGCGGCAAATACTCCAACGTTGTTCCATGCTCTGTGGTGATCAGGAGGTGGCCATCGGGATTGGCTCGCCATGAAAAGCTTCCAATCTCGGCGCCGGCTCCGGCATTTGCCGGATCAAAGATCATGAAGTCGAAAGTGATGTCACGACGGTAAAAACGACCATCGGGATAGTCCTCGGACCATCGACCCGGGATCGGCAGAATCCAATCTGAAATATCCGCTTGTGGTTGGTCAAAGGCATCACCGGTTGAGGCAAAAAATGCTTTTGCACCGCGGCCAGCGTCTTTGTCGTCGTATCTGTCGAAGGGCTGCGCCTCGAGAGCATCAGCATTATCTGGATAGCGCTTCATGAAATAGTCGACAATGTTGACTACATCATAATCAGACTGCTCAGATACAAAGGTTAAGTCTGTTTTCGTGAGAACGATTTCCTCTCTAACTTCTTCCTCTATGCCATCGCCATCGATATCAATCTTCACTGTCTTCGACTCAACAACCCAGTTGTCGTAATAAAGCTCGGTCGTTTTCTCCGCTTCAGTCCACGCAAACTCCCTCATCTCGTTCTGACTGTTGGTGAAGCGAATACCGGTGCCGTCGGGCAAGAACTGGTAGGCCGATGACCGATACCCTGGCTCAAAAATAAATATATTTTCGAGCGACGCCGGTCGCTGAAGCATGATCGTCGCGGCGCTCTCAATGGTTTCCATCTTGGCATCGGCTTTTGTGGTGCCCCCGGCGGCGTTCATCATTTCGACGGCGCTATGAAGTGCGTCAATGGAAGTTGCCAGGTCCATGGTGGTTGTGCCATCAGGAATCATTCCCGATTTCATATCAGCGTTGTTGATGGCTAGGCGGATGGCCGAGGATGCAATGAGGAGCTCTTCTGCATTGATATTTAACGTGGCGTTTCGCCACGCGACCGGCGAATCAGCCATAACACCGCTCTGCTCGATCATTGCGAGGCCAGCGGCTGCCGTGGTCATCTCTGAAATATGGGTTGCAGCGTACTCGTTGACCGTCAGTATATTGTCACTTCCAGCCAACGACTTCAGTGCAGATACCGCTCCGAGCACACTTTTAAATTCAATGAAGTCCTGACTACCCTGGCCTTGCGCATTTACGACTGCAAATCCGCTTTCGGAGACATCTTCATTTAAGGTGAGCTCATATCTACCTTGAGCATCGGTGGTTGTGGTGAACGTCTTCCCCGACAGGGAGAGGGAAACTAAGGTTCCCTGATCGAGGAAGCCAGGCACTGTACCCTCGATGACAAAGGGTGCTGGGGGTGTCGTTACGACAGGCTCGGGGGCACTGTCGTAGCCCGATCCGCCTCCGCCGCAGGCGGTGAGGCTGCCCGCAAAGGCAATAAGACCATAAGTAAATGATGTTGAGCGCAGGGACATGAGAGGTGCCTATTTTTAAGGTTACTAAAACAGCTACGACAACGTAACTGTTTTGGTGCGTAAAAACCTGCATGAAGAGGGCCGTTGTATTGGACACAAACTGAACTTCAGGGCGTCCTGACACCGGGAAAAGAACGATTTTGCACTAAAGGGCGCGATCTGAGTTCCGCACCGAATGAGTGAAAAGGAGTCAAATCAGACACTGCTCAACGAAATTCATAGACAAGCTTGGTAAGCGATGTAGATTTTGGTTCGGGGCAGCGTTTGCGGTTCCACTTCGCTAACGTTCAGAGCTCCACAGACAATACTAATCTGGGGCAAGACAATGAAAGCATTTAAGCAAGTTGTATTAGGTTCCGTTGTATTCGCAATATCGCCGTTCCTAGCGGCGGATGACCACGCAACATTTACCGGAGGAATAGATCCCACAGAGCCGATGTCGGTTCAGGCGAATCTTTGCACGTTAAATGATGGCGTTTCTTTGAGTGACTATGAAAAATTCTTCGACCGATATCGAAAATGGGCGAAGAAAAATGACGCTGAGGTAGCGTCGGTCCGGCAGTTCCCCCTCGCTACCCACAACAATGCCATGAACCCCTATCCCGCCGACTTTGTCGATTTCTTAGTCACGGATTTTGACAACGCGGGGACCTCTTGGGACAAGTGGTTGTCCGGTAAGTCAGGTCAGAAACTCAATGCGCAGTGGCAAGAGATGGCGTCGTGCAACGTTAAATTTGCACCGATGTTTACGATGTGGGCCGATGTGCCGGCAATGAATGCCGACAACGACCGAGTAGTGACGTGGAATTGGTGTACACGAAAAGACGGTGTGTCTCACGATGATCTCAATGCTGCTCACGCACAGTTTGTTAATGACAACCCTGACGGTATTGGAAACATAGCCTGGTTCATGATGTATCCAAACATTGGCGGAGGTGATGCAGCCGGTGAGTTCGCCCACGTCGTTGTTTATCCCGATATGGCAGGTTTGATGCAGCACCAAGAATGGTATGCCAAGGGCGGATGGCGCGGTCGGATGGATTACTACCAAATGGTGGACTGTACGGGCGAGGCGTTGATGACGGAGCAGGTTCTGGGTCGTCCCGGCGCTTAAGTCTATGAGTATTCTCAATAGCCGCGCTTGTCGCGGCTTTTTTATGCGGGCTCATTGAGGCGTACTTGCTCGTGTTGCGGGTTACCTGTGCGCGTCGGATGCTATGAACTCTGCCTAACATTGCATCATTGCAACCAATAGCTACCGAGGCGTCGCATGTGAGCCCCCTTTTCGTTTA
Source organism: Halieaceae bacterium (assembly GCA_042090345.1). GTDB lineage: Bacteria > Pseudomonadota > Gammaproteobacteria > Pseudomonadales > Halieaceae > Luminiphilus. The sequence goes on along the minus strand of JBELJN010000009.1, from coordinate 71,453 downwards.
TTCGTGTGTTGTGGGAAATGGACAGCTTGGGGTATCGAAGAGGGCGGCGTTTGAGACTTAACTTTGCACTCAGGGGTCGCGAGCGCTAACGTAGCGGAAATCAAAAAATAATCAGCGTTCAAATCTGCTGCGCTGGCATACAAATACCAAAAGGAGATCAACCCATGGCCTACGAATGCTTTGATTTAAATGTTTCAGATGGCATTGCCCACATTCGTTTTAATCGTCCAGAGAAGGCGAATTCGATGATTCCTGCGTTTTGGACTGAACTACCGGCTGTGGTGAATGAACTCTCTCGCGACGCCGCATGTCGGGTCATCGTGCTTTCTGCAGAAGGACGACACTTTTCTTCTGGAATGGATATCTCAGTGTTTACTGAGGGTGGCTTGGACGGTCCTGAGAATGGTAGTCGATTCGTGCGCGCAGAGGCGTTTAGGCATCACTGCATGGCGTTGCAGGATGCGTTCACCTGTCTTGAAGAAGCGCGAATGCCAGTACTGGTTGCGATTCAGGGGGCTGCGGTAGGTGGCGCGATGGACTTGATTACAGCCTGTGACTGTCGCTATGCAACGCGTGATGCGTTTTTCTCCGTACACGAGACGGCAATTGGTATGACGGCCGATGTGGGCACCTATCCGCGCTTGGTGAAATTGATTCCAGAGGGGTGGGCGCGTCAAATGTCTTACACCGCTGAGCGAGTCAGCGCAAAGAAGGCGCGTGACATCGGGCTGGTTAACGATGTTTATGATTCAGCAGAAGACATGCTCGAGGCGGTCATGAATATCGCGCGTCAAATCGCCGCTCATGCGCCGCTTGCGGTTTCTGGAGCCAAGCGCATGGTGAACTATGCACGTGATCACAGCACCGCTGATGGGCTTGATTACATTGCGACATGGAACGCATCTATGCTCGATGGTGAAGCCATTCGCAACACCTTTATGGCGCAGGCTAAAGGTGAAACACCGCAGTATGAGGAGTTATTAGCGGTGAAGAAGGCGGCCGGCGAGTAACTTGGTAGCACTCTACTATTCATAAAGTAGCTCCCCTGACGTGAAGACGTCAGCGGGGCTTTCAACGGCGCCGTCAACATTTTGTCTTTACATAAGCGTTGTCCTTGGGTGGCTATGGTGACGCCTTCGAGTACACTCGGTCCCATGACACCACAATTATTCAGACAGGGTTTGGTTGCGATCTGCATTGCGGCGTTGAGTCTGTTGAACGTGATCTTGGTTACGGGGGTTCATGCAAGTGAGCCCAAGTCTGAGTCGGTCGTATCCACGCAATCGACAACGCCGATCGCGCCGGAGATTATGTTTTTTATCCTCAAGGGTGATGGGGATGACGGCGAGGACACCGTCCAAATTGCAGATACAGACGCCGACGGAGTGGCGGACACAGATGATCTTTGTGCCAACACGCCAGCGGGAGCTACGGTGAATGCACAGGGGTGTGCAGACTCTCAAATCGATGACGATGGCGACAGTGTTACTAATGACCTTGATCAGTGCCCGTCGACGCCCTCGGACGAAACTGCGGATGCCGTCGGATGTTCTCCCTCGCAGCTGGATTCTGACGACGATGGTGTATCAGATGACCTTGATCAGTGCCCGTCGACGCCCTCGGACGAAACTGCGGATGCCGTCGGATGTTCTCCCTCGCAGCTGGATTCTGACGACGATGGTGTATCAGATGACCTTGATCAGTGTCCCAATTCTTCTCCAGGCGTCGTTGTAGACGACTCGGGCTGCGAGGATACGAGTGGCTCCTTGCAAGATGACTATACACAGAATGTAAATCCGCTTATCGCCGATTTTCAGCGTGGCTGCACAAGTTCGGGCTGCCATGGCAGGGTGGGCGCACCGGGTGGACTGAGCCTATATGGTGCAAGTGTTGCTGGTAGTCCTCAGCGAAACTACGACTCGATGGTTTCCTTTATCGATCGCAGCAGCGCATCCCGACTTCTTGGTAAGTTATCAGGAACGCTTGGTCATGGTGGTGGTGTTCGCTACGGGACTCAGACGTCGGGCTACCAGGTTATTAAAACATGGGCTGAGGCGGTTGAAGCGCGTCCTTAACCGATTGTCGTAATGACAAAGCAAGAGACGCTCTTGTAAAAATCGCTTAGCGATTAGCTAAGGGTCCCTCGAGCCGGCCCGATTCATTAATAATCAACCACGGTAGATCCGCAGCTAGTAGCCACGCCTTAGCGCTTTCACTGCCTTTTAGGCACGCAATGGTGGCAACGGCGCCTGCCATGAGTGCATTTTCGCCGACGACGCTTACGCTGATTGCGCCCGCTACCGGGTAACCTGTCTTTGGGTTCAGGAAGTGGCTGTATCGCACTCCTTTATGCGTGAAGAAGCGCTGATAAGACCCGCTGCTGGTGAGGGCTGCGTCCTCTAATTCGATTGTGGTCAATGGTTTATCGGGCTGACTGGGGTCAGCTACACCAATTCGCCAAGGCATATTGTGGTCGTTTGTACCGCTCGCAAAAACATCGCCGGCGAGCTCGACAATCACGTCGTTAAATCCGCGCCGCCTCAGTAATTTCACCCCCAGATCAACAGCATATTCCTTAACGACGCCGCCCAGGTCCAGCGAGGTGTTGGCCTCGGGTAGATACACGCCATCAGCACTAATTTTGACCTTGTGCCAGCCGATGCGATTAAGGAGGGTGGGCAGTCTTTGGGGCGCATCAATCCGGCCACTTTGTAAGTTCCAGACCGCGTTTAATGTGCCAGCCGTTGGGTCGAATAGACCATCGCTTTGCTCGTACAGACGACTGCAAACGTGGAGTAGTCCTCGTGTTTCATCGTCTATTTTAGTGACAGTACCTGACCCTGCATTGCGGTTTATCTCACTAATGACACTTGCTTCGACATAGCGGCTGTACTTCGCTTCAAGACGGTCGAGTTCCGCTCTCACCTCGTTACAGGTGTCCTCAGCCCGCTCGCGCATCGGTGCAATATGACGAAGGGTAAGCGAGGCCGGCCCCCCCATGACACGAAATTGCTGTTGGGTGAAGCTGCTTGGCTCAGTCAAAGCGCCACGACACTCCTACCGTCATGCGCCAGAAGTCCACTAGAGCGGGAGACTCTTCGCCACCCGATAAGCCCCAACTATGTTCACTCATATAGCGTTCGACTTGACCTTCGAACTGCCAGTCACCGACGGCTACGACACCCCGAACACCCGCTGTGAGCGCCCCGTAAGAGGAAAGACGAAAATCGTCAGCATAATAGCGCTCATCAAGCTGAGCTCTCGTTGAGAAGAAATCAGCCTGTTCTTGGCTGTAGTAGCGAATATAAGGCTTTAGACTGTGCCCTCGTATTTCCTGGTGCCAGGCGACTTCCGCAGTGTGAGAATGAGTACCCCAGCTATCGTCGTAATAACGGTAATCGAGGTGAAGCGATCCCTGCGCTTCAATAAAGTGCCGGCGATAACCCGTGCTTATCGCGAAGCGTTCGTGCTGGTCGGGTCGTTGGTCAAACAACTTGTAGGGGTCAGATAAATAACCGTCACTCACTGTGTAGCTAAGCCCGACTCGCATGAGCGCGGTGCTGGACAGAATTTGGCTCATGCCGAAATAGACCGACTGGGTCTCCAGAGAGCCTCTCTCTATCGATACCGGTATATTTCCTTGCTCTGGTTCTAAAGAATCGTTCGAGCTGCTGAGTGATGTTGTCCAGGTTCTCGCATTGCCCTCACTGTTCCAGGAGGCATCAAATGCCCATGAGGTGGCTTCGTAATCATCTTCTTTGGACTGTGCCACATTAAATCCAGCATTACCGTCCGCCCAAAAATAGCGGGTAGTAACACCGACTTCGACACGCTGATCGGAGATGCTTGCGCCGCTAGTAATCACCCCGGGATCACCGTCAACATTGGTACCGATAAACCAAGGAGAGGCACCGCTCATGACATCATTTTGTACATCGAGTGCAACGGACCACGATCCACCTACCGGCGTCTCGAACCAGAATTGGGTGATATCGATATCGTAGCGATCCCTGCTCCCAAAGATGAAGGTCGACTCGGCCAGTTGATCCTCGTCGTAATGGGAATATCGGATACCCATTTCGGAATAGGCTGGCGGCGCGTCAGCTTGCGCTGACTGATAAGCGGGTATTGCCGCAATAGCGGTACCAAGGGCTTGTACTATCGGGCTTTTGACGCTGAGCTTTTGAGGCGCGCGGGGCATTGGCGACTGATTCTTAGTTACAGCCACATCCACCTCCGGCGGCCTTTGCACCTCCCGAGGAGGCCTCTTTACTGGTGTAAACGTGATCCGCTAAGCGTCCCTCGCGCGGGAAGTTATCCCACTGCATGCCGGTTTTTGCTAAATAACCTCTTTCCCAGGCGGGAACCTCTTCTATGCCTGCACACCCAGACATAGTGAGCAGTAAGCCAATGGAGACAAAGACGGCCCGCTGTGGTCTTAAAGCAAGGTTACGCATGAGAAACGCCTATTTTGCAAATCTGATGATCAGTTTAATGGTCCTTGAGGTGAAGCAAAAGGCTCGTCGAACTAAGCTGAGCGATATTAGGGTTAAGTCATAACACCACGGCGCCCTAGGGCTCGCCTATTTTTTTTCTTAGCGGGCTGGTTCATGATGCACCTGGAATATGAGGGCTCTAAGCTCGGCTCGAACAAAAACAATAATGAAAAAGGCAACGAACTATGCCACTAAGCGTAATGGGTTTTTATGGTGCGGTCCTCGTGTGGGGCGCGCTCATCAGTCGAGGTTTGTTCAGGCCAAAACAGTGGCCGCTCATTGCGGGCTTTGGGTTGGTCTTACTGCTGTTTCTCAATATCAGATATGTGTTGGAGGGTGCGCCGGCTGGGATTGCGTTTTTCATTAGTCTCTATGATTTCTTCGACAACCTAGGTTTGCCTGCGGGCGAGGTGCCGTCGGCAATGACTACCTGTTCCAACAATGCATGTTCTTTATGGGGTGCGACCTTTGACCTGCATCAGAGCTGGGGCGTGGCCTTCTTTGATCGATTTGTCGAGGCACCGCTACTGCGAACCAGCGCGCTTTATGTCCACTTGGTTTGCAACTCAATCGTTTTCGTGTTGATGCATATTCAGTTGTTTCGGCCGGGTCACAGCGTCGAGGGAGCAGGACACGCTTGGGTGGGTCGACTGACGCTGATGTTTCTCACAATCGGGACGGTTGCAGCGTTGTTCTTGGCCAGTGAGCACAATGCGGTTCAATCCTACGGTGGTATTTGGGCAGAGTGGGGCTTTTACTCAATGTCGCTGTGCGTTTACGGAGCGGCTGTCATGGGGGCGCGCACGGCTATTCGAAGCGACTGGGAGCGACATCGTATCTGGATGATCCGCTTTGTCGGGGCCATGTATGGCGCGTTTTGGGGATTCCGTGTGCTGCTTGTTATCACGGGGCCGCTACTTCGTGAGTGGGAAAGTGCCTCGCTGTTGATCTCTATTTGGGCCTCTGCCCCCTTAGGTTTAGTCATTGCAGACGGCCTGCGCCGCCACTGGGATCGGCAAGTGGCAGCGTCCGCATCGTTGGCAACTCAGTAACGCCCCGTCGATTCTTGCTAAGACATTTAAGACGGTAGGAAAGCCCTGCGGAGGCTGTTCCCTCCTGTCAGGGCGCAGCGTTGGCATCGATACGGCGGTACGGGAGCGAAGTAGTTTAGTGGTCTCCCCGGAACTTTCTATCTAATGAGTAAGCGATGCCAAGCACTAATATGAGACACTTGCGGGCTCGGCCTTCCTCTTTTCGGATATCCCCACACTAGGGAGATGAACCCGTTCCAATGACGGGTTAGGCGAGCGGTCCACTTGCTAGCCGTGAGAAGGCTCAAAGACAGGCAAGTGGGTAATGTAGGTAAGTAGGTAATTGAATAAAAAGTCTCTCAATTGATCATCCTAGACGACATCACCCTCCGCCGAGGGCCCAAACTCTTAATAGAGGACGGCTCTGCCACATTACAGCCTGGTCAGAAGCTTGCGCTCATTGGGGCGAATGGCACGGGTAAGTCGAGCTTGTTCGCCATGCTCATGGGAGCGCTCGCCGCCGATAGCGGCACTATCCGCGGTATGGCGGGACTTCGACTGGCGCACATGGCGCAGGAGCTCGAGGCCAGCAACGCAACAGCACTTAACTTTGTGATGGCAGGCGATGCCGCTGTGTTCGCGCTTGTTCAAGCAATTGCTAAAGCGGAGCGTGACGAGGACTTTGAGCACGCGGCATCGCTCTACCAGGATCTCGACGCACTTGATGGCTACGACGCACAGCGTCGTGCCGAACAACCGCTGTTGGGCTTGGGCTTTTCTTCATCTGAACTCAATAATGCCGTCACCGATTTTTCAGGTGGTTGGCGCGTGCGCCTCAATTTGGCACGGGCGTTGATGACGCCGTCCGATGTGCTCCTGCTCGATGAGCCCACAAACCACCTAGATCTCGACACCATGTTGTGGCTTGAGCAGTGGTTGCTTCGCTATGAGGGTACGTTGCTCATGATCTCTCACGACCGTGATTTTATTGATGCCATTTGCGATCGCACCTTGAGCTTGGAGGGGCAGGGGCTGGTGACTTATCGCGGTGGCTATTCAGCGTATGAGAAGCAGCGTGCCGAACGCATGGCTCAGCAACGGGCACAGTTCGCGCGTCAGCAGCGCGAGATTACGCACATTGAAGACTTTGTGCGTCGATTCAGGGCGAAGGCAACCAAGGCTAAGCAGGCACAAAGTCGTCTAAAAGCCCTCGAGCGCATGGAGACACTGGCGCCAGCGCATGCAGACTCGCCTTTTTATTTTCAGTTTCCTGAGCCGGGTAAGACCAGCGATCCCTTGCTGTCAGTCGATGAACTGACCCTAGGTTATGGCGAGGAAGCTGTCTTAGAACGTGTGTCGTTCTCACTCCACCCCGGTGATCGAATAGGCCTATTGGGTAAGAATGGCGCGGGAAAGTCCACGCTGCTCAAGGGGTTAACGGGGGCCTTGCAAGCTAAGAGCGGGAGGCGAGTTACGGGTGCACATTTACGCATTGGTTATTTCGATCAGCAACAGTTAGATGTACTCGATCTCGATGCGAGTCCGCTCCTGCATTTGCAGCGACTCAGCCCAAATGCTCGCGAGCAAACCATCTTTGATTTTTTGGGTGGGTTTAATTTTAAAGGTGATCGTGCGAAGGAGATCATCCGACCGTTTTCGGGAGGGGAGAAAGCACGATTAGCGCTGGCTATGGTGGTTTGGCAGGACCCAAATGTACTTATTCTCGACGAGCCCACTAACCACCTCGATTTAGAAATGCGTCATGCTCTAGCAATGGCCTTGCAAGGGTATACCGGCGCCATTGTCCTCGTCAGTCACGATCGCCACCTACTTCGCCATGTTGTCGAGTCGCTCTGGTTAGTCGAGGGCGGCGCGGTAACGGAATACCCCGATGACTTACCGACCTATGAGAAATGGGTTCTAGCGGGCGATAAAACCTCAAAACATTCGGGTGCTGGTGAAGCCAAGAGTGCAACTCCAAAGCCGAGTGCGACCAATACCGCAGCGCCGAGCAGCACGAGTGCGGAGGACCTCGGGAGTAAAAAGGGAGTAAAAGGCAAGGAGCTGCGTCAAAGCGGCGCGGAGCAACGCGTGCGTTTGAAGCCACTGCGTCAAGCATTGCAGAAAACAGAGAAACAACTCGCGCGTCTTCAAACCGAGCTGGCGAAACTACAGGAAGCGCTTGCTGACCCCGCTCTTTACGAGGCAGACCAGCGAGATCGGCTCGCAGCCATTGTAAAAGACGAAGGAGCTTTGAAGGCGGAGGTCGAGGGAGTAGAAGAGCAGTGGATGGAACAGCAACAGGCACTCGAAGATGCGAGCTAATAAGGGCGATACCGCAGACACCGAAAAAGACAGCGCAGTAGAGGCTACGGAGCGAAAAACACGTGCATGGCTTACCGACGTTGTTGTGGGACTTAACCTCTGTCCATTTGCTCGACCCGTTGTGGGCTCCGATGCCTTGCGTATCGAAGTCTGCCAAGCAAGCGACCCAGAGGGTATATCCCGTGCCTTGGTAAATGAAATCGCGGTCATCCAAAACTCGTCCGAGGCGGACGTGGCGACTACGCTGGTGGTATTCCCAAACGCACTGACACAGTTTGAGGCCTATCTAGAATTTCTAGATAGCACTGAGTTGCTGCTTGAGGAGATGAATCTGCAGGGCGTCCTGCAGCTGGCGAGCTTTCACCCCGACTACCAATTTGCGGGTGAGCCTGTTGACGCCACAAGCCATTTCACTAATCGCGCACCGTTCCCAATTATTCACCTACTTCGTGAGGCTATGGTGACACGGGCGCTAGACGGTTTCCCGAACCCCGAGGAAATACCTGAGCGCAATATCCTCACGCTTGAAGGTTTGGGTCATGAGCGCATTCAGGCAATGCTTGCAGCGCTAGGCTGATACGCCGCCCTCCGGAAGCGGAGAGGGGAGTGCCTAAGCTGCAGTAAAAGTCCGGCAGTATGCGCTCGCATTCAGTCTGTGTTGCGATCAACCATGTCTTTACTCAGCCTTGGCCATGTAAGCAAGAAAAAGAGCGAGCAGACAGCGTAGAGGCTGGCGGTAATCAGTATTGCCGACTGAAGGCTCTGCGCGTAGACCGCACCGCACGCCTCTTGCAAGTTTGCATTCAAAAGCCCGATCGACGTCGGATGGCACTGGTTGCGAGAGAGTTCCTCGATGGTCACACCAAGCTCAGTAATCCCATTGACAAAGAAGACGTCGGATATCGCGCCAATGAACAGAGGGCCAAACCCGTAGCCCAGCAGATTGACGATGAACAGGAGCACGGCGGTCGCTGTTGCACGGACACGCATGGTCACAACACCCTGTCCAATGGTGTATTGCGCCGCGAGATAACCGTATTTTGAGAAGCCGGCAATGCTCAAACCGATACCTGCCCACAGCAAGCTTTCTGTCGTAAACGCAAAGAGATAGAAAGGGACTGAAATGCCAAGGCCTATGGCGGGTACCCAAGCAATAGCGCCTGGGTATATTTTGTAGAGCCTGGTGGCAATCCAGCCAGTTCCGAAGGTGCCAAAGGCTGCCGCAAGGGCGACCGGTGTATTAATCCAAATAGCGGCTTCACCTGCAGTGATGCCGTGCGATCGCACAAAGAAAATAGATTGGAAGGAACTGATGCCATAGCCGCAGAACGCGGCAATAGTGGCGCCTGCGGTCATAAGCCAAAAAGCAGGCTTCTTCGTCAACTCTTTAAGTGCTTCCCCTAATGCCACCTCGTCTGTAGGTTCGGTGCCCGCAGAGTCGGTGTATCCGCGCGGCGGCTCAGTGACGGTTAGCTTGAAAACAAAGGCAATGAGGAGGCCCGGTAAGCCGAGAACAAAGAAGGCGGCTCGCCAGTCAAAGGCGTCTGTAACCCAGCCGCCGATGAGATTGGCAAATAATCCTCCGAGCGTCACCCCCATCGCATAAACACCGAGGGCTTGAGAGCGATCTCTCGGTGCGTAGTAATCCGCAATGAGTGAGTTTGCCGGCGGCGTGCAGCCCGCTTCACCAATGCCAACCCCCACACGACATAGCAGCAAGATCCAGAACGCACCAATGGTCATTGAGCCAATCGTTACCTCGGTAGCCAAACCACAAAGCGCCGTCATGAGCGACCAGAGCGCGATACAGATCGTCATAATCCAAACACGATGTCCGGTATCTGCGATGCGTGCGAGGGGAATGCCAACAATTGTGTAAAGCAGAGCAAAGCCAAAACCTGTTAAGAGGCCAAACTGGGTATCGGAGATGCCGAGCTCTGGGATTAAGTCGGGACCTACAACAGACAGAAGCCCTCGATCGACGAAGTTCAGAACATAGATTAGTGTTAGAGCCCCCAGAACATAAGTGCGGTAGGACTTTGAGCCGTAACCTGTATTTTCGGTGCTTGCTTCGTTATCCACAGGCGGAGCAGCATTGCTCATTGATTAATTTCCCAGAACAAAGTTTTCGTTATTAACGTTTTAGTGGCTCAACCATATCAGAGAATGTACCGGTCACCGCAAAATAAGAAGGTCAAATCGGATTATTGGTAGACTGTGACATCAGCAAATGTTGAGTCGTGTGATACCCACATGCTGAATTGAGGTTTCCTATGGATTTGAATAATAAAACGGCCGTCGTAACAGGTGGCGGAAACGGTATCGGCAAAGCGCTTTGCGCGGCTCTCGGTAAGGCGGGTGCCAAGGTGGTGATCGCGGATATCGAACTGGAAGCTGCCGCTGCTTCGAAAGCCGAGCTCGACGCCAATGGCCATCAATCGATTGCCGTTCAGGTAGATGTGAGTGATGAGTCGAGCGTCGTTGCCATGCGTGACGCTGCTGTAGAGGCCTACGACGCTATTGATATTTTGGTTAATAACGCAGGCGTGATGCACGCCACCAAACCGCTCTTTGCCACCACAACAGCCGACCTTGAGTGGGTATTCTCGGTCAATGTCGGTGGGGTAATGAACGGTATTCGCAGCTTCGTCCCTCTCTTTGTAGAGCAGGGCACACCCGCGTGGATTCTGAATACAGCGTCTGAGCACAGCCTCGGTGTTCCTCACTTGGGAGCGGGGTTATACACGGCGTCAAAACATGCGGTGCTAGGTTTGTCTGATGTGCTGCGTCGCGAGTTGCCCGAGCACATCGGTGTCAGTGTGCTGTGCCCCGGTATCGTCGGCACCACTTTGTGGAAAGCGAGTGAGCGCCGCCAAGATCGTTACGGTGGGGCAGAGGCCGGTTCAGAGCGGGCTGGTGCAGCCATGCAACATATCGGCATGCCTGTTGAGGACGTTGCAGAAGCTACGATCCGCGGTCTTGAAGAGGGAAGCTTCTTGATCGTTACGCACCCGCATGCGGTTGAGTTCGGCCAGTCGCGATGGAGCGAGATTGACGCGGCATTCGCCGCTCAGGCGCCGAGATTTGAGGGCGACGAGAGATACGATCTAAATGTGGTGTTGAAACAAATTTCGGGTGACTAGCGCGATTTGAGCGCGAGCCCGAAGAATAACTGTGTGTGCTATCGAGCAAATAGCGTGCCTTACGAACAAATCTTGAATCTGGAGCAGACAGGTTGAGTTGGTGTGCGGTTGTCGATTCAGTTCGTCTACATGCCTAAGGCTGATGAACTGATTAAGCCGATCACGTCGGGTGAAGACCCGAAATAAAGAGAGTTCACCTGGCGCGAGTTCATTAACAAGCGCATTGCCGACAACTACGAGAAGGTGGGCGATGAGGATATGCAGGTGAGGGATTATCTCATCGGATAGCAGATAGGGGGAGCACATGGCTGTCAGCTCAATCAGTAAGTTTTTAAAAGGCGGCTTGTCGCCCTCCCACGTTTGGGTCAGCGTCGTGTTGGGGTTCCTGTTAGGGATGATTCCGGACTACGGCGCCAGCGCGGGGCTGGTGGCTGTTCTTGTTCTTTGCTCTCTGCTTATTCGCATTAACTCCGGGCTGTTTGCCCTGTCGTTAATGGTTTCAAAAACCTTCCTATGGTTGAGTCTCCCGTGGCTATTTGATCTGGGCCAGGCTGCACTCAATGGATCTATAGGCGTCGGATTACTGAAACTAAGTCAGTTACCCGTATTGGCTTGGTTCGGTTTTGAACGCTATGCGACGGTGGGCGCTCTCATTGTCGGCGTGCCACTTGCGCTGGTCACAGCTCTAATCGTCAATGGCGGTGTTCAAAAAATGCGTAACGCGGGGGCTGGCTTACAAGCGAATGCAACGTTCGACGCTTTCGCACAATCATTTCTCGGTCGGATGGCACTCACTTTGCTGCTTGGCAAGTCGTCCAAAGAAGGCCTGGGCTCTGCGCTCAACAAAGCCGTTCCCTTGTTTCGAGTAAAAGAAGGGCTCATTGGCGCTTCGCTCATTGCTCTCCTCGCGCTGGGTATTTGGCAATGGGCAAAGTCAGATCTTAAGAGCGCCCTAGTGCCGGTGCTTGAGCGCGCCAATGGAGCCACGGTGGATATCGACCGCCTGAGCTTGAATGTATGGACGGGAACGCTCGATGTGACCGGTCTGGAAGTAGCAGACCCGTCCGATCTGTCAGTGAACTTGTTCTCGGCCACAGCGTTACGTATTTCGCTATCCAGTGCGGCGTTGCTTTCCAAGCGTGTTTTGATCAAGGAGGTTCGAGCTCAAGAGGCTCGCTCTGGCATGCCTAGAACGAGCCCCGGCCAATTGACTGACCCTTTGATTGGGCCTGTAGCCAATACGGCCCCCACGTCAGACGAAGTGGGTGGTTACGTGAAGGATGCTGAGACCTGGCTTGATCGTTTAAGGCAAGTACAGGCGTTGTTAAAGCGTTGGGAGGGCGTCATTCCAGAGGGCTCTGAGTCTCAGCCCGCTGTCGGCTCCCCGAACTACGCGGATTGGTTAGACGAACAAATTGCGCAAAGTGGTTATACAGGGCTGTCATTTGCGCCCATTGAAGAAGGCTATTGGTCTGCGCTGGCAGAGAAGGTGTCGGTGGATTCAATTCGCATCGCCACATTTGCCGACAAGGACCTGTCCGTTCTGGCTGAAAACTTAGCCTCGAACCCCAAGCGGCTCGGCGTCTCTCCTCGCATCGAGATGGCTTCAGACGACGGGTCAATTGGGATGCTCATGCAACTCGATGAGTTAAGCGGCGCCGGGGCAAACCAGCTTGAGTTAAGTTTCGACGGCCTAGATGCAAAGAGCTCTTTGTCGGCGTTGAAACCGGATATCGCCAAGCGCGTTAACGGCGGGCAGATCGATCTGAGCCTAGACGGTGAGTTCCGATACGCCGGTGAGGGTGAGTTAACTCTGGATTTACTCGCCACGCTGACAGATTCAGAGTTGATCATTAAGCGCCGAAAGCTTCCGGTGGCTAATTTTATGGTGCCCGTTAAGGTGCGGGGGTCATTCGCTGTACCCAAGGTCCGAGTGGATAACAAAGCCATGGAAGACCAACTCAAAGGCGTCGTTGAAGATGCCCTTAAGGATGAAGCCAAGTCGAGGGTGGAAGACAAGATTAAGAGCAAGCTGGGCGATCGGCTTAAGGGGTTTATCAAATAGACGTGTGTCTACTTCAGACGTGGTGAGACAGCCTTTTCTTAGTTGGACAACTGACAAAACACTCCACAAAAATGAGGCTTTGTGGACCCCGAAAACCCGCTCGAAATTTTGGTTTGGTGGAAAGTGGCACATCCACTCGAGCTGCTCTTGGCTAATTCGCCATCCCGCAAATTGTCGTCGTCATCGGTAATGCCAGTGGTTCGAGGCAGCTAAACCGGCTATCTTTTGGCCTTGGAGAACAGGAAGCGCAGCGGCACCATGAGTAATTTAGTTGTCAGGCAAATTGACTTCGATGTAGATCAGGCCAAGTTTATTTGGAATCCTGACAACCCCTCTTTCTCTGTTTTAATGAATCAAATTACGTTCTTTGTTGTCGGCTTTGAAAAGTATATGTGCCGTGTGATGCGCGATGCCGAAGCGCAGATTACTGACGCGGCAGTGATGGAAGAGGCCCGTGCCTTTCGCCAGCAAGAAGCCATCCACGCTCAAAAACACATGCGACATGCCCGGGCCCTGATAGCGCAATATCCCGCATTGCAGGGCGTGCTCGATAAAGTCCTCGCGAGCTATGACGATGTCTACAACACCCACCCATTGGAATACCACTTAGCCTATGCGGGTGGCCTAGAGGCAATTTTCACCCCTTTTTTCAAAATGATATTGGATCACCGTGCAGCCCTATTTGAAGAGGGTGACGCACAAGTGGCATCCCTTTTTGTTTGGCATTTTTGCGAAGAAATCGAGCACCGAAGTTCCGCCTACGATGTTTACAACCACGTGGTAGGCAGTCATTGGTACCGCATTCGAAACACCGGCGCATTTCAAAAGCATACCCGGCATCTCTTCGACATGATCAAGAACGAGTTTGAGTTAGTGGTTAAAGACGTGCCCAAAAACGCTTTTTCAGACAACCCCTTTGCGCGCATACCCATGCGGGCGCAGTTACGATCAGCCGTCGGCGTCCTGGCCTCACAGTTCCCTTGGCATGACAGCGTGAACCAGCCTTTGCCCGACTACTACGGCGAGTGGCTTGGCCACTGGGAATCTGGGGCCGATGTTTCTCAAGTTGTCGGTAAAGTAACGCTCGGTGCTCAGTGACCGTGACTAAGACTGAGTCAGCACTCACGTTTACTCAGCTGGTTGAGCGTCTAGGTGGCTTTACCCCCCAAAATATTGAAAGTTGGGCCTTTGTAAAAAGCCCTTTTACGCTGTCCCACTGGACCATGAATATCGTTGAAGTGTTGCTCATCGTCGGTGCGCTCTGGGGTCTGCGTCATAGCATCGCTCGCTTTAAGGCGGGCGAGTCCGTCTATTTAGGTTTTTGGCTAGCGTCAGTCATCTTTATGCTGGCGCTGGAAATTCCGGTGTACTTTCCTGAAAAACTGGGCGCACCCGACAACGCCCTGTTTTTTATTCATAACGAATTTTCAGTGCAGTTCTTCTTTGGGCGAGCGCCGCTGTACATCCTCGCGCTGTACCCCGCGATTATGTACGCAGCCTTTGTTCTTGTTCTGCAAGCGGGGCTCTTTGACCAACGCTGGGGGGCACTCATTGGTGCATTGGGCGTAGGCGTTTTTCACCATGTGTTTTACGAGATTTTTGATCACTTTGGACCCCAGTATGGCTGGTGGACGTGGAACTACCCGAACTTCACCTCTTCCCTCGCCTCGGTGCCGGTCTCTAGCATGGTGGGTTTTGCCTTTGTGGGACCAATAGCGCTAACGCTGGCCACACAACTTTTTGTCCCCAAGTCTGTCGTCGCGCACAATGCAGACGCCACTGATGCAGGTCGCCGGGTTCGACGCTTCGCGCTGGGCACACTGCTGGCCGGGCTGTTAACCCCCGTCATTTTTGTGCTGCTCACACTCAACACCTGGTTCAGTCTACTCGACATTGAGATGACCCCCCGCTCGGAGATGGTGGCCTCGGTGGCGCTTGTTGGGACGGCGTTACTCCTTACAGTGGTTCAATTGCTGCGATTGACCACTTTTTCGAGCCGGGGCTTGTGGGCGTATTCCAAAGCTTATCTCGCGCTGTTTCTCGGTGTTTTTGCGGGCCTGTGGTTATATGCGCTACCCGATTATTTTTCCGCGGTCGAAGGCATCACCGCACAGGGGTACCCCGTAGGTTCATTGCCTTATGTGCTGGGGTGCAGTGGCTTCGCTATCTTGTTCCTTTTGCGTGAAAGGCGCTAATCGCTCTGCCGGCGGGCGTTGTGTTGTCCACCCGCGCCTTTCGGGCGCATGCTCAGCTGTCACAGCCGCTTAAAACAAAAAAGGGTCACCTAGTGGCGACCCTTTTTTGTTTTTGGTGGAGGCGGCGGGAGTTGTGTCTTCGCTGTCGCTCGACAGACCTTCGCTGCGCTTCGGCAACCCGCGCCATGCTGGCGCGGATTCAGTTCTCTGCCAGATCCCTCAAATGCAAAAGGGGCGACCCTTTCGGATCACCCCTTTCACATTTGGTGGAGGCGGCGGGAGTTGAACCCGCGTCCGCCAGTACTCTGCCTTTGGCTCTACATGCTTAGTTTCCGTTAATTAATTTAACGGTCAACAGCCCAACGGTCAGGACGTAGACCGCGATTCTCGTAAAATTTGACGGTGACTCCCGAGACATAAGCCACCGCGGTCCAGTTCTGAATGACAGTCACACCCTCGATACTGGCATCTTAGGTTAGACCGCCAGGGCCGAAGCACCTGGATGGTGTTACAAAGGGCTACTTACGCAGCCAGTTGTGCACCGTAGTTGTCGTCATTGGCAACTATTAAGTTACAGCTTTGGATTAACGTGATTGGCTGTCATCACGGCATGCACCGCAGGTTTCGTTACCGTCGTCGAATCCGTAACGCCCCCGTTTGTGAAGTATACATCACGCTCTCTAGAGCCACACTGAAATAGTTAACGTACACTCCGCGCATGAAAAATATCCCACCCATTGTCAGAGCGGCTTTTGCCGACATGGTGCCGCTGTTTCTGCCCGCCTTACCGTTTGCGCTGCTTTTCGGTGTGATGGTGGTGGAGTCTGGTGTCTCGAAGCTCCTTGGCTGGTCGAGTTCCGTCATTATGTTTGGTGGCTCGGCCCAAATGACATTGATTACGTTAGTCGGAGAGGGTGCTGCGGTCTCCGCCGCTATCACAACAACGCTCATTGTGACGGCCCGACACATTCTCTACTCGGTCACGCTCGCTCCGCGATTTCAGGTGCAGCCTCGATGGTTTCGTTGGCTCGGTCCCTATGTGTTGATCGATCAGGTCTTCGCTTTAACGCAGGTACGGGACCTCAGCGATGACGACGACTTTCGTCGTTATTACCTCACGGCGGGTTTTACCTTTTGGGGTATGTGGGTGCTGTTTACCGGCTTGGGCATTGTTCTCGCGCCCATCATTCCAGAAGGAATCGGCATAGAGATTGCTATAACGCTTATGTTCCTTGGCCTCTTACTAATGGCGATTCGGCGTCGGGCCCAAGTGGTGACGGCGGTACTTAGCGCAGGTATTGCGCTCGGGTTTGCTCATCTCGACAATCAGCTAGGCCTCATCGTTGCGGTACTGGCCTCGCTTTGCGTAGCCAGCGTCACCGAATGGAGGCGTTCATGAGTCTTTTCTGGGGTATCGTGCTGGCCGGCTTGGGGGCCTATGCAATGCGCGCATCGTTTGTGGTGCTACTCTCAGGCGTCACTTTCCCTGACCGAGTTATCCGCATTCTCGATCACGTTGGGCCTGCAGTAATGGCCGCCTTGGTTGTGACAACACTTACTGGTCCCGGCGGGCAACTCGAGGCCGGTCCCGTTGAGTTTCTGACGCTTGGTATCATGGCTGGGGTGACCTTGTGGCGAAAGGACTTACTCACCGGCCTTCTTGTGGCCCTTGCCGTATTCTTTGCGTTAAACGCAGTGGTGGCTTAGCAGTGATTGCCAAGGAGAAAGTATGACAAAGCGACCTAACCCCCTCGACCGTTACGCGCGAGACCTTGCGCCGGGCGAGCTCACTTGGATCGGTGTTCGACCTAGACGTCGTGAGTCCTTACTTTCAGTAAAGTCTACACAGGCAGTGGCGACGCTCGGCTTAGAGGGTGATCACCGCATGGGTAAGACGCCCGGCTCCGGTAGGCAGGTATCCATTATCTCTGAGGAGTTCATTGCGCAGGCGGCGCATTTCTTAGGTCGCGATGAGATCGAACCCGGACTTTTGCGTCGTAACTTGGTGGTGAAGGGTGTGAATCTTAATGCCTTGCGACGTCAGCGGTTTCAAATTGGTACGGCTGTGTTTGAGGCAACCCAGCTGTGTCACCCCTGCGCGCGCATGGAAGAGAATCTTGGTAAAGGGGGTGTCGCCGCAATGATCGGTCACGGTGGCCTGTGCGCTAAAATTATTGAATCCGGGGATATTGCGCTGGGCGATGCGCTTACGGTGCTGCCGCCGTTGGAGGGCTGATGGACGATCCTTATGCGTTTGAGCTCCACCCGCAGCTACAGGCCGACACGGTGCTCGTTTCAGATTGGCATCTTTGTCAGGTTCGGTTGATGAATGACAGTCGATACCCCTGGGTAATTTTGATTCCAAAAGTCCCGGGTGTGGCGGAGATTCACGAGCTTGCGAACGAGCAGCAGCATTTACTGCTTGAGGAGTCTGTTCGACTCTCTAAAGCGCTCGAGCAATTATTCTCTCCGCACAAGCTTAATGTGGCCGCGTTGGGGAATGTGGTCCGTCAGCTGCACGTTCATCACATTGTGCGTTTTGAAACTGACGAGACTTTCCCGAAGCCTGTGTGGGGCGTTGGTGATGCGATTCCGTACGATACGAGTGCACTGCGCGATACCGTAAATGGACTTCAGATCGCCTTGGACATTCTTTAAGCGAGGTATTTTTAGTTCGGTACCGCATCACGGGCGGTCATATTTGCCCTGTTTAGGGTAAGGTATTGACCTCGTCGAGCCCTAGTTTTTTGCAATTTGCAAAATTCTATGCGGCCAGAGCCTCATTTTCTACGAGAAAGATTTGGCGGCAGTTGCTCTTTTGTTTAAGACGCTGAACGAAGAATTTCGCATGGCTCAATGAGTTAAAAAAGACACTCTGGCGAGCGGTGTTTTCCAACCAAGAAACTCTGTAGATCATAGCGGTGGCCCTCTTCTTCTAAGCATTTGTCACTGCGCTTTGCTTTTTTAAAAAAGGGCCCTTTTTATGGGGCCCAACCCAGAAAAGCCACTGTGACTGAGTGCAATTACGTATCACTCGAGAATGATATTCGCAAAATGCAATTATTATTGCAATATTAAATTCGCAAAATGCGAAAAATTAACCGTCCCCGTCCGCGACGGGATTTGATATACCGCTACGTATCAGTAACGTCATGAATAAACGCGCCAGTGGGCGTAAAGGAGAATGCTATGAATCGACATCCCCTACTTGTTTTAGCAATGGCTGGTGCGCTGAGTTTTCCCGCTGTGGCAATGGATCACGGTGACGAGTCGCGCGAACCGCACCGGGCGGTCAAGGCCCTTAAGCAGATGGATGCAAACGACGACGGTATGATCAGCTTCGATGAGTTTCGCCCGCCTGAGGGACGCGATACGCCCGAGATGCGAATGGATAGTAATGGTGATGGCACCCTCAGTCGCGATGAGGTGAGTGCGGCAGCGACTGCGCGTACCGAAGAAGCGCTCGCCCATTTCGACCGAATGGATGCGGACGGAAATGGTGTCGTCACGCAAAGTGAGCGCCGCCGCACTGCATTTAATCAGATGGACAGCGATGGTGACGGGCTAATTACGAAGCGAGAATTGAAAGAG
The DNA here is from genome assembly GCA_042090345.1 of Halieaceae bacterium. Classification (GTDB taxonomy): domain Bacteria; phylum Pseudomonadota; class Gammaproteobacteria; order Pseudomonadales; family Halieaceae; genus Luminiphilus. The sequence continues at coordinate 52,607 of JBELJN010000009.1, read as the reverse complement.
GCGCGTGGTGAGCGCAGGCGGAAGATGCAAAAACACGGCGGTCGCCGCGGACATCACCCCAAGGGTGGGCAACGAGGTGCGCACCCTGATAGACCGGACTAGGTTCTTATCGATTACGGTTTGAGTTAACCGATTACAGTGCACAGTGACGAGGCAAAGCTGGTCGATCTTGTTTGCAAGGGGGATCAGCGTGCCTACACCGAGTTGGTGATGCGCCACCTATCTTCTATTGAAGTGTACGCGAAGCGCATCGTCAGTGATGAGGCGCTCGCACAAGACATTGCTCAAGAGGTGATGACGGTTCTTTGGCAGCGATCGAGTGAGTTTAATCCGGCCAAAGGGCGCCTTACGACCTGGCTGCACCGCATCGCACACAATCGGTGTGTTGATGTGCTGAGAAAGCGAAAACGCGAGGTCAGCCTAGACTCGGACGAGCCTCAGGGAGAGGCATCAGCGCCTGCGCCGAGTGCTCTAGGTCAGTCTTCGATTGATGCGGAGCTGAGACGATTACCTGAGAGCCAGCGCACGGCGCTGGTGCTGACTTATTATCAAAACTTATCGAACCGTGAAGTTGCCGAGATTATGAATTCCTCGGTTCGCGCCGTAGAGTCCTTGTTGGTGAGGGCGCGCGGTAATCTAAAAAAGCAGCTGGAGGCACAGCAATGAGCCTAGAAGATAAATCACACAAACGGGCACGTGACGTTGTGGCGGCCTATGGTGCCGAGCCGAGTGCTTGGCCTGACGAGTATCGCGCCGAAGTGCATCATGCGTTGTCAGCACATGATGACTTAGCGCAGCAACTGTCAGAAGCGAGGATTTTGGACGATTACTTGAACCGGTCCTCGGTTGTTGCCGCTCTGGATGGAGAGCGCGTAGCTAAGCACATCGCGCAGCACGTCTCGCAGCAGTCGACATGGCGCGCACGACTCAGTGTGCGCCTTGAAGCGTTGGCAGAGTCGATGTCGTCAAATGCTTGGAAACCCGCTTTTGCGGCGAGCATTACACTCAGTGCAGGGGTTGCGTTGGGCTCGGCGGCTTATGTGCCGGTTGAGGACTGGTCGGGAGTTGAGCAATACAGCTTCACCATGGTGGGCGAGGAGTATTGATATGAGTCATAGAGCATTGATCGGCTTGGTTGTTGTATCGGTAGCGCTGAATTTATTACTCGCCGGGGTGATCGGCGGGCACGTGCTTTCAGGGCAAGGGAGGCCCATCCAGCCTTTGGCATGGGCGCTAAGGGATATACCGCCCAATATTCGCGAGCAGGTCCGACCCATTGTACGTGCGCATTCGCGCGAGGTGATGTCAGTGCAGCGCGATGTTCGAAGATCCGAGCGTCGACTGCGTCAGCTTATCGAGTCAGAAGCGTTAAATCGTGAGGATTTACAGCAGGCCTTGACTGACATGCGGGGGTCGGCCGTGCGCTATTACGAGGTTATCCACGCGGTGGGGTTGGACGTCCTTTTGTCGCTCGAGGTGGATGAGCGTATTAAGGCGGCCCCGTACTTGTTCCGCCCGCCGGGCGCTAAATCGGTGATGAGAAAGGGCGAAGGGCGTCCTAGGCCACCTCGGCGTCCCGCCGCCCCAAAACCCGATGTAACGGCGCCGCAGCCACAAAATTAGCCCTCTCATAGCAAGCGCAATCATTCCCGGGTAAATAATTTAGGGTGAGGAACCCGTCGGGTTGGCCTACTATAACCGCGCCTAAGAGGAGGGTAGCGGTACATGGAGTTTGTTTTCGATTTATTGTCGCCACTTCAGTTTGCTGCTGTGGGCGTCACGGCGTTCGCTGCCGCGCTCCTCAGAGCGTTTACGGGTTTTGGCTTTGCCATGATCGCAGTGCCCGTCTTCTCTTTACTCCTTTTACCTAATGAAGCGGTGGTGCTTGCCGCTACGTTGACGATCGTTGTGAGTTCAACGAGCTACAAAGAGTGGTGGGGTAAGTTTCCAGTGGATAAGTTCCTACCAATGATCGCGGGTTCTTTGGCGGGGACAGCTGTGGGAGTTTATCTCTTAAGCGGTATGTCTCGCTCAGAGTTTCAACTTTGGATTGGTCTGTGTGTTATTGCTGCGACGCTGGCTACGGCCCTTGTTAAACCATCGACAAAGCAAACGGTTCCTAAGCCTCTCACAGCCGGTACGGGTGTAGCATCGGGCTTGATGAACGGTGCTTTTGCGATTCCCGGACCACCGGTGGTGGTCTACGCGATGGCCGTTATTGCCGAGCCCGCTGCGGCTCGCGCCTTTCTCATGGCGTTTTTCTTCGCCTCCAACGTGCTTGCGGTCATGATGTTCAGTGTCGCCGGAATGGTCACGGCGACGCCGCTGGTGCTGTTGCTTTTAGCATTTCCGCTGAGCTTCTTAGGTGATTTGCTAGGGCATCACGCTTTTCGCCGATTTGGCGGCGCGTCCTATCGCCCAGTTGCGCTTTTGGTTGCCCTAGCCCTTGGTGGTTGGAATACCTACGCGGGCTTACAGTAGCCTTACTGCTTCACGTTCTCCCGAACAATCCGGGCTTTATCGCGCTGCCAATCACGCTGCCTTTCTGTGTCGCGCTTGTCGTATTGCTTCTTGCCTTGAGCTATGGCGATCTTGGCTTTCACGAGGTGGCCTTTCCAGTAAAGCGCAGTACAGACACAGGTTTGGCCCTGTTGAGTGATCGCCTGATTGAGCTTGGCGAGCTCTTTTTTGTGCAAGAGTAGTTTTCGTGAACGAGCTTTCTCTACCACGTAGTGCGTGGATACCGTATCGAGGGGACTTAACTGCGCGCCGAGCAAAAAGGCCTCGCCTTTGGTCATAACAACAAAGGAATCAGTGAGCTGAACGCGACCGGCTCGAAGCGCTTTGACCTCCCACCCCATAAGGGCAACACCCGCTTCAAATGTGTCGAGCAGGTGGTATTCAAACCGAGCGCGTTTGTTCTGCGCTATGGTGTTGTCTGCTGGTTTTTTTGTCTTGCCCTTGCCCATCGCCGCATTATACGCATGGCGGACTGCACTGTCTGATGTTTATAGTATCGGTATTGTTTAGTGGAAGATTGAATTGGACAACAACGTTCAACAGCCGTGGCGAGGCCAAACCACGCTCATCCTAGCGCTTCTTGCTGTCGCCCTCGGGTTGGGCAATGTCCTCCGTTTGCCGTTCATCATCGGTGAGCAAGGCGGTGGTGCCTTCTTGCTCATTTACTGCGCGGTGCTTGCGATCGTGGTGGGGCCTTTGCTCATTGCGGAGTTAACACTGGGAAGTTTAGGGCGCGCATCCCCCATGGGTTCGATTCACTGGGTGGCAGCGCTTGCGGGGCGCGATTCGCGCTGGCGTTGGATTGGCGCTCTGCAGGCGCTACTCGCTTTCTTGGTGGCTACCTTGTTGCTGGTGCCTATTGTCGTGGGGACTGAAGCGGCCTATGCCATCTATCAGGGCCAGTGGGGCGCTGCGAGTGCAGGTGAAATCGTTAGTGCGCTGTCGGAAATTGAAACGGCAGACCACCTCAGAATCTTAGCCCTGGTTGTTGGGGTCGTTGTTTTTATTGCTCTGCCTGGGCCACAGGTTGTACTGAGTATCGTTGGCTGGATTCTCGTGCCTCTGATACTTGGGATGCTCTATGTGGCGCTTGGCTTTGCTTTAGATGTGGGTGATTTATCGGCTGCCAATGAATGGCTTTTTAAGTTTCGTCCAGAGCAACTCTCTCGACAGGGCATACTAACGGCGGCGCTCGCCGCGCTATCAACACTTGGCGCTGGGGTGGGCATCGGGCTTGTCTTTGGGAGCCGCTCGCCAGAAGGACTACCGCTCATTCGTTCCGTGGTTGCCGTTGGCATTCTCGACACCGCTATCATGCTCGTCACAGCCATCGTTATTGTGGCGGTTACCGCGGCAGTTGATGTGGAGATGACACAGGGCTTGGCGCTACTTGTGATATCGCTACCCTATGCCTTCGTAAATCTTCCTACGGGTGAGCTTTACGGCTTATTGATTATGGCGTCGATCTTATTATCAAGCCTCGCGGCGCTGATTGCCCTCATCGAACCCATGGTTGCCATATTACGGCGGGAATTGGAGATACCCCGCTTCATTGCCATGAGCATTATTGCGCTCTTGTTGTATGGCGCTGCGTCACTGGCGATTACCGAAGATGGCCTTCGGCAGACGATTGACGGGTGGCTGGTGCCAATCCTTATTCCCTGCGTGCTCGGCATTACCGCGCTCTTCACGGGCTGGCGGATTCCCAGGCCCATTTTACGAGCCGAAAAGTATCGCGAACCCTTCCTATTATTTTATGGCTGGTTTTTGTTACTTCGCTGGGTGGCGCCTATTTTGTGTTTTACGCTTGGCATACTCACACTACTTAGATTGACGAATTAATGGAGTCAGTTTGGCAACAACCATAAACAAGACAGCACTACTGCCACACTCGGCCCAGACCATGTTTGATCTTGTCGCTGACATCGCCCGCTACCCCGAGTTTTTGCCGGGTTGCTCTGGTGCACAGGTTCTTGAGCAAACAGATAATGAGGTGGTTGCGCGTCTCGATCTGACCAAAGCTGGCGTGACGCAGTCGTTTGTCACGCGCAATACGAACACCCCACACACCGCCATTACTCTGGCACTTGAGGACGGTCCGTTTGACTCGCTAGGAGGGGAGTGGCGCTTTGACGCGTTAAGCGAAGATGCCTGTCGTGTATCGCTCGATCTGTCGTTCCAATTGCGATCGGGTCTGCTTAAGATGGCGGCCAGTCGTTTGTTCGAAAGCGTCGCCAACGATATGGTGGACGCCATGGTGTTACGTGCGAATCAACTTAAAAAAGAGAAGGCTAATTAGCGCATGTCGGAAATGATCACCGTTGAAGTCGCCTATGCGCTGCCAGAGAAGCAGCGTATCGAGAGGTTGTCTGTGGCGAGGGGGACGTCGGCGCTGCAGGCGGTTGAGCAAGCGAACCTTGGGCGTTTCTTTGATGAACTACCCGACACATCTTCTATGAAGCTTGGGATCTTTGGGAAGGCGATTCCCGCCACACATGAGTTGCAGGATGGCGAACGAATCGAAATTTATCGTGACCTACTCATTGACCCGAAAGCGGTTAGGCGCGCCAGAGCCGAAAAAGCGAAAGCGGAACGCGCGGAAACCTAGAGCGCAGTACTCTCGTTAGCCTCTTGGTCGGACGTCTTCTCTGAGAGTTCTTCTGATGCGCCATCTGCCGATTCAACCGGGTCAGGCTCTGGCCAGTTCTCGCCAACCAAGTCACCCTCAACGTCGACTAAGACGTCATTTTCAAAGACCACCGTCAGTCGTCTTCGTAAAAGCGTATCATTTCCGCGACGAACGAGACGAATGTAATCCCATCGGTCGCTATTGAACGTATCTTCAACAATGGGGGTGCCCAGTAGAAATCGAACCTGCCGGCGCGTCATCTCAGGCTTGAGCTGATCAACCATTTCTTGATCGACAATGTTTCCCTGATCGATATTGATCAGGTAGACGCCTGGGAAGCCAATATTACTGCAACCTGAGAGCGCCAGGGTTGACACGAGAAGAGATAAAAGAATGATCAGACGCGTTCGGTACACTACGATGGCCTTTCCTGTTAAGACAACGGCTGGCATCATAACTCTATTAACCGTCCTCGAGGAAATCTTGTGAGTAATCAAAACGTCGACCTTAAGCGCGCCGGCCTAAAAGTTACGCTTCCTAGGTTAAATATCCTCTCCATCCTGAGTGAATCGGCCGGTGAGGGTGCTCACTTAAGCGCGGAAGATGTATATCAACGGCTGCGTGACGCAGGAGATGACGTGGGTCTAGCAACCGTCTATCGCGTGCTGACACAGTTTGAAACCGCGGGTTTGGTGGAGCGCCACAACTTCGAATCTGGCCACTCGGTGTTTGAACTTGCAAGCGACGATCACCACGACCATATGGTCGATGTTGATAACAATGAGGTGATAGAGTTTGTCGATGAGGAGATCGAGGCACGGCAACACGCCATCGCGGCTGAGCGTGGCTATGAGATCATCGATCACTCGCTGGTGTTATACGTCCGCAAAAAGCGATAACAAGACGCGTTACAGAGAGGGGCTCTCGCTTGCTACGACGCCCTAACGTGCTTGCTATGACGCCTTACTGTCAAGGTCTTGCGCGATAGGGGTGAGCGGCTAATCTGCTGCAAGCAGCTCACGGGCGTTCTCACGCGCAGCTTCAGTGACCACGGCACCGCCCAACATTCGACTGAGCTCCTCCACACGTGCATCTCCAGACAGGTAGCTCAGGCTTGTGGTAACCACCTCATTACCTGCTTTACTCACCTCAATATGCCTGTGACCTTTTGCGGCAACCTGTGGCAGGTGGGTGACGCACAACACCTGAACATTACCGGACAGTCTTCTTAGTAATTTTCCAACGACATCAGCTACGGCGCCGCCGACGCCGACATCGACTTCGTCGAAAATCATGGTCGGTGCTGTTGCCATGTCGGAGACCGCTACTTGCAGGGCCAGCGAAATGCGCGAGAGCTCGCCCCCAGACGCCACTTTGTTGAGCGGGCCGGGTTTACTGCCGGGGTTGGTAGCAATCCAGATTTCTATTTCCTCAAGTCCGCGCGGATCGAGCTTGTCAGATTCAATGGCTATGAAACCCACCTCTAAGGTACAGCGCTCCATCGCGAGTTGGGCCAGCAGTTCCATTGCTCGTTCGGCTAATGCCTTGGCACCTGCAGCCCTCTTTTTACTCAGGGCTTGTGCTGCTTTTAGCCATGCCTGCTCTCGTTCGCCGATTTCAAGCTCTAGCTCGTCAAGCCGCTGATTTCCTTGCTCTAGCCCCTCAAGTTCGTCGCTAAGAACCGTGAGATGACTAGCGAGTGCCTCCGCCTTAATTCGATGCTTTCTCGCAAGCGTGTAGGCAGCGTCTAGGCGCTTCTCGACTTCTTGAAGTTTCTGCGGATCGAGCTCGATTCGGTCAAGGTAGCGCCGTAACTCTGAGGCGGCTTCCTCAAGTTGTATCTGTGAGGACGCGACCATTTCACGGCTCTCATCGATTTTTGCCCCTAAACGCTCGTCGCTGAGTGCCGTAACGGAAGAGCGCAATTGATCGCCCAGTTGAGCACAGTGCTCGGACACCTCATGAACGGTCTCTCTAATCCAGTTTGCATTGCTAAGCAGCGTCTGCTCGGACTCCAGGGACTCGAGCTCACCTTCGGCGAAGTTAAGTTCGAGAAGCTCCTCGATCTGATAATTGAGAAGGTCTCTTCGCTCTTCAAGCTCTTTGCTAGAGGATGCCAGGGTAATGAGCTCTTGCTTGAGTGCACGGATGGCCTCGGCCTCGGCGGCGACGCCGCTTGCTTCCTCGCCTATTTCGGAAAAGTCATCGAGTAATTCACGCTGGACGGCACGACGCAGCAGCGATTGATGCGCGTGTTGACTGTGAATATCTACGAGTAGCTCTCCGAGCTCAGAGCACTGCGCGAGCGTTGCGGGCGAGCCGTTTATAAAGGCCCTGGATCTGCCGTCTGACGCAACGGTGCGGCGAATGAGGCACTCATGACCTTCAAGCAAAGCCGCTCGCTCGAGCCACGCTTGCGCTAGGGGTAAATGCTCGACCGAGAACAAGGCTGATATTTCTGCTCGGTCTGCCCCAGCTCGAACAGCGCGAGCGTCGGCACGGTCGCCAATGCACAAGCCCAGCGCGTCCAACATGATCGACTTACCGGCGCCTGTCTCGCCCGTCACGCATGTCATGCCATCGTGCAAATCAATATCGAGTCGCTGCACAATGGCGTAGTCGCGTATGGAAAGGTCAGTAAGCATAGGCTGTCAGTGTTTTTTGGGCATAAGCCCGCGTCGTAAATAACCAGCGTTTTTATTTAATAGTGACGTTATAGCCCAGCCGCAGAAATTTCGGAACAGCAAGTGACGCAAACCTGCAGATCCTATTCGTTCTTTTCGAGTCAGGTTCGGTGTGCTACAACCCACGGAGGAGAATAAAACATGGCATTTGAAGGTTTATCACCGCGAGCAGAGTCCTTGCTGCGGACGCTCGTCGATATGCATATCCGCGAAGGACAGCCAGTGGGCTCCAAAGCGCTGCACGTCGAGAGTGGTATGTCGGTGAGCCCGGCAACGATAAGAAATGTCATGTCAGACCTTGAGGATCGCGGGTTCTTGTTGTCGCCGCACACCTCTGCAGGAAGAATCCCTACGGCGCAGGGATACCGTCTGTTCGTCGACAGTCTTCTGCAAATGAGCCCCATTGATGAAAACGCCATTCAAGCGCTCAAGAGTGAGTTAAACCCCTCTCGCCCATCATCGGAGCTGATTGCTTCTGCCTCAAACCTGCTTACGCAAGTGACGTCTCAGGCGGGAATTGTGACCGTTCCAAAACAAAAGGCATCACAGCTTCGTCAAATTGAATTCCTGCCGCTTTCGGATTCTCGCGTGCTCGTCATTTTGGTCGTGAACGAAAAGGAAGTGCAGAACCGTGTCATTGAGTTGTCGAAGCCCCTGTCGGAGGAGCAGCTTCGCTCGGCTGCCGATCGGATAAACAGGCGTTACGCGGGCAACGATTTAGCCAGTGTGAAACAGTTGCTCGTCGCTGAGATGGCGGAGGCACGCTCGCGCATTGATGAGCATCTTGAGGCCGCATTACAGTTGGCCAAGGACGCGATGGATGTAGAGGATGCAAAAGATGAGTATGTCGTCGCGGGTGAGCGCCGATTGCTTCAGCAGGCGTCCGCAGGTGATATGGATAAGCTGCGCGAGCTCTTCGATGCCTTCGAGCGCAAGCGCGACCTGCTCGAACTTTTAGATCGGTGCTCCCGCGCTGACGGTGTTCAGATCTTCATTGGTGAAGAAGCGGGCTATGAGGTGCTGGGCGACTACAGCGTGATCACGGCGCCCTATGCACAGGGCACGCAGCCCGTAGGCGTACTGGGTGTCATTGGGCCAACGCGCATGGCTTACGAGCGCGTCATCCCACTCGTCGATATTACCGCCCGACTTCTTACCGCCGCACTGTCGCGTTGAGCGCGCGGACTTTGGCTGCGGCAGCGCGAATGCGCTAGCGAGCTCGAGCCGGGCTTAACTATCTTGCTCACCCAGGCTTTTGAATTGCAGGTGGCGAGCACGCCGTTACCTTGACGGGTTTTTTCCTAGGCCAGAGTGGCGAATCCGCCGCTCCGCTTTTTTGTTTCCTCAACCGTTTTTCCGTCGGCTATGCGCGTGGGCTTAGCCCCTCCCTAAGAGGCCTGCAGCCGCCTTTTGTTAGCGGTCTTTCGACGATCACGATCCCTGATTACGTTGTCCTTGGACTCAAAATGTAAATATCCCCAAAAGTTGAGGGTTTTTACCTTGAAAACTTAATTCAACGCCCCATCTACCCCGTATTGAGAGAATTCACTAGCAGGAGACGTTGCATGTCGAGCGAGAACAACGACATCCAAGACAACAAGGAAGAGATGGAGTCGCAAGCGGAGGTCGAGTCGGCTGAGGTTGATACGGCCGATGTTGAGATCGAGGAGCTGTCGGAGGTAGAGGCGCTTCAAGAGGAAGTGGCTTTGGCCAAAGATGCCGTCCTCAGAGCGCAGGCTGATGCCATCAACGCCCAGCGTCGAGCAGAGATGGAAGTCGAGAAAGCACGCAAGTTTGCGCTCGAGCGATTCGCGCAAGATTTGCTTCCCGTCGTCGACAACCTCGAACGGGCTCTTGAGGCCTCATCGGGCTCAGAGGGTGACGGTCTTTCTGCGGTTGTTGAGGGTGTTGAGCTGACGCTTAAGAGTTTGGTTGATGTGCTGTCGAAAAACGGCATAACCCCGGTCGATCCTCACGGGGAGCCCTTTGATCCACAAGTTGCGCAAGCCATGAGCATGATCGAAAACCCAGATGTTGAACCGAATACGGTTATCGCTGTGATGCAGAAAGGTTACCTGCTCAAAGACCGGCTTTTACGGCCTGCCATGGTCATGGTGTCAAAGGCTGCCTCGTAGGACGTGACTGACAGCACGCCAACATTATTTTTAACGCTTTTTGATGGGCGCGCTTGAAAAACGAAGAGCAAGACCCATCTAAGAAGACAAGATGAAACGCCGGGTGTGCCCGGTTGTAGGAGAGAGAAATGGGAAAGATTATCGGTATTGACCTTGGGACCACCAATAGCTGTGTGTCGGTTCTTGAGAGTGGCAAGCCTCGCGTTATTGAGAATGCTGAAGGCGGCCGCACCACACCTTCTATTGTGGCGTACGCGGACGACAACGAAGTCCTCGTCGGTCAGTCAGCCAAGCGTCAGGCAGTTACCAACCCAACGAATACGTTATTTGCGGTGAAGCGCCTGATCGGTCGCAGATTTGAAGACAAGGTTGTTCAAAAGGACATCTCCATGGTGCCTTACAACATTGTTAAAGCCGACAATGGAGACGCTTGGGTTGAAGCGAAGGGCGAGAAGATGGCGCCACCGCAGGTCTCTGCTGAAGTGCTTCGTAAGATGAAGAAGACGGCAGAGGAGTACCTCGGCGAATCAGTAACCGAAGCCGTGATCACAGTACCTGCCTATTTCAACGACTCGCAGCGTCAAGCGACGAAAGACGCTGGCCGTATTGCGGGACTCGAAGTAAAGCGAATCATCAATGAGCCAACGGCGGCGGCACTTGCCTACGGCATGGACAAAGCGCAGGGCGATCGCACGGTTGCGGTCTACGATCTTGGCGGCGGCACCTTCGATATCTCCATCATCGAGATTGCGGAAGTCGACGGTGAGCATCAGTTCGAAGTACTTGCGACGAACGGTGATACCTTCCTCGGTGGTGAGGATTTCGACCTGCGCCTGATCGAGTTCTTTGCCGATGAGTTCAAAAACGAGAACGGCATCGACCTGCACAATGACCCTCTTGCGTTGCAACGCCTAAAGGAAGCGGCCGAGAAGGCGAAGATTGAGCTGTCGAGCTCGCAGCAAACAGAGGTGAATCTGCCCTACATCACGGCGGATGCAACAGGTCCTAAGCACCTTGTGGTAAAGCTGACACGTGCCAAGCTTGAGTCTTTGGTGGGCGAGCTTGTTTCGCGCTCCCTTGAGCCCTTGAAGGTGGCTCTGACAGACTCTGGCCTCTCAGCAAGTGAGATTGACGATGTCATTTTGGTTGGCGGTCAGACACGTATGCCGCTGGTCCAGCAGACGGTAGCGGATTTCTTTTCAAAAGAGCCTCGCAAAGATGTAAACCCCGATGAAGCGGTCGCCATGGGTGCATCGATTCAAGGTGCGGTCCTTGCGGGTGATGTAAAAGATGTTCTGTTGCTTGACGTGACACCGCTTACATTGGGTATTGAGACTATGGGAGGTGTTGCAACACCTCTCATCGAGAAGAACACAACCATTCCGACGAAGAAGTCGCAGGTGTTTTCTACGGCGGATGACAACCAGACTGCAGTGACTATTCACGTGGTTCAAGGTGAGCGAAAGCAAGCCGCATCGAACAAATCATTGGGTCGGTTTGACCTCGCCGATATCCCGCCGGCGCCACGCGGTATGCCGCAAATCGAAGTGACATTTGACCTTGATGCAAACGGCATCTTGAATGTGTCTGCGAAGGACAAGGCTACAGGCAAAGAGCAGTCAATTCGTATCACGGCTTCCGGCGGCCTCTCAGAGGACGACATCGAGCAAATGGTCGCTGATGCAGAAGCAAATGCCGAAGCTGACAAGAAGTTCGAAGAGTTGGTTACGGCTCGTAACGCAGCAGACGGCATGATCAACGCGGCGAAGAAAACGCTTGAAGAAGCCGGTGAGCACGCAACCGATGATGAGCGTTCATCAATCGAAGCGGCCATCAGTGAAGCGGAAGACGCACTCAAGAGTGATGACAAAGACACCATTGAGGCTGCAACCACGAAGCTTACTGAGGCGACAAGCGGTGTTGCTCAAAAGATGTATGCCGCTCAAGCAGAAGCAGGTGAAGCATCTTCAGAGCAAGCAGCGCCCGAGGACGATGTCGTTGACGGCGATGTCGTTGATGCAGAGTTCGAAGAGGTTCGTGAAGACGACAAGCGTTAATTTTTGCGGTCTAGAACCGCTTAGGTTTTTGACACGTTAAACGCTGTACGGGTTCTGGCTATGGGTCGGAATCCGTTTTTTTTTAAGTAGGCCGCTCATGTTCGAGTGGCGGGAATGACTATGTCAAAGCGCGATTATTATGAGGTGTTGGGGGTCGAGAGGTCGTCGTCAGCACAAGACATCAAAAAGGCGTATCGACGTGTTGCGATGAAGTACCACCCCGACCGCAATCCGGATGATGAAAACGCAGACGAAAAGTTCAAGGAAGCATCCGAAGCATACGAAATTTTGAGCGATGCGGAGAAGCGGCAGGCTTACGATCAATACGGCCATGCGGGTGTCGACCCACAAATGGGTGGCGGTGGCTTCCAGGGCGGCAGTTTCAGCGACATTTTCGGCGATGTTTTTGGTGACATCTTTGGTGGGGGCGGTGGTGGTCGACGTCAGGGTCCTCAGCGAGGCTCTGACCTTCGTTACACCTTGGAAGTATCGCTTGAAGATGCGGTTCGGGGAAAAACCGCAGAGATCAAGGTGCCCTCACTGCAGCACTGTGATACCTGTGATGGGTCGGGCGCAAAACCGGGAACGTCAGTCAAAACCTGTGGTACCTGCGGTGGCGCCGGCCAGGTTCGTATGCAGCAGGGTTTCTTTCAGGTTCAACAAACCTGTCCTACCTGTCGTGGTCGCGGAAAAGCCACCGAATCGCCATGCAACGTTTGTCATGGAGAAGGGCTTGTTGAAAAAACGAAGACGCTGTCCGTTAAGGTGCCACCGGGTGTCGATACCGGCGATCGCATTCGCCTAAGCGGAGAGGGAGAGGCAGGGCCTTCTGGCGGTCCCAACGGTGACCTCTATGTGCAGATCTCTGCTAAGCAGCACCCCTTGTTTGAGCGCGATGGTCGAAACCTCTACTGCGAGTTTCCCATCAGCTTTGCCGATGCGGCGCTCGGTGGAGAGCATGAGATCCCCACGCTCGATGGGCGCGTGAAGCTTCGAATACCTGCGGAGACGCAAACAGGGAAGTTATTCCGTCTGCGTGGGAAGGGCGTTAAGCCTGTGCGTGGTGGTCCCGTGGGAGACCTGCTTTGTCGCGCGGTTGTAGAAACTCCTGTTAACCTGAACGCAGAACAAGCTGAGTTGCTTGAAAAGTTCCGTAAGAGTTTGGGCGAGAGCGGTGATCAGTCGCCTCGACAATCCAGCTGGTTCAACGGGGTAAAGAGTTTCTTCGAAGGACTGAATTGATGGTGTTGAGAGTTGCCGTAACAGGTGCGAGCGGGCGAATGGGCCAGGCGGTTGCTCGTGCGGTGGTTGCCGACGATGCGGCCGAATTGGTGGCCTTTGTTGCACGGCCGGGCAGCGCACTTGTTGGCACTGAGGTCACAGCGCTGCTTGGCGCTGATGCACCCAGCTTATCGATATCAGAGACGCTCGTGCTCGAGGACGTAGATGTCGTCGTCGATTTCACGTTGCCAGAGTCAACACTTCACACTGCGAAGCTATGCGCGACAGCGGGTGTCCCTGTCGTCATTGGCACAACAGGCTTTTCGGGAGAGGAAGTCTCGAGCTTAGAGAGCAGTTTGTTCTCGCTGGCATTTTGCCGTGCGGCTAACTTTAGTACCGGGGTCAATCTCGCCTATCGTTTACTGACTATTGCAGCTGAAGTCATGGGTGGCGATGCTGACATCGAAATCCACGAGGCACATCACAAACACAAAATTGATGCGCCATCGGGAACGGCGTTGGCCATGGGGCAGGCAATCGCTGATGCCATGGGAACATCGCTTAATGAGGTGGCCCGCCATGATCGATCGTCACAACGCGCGGCGCGTGAGCCAGGTTCGATTGGTTTTTCCGTTACGCGGGCTGGAGACATTGTGGGTGAGCACACCGTGATGTTTGGCACCGAAGGTGAGCGACTCGAAGTCACTCACAAGGCGAGCAGTCGCCATGCTTTTGCTGCCGGCGCATTGCGGGCTGCACATTTCTTACGGGACAAGCCTGCTGGGAGTTATAGCATGGCCGATGTCCTGAGTTTGTCATAAAACAACCGTCAGAGGCATTTATGAACGTTATCGATATCGATCAAGAAAACGCGCAACAGTATTTGATCGATGAGTCGTTCAATCGTCCCGTGGTTGTGGACTTCTGGGCGGATTGGTGTGCGCCTTGCAAGCAGTTAATGCCGCTACTGGAAAAACTAGCGGATGAATATGCCGGTGCTTTCTTACTGGCAAAGATAAACGCCGATGAGCAACAGGGTATTTCTCAACAGCTGGGCGTCAGAAGCCTCCCTACCGTAATGGTGTTTAAGGATGGTCAGCCTGTCGACGGCTTTGCTGGCGCGCAACCAGAGACGGCCGTGCGTGAGCTGCTACAAAAGCACTTGCCCTCACCCTGGGATGCCAAGATTGCCGAGGCCACTGAATTGCTTGATCAAGGCAATACCGCCGATGCCGTTGGGCTTCTAAGAGCCGCCTGGGAGGAATCGAATAAGCTGCTGGATGTCACACTTGCCTATGCTGGGGCGCTGATAGAGGCGAATCGTTTAGATGAGGCTGAGCAGGTGTTGGACGAGGTTCGCCTCGTTGATCGAGAGGCCGTGCATGAGCAGCTCATGGCACAGATTGAACTAAAGCGTGAAGCGGGTAAGTCTCCAGAGATTGAGGCGCTTGAGCGAGAGCTAGGACTAGACGAGTCGAACCACGGCATTCGCGTGAAGTTAGCCGTTCAGCTTTCGGCAGCATCACACTTTCGCGATGCGCTGGAGCATCTGTTGGTCGTTCTGCGATCCGATCGAGACTGGAATAACGGTGAAGCCAAGCGAATGTACCTTGATACAATTGCCACAATTGGCAAAGGCGACCCGCTAGCCGCTGAGTATCAGCGAAAACTATTCTCTATACTGTATTAAACGAGCGAATTAAGGCTTCTTTAGCCGCAGTTTTTCTTGCAAACAATTACCAAAAAGCCTACATTCGCTCCGTTGAAAAAACCTACTCAAGGTTCAAATTTGCCGGCATTCCTCGGCGATGACGCACTCATGGGAGCATAGACAATGGATATTGCATTAGCAGCAGAAGATCTCGCGTTCCGCGACGAGGTCCGCAACTTCCTCGATACTGAATTCGACGCCGAAATGCAGGCGCACCTTAAGAGCCGCGGCTCTAAGGGCATGGTCGAGTGGCAGAAAAAGCTTTACGCCAAGGGATGGGTAGCACCGAACTGGCCCGTTGAGCACGGCGGTACAGGTTGGTCGGCAACTCAAAAGTACATCTGGGAGTCAGAGCGATCGTTGCGCGGTATTCCCGACGTGGTGCCCTTTGGCTTGGTTATGGTGGCGAACGTTATTATGGCGTTTGGTACGGATGAGCAAAAATCCTATTTCTTGCCGCGTATTCTTCAGAGTGAAGACTGGTGGTGTCAGGGCTATTCTGAACCCGGTTCGGGCTCGGACCTTGCGAGCTTAAAGACAAAAGCCGAGCGCGACGGTGACGATTACATCATCAATGGCGCCAAGATCTGGACGACCTACGCACAGCACGCGGACTGGATTTTCTGTCTTGTTAGAACGGACAACAGTGGTAAGAAGCAGGAAGGCATTACGTTCATCCTGGTCGACATGAAGTCAGAGGGCATCAAGGTCAACCCCATTATCGGTATCGATAACGAGCACAACCTCAACGAAGTTGAATTCAACAATGTCCGCGTTCCAGCAAAGAACGTTGTGGGCGAGGTTGGAAAGGGTTGGACTGTGGCGAAGGCGCTGTTGGCGCACGAGCGCACAGGCATTGCTGGCGTTGCCGACATTAAGCGCAACGTTCGCTTATTGCGCGATGCGGCTGCGGCTGAAGTGAATGGTGGTCAGAGACTACTCGATGATCCGGGGTTTCAGCAGCGTCTTGCGGATATTGAAGTTGAACTTATGGCGCTTGAGTTCACTGAGCTTCGCACGCTGGCGGCGATGGCGGCAGGTGGATTCCCAGGGCCTGAGTCTTCGCTTTTGAAAATTAAAGGCACCGAGCTTCAGCAGGCGACGCAGGAGCTTCGCATGGATATCGCGGCGTACTACCAGGGTGTTTTACCAACCGATATGGACCCCGAGGTACTGGGTCATGAGTTCGGATCAGATGCACGTCGGGCGTTTATGTACGGCCGTGCTGCAACAATTTATGGTGGTTCTAACGAGGTTCAAAAGAACATCATTTCCAAGTATGTACTTGGTCTCGAGTAAGGACGCATTTCCCGAAGGAGCTATGAAAAAATGAACTTCGATTACACAGAAGAACAGCAAATGGTCCGCGATTCGATCGCGCGCTTTGTACAAGATGATTACGACTGGGACACGCGACGTGCAATTGTCTCAAGTGATGAAGGCATGAGTCGCAGCAACTGGCAGACCATGGCCGAGTTGGGCTGGTTGTCCATTCCCTTTTCAGAGGCCGATGGCGGTTTTGGCGGAAACATTGTCGATTTATCCGTTGTTATGGAGGAGATGGGTAAGGGCCTTGTGGTCGAGCCTTTCTTCCCAACGGTTGTCCTGTTTGGTGGCCTAGTCGCGCGGGCGGGTGACGAGGCACAGCGTGCTTCTATCCTTGAGAGCGTTATCGGCGGCGAAACGTTGGGTGCGTTTGCTTACGTGGAGCGGCAGAGTCGCTTTGCGATTGCAGATTGCAAGACATCTGCAGTTAAAACGGGCGATGGCTACACACTCAACGGTGAGAAGGTTGTGGTCTTCAACGGTGAGAACGCCGACACACTCGTGGTACTGGCGCGCACCTCTGGCGATCAATCTGATGAAGACGGTTTGTCACTGTTTGTCGTGGACGCGAGTGCCGAGGGTGTTTCAAAAGTTTGTTATCCCATGATGGACGCGCAGCGCGTTGCAAACATTACGTTTGATAATGTGCAGTTGGATGCCGGTAGCCTCTTGGGTGCTGAGGGCGGTGCCGCTGCCGTGGTCCACGAAGTGGTCCGCGAGGCGTTGGTTGTGCTGGCATCTGAAGCCGTGGGCATCATGGGTACGTTGAATGCGAAGACGCTGGAGTACACAAAGACGCGAGAGCAGTTCGGTGTGGCAATTGGTTCGTTCCAGGCCTTACAACACCGAATGGTCGATGCCATGATGGCATACGAGCAATCCAAGTCCTTGCTATTCAAAGCGCTCTGCGAATACAAAATCGATCCTGCTTCAGCTGAAGCAACGATCCACGCATTGAAGGTTCTTATCGATCGCAATAGTAAGTTGATCTATGGCGAGGCCATTCAGATGCACGGCGGTATGGGTATCACTGACGAGCTTGACATCGGTCACTACGCAAAGCGTCTTATGATGATTAACGCGACGCTTGGCGATGGTGGTTTCCACCGTAGCAAGTTCATCGAAACCACCTACGCGGCGGCATAGAGATGAAGATCGCTGGCAAGGTCTGTGTTGTAACGGGTGGCGCCAGCGGTATTGGTAAAGCGCTTGCAAGTCGTTTTGTGGCTGAGGGCGCAAGCGCTGTTGTCATAGCTGACCTTAACGGCGATGCGGTCTCCGCCGTTGCTTCGGAAATTGGCGCTCAATCCTTTGTGGTGGACGTGCGCGACGAGTCCGCCATAGCGGCCATGGTGGCAGCGGTAGAGTCTGAGCACGGTCAAATCGATCTGTTTTGTTCTAACGCCGGCATCATTGGTGTCGATGGTGAGCCTTGGTGGGCGACAGGTGCTGACAATGCGCTGTGGCAGCGCATGTGGGAGATCCATGTGATGTCCCACGTTTACGCAGCGCGAGCGTGCCTACCGTCTATGATTGCGCGTGGGGACGGATACTTTCTCAATACGGCCTCGGCGGCAGGGCTTTTAGCACAGATAGGTTCCGCCCCGTATTCGGTTACGAAGCACGCAGCGGTATCGTTTGCTGAGAGTCTCTCTATTACACACGGAGACGATGGCATTAAAGTCAGCTGCCTCTGCCCCCAAGCTGTGGATACAGCCATGACGGCGGGGACCGAAGGTGGCGGTGTAGCGGGCGTTGACGGCATGTTATCTGCCGATGCTGTGGCTGACGCCGTTGTGGGTGGACTCGATGCCGAGTCATTTTTGATTCTTCCCCATCCAGAGGTCGAGGATTACCGTCAAAATAAGGCCCGCAGCTACGATCGATGGCTGGGTGGCATGCGAAAACTGAGACGTCTGTTCACGGGTCCTGTCGGTCAGTAGACTGCTTGGCATGGACAAACAGTCCCGGCTAGCCCGCACCATTCTAAATGGCTTCACGGCCTATTTTGCAGAGTTTGAAAATATCACGCTCTCGGCCCGTACGCGTTTTGAAAACGCGGAATGGCGAGCCGCACAAGAAGCATCAATGCGCCGCATTGATATCTATAAGATCAAAGTGCTTGAGACGATTGAAGTCGTCGAATACATCGCGGCGGATCGTTTGCACGATCTGGATTTTTGGGCAGAGACACGTGATATCTACGCACAGCTTGTGCGCGGCATGACCAATTTTGAAATTGCTGAGACGTATTACAACTCAATCTTTAACTCAGTATTCAAGCATCGCTGGATTCGCGATGACTACGCCTTCGTATTTTCGCCTCAGGGTGATATGCCGCCTGTGGATGTGCGGCGCGTTCTCAATACGTATCGGACACGAGGGGACATTCGTCAGGCTGTTGAAGCTATGCTGCTTGAGTATGCGATGTCTTATCCCTATGAGGATTTTAAGCGAGAGCTTAATCGCGTTACTGAGGTCATGACTGAGGCGGTCGTTGATGCAGGAATCGATAAGCGGGCGGATATTGAACTTCATGCGTTAGAGCACCACTTCTTTCGAAACAAAGCTGCCTATATCGTGGGGCGCATAGCGGGGAAGGGGCTGCAGATTCCCTTTGTGATACCGATGCTGCATAACGAGAGTGACGAGACGCCGGCGATATACCTCGACGCGTGTCTACTGGGCTCTGACATCATCTCGAAATTGTTCAGCTTCACCCGAACCTATTTTATGGTGGATGCGTCGATTCCTTCGCAGTATGTGCTGTTTTTGCAGCAGCTTATGCCCCGCAAAGCGGTATCTGAGATTTACAGTTGTATTGGCCATCACCGACATGGCAAAACCTACTACTTCCGAACAGCGACCCGCCATATGCGCGCGACCGAGGACGCGTTTGTCCCCGCGCCAGGTATTAAGGGTATGGTGATGGCGGTGTTTACGCTGCCATCTTATGAATATGTATTCAAAATCATAAAAGATCGATTTACCCCGCCAAAAGAAGTCACACACCAAGAAGTGCGTGATAAGTATCAGTTGGTAAAACGATGGGACCGGGCCGGACGGATGGCGGATACGCAGGAATTCGCCAACTTGGTTTTTGATGCGTCTCGCTTCTCGGAAGAGTTGCTGGAGGAACTCAACGCGACCTGTCCTTCTCAGTTCGAGATTAGCGGTCGGGCACTCATTATCAAGCACTGTTATGTTGAACGGCGCATGCAACCGTTGAACCTTTACTTAAAGGATGCGACGGACGAAGAGGTCGATGCGGTGATGTTTGACTACGGCAATGCGATCAAGGAATTAGCCGCTGCAAATATCTTCCCAGGTGACATGCTACTCAAGAACTTCGGCGTCACCCGACACGGGCGGGTGGTCTTTTACGACTACGATGAAATTCAGCCGCTTTTGGAAGTGAATTTTCGAAAAATTCCGCCACCGCGAGACGATTACGAGGAGATGTCGGGCCGTCCTTGGTACACGGTTGGACCGAATGACGTTTTCCCCGAGGAATTTCGGCTCTTTTTCTCCGGTAATGCGCGCGCTCGAAAGGCATTTGATCAGCTTCATAGCGACCTTTACGAAGCCTCGTTTTGGACCAATTTACAGGACAAGCTCCGCGATGGCTTTGTGGAGGATTTCTTTGCGTATTCTAGCGAGCTGCGTTTTCAGCGGTAGGCGATTTTTATATGGCTAATCTTCTTGTAATTAGACACGGTCAAGCGTCGTTCGGCGCCGAAAACTACGACCAACTCTCGCCTTTGGGTCAGCGTCAGGCAGACCTTACCGGTGAGTTCTTGGCAAAAATGGGCGTGACATTAAATGCTGCCTACAGCGGTGACCTCTCCCGTCAGCGTGAAACGGGACAGCGCGTAATCGATCAGCTCGAGAAGCCCCCCCAACTCATCATCGACCCACGATTTAATGAAGTGCAGACCGACGAGCAGATTGAGGTAATGATGCCACTGCTCAAGGAGCGTGATGCGCGTTTCGCAGACCTCGTTGCGGCGATGGACGCAGACACGAAGTCATTTCAAAAGATCATTGAAACGGTCTTTAGCTATTGGGTGAGTTCGGACTGTGATGTTGCGGGCATTCAAAGTTGGGCGGATTACAGCGAGGGTGTGGTCAGTGCGTTTGAGGGGGCTATGGCATCTGCTGCCTCTGGGACCGACACGGCGATTTTTACGTCGGGCGGCACCATTGCAACCATTGTCGGGCATGTCCTGAGGTTAACCTCTGACCGTGTCTACGAGTTTTACGAGCCGGTGTTTAACTGCTCGATTACCCGGATTATCTTTAATTCACGCAAGTGTTCACTTTCAACGTTTAACGACGTAGGGCATTTGCAGCTAATGAGTGCTCAGTTAGAAGAGCGGTTGGTAACGTATCGATGACACAAATTTGGATTGTCAGGCATGGCGAGGCGGCGGCGAGTTGGGAGAAAGATCCTGATCCGGGACTTTCGGTGCTTGGACAGCAGCAAGCCGAAAAAACAGCCCTCGCCTTATTGGATTTAGTACCCGAAGGCGCGACGCTTCTATCGAGTCCACTAAAACGGGCTCAAGAGACGGCTGCAGCCTTTGCGCAAAAATACGGTGCGCACGTCAGTGTCGACTCGCGTTTCTCTGAGGTGCGCTCGCCTGTGCCTCTGAGTGGTCGGAAGCTGTGGTTACAAGAATTCATGCAGCAGGATTGGTCAGAGCAGACTCAAGACTTATGGGATTGGCGCTACGATATTGTCGCAGGGCTTAGAGCCTGTGAGGGTCCCACCGTCATTTTCTGCCATTTCTTGGTAATTAACGCCGTGATATCCGAGATTCAAAACAAATCAGCCGTGCTACAGGTGTTTCCAGCGAACGCCTCTTACCATGAACTTGCTCTGAAAGATGGAACACTCTCGCTTGTACAGCTAGGCGAGCAAATGGAAACGCGGGTTAACTAGCCCGATCTCTTCGGATTCGCATCAAGCCCTCCTGGGCTGTTGATGCTATGAGTTTTCCGTCTCGACTCCACAGCGTGCCCCGGTTGTAGCCTCGACCGCCACCGGACCAAGGACTGTAGGTGTCATAGAATACCCACTCCTGCATGCGAGGTACCTCATGGAACCAAATGGCATGATCCAGTGAGGCCCCAATAAAGACTTTTTCAGGGCG
Source organism: Halieaceae bacterium (assembly GCA_042090345.1). Classification (GTDB taxonomy): domain Bacteria; phylum Pseudomonadota; class Gammaproteobacteria; order Pseudomonadales; family Halieaceae; genus Luminiphilus. Next base: position 31,168 of record JBELJN010000009.1, on the reverse strand, counting down.
CTCGTAGGGGAAAGCAGAAAAGGCAGTGCTGTAAAGCGAAAAGTCAGAAATCATGGCTAGGGCCGCTTGCTGCGTTCGCACATTGTCCTCAAAGGGGCCGATGACGCGAAACCATGACTGACTCACCGGCTCTTGCGCTTGGGGTAGTCGCTCAGTGACGCGTTCCCGCTGAGTGCCAAAGAGGTCGAGCAGCGTTCGCGGCATATTATTGTCGCGCTCAGCATTGAGGGCTGCTGCCTCTTCCGGTGAAATGACGTCGGGCATCGATAAAGAATGCGACATGCCTTCTTCATGTACGTGATAAGAAATAGAGGTATTAAAAATTGCCTCGCCTTTCTGCCTTGCTACGACGCGGCGTGTGCAAAAAGATCGACCATTTCGGATCGGGTCGACTTCGAGCTCAATTGGCACGTTGGCATCGCCTGCACGCAGGAAATAGCAGTGCATGGAGTGTGCGGTTAGGTGCTCCTCGACTGTCTCGTAGGCGGCAAGCAGACACTGTGCGACCACCTGACCGCCAAAAAGGCGAAACTGCGGTTTTAGGCTATCGCCAACAAACCAGTAATCGCCAACACGCTTGGGTGTCACCACGTCCAGGACCTCAGAAAAGGTCAATCTGGGGATTTCATTTGTACTCATTGTTACCTCGGGCTTTTTACTCTGGGCCGCTACCTCGGGCGTAGTCCAAAGAAAAAGACATTAAAAAAGTCATGGGCAGCAGAAGTCACGTCGTCGAATCGCCGCCATTGGTCAATGTCCGCTGCTGCGTTTATGGCGCTCACTAAGAGAAATCGAGACACGAGGGTGTTGGGGGTTTCCATCGTACCCTCGGCTACACCCTGCGAAATGAGTTTATCAATTTTTGCGTGTGTCTCTTCGGAGCGATTGAGCACCTGACGTCGGATATCGCTAGGAAGCGCTGTGATTGTATTGTATCGGATGAGTGGCCCACTTTCAGAATTCTGAAGACCAAAGATGGCCAGGCAAATATCCCCTAATCGCTCCAGCGGCGGGGCCAACTTGCCGTCCTGCAGCGAGATGATGCTGTCGAACTGATCTATGGTGAACTCATAGCACTGAGCGAGTAACGCTTCCTTGCTCGAGAAGTGATAATAGAACGCACCTTTGGATACATCTAAGGACTCGGCAATGTCGTCGAGTGACGTACCGTTGAACCCTTTGCGATTGAAATGACGTATCCCCGCGCGCAGAAACGCCTCTTGTTTCACGCGGTTTTGCGCTTCTCGGTTGAAGCCTTGGCTTGCGGTGCTTGTTGTCCGGGGGCGAACGTTACCCAGCGAAAAACCGGCCTCATGGGGAACGAGACCATTGGAGAAGAGCGTTCTGACAACTTGTGCTGCCTGTTTTGCATCGCGCTCTGGCATTTCGTAAAGCCAGTAAAAAGACCAATCCAATGCAGTTAATAAGGCGCGCGTCGTGCTGGTTGTGTGACAGTCACGAATAACGCCCTTGGCGATTCCGTCGCGCAAATAACCTCTGAAACGCTTGAACACCCTTAGGTAATCCAGCTCAAGCTCTGTTCGTTGCTCGGTTGGCAATACGGCAAGTTCTAGGGGCGCCGCGTAGTAATCTCCCCGTCCGGCGAGCGAGTCCAAACTTATCTCAATATGCCGTTCCATAGCGCGAATGACACGCTCGAGGGGGTCGTCTGTTTCTTGCTCTACCTCGTCTAACGACCGGTGCAGTCGCTCCATGGCGCTGACATAGCACTGATAGATCAAATCTTCTTTTGTTTTGACGTAGTAGTAGAGACTTGTTTTGGTGAGTCCCAAGCGATTTGCGACATCCGCAAGCGTCGTTGACCGAGCCCCTTTGGTATTAAAGAGCTTTGCAGCGCGTGACAAAATAGCAGCACGCTTTGCTGAGTGTTGAGCACCACGACTGAAGGGCGATCCAGTACCCGTTTTGTTTTGACTTGCAGAATCTGGCATTGGACTTAATTTGGGCTCTTAATGGTGTTTGACGCCGCGGGACATTCTCAGCGTTCGAATATTTGAACTTTAAGTATTTTTTTTGAACCTGTCCATCCAGACGAACCGACTCGTGACACAATAAGCACCGAAAAGAAGGAGAGAGCAGATGGCAGATTCGATTCGCTTTACAATTGATGGCTCCTTAGCTGAGCTGACACTCGCTGCACCCGAGCGTCGAAATGCAATTGGCTCACAGGAAATAAAAGCGGTGAAGGCGGCTCTATCCTCCATTCCAGAGACCTGCCGGCTCTTCGTGATTCGTTCCGAGGGCCCCGTATTTTGTGCCGGCGCCAATTTAAAAGAAATAACTGACGGCACCATGAACGGTGATGACTTTCAGTCCATGACAAACGCCATCGCTGAGCTTCCGATTCCGACTCTCGCGATCGTCGAGGCGGATGTTTTTGGCGGCGGGGCCGAGCTTTTATTTAGTTGTGACTTTCGTCTCGCGGTTGAAGGCAAGAAACTTATGATTCCGGCTGCGGCCGTTGGCTTGTGCTACCCCGTGGAGGGTATTCAGCGAATGACTCAGCGACTAGGGAGCACCTTGGTCAGGCGCTTACTGCTGACAACAGAACCCCTATTATTCAAAACATTATTCGAACACGGCGCTATCGATTGGTTGGCGACCGAGGCGTCGGTTGGCGCCCAGTCAGCTGCGCTGATCGATAAGCTCACAGCCCTCGCGCCTATGTCGCTTTCTGCGATGTTGCGCATCATAAAAATGGTTGAGACCAATACGTTTGATCGATCAGAGGCGCAATTACTTGCGGATGAATGCAGTGCGTCGGATGACTTACAAGAGGGATTACGAGCGCAACGTGAAAAACGCGCCCCTGTCTTTAAGCGCGGTTAGATCCGCCGACTTTTGTATATTCTGAGCGGAGGCGAATGTAAGCTGCGAGTAACTGTCGGAGGATCTCTCGTACGAGCTCGTCCAGTTCGTTGGCCTCTTCTGGTAAAAGCGTGCGGTGATCATCCTTGGCTGACGCCGGCATCGAACCCAAGGTCAATCGTTTCCTGGTCATCCGCCCCCGTAACAATAAGTATGGGGGTGTCTTCGCTTTCTACCCGCGCGCGCAGATGTCGGCAGGTTTCAATGCCACTGATGCCCGGCATATCGACATCCATAAAGACAAAGTCAGGGTTGTTATTGGCGACGAGGTCGAGTGCTTCGTGCCCGTCTTGGGCTTCTAAGATCCGCATACCCTCGGACTCTAGGCACTGTCGGATAAGAAGGCGTTGCATGCTGTCATCGTCACATACAAGTACCAATGGGTTGTCGTTTGGTTTTACCACCAAGTCTTCATTCCCTTATGTATGCATTGCTTCTCAGTCATGTCATCGGCATTGCTTTATTATTCGGTCGTCACCACAGCTGAGTCTTTACTCTTCATCACTCACCGGCTGGCGACACAGCCTTACTGAGGCAAAGCCTGAACTTCGGGCTTTTACTTCCTTCATATGAAGGTAAACTGCGCGCTACGCATTGTGAAGGCTTTTTTTGGTGTCGATTGCAGATCAAAAACTCCGTGAGATACGCGAGCAAGTTCAGACGCATTTAGCGAGCGTGCCCGCTCGGTTGACGCCCGAGCGGCAGTCAGCGGTGGAGAATAAGATTCGTGAGCAGTTAGATGCCCATAACGCAGTAATTGTCGCGCATTACTACACCTCCCCAGAGATACAGGCCCTAGCCGAGGCCACTGGGGGCTGTGTGTCAGACTCGCTGGAGATGGCGCGCTTTGGGCGAGATCATCCAGCCGAGACTTTGCTCGTAGCGGGCGTACGATTTATGGGGGAGACGGCAAAAATACTGACGCCAAACAAGCGCGTGTTGATGCCCACACTCGAAGCTACCTGTTCGCTCGATGAAGGGTGCCCTATCGACGAGTTTTCCGCTTTTTGTGATGCGCATCCAGATCGGGATGTGGTCGTCTACGCCAACACCTCTGCGGCGGTAAAGGCGCGAGCCGATTGGGTGGTCACCTCAAGCATTGCGCTTGACGTTGCCGAGCACCTCGCAGATGAGGGTAAAAAAGTGCTGTGGGCACCCGATCGACATTTAGGCGATTATGTTCGCCGCGAGAGTGGTGCGGATATTCTGGTCTGGGATGGTGCTTGCATCGTGCACGAGGAGTTTAAGGCTAAAGGCATATTAGATCTCAAAAACGTGCACCCAGATGCCGCGGTCCTAGCGCATCCAGAGTCGCCTGCCTCGGTACTTGAGATAGCAGACCACATCGGATCGACGACGCAAATCATAAAAGCTGCAACCGAATTACCCCAGCAAAAGTTTATCGTGGCGACGGATCAGGGCATCTTCTATAAGCTGCAGAAAGCTACTCCTGATAAAACCTTCCTGATTGCACCAACCGCGGGTGAGGGCGCTACCTGCCGAAGCTGTGCTAACTGTCCCTGGATGGCCATGAACGAACTCGAATTGCTCTCTGAAGTGCTCGATGCGCCGGCAGGTCGGGAGATTTTTGTTGATCCTGCGCTGGCTGACCGCGCTATGAAGCCGTTAGATCGAATGTTGTCATTTGCGCAGTCGTTAAACACGAGTGTCGTAGGGCGAGCTTAAGAGCTTTCCAGCTCCTCTCTAATGTCCATAACATCGCGGAGTCGCTCATTAATGGTGGCCGACTGAGTGAAGTTATTGTTCACAAGCTTAAGCGCATAGCTGAGCTGGCTCTGGGCGGCATCGAGCGCGCCGACCAAAATGAAGTATTCGGCCCTAGATTGATGAAGACCAATAATGTCACCGGCTAAACCCTGCACTTCAGCTAAGCGGTACCAAACGCCGGGGTCCTCTGGCTTGCGCTTGCTTTGAGTCTTCAATATCTGGGCGGCGATGTGGGGCATGCCCGCTTGCCATAGGGCATCGGCATAAGCCATGGTGAGGGGATGATTGCCAGGTGATAAATTCAATCGCCGCTTGAGTTGCTTCAAAGCCGACTGATGTCTTCCTAGGGCCGTGTCAATGGTTGTATTAGCGATAAGAAAGGCGATGTTTTTGGGATCCGGTTTCATCGCTTGTTCTAGCGCATTGCGAGCTTTTATAGGCTCGTTTGCATCTAGCTGAGCTAGCGCCAGTCCGTACCATCCGGCGGCGGCCTCAGTTCCGCCTTTGAGTGTCTGCTCTTTGAAAAGATCGATGGCTGCCTTCGGCGTTCTGGCGAGTTGGTGCCGGACGCGTGCTTGCATGAGTTGAAAATCAAAGCTCTTGGGCCGTATAACGCGGCGCTCGGCCCGAGCACGGTTGCGCATATCGGCAACGCGCTTCTCCGAGAGCGGGTGTGTTCGCAAAAACTCGGGAAGTCGATTGGTACTATAAAGGCGGTGGGATGCGAGCATTCGCTCGTGCATATCGGCCGCTGCATGAGGGTCACGACCTGAGGCAACGAGCGTTCTTAGACCAATGCGATCGGCTTCGGATTCGTTAGCGCGTGAGTACCGTAGCCGGGAGTCTTGAGCCGCCGCTTGTGTGGCCGTCATCGCCGCAAGTCCCGCATCGGATCCGGCAGTAGCTGCCAGCGCGATAGCGGCCATCAGTCCGGCAATGGTCAAAGAGCTTTGGCTCTGCGCTTGTTCCCGCTGTCGAGAGAAGTGGCGCTGACTTAAGTGCGCGATTTCGTGCGCGAGGACCGCCGCGAGCTCGTCTTCAGTTTCAGCCTGGTGGACCAGACCATTGTGAACGCCAACAATGCCACCTGGTACCGCGAACGCGTTAATCGTAGGGTTGTCAACGACGACAAGCTGAAGCTGTCTGTCGTGAAGATCGCTGTGAAGAACCAATTGAAAAATTAAATTCTCGATATAATCGTAGAGCAGAGGGTCATCGAGAATAGGAGCCTGTGCGCGAAAAACTTTTAGCCACAAGCTACCAAGCCGACGCTCGTATTCCTCGGAGTAGAGGCTCGTGCTCGAAGCACCGAGATTCGGAATCTTTAAGTTCTCATTAGCGGCTAAGGCTTGTGCGAAGCCGAGCGTCACCATCGCGGTTGCGATAAAAATAAACAGGCGGTGAAGGAAGGCTTTTAGCATGGCGAGACTTTAACTGACTTTCGCGTCTGTGGGTTCGTAAGGTGTGACAAAAGAACCGCTTGTTGGTTCCTAATGAGGGTATACTCGCCCCGGAGGCTCTGGATTCTCGATGTTTAATGTCCAAACAATAGATGCTCGCGGCAAGCGATGTCCCATACCGGTATTAATGGCGAAACGCGCTATTGCCGAGGGGGTACTAACAGACAGCCTCAAGGTTTTGGTAACAGACCCATCAGCTCCGAAAGATTTTGAAACCTTTGCGCGACTCGAAGGTCATACCGTCAGCTGGGAGCGATTGGAAGCAATGTTTGCGATTACACTTAAGCTGAAATCGTCGGCACCTGGAGATAGTCCATGATCGATACAATCAAGCAGTGGTACGAGCAACACTTGACTCACAAAGAGTCCGTGATCCTCGTGATCATTATGGCGCTAACGTTCTTGCTGCTAACGACAATGGGCGATGTATTAATGCCTGTGTTCGTCGCGCTGATTCTGGCTTATCTCATGCAAGGTGTTGCTGACAGGCTTGTGAGTTGGGGGCTTAATGAAACGCTTGCACTGGCCGGGTCAGCATTTCTGTTTTTGGGTATTTTCACAAGCTTTACGGTAGGTCTTGCGCCGTTGGTTTGGCGCCAGCTTGGCAGTCTGATTAGAGAAGCTCCGGCCATGGTGGAGGCGGTACAGACTGAAGTTGCGGGAATTGTTGCGAAGTATCCCACCATGATTGAGCAAGCGCCGATCGACGAGCTGATGTCGACCCTCCAAGGGCAGGTCGCATCCTTTGGGCAGGCGGCCCTTGGTTTTGGCCTCTCATCGATACCGGGTGTCCTGACCTTCGCTATTTATATGGTGCTTATTCCGCTTATGGTGTTCTTTTTCCTTAAAGACCGTGAAGTCATTTTGCGTTGGGTGCTCAGTTTCTTTCCGACGGAGCGGCCGCAGCTTGATCAAATTGGGCGGTTAATGAACGTGCAAATTGCGAACTATGTTCGTGGCAAGGGTATCGAGATATCTATTATCGGCGCCGTGAGTTATGCCGCTTTCATAACGTTCGATTTAAATTACACCGCTTTACTGGCATTACTAGTCGGGTTGAGTGTCATCGTGCCCTACATCGGAGCGTTTTTGGTGACAATTCCCGTCATGCTGGTGGCGCTATTTCAGTTTGGTCTTGCAGGTGACTTTTACTGGGTGGTTGGGCTTTACATGCTGATACAAGTGCTCGATGGCAACGTGCTTGTTCCGCTCTTATTTTCTGAGGCGGTAAATTTGCATCCGGTGGCGATCATTATTGCGGTGCTCGTCTTTGGCGGTTTGTTGGGTTTTTGGGGCGTCTTTTTTGCTATACCCCTGGCAACACTTTGCAACGTACTGCTCGTATCTTGGCCAAAGGCGGCTACTGAATGAATCAATTGAAGGGAGAAGCTATGCAGGTTTGGGGTGGTCTTCGCGCGGTTATTGGCGCTGTTTTATTGGCCCTTATGGTTGGGTGTGGTTCAGAGGAAATTGAATCGATCGAGCCCGTGGTCGTCAATAAAAGCCCTAACGATAATCGCATTTACGCGGCAGTAACCTTGGATAATGGTCTAAAGGTACTGATGGTCTCGGATAGCGAGACTGAGAAATCAGCGGCCGCCCTGAGTGTCGGTGTTGGTGCGTTCTCGGATCCAATGGATTTCCAAGGGATGGCTCACTATTTAGAGCATATGTTGTTCATGGGCTCAGAGAGCTTCCCAGAGCCCGATGGCTATATGAATTTCGCGGCTGAGAATGGGGGCAGTTCGAATGCCTACACCTCGAGTGAAATCACGAATTATATGATCACAATCGAGAATCAGGCGTTCCCGGAGGCCTTACACAGACTCTCGGAGTTCTTTTCGGCACCTATATTGGATCCCGATTACATCCAAAAAGAAAAAAATGCCGTTAATGCTGAGTGGTCTATGCGTCGAGAATCAGAAGGTCGCTCGATTTACCGGCTTCAGCGTGAGTTGTTGGGGGAGCACCCGGCGAACCGATTCACAATCGGGAATCTTGAAACGCTGGCTGACAAGGAGACCCGTCAGCTTCATCCGGCAACTGTCGAGTTCTTTGAGCAGTACTACTCCGCCAATCTTATGGCGTTGGTTTTGATTAGCCCGCTGCCTGTTGCCGAAATGGAAGCTTTAGCGAGCCAATACTTCGCACTGATTCCCAATAAAGAAACTGATGAACCCACAGTGACGACCGAGCTCGATTTCTCGGAAGTGGCGGGTAAGTTAATCCGGTTTAAACCTCAGCGCGATCTCAGGGAAATGCGGATCAGCTACATTATCGATAACAATCAGGTCGAGTGGCGGAGTAAGCCCGGTGATTACCTTGGTTATGTTATCGGCTCTGAGATGCCCGGCGCCCCGGCGGATAAGCTTAAGTCGCTCGGTTTGATCAGTGAGCTCTACACATCAAGCTATGAATCGCTCTATGGTAACTACGGAACCTTTGAGGTCAGCGTTCAGCTGACCCCTCAGGGAATGAAACGCCGCGAGGAAATTTATGATGTTGTGACGGGCTATATTGAGCTACTTCGCCGCGAGGGCGTTGATGATCGATACGTCGAGGAATATCGGCAATCACTACAGAACCGATTTAGGTTCCTCGAGAAGACAGATGACTTCTCCTATGCGTCCAGCCTCGCTGCGGCCATGCAGGATTATCCGATTGAAAATGTCATTGATGCCCCCTATCGATTTGATGGCTTTAACCAGGAAGCCGTTGATACATTGCTCTCCCAGCTCGTCGCTGAGCGATCCAACGTATGGTTTATTTCGCAGGAAGAGCCGACAGACAAAGAATTACAATTCTATGTCGCTCCGCACTCGGTTGAAGAGTGGCTGCCTCGTGATACATCGGCAGCGCTTGCGCTGGTTGATCGACTAGGGCTGACCTTGCCTAGCCAGAATGCGCTGCTACCTGAACGTTTTGACATCAAGTCTCCGCCTCAGGTCGCCACCGCGGTCGAGGTCGCTGATAACGTGACGTTCTGGCTGAAAGGAAGTGAGAACTTCGAGGGGCTTCCCAAAGGTTTTACGCGCATCCAGATAAATACGCCGAAGGCTTTTAATGATGTGGATAGCTTTGTTTATTTGGCATTGTGGGAGTCACTTTACAACCTCAAGCAGGCGCGCCTAGCGACAGAGGCTTCCGTTGCAGGTATGTCATTGTCGATGTCTGCTGGAAGCGGTGTCTCCCTCACCATGTCGGGCTTCACCGATAAGCAGCCAGAGTTACTGTCTCGCGCATTAGCGGGTCTGCGGGTTGAGGCGACTGAACTTGAATTAGGTCAGGCGGTCGAGCGTTATCTCCGGTCAATAGAAAACGCGAAGCGGGCCTTTCCCTACACTCGGCTATCACCTCTACTCGGTCTTCTGACGAGAGAGGGCCAATTCACCGACAGTGCACTTGCGTTGTCTGCAGCAAAAGCCACGCTAACCGACTTGGAGGCGTTTATCGACGCAACGCTGTCGGAAAGTCACGTGCGCGGCTTTTTCTTTGGTAATTACGATGAAGCTGATGTCATTTCGACCTACGAGCGGATGGCTAAAGTGGTTAGTGCAAGTCCAAAGGCCGGTTATGCCCGAGCTGATGTGTACGATCCTCAGCCAGGCGCAACCTACCTCCTCAACCGCGATGTTCCGGTAGAGGATCTTGGCATGTTGTACGCCTTTGCTGCCCCCCAGGCGAGCGTGAAGAATCGTGCGCTGAGTCGGATTCTTGCTAGGCACCTGCGCGTGCGAGCCTTTGAGACGCTTCGCACGGAAGAGCAGTTGGGCTATGCAGCGGGCGGAGGGTCGCTCGACCTGTATCAACACCCGATGGTCATTTTTTATATCCAAACCCCCGTGAAGGGACCGCAGGCTATGCTCGATCGCTTCAATCAATACACGATTGAATATCGGGAGGAATTGGCTAACTTGTCACAAGATTCGTTTGAGAAGTTCAAAGCAGGTGTTTTAACTTCTCTAACTGAACCGCCCAAAAATTTGTCGTCGGAGGCCGGTCCCTTTGCCTCGGATTGGGCGATCGAAAACTATGATTTCGATAGTCGCGACGAACTGATTACGGCGGTTGAGTCTGCCACGCTCGATGATGTCAGAGCGTTTTTTGACAGCACTGTTTTCTCAGAGGAGCGCTCAAGGTTGGTGATTCAGCTTCGTGGAAAACGTTTCGCCGATGAAGCCTTTGCGACCTTAGATGGTGGTGTGGTGGTCGATGACATCAACCAATTCCATAACGAAATGGCCGTTCAGGCCAAATAAGCTCCCTTTTCGCTCGCAGCATCGTCTCACAGCAAGCGAGTCGATGGTGCGAGTGGGAAAGGCCTCGTTACACCTTACCTACCCCCGCGCGCTATCACCCATTACTGTGCGGCACTTCCGCCAGTCCATCATTAAGGCGACGCATCACGTGGCGCCGAAGCGCTACCTAAAGGTGCCAACCCCTTCCCAAAGCACGCTTGGCGCGCTATTTCCTTGTTTTTAAGTTCTAAAACAGAACTATATAGAAAAACTAGGTCTGAATGTGTAGTCTGCGTCCTGAGAAGTGGAAATATATAAGTTCTAAAATAGAATCTAAACCGGGGATATTATGAATTCGCAGCTTGATCCAGTCGAAACACGAGAGTGGTTAGAGTCATTTGATGCGCTTAAGCGCGTTAATGGGGAAGGTGCATCGAGTGAGTTGATCGGCAAACTGACTGCGCATGCGCGCGATCAAGGTGTCAGCTTACCCGCCGCCATAACAACGCCCTTTAAAAATACGATTAATCCGAAAGATGAGCGGGTCATGCCGGGCGATCTTTTCATGGAGCGTCGTATTCGGTCGTTAATTCGATGGAACGCAATGGCTATGGTTATGCGCGCCAATGACAATGAAGACGGTCTGGGCGGTCACATCTCAAGCTTCAGTTCCAGCGCCACCTTATATGACGTTGGAATGAACTACTTCTTCAGAGGGACGGCAAACGGTCATCCTGGTGATCTTGTTTTTTACCAAGGTCACAGTGCACCTGGTATGTACGCCCGCTCATACTTAGAAGGGGTTTTTAACGAAAATCATTTAGAAAATTTCCGACGTGAGGTGTCAGGGGATGGACTTTCCTCTTACCCACACCCCTGGTTAATGCCGGATTACTGGCAATTCCCAACAGTATCCATGGGTCTGGGGCCGATTCAGGCGATCTATCAAGCACACGTTATGAAATATCAGCAAAAGCGGGGACTGGTTGACCATCGGGACCGCAAGATCTGGTGTTTCCTTGGGGATGGGGAGTGCGATGAGCCGGAATCGTTGGGTGCGATCGGTCTTGCCGGCCGCGAGGGCTTGGGAAATCTCCACTTCGTTGTGAACTGCAATTTGCAGCGGCTCGATGGGCCGGTCCGAGGTAATAGCAAGATCGTTCAAGAGCTCGAAGGCGTGTTCCGCGGAGCCGGTTGGAATGTCATCAAAGTTATATGGGGTCGCAGATGGGATCCGCTGTTTGACCGTGATGAGTCGGGCATGCTGCTAAAACGCATGGATGAAGTCTGCGATGGGGAGCTGCAGAACTGTAAATTCAACGGTGGCGCGTACACGCGTGAGCACTTTTTTGGAAAGTACCCAGAGACCCTGGATCTCGTCAAAGACCTGAGTGACGACGACATCATGTACCTCAACAGAGGAGGGCATGATCCCTATAAGGTCTATGCAGCCTATGCGGCAGCCTGTGAAGAGACTGAGCGACCCACTGTCATTTTAGCAATGACCGTTAAAGGGTACGGCACCAGTGAGGCGGGAGAGGCCAGTAACGAAACGCACTCGCTGAAAAAACTCGACATCAAGAGTCTCAAGGCCTTTCGCGACCGTTTCGGCGTTCCAATACCAGATAAAGATCTGAAGGATGTGCCTTTCTACAGGCCTCCCGAGGACAGTCCGGAAATGCGTTATTTGCGAGAGAAGCGTGCGGAACTCGGGGGTAGCATACCGGCGCGACGAGCGACGTCTTACAGCTTGCCTGCTCCCGCTAAGTCGGTTTATGCAAGTCAGCTTAAAGGCAGTGGTAAACGCGAAATATCGACCACTATGGCGTTTGTGCGTGTGCTGTCATCCCTAGTGAAGGATAAGCAAATTGGCGAGCGTATCGTGCCGATTGTGCCGGATGAGGCGAGAACATTTGGCATGGAAGGCATGTTCCGCCAGCTGGGTATTTACTCTTCAGTGGGGCAGCAATACACGCCTCACGATGCAGGTCAGATCCTCTACTATAAAGAGGAAGAGACGGGGCAGATCCTAGAAGAAGGTATTAATGAGGCGGGTGCTATGTCTGCCTGGCTAGCTGCGGCTACATCTTATTCGGTCTCTGATTACCCTATGGTGCCGTTTTATATCTTCTATTCAATGTTTGGCTTCCAACGTATTCACGATCTCGCCTGGGCGGCGGGCGATAGCCAAGCGCGAGGTTTTCTCATGGGAGCGACGGCTGGTCGGACTACGCTCAATGGTGAGGGGCTGCAGCACCAAGACGGGCACAGTCACTTGATGGCAACAACGATTCCAAACTGTATTTCTTACGATCCAACCTACAGTTACGAGCTAGCGACCATTATTAGCTCGGGTATGAAGCGCATGTTCGAGGACGGCGAAAACGTTTTCTATTACATCACGACGATGAACGAAAACTATGTTCACCCGGATATGCCCGAGGGCGTCGAGGACGGCATCATAAAGGGGCTTTATCCGCTTAAGGTATCGACAGCTAAGTCGAAGAAGCGTGTGCAGTTGATGAGCGCGGGAACGATCATGCGTGAAGTCGAAGCGGCGGCCGAAATTCTAGAAAGCGACTACGGTGTGGCGGCAGACATCTGGAGTATGACGAGTGTGAACGAGCTTGCTCGTGATGGCCAAAAAGTGGTTCGGCGCAACATGATGAATCCGGCTGAGGCGCCCCAGATTCCCTATGTTACACACTGCCTCGCAGCGACTGAGGGACCTATCATTGCCGCCACAGATTATATACGAGCGCATACGAACCAAATCCGAGAATTCATGCCGAGGTCCTTCACGGTACTGGGTACTGATGGCTTTGGTCGAAGTGATACCCGAGCCCGGCTCCGGGAGTTTTTTGAGGTTGATCGACGCTACGTTGTATTGGCCGCGATGACGGCTTTGGCTGACGAGGGTGTCATCCCGCGATCAGACTTGGCAAAAGTAATGAGTGATCTCGGTATTGATCCCTCAAAGCCTGATCCTACAACGGTTTAAGGAGGAGCAGTCGTGGCGAATTATACCATTTGTGTTCCTGATATTGGCGGTGCAGAAGGCGCTGAGGTTGTTGAACTCCTCGTTGGGGTGGGCGATCAGATTGAAGTCGAGCAGAGCCTGATTGTGCTTGAGTCGGACAAAGCCTCTATGGAAATTCCGGCCTCCCATGCGGGTATTGTCTCCGAGCTAAAAATGGCTCTTGGCGATGAGCTCTCAGAGGGCGATGCGATCTTGGTCATTGAACTCGCAGACGGCGAAGCCGTGGCCACTGTGCAGGAGGAGGCCCCGTCTGTCACCGCCGAGGAAAGTGCGGTCGTCGCGGTGGACAACGCTGCCGTGAACGATCAGCCGGCAGATACGAGTGGTAGCGATGAAGTGCGCGAAATTGTTATCGCAGTACCTGATATTGGTACCGACGGTGATGTCGAGGTTGTTGAAATCCCAGTTGCCGTGGGAGACGTGTTGGAAGAGGGAGATTCGATCGTCGTTCTCGAGTCCGATAAAGCGTCTATGGAAGTTCCGTCAACGACTGGCGGAGAGGTGCTCGCTTTATTGGTTGAGGAAGGTGCTCAGGTGAAGGAGGGGTCTTCCTTAGTACGGATTCGCACTTCAGGCTCTGTTGAGTCTGCGGGAGCAGCATCTGAAGCACCAGCACCAGCACCAGCACCAGCACCAGCACCAGCACCAGCACCAGCACCAGCACCCATGGCACCGCGGCAGCCCGCAGAAGCGGCGCTACCTGCTGACACAAATGATTCCAGCAGTCTTTATGTGGGTCCTGCGGTGAGAAAGTTGGCTCGGGAGTTCGGTGTTGATTTGTTCAAGGTCACGGGGTCTGGTCCGAAAGGGCGCATTATTAAAGAGGATGTTCAGGCGTACGTTGCCAAGCGACTGTCAGAGCCGTCCGCGGGGTCCGTTGCAACAGGGTCCGGGATCCCATCCGTCGCCGATCTCGATTTCTCAAAATTTGGCGCCATTCGGCGTGAGGATCGGTCGCGTATTGAGAAAGTCACCGCCGCTAACATGTCGAAGTCTTGGCTCAACGTACCGCATGTGACTCAATTTGATGATGCTGACATTACCGATATGGAAGCGTTCCGTAAGTCTTTAAAAGCGGAGGCCGAAAGGCGAGGAAGTAAGCTTTCGCCGCTTCCGTATATCATTAAAGCTGTGGCGCTTGCGCTCAATGAAAACCCCAAAATTAAGTCCTCCCTCGCCGAGCAGGGCGAGGCACTGATTTACAAGGACTACTGTCATATCGGTATGGCGGTCGATACACCCAACGGGTTGGTAGTTCCGGTTATCCGGGATGCGGATAAGAAGTCGATCTGGGTGTTATCCGATGAGATTCGCGATCTCGCTGCAAAGGCGAAAGATAAGAAGCTCAGGCCTGATGAAATGCAGGGCGCTGTATTTACTATCAGCAGTCTTGGGAATATTGGTGGTCGCGGTTTTACGCCCATCGTTAATACCCCAGAGGTGGGCATTTTAGGTGTGAGTAAGGCATCCACTCAGCCGGTCTGGGATGGTGAGGCGTTTCAGCCAAGGGTGATGTTGCCCGTTGCGCTGTCATACGATCATCGCGTTGTTAACGGCGGGGATGCGGGACGCTTCCTGACCTACCTTGTGTCCTTGCTGAGTGACATCCGCCAGTTGGCTATGAGCTAGCTATAAGGCTGGGGCGTTGCATAACGCCCTAGGCGTTGGTGTTTTGAAGGGCCATTTCGGCCCTTCATTGCCTGCGGGGTTAGCGCTCTTTTGGGGTTGTTTGGCGCGCCCCTAGCCGGTGTTGCGCATGCCCGCAGCGACGCCGGCAATGGAGACCATCAGCGCACGCTGTACCGATTCGCTCTCACTTTCTCTCACCCGGCGTAGCAGCTCTATCTGCACCAGATTCAATGGCGCAGTGTAGACGTTGCGAAGACCTATGGATTCGAGACCCCAGGGGTCTGAAGCCATGAGCGTGTCCACGTCGAGAATCTCCATGAGTGACTCAATGTCAGCGCCGAGCTGCTGTCGTAAATTGCGTCCCAGGCTTCGTAAGTCCTCGCGCACGAGCGTGTCGTCGTAAAGCGAATTGATGACGAGGTCGGATTTGGCGTACACCATGTCCAACATTGACAGACGCGATGCAAAGAAAGGCCACTGATCACGCATTTCTCTTAGTTCGGCCAACTTGCCATCCTGGACGGCTGCGCTGAGCGCCGAGCCTGCACCTAGCCATGCTGGCAATACGAGGCGACTTTGGGACCATGCAAATATCCAGGGAATGGCTCTAAGCGTCTCGATGCCTCCGCCGGTTCGTCGCCGAGCGGGACGTGAGCCAAGGGGTAGGCTTGCCAGTTCAGGCTCGGGTGTCGCTTGCCTGAAGAACTCGACAAAATTTGGATTGTCTCGTACCCAACTCCGGTAGTCTGCACAGGCTTGGTCAGCAAGAGCATTCATGAGCTCTCGCCATTGGGGTTTTGGGATGGGCGGTGGCGTTAGATTACCTCGCAAGATGGCACTGGTGTATTGGCCTAGCGTATTGCTCGCTAGGGGTTTGAGCCCTAACTTAACCCGAATCATCTCGCCTTGTTCAGTTACTCTGAGACCTTGCTTAAGGGAGCCAGGAGGTTGTGACAAGAGAGCCTGGTGAGCGGGCGCTCCACCTCGACCAATTGTGCCGCCACGCCCATGAAATAATTGCAGGCTTACATTGTGGGCCTGGCAGATATTCAGCAGGGCTTCTTGCGCTCGATACTGCGCCCAGCCAGCTGAGAGCATGCCAGCATCTTTCGCACTGTCCGAATAGCCGATCATGACAACCATCGAATGATCGACTCTCGATCGGAACTCAGCATCACTGAGCAGCGCGTCAAGCGTGCTCGGTGCGCCGTCTAGATCATCCAGCGTTTCAAAGAGCGGTGATACGGGTAAATCGAGAGGGCCGCCTGTTGCCTTTAGGAGCAATTGAACCGCCAGCACATCTGAAGGTTCTGCTGCCATTGAAATGACATAGCAGCCCAATGCTTCACGCGGTGTGCCGGCGATTACACGAAACGTATCGATAACTTCCTGACAGGGCTCTGAGGCCGCAAAGTCCAGTGGCAGAAGTGGCCGTGGATTCGTGATTTCTGCCTTTAAAAATGCCTGCTTATCCTCTTCGGACCACGACGTGTAGTCACCGAGTCCAAGCGCAGTTGTTATTTCGTTAATGACGTCACTGTGGCGAGTGCTTTCTTGGCGCACATCGAGCGTAACGAGATGTGCCCCAAATGACTCGAGTCGGCGAACGAGATCCAGCAGCTTTCCGTCACCAATAGCCGACAAGCCGACTTCAGACAGCGAATTTCGGCATTTTTCCAGCGTTGCGATGATATCGGCGGTGAAAAGCACCGGTGGCAGCGGGTTTATGCTGTCCTGAATATAGGCGCCAAGCTCATCGCGTTGCCGTCGCACGCTATCGCGTAGTGGTTTTAGAATAGCGCGGTAGGGCTCTCTTGCATCGCCCGCTTCTGCGCGAAGGTCGTCGGTTGCGCGGGTGACCGATAACTCTTCGTAGATGGCTTCGAGATCCCGGTTTATAAGATCTGCAGCTTGCCATCGACTAATGATCATGACCCGCCGTGTCACTTTGGCTGTAACGTTGGGGTTTCCGTCGCGATCACCCCCGATCCAGCTCGAGAGACGCACAACGGGCTTCGTTCGTGGGGGTAATTCAAGATCAAATTTACGCGCAATCGCGTCAAGGTCTCTCATAAACTCGGGAATCGCATTCCACAGCGAGTTTTCGATAACGGCAAAGCTCCACCGCGCTTCGTCGATGGGAGTTGGCCGCTGCTCTAAAAACTCTTCGGTATGCCAGATTTGCGCGATGAGATCCGCTAATCTCGACTGAATTCGGCTCTCATCAGCAAGGCCTGATTCGAGGTCAGAAAGGCAGTCATGTATCTCCCCATGCTTATGAATAAGTGTGCGTCGCGTGATCTCAGTCGGATGGGCCGTGAGCACAAGGTCAATGTGCAAATTAGCGATCGCTTCGGCCAGCGATGCCTTGCTTACAGATTGGCTTAAATCTTCAATGGTGCTTGATATGCGGTTATATGCACCGAAGTGATCACTCACCGACTTACTGGTCGTGAAATGCTGGTCGGCAATATTTGCCAGATTAAGAAACTGTGCAAAGCCCCGTGATATTAGAAGCAGCTGCTCCGAATCAAGCCTTTGTAGCGCATTGAAAAGCGCCGTGGTTTGTTCTCGTTCGGTAGCCGACTTCGACGCTTGTCGAATCGATTCGATGGTTTGATAGAGCTCTTCGCCGACCGTGGAACGAATAACGTCGCCCAGCGTGTCACCGAGCAGTCGCACATTCTGCCGCAAAGGCGATGTGTCCAATAGCGCATTGTTTGTCATGTCTTAACTCGTTGGGAATCGGGTGTCCTTAAGGCTGTCTTTGATTCGAGCGAGATGTGGTGTGAAGCCCTCTCCACGGCGCAATGTCACGCCTGTGGCAAGAACATCCAAAATGACAAGCTGTACCAGTCGAGACGTCATGGGCAGATATTGCTCTGTGTCTTCTTCTACTTTCACATTGATACAGCAGTGACTTTTTTCAGCCAGGGGCGAGCCCTCGGCAGTCAAAGAGACGACGGTCGCCTCTGTTTGGCGGGCAATCTCTGCTGCCTCAATCAAAACTTTCGTCCGACCTGTGTGTGATATGAAAAAGAACAAATCACCCACCCCTGCTGATGCTGCAAGCATTCGCTGCATTAGAGGGTCTTCATGCGTGAAGACAGGGACGTTAAATCGAAAAAACTTGTGTTCTGCATCCCGCGCAACCGCGGCTGATGTGCCAAGGCCAAAGAAATAGACGCGCCTCGCTTGTGCGATTTGATCAACGGCCTGTGCGATAGCCTTCAGTGGTAGTCCTTCTTTTGCCGTTAAGAGCGCATTAATGGCGTTATCAAACAGCTTCGATGGGAATGTATTGATGTCGTCTGAAAATTCTACCGCGCGGCTAACGTATTTAACGCCCGAAGCCAGCGAGGTGGCGAGTTGTAATTTGAAGTCAGGAAAGCCCGATGCACCGAAGCGCTTACAAAATCGATTAACGCTCGGTTCGCTTACACCTGCTGCAGCGGCTAAAGACGCGATGCTGGACCGTGTCGCTTCTTCCGGCGCCTTGAGTATGGCCTTCGCTACTTTTGCTTCGGACTTATTCAGCTCGCCAAGTTGGCGTTGGATGACCGCAAGCAGATTGGGTTCAGACGTCATTGTGAAGTCTTCGGTGGTAAGAATATTACAAATAATGCCTTAATTACGCAGCTTTCGCACCGAAATTTTAAAGTTTTCTTGAATAATTTGTAATAAAACTAAAATTTAGCCCGCTCGTCTGATTTTATGTTTGTAATTTTGTAAATTTACTACATAATGTCCGTCATGAAAGGGGGACCTTATGGTTAACGTAGCTATTAACGGTTTTGGCCGTATTGGACGCAATATTTTGCGTGCGCTGTATGAGCGACCTGAAATGGCGTCTCAACTTCGTATTGTTGCGATTAATGATCTCGGTACCCCCGAAATCAACGCCCATCTTCTGCAGTTTGATACAACGCATGGACGCTTCGGCGCATCCGTGGTCGTGGAAGACGACGCGATGTTGGTTAACGGTGATCGCATCGCTGTTTTCGCGGAGCGTAATCCAGAGGATTTACCTTGGGGTGATCTCAATATTGATGTCGTGTTTGAGTGTACGGGCATCTTTACATCTCGCGATAAGGCGTCCGCTCATCTTAGAGCCGGTGCCCGCAAGGTGCTAATATCAGCTCCGTCAAACGACGCGGATGCGACCATCGTCTATGGCGTTAATCACGACGTGTTAAATGATGATGCAGTCATTGTTTCCAACGCCTCCTGCACAACGAATTGCTTAGCACCCATTGTGGCCCCCTTGAATGCGTCTGTTGGCGTTGAGAGTGGTCTGATGACGACGATTCATGCCTACACAAACGATCAAAACTTGAGCGATGTGTATCATTCGGATTTATATCGTGCGCGCTCAGCGACGCACAGCATGATTCCTACAAAGACGGGTGCAGCGGCAGCCATTGGCTTGGTGTTGCCCGAATTGAAAGGCCGACTCGATGGGTTGGCGGTTCGTGTCCCTACAATTAACGTATCGCTGGTTGATCTGACGTTTACCGCTTCCCGCGATACGTCCATCGAAGAAATTAATGCCATTTTGGCAAAGGCGGCGGCAGCAGATCGTTTGGGCGTTTTGTCTTGCAACATGCAGCCTCTCGTATCAGCTGACTTTAACCACAACTCGTTTTCGAGCAACTTCGACGCAAACCACACGCGCGTAAGCGGACGCCTAGTTAAGGTGCTCGCTTGGTATGACAACGAATGGGGTTTTTCGAATCGGATGTTGGATACCGGCTGTCTGCTAGCGGCGGGTAGTTTACCGGTCAGTAACGCGGCCTAGATTTTTGAGTGTGAGTGTTTGGGGGCCTTAGTGCCCCCTTTTTTTTGGCTCCAAAGGCCCGTCGCTTCTTAAGTCATCGTCCGGTGACTAAAGGGTACCCCTAATTTACGAAAGAGCGCCTTGCAAGCGCATGCCTTTTGGTCAGCGTCGCAACCCTGACAGCCGAATTGGCTATTTTCTGGACAGCTCCTAGCCTCTTTAAGCGCTAGTGAACTTCGAGTAGAGAAGTAACCTTTGCGGGGGCTAATTTATTCAGCAAACCAGAGGCTAAACTGGTGGTGATGAGCGAAGTGGCTAATCGGGTGTATGTCGTCATCGGCATACTTTGTTGCCTTGTCGTAGACCCCTAACTTGCTGGCACCAACGATATGAATTACGCCAAGTTTTGTATCCAGAAGTCGCTTTTTTGAAAGCGATAATCGACGATGAGGTGCGGTAGTTGGCTGCGTCATCAGTGCATCGTTTTGTGTTGTTAATCCCTCGCTGAGCTCAATGGCGCAAGGAAACAGCGATGCTGTGTGGGAGTCGTTGCCCATCCCTAGAATGACAACATCAAAGGTGCCTAAATCAGCCAACGATTCATTTATCTGCTGCAATTTCCCGTCAACATCTATGCTACCCGCACCGAAGTCGACCCAGTTTGCTTGCTTGGCCGCATTTTGCAGAAGCAACGTCTTTACCATGGCGGAATTGCTGTCTTCGTGGGTTTCATCGACCCAACGCTCATCCGCTAACAGAACGGTGATATTTTCCCAGTCCAGCTCGGTTTGAGACAGCGCGGCGAAGAGGCCCTTTGGTGTACTTCCGCCCGAGACGACCAGCGACGCACTGCCTTTGTCCACGAGACCCGCGCTGAGTTGTTCGCTAATTTTTTTGGCTAGCGCGGTGTCTAGCTCAACTCGCGATGAAAAATTGTGCCGACTAGACATGCCAGCTCCGGAAATCTTTCTCGATGAGTACCTCTGCCTTGGCGGGCCCCCAGGCGCCTGCCTGATAGGGGAGCGCTGGCACTTGTTGCTCTTTGCAGGCTTCAATGAGTTGATCACACCATCGCCAGCTTTCCTCAATCTCCTCGCGACCGACAAACAACGATTGGTCACCTTGAATCGCGTCAAGGAAAAGCCGTTCGTAGGCATCGGGGATGCGGTCAAGATCGCTGCCTTCTCTGAAGTCCAGATCTAAAAGATGTGATTGAAGCGACATGCGCTCCTTCAAACTTTGTTTCTTGGAGACCATGCTGAGCTCGATACCCTCATTAGGCTGCAGGCGAATAACGAGCTTGTTTGGGATGTTTGCGCCTCTTCCGAAGATGTTATGAGGAAGACTCTTGTACTGGATAACAATTTCGGTGACTTTTTCGGGTAAGCGCTTCCCGGTGCGCAAGTAAAAGGGCACTCCTGACCAACGCCAGTTGTCGATGTGAGCTTTAATGGCAATGTAAGTTTCGGTATCACTACTGTCCATTTCACAGCCGTCTTCATCTAAATAGCCCGGAACTGCTGTGCCGCGGATCCAACCGTTGATGTACTGACCTCGGACAACTTTTTCATTGACGGACTGAGAATCGATACGTCGCAGTGCACGAACAATCTTTACCTTCTCGTCGCGAATACTTTCAGCTTCGAGTGAGTTTGGTGGCTCCATGGCAACTAGGCACATGAGTTGCATTAGGTGGTTCTGCAACATGTCGCGCAGCTGCCCGACCTTGTCGTAATAAGACCATCGACCCTCGATACCTACCAATTCCCCGACCGTGATCTGAACGTGATCAATGCAGGTGTTGTCCCATTGGCTATTGATGAAGCTGTTTGCGAAACGCAAAACCAGCAGATTTTGGACCGTTTCTTTACCCAAATAGTGGTCGATTCGGTAGATCGCCTTTTCATCAAAGTATCTTGAAAGCGCCTCATTAACATTGATCGAGGACTCAAGATTTTCACCAATCGGTTTTTCAACAACAATGCGACAGTCACCGGCTAGGCAATTTGTGGTGCTGAGGTGTTCGCAAATTGGCGCAAAAAGTGAGGGCGGGGTCGCGAAGTAGAATAGGCTTACTCGCTCGTCATCCAACCATTCCCGTAACTCACCGTATTCATCCGGCTCTAAGAAATTGACGGCGACGTAGCTGAAACGCTGAGTGAAGCTCGTCCATTCATCCTCGCTGGGGGCGTCATCTCCCATGTAGGAGGCCATCTTGCCCTTCAATACGGGCAAAAACTCATCAAGTGTTTGCTTGGTTCTCGCGACGGCTGCGATGCGCAGGTCTTTTTGCAGTAGGTTCAAGCGCTCCAGTTGGAAGAGAGCGGGAAACAACTTTCTCGCGGAAAGGTCGCCAGAGGCGCCAAAAATAATCAGATCGACAGCTACCATGTAAGGGTCTCCCAGCTATTTGCTTAAGGTTGAAGCGCGGCGAGCGGTTGCTTCGATTTCGTCCCAGCGTCCGGTTTGAATGGCCTCACTGGGGGTCAGCCAGGTCCCTCCCACTGCTCGTACGTTTGGGAGTGAGAGGTATTCGTGAGCGTTATCAGGCTTGATGCCACCTGTTGGTACAAACTGAATGTCCGCAAAAGGGCCGCTAAATGCTTTGATTGCAGCAGCGCCACCCGATGTTCCTGCTGGGAAAAATTTTAAAATAGAAAATCCCGCTGTTTTCGCCGCCATCACTTCAGTGGCCGTCACTGCACCGGGTAAAAACGGAATATCAGTCAGTAAAGCGCGCTCAAAGAGCTCATCAGATTGACCCGGCGATACGACAAACGACGCACCTGCATCGAGCGCCGCATCAAATTCTTTGGCTGAGCAAACGGTGCCAACACCCACGTTCGCAGCGGGTACATGCTCACTGATTTGCCGGATTGCATCCAACCCGTACTGAGTTCGAAGTGTCACCTCTAGGTTAATGATGCCACCGGCCACTAAGGCTTCGGCAAGTGGGATCGCATGTTCAAGTGACTCAATCGCAATAACCGGAATCACAGGTGATGCGTTTAGAAAATCGTAAGAAGCGGTCATTTAAGTTTTATCCCTCAGCCACAAGGCGGCTCCGAGCAGCCCTGGGTCTTCATGAGTTATGACATAGGTGCCAATGTTTGTTGTGTAGTCGGCAAAGCGACCTTTCGCTAAAAATCGTGCGCGAAAGTCGCTTCGGCGAAGCAGGTCGATGTATCTCGGCGCAATGCCCCCAGCAATAAAGACACCACCCATGGCGCCTGCGGTCAGTGCGAGGTTCCCGGCCGACGATCCGAGCACCGCAAAGAACATAGCCATTGCCTCGCTGGCAATGGGGTTATCTTGCTGCGCCGCTTCACCGATATCACCGGGCGCTTCAAATTCGGCATGCTGCCCCCTGATTTCGGCGAGCGCTTGATAAATGTTCACGATGCCAGCACCGCAAAGCAGTCGCTCGATCGAAACCCGGCCGAAACGGGCACGCAGACGTTTCAGTAATTCGAATTCCATATCAGTGATAGGTGCAAAATCGACGTGTCCACCTTCGCCCTCTAAAACGACCGACCTTCCGCGTTCGTCAAAGACGACTGTTGCAACACCTGTGCCGGTTCCTGGCCCAAGGGCGACCATGGGTTTCTGGCTTTTTGATTCACCGGCGCCAATTTGCTCTACATCGTTCGCGGTCAGTGCCGGTAGCGCTCTCGCAATGGCTGCAAAGTCGTTAATAATTTCAATGCCTGAGTTCCCTAAGTGCTCCGAAAGGAGCGCTCGATCAAAGCGCCACGGACTATTGGTGAAGCTAATGGTGTTCAAATGGGGTGGTGCAGCAACGGCGAGACAGGTCTGAGAGGGTCCGGAAGTAGGTAGTCCTTGCGCCTGCCAGTCTGCCGTCAAGTGCGCGAGTACGTCGGCAAAACTAGCAAAATCGGCGACACGATACTTTGCAAGCGGTAAGGGCGATCCCGACTCAGGTGTAACGTATGCAAAACGTGCATTCGTCCCCCCAATATCGCCAACGAGGTAATGCCCTTTGTCTGTCTCAGAATTTGCTGTCGTCATAGGATTACTCAGCTAAAGAGCGAGGACGCTCCCTCTTCTGCACTGCTCACGGCATTGCGGTTATTAGCGAACATCTGACGACCAATTGTTCGGGGAACAACCGGCGCCACTGCCGCAACGCGGCTCGATAGAACATCTTGATCAACCATTGCGGACAATACGCCCGTCGTCGCATCAAGACGAATCACATCGCCATTATGTATTTTAGCAAGTAGACCGCCTTGGGAGGCTTCGGGAACCAAGTGAATTGCCGCCGGTACTTTTCCCGAGGCACCGCTCATACGCCCATCGGTAACGAGCGCTATTTTGTATCCTTTATCCTGCAAAACGCCAAGCATTGGCGTTAATTTATGGAGCTCTGGCATGCCGTTGGCGGCTGGGCCTTGGAAACGCACAACCACAATGCAGTCCTTATCCAGTTCTCCGGCTTCAAATAGCGGCTTCAGGTCATCTTGATCATCGATTACCACGGCAGGTGCTTCAATAATGTAGTGCTTTTCCTGTACCGCTGACGTTTTGATCACGCTCCGCCCCAGGTTCCCTTCAAGCAACTTGACGCCGCCGTTGGCTGCAAAAGGTGTTGTAGCCGTGGTGAGAATCTCAGAGTCGAGGCTCTCTTTTGCCGCAGGTCGCCATTTAATTTGACTGTCAGTCAGCACGGGCTCTTGGCAAGAATCGCCAAAACTGTCTCCAAAACATGTTTTGGCATCATCATGCATGAGACCTGCATCAAGTAGTGCCGTGAACAATGTGCCTGTGCCACCTGCCGCATGAAAGTGATTCACGTCAGCCGAGCCATTGGGATAAACCCGCGCAATAAGCGGG
Organism: Halieaceae bacterium; assembly: GCA_042090345.1. Classification (GTDB taxonomy): domain Bacteria; phylum Pseudomonadota; class Gammaproteobacteria; order Pseudomonadales; family Halieaceae; genus Luminiphilus. The sequence goes on along the minus strand of JBELJN010000009.1, from coordinate 6,553 downwards.
GTGACCGCTGAAACTGCGTTGAAGTCAGACCAGTTCATTCGGTAGCCGGCAGCTCGAGCGACTGCAATGAGGTGGATACAGTGGTTGGTGGAGCCGCCTGAAGCAAGTAAGGCTACGAGCGCGTTAACCAATGCACGGGCGTCCAAGACTTCCGCCATCGGACGATAGTCTCGGCTTTGCGCCGTTATTCGGGTTACGTGTTCAGCGGCAAAGTCGGTGAGCGCGTCTCGCAAGGGCGTGCCGGGATTAACAAATGAGCTGCCGGGCAATTGAAGCCCCATAGCCTCAACCATGACTTGGTTACTATTAGCCGTGCCATAAAAAGTGCAGGTTCCCGGCGAGTGATAAGACTGACTTTCAGCCTCGAGTAACTCGTCGCGCCCGATCTTGCCTTCAGCGAAAAGCTGTCGAATGCGCACTTTTTCCTTATTAGGTAACCCTGACGTCATGGGTCCCGCCGGAACGGTCATCACCGGAAGGTGTCCAAATTGCAGGGCACCAATCAGTAGTCCCGGAATGATCTTGTCACACACACCCAGTAGGAGTGCCGCATCAAACATTTGATGTGACAGTGAAACCGCTGTGGCTTGGGCGATAACATCTCTACTGAACAGGCTCAATTCCATGCCAGGTTGGCCCTGTGTGACACCGTCGCACATGGCGGGGACACCACCGGCAATTTGGGCCGTGCTACCCACTTTTCTTGCGGCAGCTTTAATGCGTTCTGGGTAGTCCTTGAAAGGTTCGTGCGCCGACAGCATGTCGTTGTGCGCAGTCACAATGGCAATATTGGCAGAATCCATTAACTTGATGACAGATTTGTCGTCGCTTGAACAAGCGGCCATGCCGTGAGCAAGGTTGCCACAGCTCAATTGCTTGCGATCGGGAGCTCCCGTACGCATGGCTTCTACATCGCCCAAGTACTCATCACGAAGATCTCTACTGCGATCTTCTATAGCGCGCGTTACCCGCACAATTTCAGCGTGCATAGCGGTTCCAGTCCCCCAATAATCTGCCGCGTATTATGTAATAAAAATACATAATTGGCGATAAAAAACAGATTATGAGTCTATTTTTGTAATTTTATTACGTATACAGGCCTTAAGCCGACGCCGCACCGAGCATAAACGCCCCTCGGATACCGGAATCTAGGCCGAGACGTGCTGGCTGGATTAAATCGGCGACAGCGTCAGCATTGTCCAAGTTGGGTAGGTAGCCGGCGAGCGCAACTTGAAATTGCTCTCGAATTCGGGGAAGTAGGTGGGGTGTTTGGTTTACGCCACCGCCGAGAACCAGTCTCTCAGGCCGATGATGAAGGACAATGTGCATGGCGAGCTGGCCGAGGTAATACGCTTCAATCTCATGCGCAATATGGTCAGCGTCCAGATCAGACAGTGTCGCCTGCCATCGCGAAAAAATGGCGGGACCCGATGCCATACCCTCCATACAACTTCCATGGAACGGACACACACCAGCGAACGATGTGTCCTTTGAATGTGGCGGTACAAGGACGTGTCCCATTTCTGGGTGGCCACTACCGTTAACAATAATTCCTTTGTGGATCACGCCCACCCCAATGCCGGTACCCACCGTGACATAAGCCAGGTGGTTGATCGGGATTGGTCGTCCCCAGTGCGCTTCAGCTAGCGCGGCGCCGTTTACGTCCGACTCAATGCCAATAGGGCACCCAAACGCCTGTGAAAAATAGCTGTGCAAATTAACGCCTGCCCAGCCGACCTTTGGCGTGGCGCCTATCTCCCCGTAGGTTTGGCTTTGTTTATCATTGTCTATGGGACCGAAGCTTGCGATGCCAATTGCGTTAAGCGCATCGCCGTCGAGTTCGGTTTTGATGGCATCGACCACGGATGAGAGCGTGGTGTTGGGGTCAGTCGTGGGAATGGTTACCCGCGGGCCCATCTGACCACCGCGACCGATCGCGACCACAAATTTGGTACCACCTGCTTCAATCGCGGCGACGGTCTTGCTCGTTGTGAGGTCCATGAAGTCGGTTTAGAGGTGAGGTCAATGCAAGGCCAACCCTTTCGGGTCGGCCATGACCTCATAGGTCAGATTAGAGTTGAACGGTAAACATGACTGCGTGAACGGTCAGTACCGTAAGTGCTAGTGTTCCGATTAGGAACAACAAGAATCGCACCGTAATTGTGTTGACGTACATCTGCCAAAAGCTGTGAACAATGCGAGATAGGGTGTACGTCCAGGCAGCATAGAGCGAGTAGGTGGACGTATCTCCGGCCATTGCCAAGATGAGAACAGCCGCATAAAAGATCGTAGGTTGTTCCATCAGGTGGGTATAGTTGTGAGCGGTCCAGTTCGCACCTTGCGGCATTGAGGCCTCACCGTCAGCGCCTCGCATACCGGGTGGCAGGTCTCCGAGTTTCATCCCGCCGCCAACGCGGCGTGCCACTAGTATAAAGGTCATAAGTGTTGACCAAAGTGCAAGTACGGCGGCAGCGCCGAGAATTGGATTAAGCGTTTCCATTGTTGATCTCCGTTGTTGTCGTCTGTGTCGTTATTAATCTTGTAGTCCGCGAGTCAATCGTCAGCCCGAGGCAAGCACATGACCGCGTGCCCAGAGTGTCTAACGAAATGCTGGTTGCATGCTAGACTCTTGCACCGAAATTTTGAGTGAGAGCGTTACCATGGTGATCAAACCCAAAGTCCGCGGATTTCTCTGCACTACCACGCATCCTGTTGGATGCGATGAAAATGTCCGTCGTCAGATTGAGCACGTTAAGTCAAAGGGCGAGATATCTGATGGGCCCAAGCGAGTACTGGTGCTGGGATCCTCTACTGGTTACGGTCTAGCCTCTCGCATCACGGCGGCTTTTGGCTCTGGCGCTTCGACCATCGGTGTTTTTTTCGAGAAAGAAGGTAATGAGAAAAAACCTGGAACGGCTGGCTGGTACAACTCCGCTGCGTTCCATCGTTATGCGGATGAAGCGGGTCTTTACGCAAAAAGCATCAACGGAGATGCTTTCTCGGCAGAGCTCAAAGATCGTGTTATTGACTTGATTAAAGAGGACCTTGGACAGGTTGACCTTGTGGTTTACAGCCTTGCGGCGCCGCGTCGTACGCATCCGCTCACAGGTGATGTCCACGTCTCAACACTTAAGCCCATTGGTGCTCCGGCTGTTCAAAAAGGAATCAACACTGATAAAGGTTTGATTCAAGAGTTTCATTTGGAGCCTGCATCCCAAGAGGAGATCGATAACACCGTTGCCGTCATGGGCGGTGAGGACTGGGAGATGTGGATCGACGCTCTGGACGACGCTGGTGTCTTAGCCGCGGGCGCTAAGACCACGGCGTACACTTATATTGGTGAAAAAATCACCTGGGACATTTACTGGCACGGAACCATTGGTGCGGCGAAAAAGGATCTCGATAAACGTGTTCTCGCCATACGAGAGCGCCTGGCTGCTAAGGGCGGTGACGCCCGCGTATCCGTTTTGAAAGCGGTCGTAACACAGGCCTCAGCGGCGATTCCTGCGATGCCCATCTATTTGGCGATCTTATTTAAGGTCATGAAATCGAGGGGTACACATGAAGGTTGTATCGAGCAGATTGATCGCCTATTCCGTGACGCGATGTATGGCGATAAGGCATTAGATGAAGAGGGTCGCCAGCGGGTGGATGACCTCGAGCTGCTGCCGGAGGTTCAAGCAGAGGTGGCTGATCTGTGGGCGCAGATAGGCACCGATAACCTCGACGAGTTGTCTGACTTTGCGGGCTATCGCGAGGAATTTCTTCAGTTATTCGGTTTCGAAGTTGAGGGAGTCGATTACGACGCGGATGTCGATCCGGCAGTTACCATAGCGCAAGTGGTGAGTTGAGATGCAGACCTACGACGAAGCTGTTCAAGTCTCGCCAAGGATCCGGCGCTTAGTGGCACCCAATCCCAGTGTCATGACAGGACCTGGCACCAATACCTACGTCATAGGAACGGATGATCTCGCGGTAATTGATCCGGGTCCGGCGATTGACGAGCACATTGAGCACATTTTGAAAGTAGGCGATGGCCGCGTAACACACATTCTCTGCACCCACACACACCCTGACCACTCGCCCGCTGCAGCGCATTTAGCGCGAGAGCTCGACGTGCCCATGATTGGTGCGGTGACCGCAGATGATCAACATCAAGATCTTACGTTTCAGCCAGATGTCCATCTGACCCAAGACGCGATATTTTCAGGTCAGGATTGGTCGATTCGTGCAATTCACACTCCGGGTCACGTGGATAATCACTATTGCTTCCTTTTAGAGGAGGAGGGGATGGTGTTTGCGGGTGACCACATCATGAATGGCTCCACGGTGGTGATTGTACCGCCGGGCGGCAATATGAAGGATTACATTGACTCTCTAAAGCGCTTGCTCGATTACGACGTTAAAGCGATTGCACCAGGGCACGGTGAGGTGATTCAAGGTTGCCGCGACGAGGTTGAAAAGTTGGTGCGGCACCGACTCATGCGCGAGGCTAAGGTGGTTGCAAATCTTGAGCGGGGGGGGCCTGTCCCTATCGAAACGCTTGTAGTATCCGTATACGATGACGTTCCTGAGACAATGCATCGGTGGGCGCAGCTGTCGCTGTTAGCTCATCTGCTAAAACTAGAAATTGAAGGCCGAGCCAGACAAGTGGCGGGTGTGTGGTCGCTCACCCAGTAGTTGTAAAAGCAGACGGTCAGCCAGATATACTAACGATAATAGCGAGATAGAGAGGTAGCTCATGCAAGGCTTGATGATGGATTTCCCACTAACAATTACGTCAATCATGGAGCACGCTGAGCGTGTTCATGGGGCGCAGGAGATCGTATCCGTAACGCGAGATAACCCAAGACACCGATACACCTATGCCGACGCATTTGGGCGGGTCCGCCAACTGGCCAATGCTATGAACGCGTGGGGCATGGCTTCGAGTGATCGCATTGCAACGCTTGCTTGGAACGATTATCGGCACTTTGAGACTTATTACGCATCAGCCTGCTCAGGGTATGTCTGCCATACGATCAACCCTCGCCTGTTCCCGGAACAAATCGTCTACATCATTAATCATGCTGAAGATCAGTTTGTCTTTTTAGATCCGGATTTTTGGCCGCTGATAGAGCGGGTTGCGCCTCAGTGTCCCGGTGTCAAAGGCTGGGTGGTGATGACAACCGCGGAGCATATGCCCGAGACAACTTTGACAAACGTGCATTGCTACGAGGATGTGATTGCAAATCAGTCTGACAGCTTTAATTGGCCTGCGATTGACGAGAACGAAGCCTGTGCGCTTTGCTATACCTCGGGTACCACGGGCAACCCTAAGGGTGTGCTTTACAGCCACCGCTCAACGGTCCTTCACACGTACGCGACCATGATGCCCGATTCGATGAACATTTCGTCTGCTGACGTCGTGCTGCCAATTGTTCCCATGTTCCACGTTAACGCTTGGGGTAACCCCTATGCCTGTCCAGTGGCCGGCGCCAAGATGGTCATGCCGGGTAATAAAATGGGCGATGGCCCGACGCTTGCGGCGCTTATCAATGAGGAAGGTGTCACCATGTCAGCGGGTGTACCCACTGTTTGGCTGAACCTCCTGGCGCATTTGCGCTCAACTGGTGAGCGTGTGGATACGCTGCAGCGCGTTGTTGTAGGCGGCTCCGCCTGTCCGCTCTCGGTCATGGAGGAGTTTGATACCTACGGTGTTGATACCCGCCATGCTTGGGGTATGACTGAGATGAGTCCGCTTGGCACATCGAACTCGTCGGGCGCCCGCCGGCATCAGTACGACGCTGAGACGTTTGCAAACATGCGAACCAACGTGGGTCAGCCTATTTTTGGCGTTGAAGTAAAGATTACCGACGATGACAACAAAGAGCTCCCTTGGGATGGCGTTGCTTTTGGTGCGTTGAAAGTTCGGGGACCGTGGATCTGCTCGAGTTACTTCAAGCTCGACGGTAGCTCTGCACATGAAGACGAAGACTGGTTTGAAACCGGTGATGTGGCGAGTATCGACTCCCGCGGCAATGTATCAATCACAGACCGAACCAAGGATGTCATCAAGTCCGGTGGTGAGTGGATCTCTTCGATTGAAGTCGAGAACTGTGCGACAGGCCATCCGATGGTGGCGGAAGCAGCCGTTATCGGTCGCAACCACCCCAAGTGGGGCGAGCGTCCACTGTTGGTCGTTGTTAAAAACGGCGAGGGTGATGTAACGCCAGACGAGCTCAAGACTTTCCTCGTAGGCAAGATTGCGAAATGGTGGATTCCCGATGATGTTCAGTACATCGAGGAAATGCCTCATACGGCTACCGGTAAGATTCAGAAGATGAAACTCAGGGAAATGTTCAACGACTATCAATTCCCAGCCTAACTTTCTAAGCCCCGCTCTTGTGGGGCTTTTTGTTTCTGCTCGTTTATGGGTACATTCCTTATGGTGATGAAGGCCATGGTCCAAGCGATAGCGTCTTGGGTTTCAGCATGGTTGCTCGTCAGCAGCCTCCTACCGGGAATGACAGATCAAGCTGGATAGTTCAGATGCAAGGTTTTCTTGACTCAA
>JBELJN010000064.1:0-5015 GCA_042090345.1 Halieaceae bacterium | reverse complement strand
CATGACGGTTCAAGCGCAGGAATACGAAGCCAGGAGCGAATTTTTCTTTTGTTCTCTCAATGAGGGCAAAACGATGGAAGACGTCGTCGCTCAAAGCGAGGCATATGGGAAATTTTCTAGGGATATGGGCACCAAATACGCGCAAGCTATTTTGACTCCCATGCACGCAGGCGACACTGCTGATTACGACTATATTTTATGGGGCACTTGGCCCGATGGCGCAGCGATGTATGAGGAATGGGGTAGCTTCGTCAACGGGTATGGAGGATGGGCTGTAGGAAACTCGGGTACCGCACCAAGCGAGGAAGCAGGAAGCTGTCATCGCTCCATTGCAATGTTCAACACGGCCGTTATTCATAATCGCATACCACAGGAACAGCGTGACGAGCGACAGCCGATTCAGTTTACTCAGTGCTCACTCAAGAACGGTGCATCAATGTCACAACTGTATGCCCAAGCCGAGAAAAACAAAGAGAAAATGGATAAGGCCGGCTTTAAAGGCTGGGGTATCCATTACTTCTTCCCGTACCTCGGTTTTGAAGATGTGGAATACGATTTTGTGCAAATGAATCATTGGTATTCCTACGAAGCACGGGGCTACATGGCAAATAATTGGGGTGGCTTTTTAGAGGAAAATCCTGACGTGGCATCAGGCATACAACTCTTGGTGGATTGTTCGAACACCAACTCCTATGTGTCACAACTCGTATTCAACAATCTATAGCGCACTGCGCCCGCAAGTGCTTTCCGAGCCTTGCGGGTGCCTTACACCGTGCATGAGGGATGCAAGTGAGGTGGGTTAAGCCAAACCCAAGTAGGCCAGAAGAGCAGTTGCACCCGTGAGGTAAGCACCTGGTACTTTCAGTAGCTGCCAGTGTCCCGTGAAACCAAGGAAAACAAACAGCAGTGCGCACAATGCGTTCACTGCAATGATTGGATAGACCATGAGTCCCAGACTGGCGTCGAGCGAGACGCAGACCAGCACGCCCGCGCTCACGGCAAGCCAGATGGTGAAGACCTGCCACGAAACAACGCTCAATGATTTGGTGAGATCTTCAAGATCACTGCCGTTGATGTGGCCTAGGTATATGCGACCACCCACGTAGCCGTGAAATACGGCGCCAACCGCTGCGATGAGCGCCGCTATATTGAGATACCAGAACACCACCTGTAACTACCCCGCTTACAGTTTTGCCGCCGACCAGCTGGCCTGGTTAATCGCCGCCTTCGCATCCAGCTCGGCCGCCTCAAATGCACCGCCAATCAGCTCAACACTGACACCAGTACCGTCGAGCGAATCATAGAGCTCACGAAGCGGCTCCTGTCCCGCGCAAACAATCACCGTGTCTACATCGAGACTGACCGGCTTATCCTCAATCATCAGATGCAGGCCATCATCATCGATCAACCGATAGTCAACACCGTTAATCATGTTGACGCCTCGACGGCCCAGCGTGGTTCGATGCGTCCAACCCGTTGTTTTACCCAGACCACGGCCGACGGGTGTGGACTTGCGTTGAATCAGGTAAACCTCTCGATCTGCTCGAGCGACTTGTGGCTCCACCCCGGTCACACCACCTCGTGGATGGTTTTCAAAGTCAATGCCCCACTCCCTCGCAAACACGTCGATATCGAGAGCGGCCGAGGGTCCGTCGTGAGTGATGAGGTCGGTCACATCAAAGCCAATACCGCCTGCACCTACCACTGCGACCTTTTTGCCGATGGGTTTGCGCCCCATGATGGCGTCGATGTAGCCCACGACCATGGGATGGTCGATACCTTTGATATCGGGAACTCTGGGTGTAATGCCCGTAGCAACAACAACGTGATCAAAGCCCTGTCCCTCAAGGTCGGCCGCTGACACTCGCTCACCCAATCTGACATCGACATCGAGCTTATCCAGCATCTTGCCGTAGTAGCGGAGCGTCTCATGAAACTCTTCCTTGCCAGGCACGCGCTTAGCCAGATTGAACTGGCCACCAATTTCATCAGCAGCATCGAACAGGGTAACCTTGTGGCCACGCTCTGCAGCTACGGTAGAGTACGCCAAGCCAGCAGGCCCTGCACCAATCACAGCCACCGATTTTGACGAGGTTGTGGGTTCGTAGCTCAACATCGTCTCGTGACAGGCCCGTGGATTTACAAGGCATGAGGTCGTTTTCATGCTGAACGTATGGTCGAGACACGCCTGATTACAGGCAATACAGGTATTGATCTCATCTCGACGGCCAGTCGCCGCCTTGTTCATGAACTCGCTGTCGGCCAGCATGGGTCGGGCCATGGATACAAGATCCGCGTCCCCTCTGTCCAATACTTCCTCGGCCACTTCTGGCATGTTAATTCGGTTAGAGGTGATGACAGGGATGCTGACTTCTTTTCGGACTCTCGCAGTGACGCGTGTAAAGGCAGCCCGGGGCACCATCGTGGCAATGGTTGGAACATTCGCCTCGTGCCAAACAAAGTGCGTTGAAATGATGCTTGCGCCGGCCTTCTCAAGCTCCTTCGCTAGGAGCGCAATCTCGTCCCAGCTCATACCACCCTGAAGCATGTCCATCGCGGCAATACGAAAGATAACAATAAAGTCATCGCCGACAGTCTCGCGGACACGTCTTACTATCTCGAGTGGAAACCGCATACGATTCTCGTAGCTTCCACCCCATTCATCGGTTCGCTGATTGGTCTTCTCTACCAGGAAGGTCGAAAGGAGGTATCCCGCCGAACCAATGATCTCAACGCCGTCATAGCCCGCCTTTTTGGCCAGTCGAGCACAGTTCGCGTGATCTGCGATTTGCTTTTCAATGCCCTCAGCGTCTAACTCATTCGGCGTTAACTTACTGATACGAGACCGAATTTTCGAAGGAGCAACGAGGTTCGGATTGTGCGCCAGCGGCCCCATGTGCAGTATCTGCATCACAATTTTCACATCGGGATCGGCGCTATGAACGGCATCAGTGACCAGTCGGTGTCCGTCAGCCTCGCGGTCAGTGTTGAGCTTGGAGGCGGCAAAGACGGGATTGCCGTTCTCATCGTAGACCGCAACACCGCCCTCTTCATTCGGCGAGATACCGCCGGTAATGATCATGCCAATGCCACCGGCCGCGCGCTCAGCATAAAACGCCGCCATGCGTTCGAATCCATCGGGCATTTCCTCTAAGCCCGTGTGCATCGAGCCCATGATTGAGCGGTTCTTAATGTTGGTGAAACCGAGATCTAGCGGTTCAAACAATCTTGGATAGTCAGCGGTTGTGTCTAGTTGCTCAACAGTGCTCACGTCAACGTCTCCTTTATTATGCTGGCCCAGAGTAGCAGGATATCGGCGGTTGCATAGTCGCCTTTGGTAGGCAAACTAGGACAGAAGAAGAATAAGCGACGTATCACATGGATGTTCTCAAAAGCGACAGCCCCTTAATTGTCTATCTTGACGTCAAAAGCCCCTACGCGTTTATTTCGGTCAAACCCACACTGGCACTGGAACAGGAGCTGGGACTCAGATTCGACTGGCGCCCTTACACGCTTGACATCCCAAGCTATCTCGGTTCCGCACGCAAAGAAAAGGGAGCGGTAGTCGAGTCGAGTGGTCGAAGTCCCAAGATATGGAATGCCATTCGGTATGCTTACCGCGACGCTCGGCGTTATGCAGAAATGCAAGGCTATATGCTCAAGGGTACCGAGAAAATCTGGGATTCGAGTATCGCCAACAAGGGCATTTTGTTCGTTAATCTCTACTTTCGAGATCGAATACCTGCCTACTTAGAGGCCATCTATCAACCTTTCTGGCGTCGGGAGCTCGACATCGAAGACATTGACGTCGTGAAGCGCTGCCTAGAGGCTGCAGGTGTCGAGTCAGCAGGGTTTAATGACTTCTTGATTGTAGAGGGAAAACAAATGCACGATCACATCCTCGCGCATCGCTTCGATGCCGGGATGTACGGCGTGCCCACCTACGTTTTGGAAGAAGGTGTTTTCTTTGGCCGAGAGCACTTACCTTACATTCGCTGGGTACTCACCGGCAAACGAGGCGCGGCACCTGATATTTGTAATGAGGTGGTTTCATGATTACTGCCTACATCGACTTTAAGTCGCTCGATTGCTTCCTCGCCGTTAGTCCTATTCTCAAGCTCGCGGCTGACTGCGGAACCCCTGTCAGCTGGAGGCCCTACCGCAGTAAAGAACGTGCACTTCCCACACAGGTCGCTAACGAGTCAGTCACCCAAACTCACCATCGTGTCCGAGCGGAATCTGAACGTCGCTTACAGCAGCACTATGCCTGTTTACGCGGACTGGACATCGACGCCAGTCGCGGGCAAGTCGACACCAGCGCGGCACTGGGGTGGCTGGCAGGTCTGAAAGGCGATACCTCGTCGTTTGTCAGCAGACTGTTTGCCGCCCACTGGATCGACCATGCCGACATCAATGATCCGACTTTTCTAGAGGCGCTCACGGCTAACTGTGGTCTGACGAGGTTGCGCAGTAATGTGGATCTCGATTCGATCGAGCGTGAAGCCGAGGGGAAAGGACTGTTTGATGCACCCACATTTTTTATTGAGGGGCAGATGTTTATGGGGCGCGCGCATATCCCCCTAATGCGACAGCTGTTCGCGGATGGAGGCGACCGTTAAGCGGGTTGTAAACTACTCGATTACTCAAAAAACGAAGAAATCTGGTCGAGCGGCTTTTTCACTGTCGCAGCTCTAGGCACTTTAGCATCTGGAGCCGCAAGGCCTACGACCAATAAGATCATGGGACGCTCGTTGCCAGGGCGACCCAGGATCTTGCTCAAAAACTTCATGGGGTTAGGGGTATGCGTCAGCGTTGCCAGACCCACTTTATGCAGTGCGTTGATCAGAAGTCCGGTGGCAATCCCCACCGACTCCGGCACGTAGTAATTCTTTTGTTTCTCACCCGACTCATCAAAACCATACCGCTCCGCAAAGATCGCTATTAACCATGGCGCCGTCTCCAAGAAGGGTTTTTGTGCATCGGTTCCCAAACCGTGTAAATCATCGAGCCACTGG
>JBELJN010000063.1:0-5065 GCA_042090345.1 Halieaceae bacterium | reverse complement strand
CGATAACCCGCTACAAGGTAAGCAATTATTTGAGCGAATCGCCAATGTCTGCGACAGATACCTTGACGTTGAGTTGGGCTATCTCGGCGGAATTCCTACCGATATGTATCTTCGCCGCGCGGTACAAGAACGTCGCGCGCTGGTTAGCGCCTATCCGCGCGCACCAGCCGCAATCGCTATCCGTGACGCAGGGCGTCGACTGAATCGGCAGGCGCCTCGCAGCGAAAGCTCCGGTGTCGGCTTTTTCGTAGAGCAACTCTTGAGCCAGCAGAACCATGCGGTTCGGCACTGAAGCCATGTTGTCTGAGTACGAGGTTCACTCGCGTCAACCGACCGATCACCTCGTGCAGCAGCATTTGCCGCTGGTAAAGCGTGTCGCCAGTCAATTGGCGGTCAAGCTGCCGTCTCATATTGAGATAGATGACCTTATTCAGGTGGGTTTGATTGGTCTCTTAAAGGCTGTGGATGACTATCAAAGCGATTCAGGTGCTGTGTTCTCTACTTATGCCACCATTCGCATTCGAGGTGCCATGCTCGATGAACTGAGAGGTCGTGATTGGTTACCACGGAGTGTGCAACGAGATCTCGGACGTGTCGCTGCCGCCATTGACCGCGTTGAACAGCGAGTAGGTCGTCCTGCGCAGGAGGGTGAGATAGCCTCTGAATTGGGTATGCCGATCGAGCAGTATCGGTCACTGGCGGGTGAGCTTGCCTGCGCACGCATAACGCAATTAGATGAAGCCGAACTTCCCCCTGGTATTGATGAGCCCGAAGACCAGTTTGTTGAGGTTACGAAGCGAGAAGCGCTTGTCGAAGCGATTGAGACGTTGCCTGAAAAGGAGGGACTGATGCTGTCGCTCTACTACAGTGAGGGCCTCAATCTTAAAGAAATAGGCTTAGTCCTCGGCGTGAGCGAATCAAGGGTGTCGCAAATTCATGGGCAAGCGGTCGCTCGCTTAAAATCCAAACTCAGTGACTGGCGCTAATCCTCAGCTGAATTCTCTTCCTGCGTGCCGGTTGCTTTAGCGCGTCTTTTTAACTGCTCGAACTGACGCTGGTTGACGTGTGCAACCACCGCATCTACTTGCTTGTCCTGATCCTCCGTGAAACGTCCGCGCAACCAGAAGCCAGGGTTTTCTGAATCTGCTGAAATTCTGGATTCGATAATAACCATGCGAACCGTGATTTCGACATCGATGCTCTCGAGGTTCAATATGACTTCTACATAGGACCCCTCCTCAGCGTTGATCACTGAGAAATAACCCATACCCGAACCACTCAGGCTGACATCAACCAGCGCTTTGTCGCAGAAGCCGCCTAAATTTGTTGGCTTGTCAGAGCTCCCTTGAACAGACGAGATGAGGAAATCAATTTTGCGGTTCAGCAGGGTCAACGCTTTAGCTGTTTCCGGAGACTCGTCATGGAGTTCGAGGAGCACTTCCTCGAGCTCTCGATCGAGGGTGCGCAAGACCAACTCCGAATCGTTTACAGCCTCGGCTTCTGCAAAACGCCAAGCCATCAGCAGCCGGTCTTGTATGCGATAAAAGTCTCGCTGGTGATCACTCATTTCGTTAGTCCCTAGGCCGCTGCTGCTGTCGGCGATCTATTATCTTATTTCTCTTAGCAGCGCATCGCTCTCATCATCGAGCGGTTGCTTGACTACAATCTCGACACGTCGATTTCGAGCGCGCCCCTCCACTGTTATGTTAACAGCTTGGGGCCTGGTATCGGCAAATCCTGACGCTGTCACACGTGTCGGTTGCAACGGCGCAATATCCAACATTCGCCTTACAACCGCAACAGACCTTGCTGCCGAAAGATCCCAGTTTGATGGAAAAGCAAAGGTATTAATTGGAATATTATCTGTATGCCCTTCGACCGCAATTCTACCTTCAATCTGAGTTAATGCATTGGCAATTTTATCGATAACGTCAACAAACGAGGAGTTAAGTAGTGCCGATCCTGATGCGAAAGAGCCTTTTTCGCGTATGCGGATTAAAATCGTCCGCGCAGTCGATTCGACATCGATTTGTCCCTCTTTGATTTCTATATCCAAAAGGCGTTTGAGCATTTCAGCATCGAGTTCGGTTTCCTTGATCAGTGCCATGACTTCGTCATAGGTCAATACTTCATCCCGAATGTCCTTTTCCTCTGACACGGGCGCGTCTGGATTACCAATTCGAAGCGAATTGCGGGTTTGGTCGGTTGTGATTTGCTGCACGACATCTACGATCGTCTCGTCCGGAATACCCGGTCGAAATTCTGTTGAAACAACACTCGTCCCTTTAGGGATAGATTCAAGCTCCAGATCACGCTGCACACCAAAGGCTTCCCGCATGGAGTCGGCGATTTGTTTGTATTTGATGATATCGACTTCTGCCATCGAAAGAATGAGGACGAAGAAACAAAGTAGTAATGACATGAGATCTGAATATGTCACTATCCAGCCTTGTTCGTCTTTCTCATCCTCCTCTACAAAAAAATCTTCATCATCCATTACTAGGCGCCTTAACTGGCACTGGCGCTCGTTTAGTTGGATCTAAGTAAGCGCTTAGGACTGAAGCAATGACACGTGGATTTTGACCGGAACTTATGGCCATTACGCCATCAATACAGATAGTCAACTTCATTTGCTCATTAGATGAGCGATACTTAAGTTTGTCCGCGACAGGAAGAAAGAGGACGTTAGCAAGCGCCGATCCCCACAGAGTGGTTAGCAGTGCCAACGCCATGGCGGTGCCAATGGCTTTGGGATCCTCCATGTTTGCCATCATGGCGACTAATCCGATCACAGTGCCTATCATGCCGAATGCGGGCGATGCCTCACCCATTGAGCGCCAAACCTTTTGACTGGCGGAATTGCGCTCAAGTATGCCGCGCATATTCTTGCTCATGCTTTGCTTTACGACATCGCCATTGCTGCCATCGATAAGCATTTGCACGCCTTCTTCCAAAAAAGGCTCTGAGATCGTGATTTTCTCGAGTGCTAATAAACCATCTTTTCGACTCACTGTCGCAAGGTTGACGATTTCATCTATCAAGAGTTGCGGATCATTTTTTTGATTTGAAAATGTCTGCGCGACGACTTTAAGCGAGCTGAGGAAGTGTCCCATGGAGTAACGAATCATGACGCCGAGCAAGGTGCCGCAAATAACGAATACGGGAGAGAACCAATCACCCGTGAACATCTCTAACTGCCCCGTTCTCTGGACCGAGAGTAAGACGATCGCAATGGCGCCTACCATCCCCAGAAGCGTTGCGATATCCAAAATTACCTCCTAAAAACTGCAGTCAGCTTTACTTAGCGACACTTTCTGTCGCTAATATAGAACAGTATGGTCGCATGTCGGTGACAAAATTATGGAAGAGCTCCAATTAACACTTACGCCGGTGCGCGTTGATCAGCGCAATTTCGGCGTCATGCTCAGCAATTGGCGCGTTGGTCAGGTCATAAATGCACTTGTCGTCGACCGAATGCCAAGTGGTAATGTCCTGCTGAATGCGGGCGGTAGGGAGTTTGTTACTCCTCTCGATCTGCCGGTGCAGTCTGGAAATCGCCTACAGCTAGAGGTGCAACAAGCAACGCCGCAACTGATACTCAAACTTCTGACACAGACTGAAAAATCTGGTGTGTCACAAACGTCGGAATTGGCTGTCAAATCAGGCCCCACCGCAAGCAACGGTCCCCCCGGCTCGTTGACTGTAATGAAGTCGCCTGTCGCTACGCTCTTGTCGTCGCTGGCATCCCAGCCTGGCCTGAAGGCGGCGCTCAGCCAAAATCCTGTGTTGGCCTCCGCGTTAACAGCCTTGTCCAGCCAAGTGCTTCAGCCATCTGGTTTATCGGGAGGTGCGCTTGCTCAGGCTGTTGCGCAGTCCGGTCTGTTTAACGAGGCTAACTTACTCAGTGGTCGGATCCGAAGCTACCAAGAGAGCGCCAAGACCCAGCTCGCGACAATAGAACGTACCTTGTCAGCGCTTGGCAGCGCTAACCCGCAATCAGCAGCCCGACTGGGGCAATCC
Organism: Halieaceae bacterium; assembly: GCA_042090345.1. GTDB lineage: Bacteria > Pseudomonadota > Gammaproteobacteria > Pseudomonadales > Halieaceae > Luminiphilus. The sequence goes on along the minus strand of JBELJN010000063.1, from coordinate 1,045 downwards.
AATTTTTCAGATCTCACCAATGCAGCACTGGCTAATCTAAATCAGCAGCAACTCATATCCCTACCGCAAGAAAATGCTGGACAGCGATGGGCATTTCACTTGCCGTTAGAGTGGGCGGGGTCTTTCACCGATCTGGCGATGACTATTGAGCGCGACGTACCGCCGGAAGACTCTCCTGAGAGCCGCCCGTCATGGCAGGTCAACTTAGATATCGACCTTCCGGAGACGGGAAGACTTAATGCACTGCTCACACTAGTTGGTTCCGAGCTCAGTGTTCTGTTCCGCAGCGACTCAGCCGAGGTCCGCAGTATCTTTGAGGCATCGCTAGGCGATCTGAAACAACGCATGGTTGTAAGCGACTTTAGAGTTAAAGACTTATCTACAGGGCTATTTAGCGCGCCAATTAAACAAGCCCCGCAATCATTTGAGCGTCTGGATGTGACAGCATGAATCGCAACGATTTCGAGCGAGCAGTAGCGCTTCACTACGATCGGGAAGGCGCACCAACAGTTTTGGCAAGTGGCGAGGGTGAGATTGCTCGACTGATCAAGGAGCGAGCAGACGCTGCCGGTGTGCCCTTAGTCGAGGACCCAAAATTGAGCTACTTGTTGTCGAAAATTCCTCTGGGAGATGAGATACCGCCAGAACTATACCGAGCAGTCGCCGAAGTGCTCGTTTTTGTCCTGCGCATGGAGATGAAGCTCGAAACATCGGGGTAGTGTGGATAAAAGTGTGAACTGCGTCACGCTGCTGCCCCATTTGGGTCATTTTCTGTGGATAAAACAATGGAAATTCGTGGGATCTGTGAGTATCGTCTCCGTTCGCATGGATGCGCTTCTGAAATTATCGAAACCAGAGAGAGGATGGGGCTGGGTCGATTACATGAGGAGGTGCATATGCGTGCTCCCGCGACTACGTCTGCAAAACCATTGGTTCTCCGCCCGCTTCGGGCTCGAACCGCGTTCGTTTTCCCCCTACTTGCCTTAACCGTAGGCAGTGATATGTTCGCTGCGAAGCGGCATTTCAGGGTGGCTGCAAACGATGC
>JBELJN010000062.1:0-5621 GCA_042090345.1 Halieaceae bacterium | reverse complement strand
TCGTTTACCTGTCGACAAGCGCTCGAAGGCGGTCTCCAGTTCACGACCCGTGTTTAACATGGCGCGCTGAGCTGTCAGCGAGGCGATGTTAGTGTTAATTGATAAAGGCATGACTTTCTCCTAATTTAAAAAATGATGGTCGTATTAACCTGCTTGAACTCGCATAAGGGATGCACTGGACTCGTCCATCTCATCTGCGGATTTCAAGGTTTTGCTTTGAGCCTCAAAGGCTCGGGACAGCGAGATCATTTCGACCATCGCGCTTATCGGGTTGACGTTGGAGCTCTCAAGAGCACCTGAGACAACCTGAATTTCTGCATCTGCCACCAAATCCTCATTGGCATCTGCTCTAATTTCTCCATCAAGCCCCTTAACGAGGGTTTCTGGATTGGGATTGACCAGCATGATCCTTCCCAGAGTCACGCGCGCAGCCCCGGCATTCCCAGGCGGCGTGTATGAAATCGTTCCATCGGTACCCACCGCGATTGCAGTTGCATCAGGCTGAATTGTTAAGGGACCCGCGTCCGACATGACCTGGCGACCGACCCCGTCAATAACTCTTCCATCGATATCGACACGTAGATCGCCACGGCGACTGAGCACTTCCTCGCCTTCAGGTGTAATAACCTGCATCCAACCTGAACCATTAATAGCAACGTCCAGATCTCTCCCCGTAAACGAGATATTGCCCTCGGACATATCAACGACGCCCTCTGGGGCGAAGGGCAGAGCGCCCGCGTCAACGTTGGCATCGCCGCGGTACTGAACTTGCGCAGCATAAAGGTCTGCCTTAAACGCGGTTGTTCCGACGTTTGCCAGGTTGTTACTGACAACTGACTGGGCTACGTCTATCTGCCGGTTAGCTTCAGCGATTGTTTGAAATATGGATTGCATGACTAAGCTTCCAAGTGCCTCTTAAATTACAACTGAAGGATTGAAGTCGACGCCTCGTTCAAGGCTTGTATCGACTGAGCGTTGGACTGAAAGTTGCGCTGGGCTTCAATCAACGCTAGAAGCTCAGTAGTAATATCGACATTTGCCATCTCTAGTGCTGATGGGCGAATCGAACCACGTGCACCGCTCGCAGGTGCTCCTACAATGGGCACCCCGGACTCATCTGTCTGGGCGAAACCATTTCCGCCGATTGGCTGCAGTGACTCTGGGTTTACAAAGGTAGCCAGCGCCACTTGACCCTGTGCACGTTGCTGACCATTTGTATAAGTGGAAACAAGCGTCCCGGTATCATCAAATGCAAAGGAAAGTAGCTCCCCAGCCGCATAACCGTCCTGAGAGAAGTCGATCGTTGTATTGCCACTACCGAAATTATTAATACTGGCGAGGTCGACGGTCATATCCATGGCGGCAGCATTATCTGGGGCATACCCAACAATATTGAGCTGTGTGACTGAGTCGGCTGTAAGCTGTCCAGCAGCATCAAACTCAAGAGCAATTGTGCCGGGCTGCAGTTCATCATCAATTGCCACATAGACGTTGAATGTATTGGCCTCGGCTGCATCACCAGCAAAGTAGAGCGCTAACTCGTGCGCCTTACCTGTGCTATCAAAAATTGTTGTGGTACTCGTGCTGTTGAATGAAGTCGGATCATCGATCGAGAATTCATTCGTGGGAACTGCGGTACGAGAATCAATGTTTCCAGAAAATGAGATTTGACCAGTCTGCTTCTGAGCTAATAAACCAGTATCAACTCGGAGGTCACCAAGAGCCGCCGTGAGTCCGCCATTACCATCGGACTGATAACCCTGTAAGCGCAAGCCTGATTCGCTGACGATAAAACCTTGATTGTCCGATTGGAATGACCCAGCTCGAGTGAACTCCTGGCCGCCGTTAGTGCCTGAGAGCATGAACAGCCCAGAACCATCAATCGCAAGATCCAGTGCACTTGAGGTGAATTGAAACTCTCCCTGGGTAAAATCTGACCGGATACGAGTCAGCTCGACACCGGTACCTGCATTGGAGCCCGTATCCTGAAGAGCAGAGGAATAGAGATCGCCAAACTGTGCGCTCCCCTTCTTAAAACCGACTGTGCCCGCATTAACAATATTGTTACTGATAACACTCATGCGCTCTTGAGCTGCGTCAATTCCTGAAATCGAAGTACTAAAAGCCATGTCGCCGTCTCCTAAAAATTATTTAAAATATTTCGCGCGCGTCGGTCGCATCGATTGAACGCCCGCTTGCTAAATTCAATGTGACCGAGTTACCAGCACCGATGGCGACTGATACAACTTGGTCGTGCCCAAACACCCGAGCAGGCCTGCTCGTGTTGCCAATTCGTGACTCGGCGGAGATTTGATACTCGCCAGGAGGGAGCTGATTACCGTCTGAGTCGACGCCATCCCATACAACTGGGATAACACCGCTTCTGGGGGGTAAATTACCGGTGAATACAACATCACCCTGGACGTTGTGAACATAAAATTGACCACCGCTCGCGCCTGGGCCTACATCCACCGAAGCTCGCATGGCATAAACGGAATTACCTTCTGCATCGTTGCCAGCTGCAGCTAGGTGTCCCATGTTGGATTCCGTAGCAACACTTCTTCCGATCAAGCTCGATGCTTGAATGACCTGTCCACCAGTTAGGCTTGAAGACAAGTCAGTGACAGCGAGATTAAGCTCTTGCACACCCGAAACTGTCCCAAACTGGGCCAGCTGACTCATAAACGCGAGTTGATCCATTGGTTGAGTCGGGTCTTGGTTTTCCATCTGAGCGATCATCAACGCAAGAAAGTCTTGTGAGCCCATATCCTCAACGCCCTGTGCGCCGGATCCGGACGAGGAGCGAGAGGCTGTGGTCGAAAAACTATCAAGAGCACTAGTACTTAGCATCGTTAGTCAGTCCTTTACTTGCCTAAAGTCAGCGTGCGCATAGCAAGCTGCTTAGCCGTGTTGATGGCTTCAATTGAGTTCTGGAAAGAACGAGATGCCTGCATCATGTTCACCATCTCGGTAGCAACATCGATGTCTGGTCGATAGATGTAGCCATTCTCATCAGCCAGTGGATGTCCTGGGTTAAACTCGGCACGCGGCTCATCGCCCAGCTCCTCGATCCGGTCAATCTGCACACCCATCTGGGAAGCGTCACCGCTCAGCTGACTCTCGAGCACTGCTTTAAACAGCGGAGTTTTTGCCTTATAGGTATCCTCAGGCGTTGAAGACACCGTATTTGCATTAGCCATATTCGATGCGATTGTGTTTAAGCGAACGGTTTGCGCGCTTAACGACGTCCCAGCGATGTCCATTGCGTCAAACAAGCTCATTATGACTCTCCCTTAATCGCGTTCTTAATTCCTTTAATTCGGTTATCAAGAAGCTGAAGGCTCGCTTGATATCGCATTGCGTTTTCCATAAAAGCAGCGTGCTCAGACTGCGCATCAACCGTATTCCCGTTGGTTGACTCTTGTAGTGGCTGTCGAAACATCACTGTTGGCTGCTCTGCGGAGCCCGCGAGCGGCATGTGTCTTGCATTCGTCATATTGAGTTGCGCCAGCGACGTTTTCGCTTGCTCCAGGGCTGACCGAAAATCGATATCACGCGCCTTGTAATTGGGCGTGTCTGCGTTAGCAATATTCGCAGTCAGCAAATTCATGCGCTGCGTGCGCAGCGCAAGAACTTGCGGCGAGATCCCTAATGCTTTGTCGATTCCACTTGCGGCCATTTCCGCTTCCTCCTTTGAGTTCCGGGTTGTTACATTCAAAAGTCGTGCCAATTTTTTTTTATCTTTAAAATCAGTTATTTACTACTTTTTATTTCACGAGGTGGGAAATTTTGACGGCCATTACATGCCGCATGACGGCAATGTTTGCCGGGGTGGCCGACTCGCGTCAGCAAGGGATACCGACGACCTGGACTCATAACCTTCGCAGGCACAAGAACGACACCCTAGAAAAGTTGGCATCGAAATTGCACAGACTAGAATAAGATCTTTAACAGCCAAAAACCTGACACTAGTAAAGGAGGGGTTGTAGAAATGAAAAAAGCTATATCCAGCTTTTGTATCGTAGCGTGCGCGAGCGCCCAAGGAGCCGTACTAAATCAGTCGGCTACAGAGTTGGGTGCCCTTGCCGCGATTGAGCTAGAGTCCAGAGCCGCGTCACGGGGCCATACCAATATTCAAGTAGATGTCCAACCATTGGATGCGCGTGTTCGACTACGTCAGTGTGATGAAGAGCCTGCTGTAATCCCCGACACATCTGGGAGAGCACTCGGCCGTTTAACGGTAGGACTCAGATGCGCGGCGCCCGAGCCATGGACCATTTACGTTCGCGGAACAGTTGCGTCCACGATTGAAGTACCCACACTCATCACTGCAATAAACCGGAAAGACATCATTAGTGAATCAGATTTACAAATGACCGATCTTGATTTATCGAGTGACAGCAGAGGCCTTATTCAAAGGGTCGATCAAATTGTTGGCAAGGAAGCAAGAAAAAATTTGCTGCGAGGACAACCACTACGAAAGAGTGATTTAAAAGCAGCCATCATTGTTAAGCGGGGCCAGACCATTGACCTACTCTCACGAGGCGTCGGCATTACGGTAAAAATGCGAGGGAAGGCATTAGGCAACGGTGCAGAGGGAGATAGACTGCTGGTCGAGAATTTGAGCTCCCGTAAACGCGTTGAGGGAGAAGTCCTGTCTACAGGTCAGGTTTTGATTCGATGATTATGAAAACTGTTAACCCACTTGGACGCACTAAAGTTTTTGGGGTTTCGTCCGCTAATAGAGGTGATAAGATGCAAGCAGGTTTAATACTGTGTCAATTAGGAGAAAGACAATGAGCCCAACCGACATCACCAGTATCAAGTCGGGCGTTAGGGTAGATGTTGAGCGAAAGGATAAGTCGGCCGACTCGTCTGCGTCCTCGCTTCATACGACATCACCTGGCATAAGGGATTCCGTCGAGTTGACAGGTGCGGTGGAGCAGATCGCTGGTCTTCAGGCAGACATCGCATCAATCGTTTCGGTAGACATGGGAAAAGTCACTGAAATCCGGGAGGCAATCGCTAACGGTAGTTACAAGATTGATGCGAAGAGTATTGCGCAATCTCTGCTTGCCCTCGAAGCTGACCTCGCATAATCATGACACCTGCAGATAGCCACTCAGTGTCGCCCGAGAAAATCGTCGGCGCCATAGAGGCTGAGCTCGAAACATTAACGCAAGTACTAGAAATGCTCGACATAGAGCATCAGGCACTGATGGGTGATGATGCCGGGCGGCTGGAACAAGCCGTAGCGGCCAAGCAAAATGCCATTTCTGCGCACCTTCAAAGCCGAAGCGACCGAGAAGCACTGGGGTTATGCGATTCATTAGCAGAGCAAATTGAGACCCATCCCACACTTCTAAATGGGCTTCGAGAACGAGCGCTGACCGCCGTTAGCGAACTCAACAGACTTGCAACCGAAAGCAAACTACTTAACGCTCGTAACGGAAAACTGATTGCTGGACTGCGTGAGCGCACGAGCGCCTCAATCAAAGTTCTCCGTCCTGAAGCGGCAAGCATTTCGCTTTATGGTGGCAGTGGGTCGGCAGAAAATACCATGGGGTCACGCCTTCTCGGCAGCGCTTAACGTCGCATCACAAGGGCTGGAAACGCCGCAC
>JBELJN010000061.1:0-5882 GCA_042090345.1 Halieaceae bacterium | reverse complement strand
AATTCGAATACTTTAGACTTTTTATTAAAAAAATTTGTTAAAAATCAACAACTTATATTAAATACTCGCGCACGACAGCACGCTCCTATCGGAGGGAAAAAATAAGGCCCAGAAGGACAAAAAGGCCGTTAAAAACCCACTTTTATGTCAAGAATCACTATAGATAGTTGAATAAATTTAGGTCCTTTGTTTGTGAATAAGTTTGCTGCGCGGCTTGGAGCGCAACCATCTGAAGATTCATATCGCTAATCGCTTTCGCGTAGTCGATATCTTCGAGCCCAGACAACGTATCTTGGAGCTGAATATTGAATGATTCGTTTAAGAGCTGTTGATCCTCAACAAGCCCCATCCGAGAGCCAAGCTCAGTGATTCGATCCAGCATCAGTTGTTGGCTGTTATCAATTTTAGTAATCGAGTTCGAGATGACATCATCATCTCCGTCGCGGAGTCCGACAGCTAAATCTTGGAGTACGGAAAACACACCCGTGTCGCCCTCACCAAAGGCATCAGTACCGTGAAATCGAACAGAAACCGTTACACCCGCCGCAATATTTAGTGAGCGCTGACCTTCGTCGCCCGCGTATTGAATGACACCGTCTACTTCAGTGAACGCGGGATCGGCTGTCGCGTGGCCCGCAAAAATATAATCGCCCATGGCCGATTGTGTATTCGCGAGTTTCAAGAGTTGATCCTGAATCGCCTCAATTTCAGTGGCTAAAATAGCGCGATCGTCGGGGCCCAACACGGAATTCGCTCCCTGAACGGCGATCTCGCGAGCCCGCGATATCAAGTCCTCGCTTGCAGACAAGCTCGCCTCGGTCATCGCCAACTCATCGTAGGCCCGATTTGCATTGGTTTGCATGACCTCTAATCGACTGAGCTCGCCTCTTGCTGCGGTAATTTGCGCCGCAGCCACTGGGTCATCGGCCGCAGAGTTAACACGCTTACCCGTGGCCAACGCTTCCTGAGTTTTCTGCAGTCGTGCCTGCGCATCAAATATGACGTTTAAGCTGCCTTGATGCATTTGGGCTGAAGACATTCTTCCAATCATCGTCGTGACGCCTGTAGCAACGTATCGAAAATATCATTCGCGACCGTGATCACCTGAGCCGCAGCTTGATAAGCCTGCTGATAACGAATCAGGTTTGTCGCTTCCTCATCGAGGTTTACCCCGCGAAGTCCTTCAAGTCTGTCTTCGGCGGAACGCAGTAGGATCTGCTCTGTTTCGGCATTACTTTGCGCGCTTCGCGTCTCAACCGCGATACCCGATAAGGTTGCGCCGTAAAGTGAGGAATAGCTTTGAGAGCCTGACTTTAATGTCTCGGCATCTCGCAATCCGATCAGCGATAAAATATTCCTGTTATCTCCAACGTTGCCATCACGGTTGGCGGCAGCGATCTCCATGGGGTCAGTGAGGGCAACGGACATTCGCCCGGCCGCGCCAGATGTTGGTTCGATGAAGAAGGTATCGCCCAAGAAAGCAGGATCATTTTCGGGTATATCGATACTAAATCCGCCCAAATCTATGAGACCACCAGCCACGAGCTCCGATGTGCCAGATCTCATATTGGTAAGTCTTATTCCATCATCCTCGTAGCGGACAGAGTAGCCGTCCGAAACCAAGGCGCCCTCGTCAGTCAGAGTTGCCGTGACAGTCGCAAGTCCCGTATTAGTTCTGGATCCCACAACAGAGGCTTCAAGGGGCGCGAAAAAAGCTCCGCCGGGCTGACCAGCAAGATCATCACCCTGTGCGTGTTGGCTATTAAAAGTTTCTGTTATGCCCGCAGCGAGTAAACCTATCTCTCTACGAGTGTTATTAATGAGTTTAGCGCCTGCGTCCAGGCAACCGCCTAGCTCGCCGCCTGTCAACTTTGATGTGACCTCAGATTCAGCACCACTGGGAACAGACAAGAACAAGCGGGCCGGGCCCTCTTGTGATGTTGGGAAATCAATCCTCAGCACCTCTGCCGAATTACCGATCACCAAGCGCTGACCCCGTCCAATCATGACGTTTAAAGCACCGTCATCCTGTGTGCTCGTCTCAACTCGTACGAGTTCACTTAAATTCTTAATGGCAAGATCACGCTTATCGAGAAGGTCGTTGGGCAAATTCCCTGAGCGCCCACCGACAGAGGTAATCGTCTCGTTAAGTTGCGCGATATCGCCTGCTAGCGCATTGATCTCATCCGTCATATTAGACATCCGAGAATTCAGTTCTGTCGCATATTCACCGAGCCTACCGTCAACGTAATTAAATCTGCTCGCTAGCATTTGCGCTTCGGAAAGCATCACCTGCCTTTCAGGTGAAGAGTTGGGGTTCGCCGCTACGGCTTCCATAGCAGCAAAAAATTTATCAATGGCGGGAGCAATCCCAGTAGAGGGGTCGGCCAGTAATCCGTCAACATTTTGGGCCGTCGACGCATACAGTTGGTAATAACCGTTTGAACTGGCTCGAGATTGTACGTCCGACATCAAAAACTGATCATGGGCGCGTTTGATGCGTGATACTTCCACACCAGTACCAATCTCCACAGCACCCACCCTCTCGGGGTTACGCGTCGAGAGAGAGACTTCTTGCCTGCTATAGCCCTCGGTATTGACGTTCGCAATATTGTGACCCGTCGTCGCAATGGCTCTTTGCATCGAGGTCAGGGCGGACGTTCCCACATCATAAATACTAGCCATCGATCACACCCCCACTTTCTGGTAGCCGCGGCTCATTTGTTTTTAGATCGCTCTTATTGGCGTCCGCACCGCGGCCATCATTCGGCACGTAGCCCTTGGTCTGCATCTGCTCTACCAACATCCGGGCAAGCCCAATGCCACCCTCCTCTGCCAAGTTCAAGGACATCTGTTGATCAGCCATGGCTTGATAGGTTTCCACGTGCTCAGAGCCCATCAAGTCACCCTGCGGAATCGCATCGCGCATCGACTTCATCATCTGCTGAATAAACAAAGCCTCAAACTGTGAGGCCACCTCTTCAAGCGCCTTACTAGGTGCGGCGGAAGCCTCGGCACGCAGTGCGCCAAGATATCCAATGTCGTTAAAAATGACGTCTGACATAACCAGCCCCCTCAGATCACAATCAGCTGAGCGCTTATCGCACCCGCCTTCTGAAGTGCTTCAAGAATTGCGACCAAGTCACCTGGTGCAGCTCCTACACGGTTTACCGCAGTAACAATTTCGCTGAGGTTGACGCCACCCTCAAATGCAAACATGCGTACCTCTTCTTCTTCGATCGTGATTTCTGTGTCAGGTACAACGACCGTCTCACCGCCACGAGCAAAAGGCCCAGGCTGAGAGACAAGAAGACTTTCATCGACAGTGACCGTCAGATTTCCATGTGCGACGGCGGCCGGTCCTACCGTTACCTCAGAACCGAAAACAATGGTCCCGCTGCGAGAATTGATAATGATCTTGGCAGCGGGTGCGGCCCGCGCGACGTCAACATTTTCGAGTTCGGCTAAATAAGCGACCTTTGCAGAGGGATCTGTTGGCGCCATCACTTCCACCGAGACACCATCGAGCGCCTTTGCGGTCCCTGGCCCAAATACAGAGTTAACTGCAAAAGCGACATTACGAGCCGTGGTAAAGTCAGCCTCGTGGAGCAAGAACCGAACTTTATCTGTCCCGTCAGTGAGAGAGCTTGCTACTTCGCGCTCGATAATCGCACCGTTTGGTATTCGCCCTGCAGATTTAGTATTGACCTGTATGCGAGACCCGTCACCGCCCTCTGCACCAAAGCCCGACACTACAAGTGAGCCTTGCGCTACCGCATATACCTGGCCATTACCGCCCTTAAGACTTGTAAGTAACAGCTCACCACCTCGGAGGCTGCCTGCATTTCCCAGCGACGATACAGTCACATCAAGCTTTTGACCGGGCTTTGCAAATGCCGGTAATTCAGCGGTAACAATGACGGATGCCATGTTCTTTGTTTGCGGATTCACGCCCTGCGGCAAATTGACGCCAAATTGCTGAAGCATGCTGCGTGCCGCCTGAATCGTAAACGGTGTCTGAGTAACCTGGTCGCCCGTGCCATCAAGACCAACAACCAAGCCAAATCCTACGAGCTGGTTCGACCGAGCGCCCTCAACCATGGCTATGTCTTTTATCCTCTCTGCCTTAACAGAAGCAGGCATTAGTAATGCAGTTGCGGCAGCCAGGAACAAGGTGACCGCGAACACACCCGATATTAAGACCGATAGGCTAGGTAATATTTGTCGAATGAAAGTCATGCGCGTCACCTAGAAGGGGTTTAGTGGGCTGCTGAAGAATTTTGAAAACCAACCGGGGGTATTGGCCCGATCAATTATCCCTGTGCCGCCATATGAAATCCGTGCATCGGCAACCATTGTCGATGCAATCGAATTTGAGGGGCTTATGTCCTCGGGCCTAATGATCCCGCGAAGTTGAATAAATTCCTCGCCTCGGTTCAGTGCCAGCCACTTCTCTCCTTGAACCATCAAATTGCCATTGGGCAGGACACGCGCAACCTGAACCGCGATCGCGCCGTTCAGTGAATTCGACTGGCTACTCGTGCCGTTGCCGGAAAATTCAGACTCTGACGCGATGCTCTGCTCGAGCGTCAGATCTTTATATTTATCTACAGAGAATCCAGGGTTGGTTCTCCCAAAAATGGTGGGCGCCGCAACGTTGATACCCGACTCTCGGCTGAGTGCCGTATCCGCATTCTTTGAGGCCTGAGTTGACTCCATCAGCATCACTGTGATGATGTCGCCTACCGATCGAGCCCTTGTGTCAGCAAACAGCGACAACCCTCGCTGCTCCGAATAAAGGCTTGCCGGCGTGGCGCCTTCCGTGGGACGTGTATAGACAATAGGCTCCATGGGCGCGTACGCAGGATGGCTCTGGGATTCAATACCCGCGCACCCTGTTAACGTCATCATAAATCCAGTAGCGATTAGTAAAATAAGTCGGAGCATCTCAGTCACTCAAATCCCTTATAAATTCTGAGTTACGTACTGCAGCATTTGATCTGCTGTAGAAATTGCTTTTGAGTTCATTTCATAGGCTCTCTGCGTCTCGATCATATTGACCATCTCTTCCACGACGTTGACGTTGGAGCCTTCAACAAAACCTTGTTGCAGCGTTCCTAATCCGTTCAAGCCGGGGTTACCGGGCAACGGATTTCCACTTGCACCTGTCTCCAGGTAAAGGTTCTCACCTCGAGCCTGCAAGCCCGCGGGATTTACAAAATCTGTCAGCTGAATCAACCCGATCTGTGTCGCCTGAGGGGTGCCCGGCTGTTGAACAGAAACGGTTCCATCAGCAGCAACAGTGACGCTCAGCGCATCCTGTGGCACGGTAATAGGCGGCTGCACCTGGTAACCAGAGGAAGTCACTAAGACGCCCTGATCATTCAAGTGAAACGATCCGTCACGACTATAGGCGGGCGTTCCGTCGGGCATAAGCACCTCAAAGAAACCTCTTCCCTGTATAGCCAGATCGAACGCATTGTCTGTGTTAATCAAATTACCCTGCGTAAACAAACGTTCAGTTGCGACTACTCGCGCACCCGTGCCCACTTGCAGACCAGATGGCAAGACCGTGTCCTGCGACGATTGCGCTCCAACCTGACGGACATTTTGATAAAGCAAATCTTCAAAAATTGCCCGTCCACGCTTGAATCCATTCGTCCCAACGTTCGCCAAGTTATTGGAGATCGTTGCCATCTTCGTCTGCTGAGCGTCGAGGCCCGTTTTCGCGATCCATAGTGACTGCGACATAACAACTCCTAATCAGTTAATTTTCTTCACTTCCCTAAATACCCGATACCGCTAAGTATTTATTACTGGAGAAGCTCAAGAACTGACTGAGGTTGCGCGTTCGCTTGCGCCAGAATCGAAGTCGCTGCCTG
>JBELJN010000026.1:30008-31612 GCA_042090345.1 Halieaceae bacterium | reverse complement strand
TCACCGGGCGAGTAAAAGGCCCGCAGGCGTTCATAGACGGCTTCTCGTGCGCGATCCTTCAGAGATGGATCGCTTTCTGCGATGAGGGCCGCTGCAGGCCCGATCTGAATGAGTTCCTCGAATATTTCTTCAAAGGGCTGCGATGCGCCTACGGATAACTCAAGTGCCAGAGGCTCAATTCTTGGCTTGTTGAAGCCCGCTTCCGCGAGTACATGCTTAATAACGTCTGGGTCTGCCAACCCAAAGGGTCCGGGTGCGCCAGGTTTTGCAGGTGGCGGTGCTGGAAGCACTGAGAGGGCGGCTTGCAGGGGCGCTGTAAAGAAAGGATTAAGCGACGGACTTTGCCAGCATACAAAGCCCAGTTGACCCTTGGGTTTGAGCGCTTCACGCAACGTTGCGAAGGCGGCAGGTGGATTGTCAAAAAACATCACCCCAAAACGTGAGTAGATGGCATCGAAGGACTCATTTGGGAAAAGCGAATCACTCGCGTCTCCCACGATAAATTCCACCTGAGCTTGGAGCTCATTTTGATTGGCCGCTTTCAGTTCATTGGCCAAAGTGAGCATAGGTTCGGAGATGTCGACCCCCGTAATCTTGGATGATTCGTCCAAGCGCGACGCCCATTCCAAGGTTTGATTACCACAGCCACAGCCTACATCGAGCAGCCGTGCGCTGGGGGGTAAAGAGAGCGAATCCATGCAACGACGTCCGGGCTCCGCAAGCAGCTGCTCAAGAAGCGTGTTGTGTCTAACCCAACTTGCCCCAGCTCGGCCATTCCACATTTCTTTTTGTAGTTGATTATTCATAGGCAGAACCTTTAATTGCCAAAAATGTAGGAACCGACGTCCTCAAGTTTTTCGAGATCATCGGGTGAGTCGATATCCCAGCCAGCCGATCGCATAGGGATCACGCAGACCTGATGGTTGTTATTTGTAAGCAGCTGTTTCGCACCGTTCTCGGCGTCAAGCGATAACAGATCGGGATAGTACGAGCGGCCAAATACTGCGGGCGGCCCAACGGTGTTTCGGAACCCTGAGCACGCAATACCTGCGCTGTCTGTACTGTCTATCAAGGTGGAGAGCTCCACGGTAGATACTAAAATTTGATCTGAAAGTAGGACGAGGAGTTGATCGCAGTCAGTTGCTAGAAGTTCACACCCAAGCCGAATGGCACTGCTCATACCCGCTTGCCAGTCAGGGTTGTAAACCAACTCAGCACCGATAAATAAACCGGTGTCAGCTGCGCGCTTTATCTCTGCATCATACCTTCCCGTTACGATGATCAATCGCTTGTGAGGTAAGGGGAGTGCGGCATCGACAACGTGCTGCAGGAGTGGTTTTTTTAAAAAGTGTGCTAGCTGCTTGCACGCACCGAATCGGCACGCTTCACCGGCTGCAAGGATCAGAATACCTAATCGCGATTCAGCCATTTCCTCGAAGGCCCCCATCTTGGACGCTCGGACCGAAGATGGCGTTGTGGCACTTAGCAATGATCGAGAGGGCAATACTCTCGGGAAGCTCGCCTCCGATATCAAAGCCGGCGGGGCCATCGACGGTCGGTTTGAAGTCATTGTCTATGAGACCTACCTCGTCAAAGACTTCCTC
>JBELJN010000026.1:0-29908 GCA_042090345.1 Halieaceae bacterium | reverse complement strand
GTTTCCCATCCAAGTTGATTGGCTAAGACGACGACGGGCTGTGCATCAATACCGCCCCCCGCAATCAGTAAATGTGGCGCGGGCGTGATGTGTGAGATCAGCCAAGTTTTACCCTGTAATTCCTCTAGTCGGCTCTTTTCACGCTTGCGGGTCAGCATTGAATCTATGGTGTACTGACTCGCAAGACTCACTTCTCCCGGTGCAGGGATGTGTTGCCTGAAGTAGCCACTTTGCCTGCTCGTCACTGAGCGGTGAATCTGCATGAGACCTTGGTAGTCATTTTGTTCATTAACCGGTTCGAGCAGTACGTGGACGACACCACCGCAGCCAATGCCGAGTCGGTACGATAGATCATCCTCGTCATCGCCGTCGTATCGTATGCAAACAGGACGACCTGAAGCCATCACTTTGCGTGCGTTGAGCCTTATATCTGCCTCGAGACAGCCACCGCTCAAAAGTCCGAGTTGTTCGCCTCCCGAGCTAATAAGGCTCATTGCTCCGGGCTTTCGATAACTTGAACCCTCGGTCTTGAAGACCGTTCCCAGAACCCACTCTTCATTGTCTCGTTTGGGTAACCACTTCGAGAGCATGGCAGCTAATTGCATCGTCATGTAAGTAGGCGCCTGCATAGCGCTTCGCGTTGTAACTGCTCGGGGCAACGGTTTGGAGCGTTGTGATGCTTCATGGACAGCAACTTAAACGTGGCATATTCATCGCATTTTATAAAATAGAAGCTCACAAAAAAGCTCAGCTTTCCGATGCTCGAATTCCTTGGATAATGTAGCGTGCGTTTTTTTCAAAGCGTGCCTTCATATTGAAGTATCCCATAAAGGTTGCCACATCATGCGGAAGGGTCTCGGTCTTGATGACTGAATCAGAGGCACCATCGTAAGAGCCGGTAAGCAATGCCGATATCCCACTGAGCGCAGCGAGCGTTTGTTTATGTTCTAGGGCGAGGGGTCCTGAGAGTTGCCCGACCATGGCGTGGAAATGATCGGACATAGCCCGCTTGGATGTAATCAGTGCATCCAATGAGATATTTTGATCGATTACGGTACCCAGTCTGGCGTGCAGTGCGAGAAAAATGGGGTCAGAAATACTGGCTTCGTACAGATGTGATACGAAGGCCGCGTCGGTCGTTTGAGACGTCACACCCGCTGTGAGTTCACGGCAAAAGCGCTCAAATTCCAGGGTGTAAAGCGAGAGCAGTACCTCCTCTTTTGTACCGAAATAGAGGTAGAGCGTCCCTTTTGCAACACCGGCACGTTTCGATAGGAGCCCCATTGAAAAGCCCTCATAGCCGGCTTCCATAAAGAGCGTCTTAGCTGTTGCGAGTATCGTATCCCGTCGATCGTTTTTCTGCTCCGGGGTTCGCGCTCGCTTAATTTGACCTATTTCTGCACTCATGCTGCGATGGTAGCTCGCTTGACAAATGACCGCTAGTCATTAAATGTACCAACGTGCGATCACCGCTGCCGTTTTTACTCCCACCGCGGTCGTAAAACCGGGCGACGAGAGAGCGAGTCGATCATATTAGTGAGGTAATGGCGCACGGATGTCGGGCGCTTTGATATCGAGGAAAAAACTAATGACAACGTTTACGCTCAACGGCGAAGTAAGGACAGTTGATGCTGATCCAGAAACGCCGGTGCTCTGGGTTATTCGGGAACAGCTCGACCTAACTGGCACAAAGTTTGGCTGCGGTATGGCGCAATGCGGCGCGTGCACCATCCATGTGAATGGTCGAGCACAACGGTCCTGCATGACGCCCCTCGCCTCGCTCGACGGTGCAAGCGTCACTACGATTGAAGGGCTCAAGAGCCCAGATGGATCGCTTCATGCGCTTCAACAAGCGTGGATTGATCAGCAGGCCCCTCAGTGTGGTTACTGCCAATCAGGTCAGTTGATGTCAGCGGCAGCGCTGCTGGCAGAGAACCCAAACCCCTCGGATAGTGACATTGATAACGCAATGCGCGGAAATGTCTGCCGCTGCGGCATGTATGGACGAATTCGCTCAGCCATTAAGCAGGTGGCTGGTACGTCGTTCTACGATGCGATGGAGGGCCGTCAGAATGGGTAAATGGACTAGACGGGGTGTTTTATCGGCGGGTGTTCTTGGTGGAACTGGCTTGGTTATTGGTATCGCTGTTCGCCCGGGTAACCCCACAGAAACAGCGGGGCATTTAGTGGCGGGCGAAGGTGAGAGCCTGTTACATATTTACCTCAAAATCGATGGCCAAAATCGTGCGACCGCTATTTTGCCGCATTCAGAGATGGGGCAGGGCGCACAGACAGCATTGACTCAAATGCTGGCGGAAGAGCTTGATGCGGACTGGGACTTGATGGGCTTTGAAGAAGCACCTGCCGACGCTGAGTACGCGAATATGGCGCTCGGACGCGGCTACCTCTTCAAGGGCGTGGATTTCCCCGATGCAGTGGTTCCAACAGTAGATGGACTTATGCTGAACTTAGCAGATGCCATTGGTATGCAGGTGACGGGCGGAAGCATGAGTATCCGCACCACGGGGCAGTACTTCCTCCGTGCGGCAGGCGCATCGGTACGCGAGATGCTGGTCAAAACAGCCGCGAAAGCTTGGGGTGTTCCTGCCGGTGAGGTTCGAACTGCGAAGAGTATGCTGCATCACGATGCCAGTGGCAGATCAGCACCTTATTCGGAGTTTGCGGCCGCAGCTGCAGAAATGACACCGTCTTCAACGCCTAAGCTCAAGAAAGCCAGTGAGTTTTCTGTCATGGGTCAGAGCAAGCCTCGTCACGATATTCCGTCTAAAGTCGACGGTACCGCGATGTTTGCAATGGACGTTAAACGCCCCGGTATGGTTTATGCCGCTGTTAAGCGAACCCCTGTTGCAGGTGGCTCTTTGCGACGCGTTGATGACAGCGCAGCGCGCGCTATGAAAGGTGTCATCGATGTCGTAAAGATTGGTCCTTCGAGCGCAGCTGGTTTGGTGGGTTCATACTCAGCGGGTGATGCCATTGCGGTTGTTGCAGACAGTTACTGGAAGGCGGAAAAGGCGCTCGCCACGCTGGATCTCGAGTGGAAAACGGACGGTAAAGAGCAGGTTTCCAGTGCGTCTATTTTTGAGCAGTTTGACCGCGACATCACGGCAGGTGTGGATCGGGCAAACGATGTGGCCTTAGGTGATGCAAATGAAGCATTTAATGGTGCTTCAACGGTGCTCACTGCAGATTATCGCGTGCCTTATCTGGCACACACCTGCATGGAGCCGCCAAATGCAACGGCAGAAGTGACAGCCAATCGTGCTGAAATCTGGATAGGTTGTCAGAACCCCCTGGGCTTCAGACAACACCTTGCCGCCAGTCTTGGGTTGGATGTTGAGCAAGTAACCTTGCACAACTATTTCATGGGCGGAGGCTTTGGACGAAAGAGCAATGCAGATTATGCGTTGCAGGCCGCGATGATCGCTCGTCAAGTGGGGAGGCCTGTGCAACTGGTTTATTCTCGTGCCGAGGACATCAAGCAAGATTTTTATCGGCCAGCGGTCCAAAGCCGATTCAAGGCAGGACTAGACGCCGAGGGTAAGTTGATTGCTTGGCAAAATACCTACGTTGACAAGCATGAGCCCGTCGAGGCGCCACTGATTCCTTACGCCGTCGAGGCACAGGATATTGGCCATGTCGCGAGTCCTACGCATGTGCCTTTTGGGGCGTGGCGAAGCGTTGATCACTCACAGCACGGATTCTTCACCGAATCGTTCGTCGATGAGGCGGCGCATGCTGCGGGACAGGACCCTTACGCGTTCCGTGCTGAAATGCTGAAGGACAACCCTCGCCTCTTGGCTGTTCTGAATCGAGTCGCAAAAGAGGCGGGCTGGGGTCTTCCAATGGAGGAGGGTCGCGGTCGGGGTATCTCGCTGCAAGAGTCCTTTGGCTCGATCGTTGGCCAAGTGGTGGAAGTGACGGTATCAGGCGGAAAAACATGGGTAGATCGCGTGGTCGCTGTTATCGATGCTGGTTATGCGGTATCACCCGATGGCATGAAGGCACAGATTGAGTCCGGAATTGTCTATGGGTTGAGTGCGGCAATGTACGGTGAAATTACGATTGAAAACGGCGCGGTAGCGCAGAGTAGTTTTGCTGACTATGACGCCATTCGTATGCACGACTCGCCGGTAATTGAGACGCATATTATCAACAGTGGTGCTGAGATCGGGGGGGCGGGTGAGCCTGGTACACCCGGAGTAGCGCCTGCATTGGCGAATGCGATCTTTAATGCTACCGGTGCGCGTGTTCGAACCTTGCCCATTATCAAGGCGGATCTGAGGAGCGATGCAGAGGCATCGCCATCGGTTGCCGCACTCGGCACCTGAAAAGTGTGGTTAGACCTGAAAATGAAAAGCCCCCAGTCGGGGGCTTTTTTTTGGTTCAAACTAGGTTGCCATGACGCGTGAGCCGTTAAACGATACTGAAGCCTTCTTTGCTGATAGGAAGCGCACGAATACGTTCTCCGCAGGCGTTGAAAACGGCGTTACAAACGGCGGGCGCTAGTGGCGGTAAGGCGGGCTCGCCAGCACCGGTAGGTCGGTAGCCGGAGTTCAAGACAGTCACATGGACGCGGGGGCTCTGCGGCATTCTTAATAGGGGATAATCGTCGTAATTGCTTTGGACGGCGGCGCCATTCTTGATGCTGATGCGCTGAGCGGCCAGGGTACTCAAGCCATCGACTACTGACCCCTGTAATTGATTCTCCAGACCGGAAAGATTCACTGCCTGCCCAACATCAGCCGCAACCCAGACATCATGTACGGTGATGTTCTTACCTTCTACGCTGACTTCAGCGACCTCTGCTATGTGACCGGAGTGACTCAAAAAGAAGGCGAGGCCTAAGCCTCGACCCTCTGGTAGCTTGCGCCCCCAGCCAGCGGCTTTGGTTACGGCCTCGATGGTGGCTCGCGCTCTTGCCGTGTTGAGGCTGGCCATATCGCCTTCACTAATCCATCCCTGGTCACCAATCGCATTTAACAGGAAGTCACGGTGATCCCGTCCGGCCTTGTCCGCCAGTTCGGCGATAAATGATTGCTCGGCAAAGGCATAAACGTTGGATATGGGCGCCCGCCACGCTCCAGTCGGTGTCTGGGATGTTACAAAACTTTGCTCTATCGCCAGGTTGGGCACGACCTTACCCGGGAAGTCGTAGGGCCGGTAACTCGCGCCGTAGTTTGCAGTTTTACCATCGGCAGACGCCGCCGCAACGAGGTTTTTCCAGCCTACGAGCTGACCAGTCTTTGAGATGGCTCCCTGTAGACGATAGTAGGTAGGTGCTCTGTAGTAGTCGAACGCCATGTCGTCTTCTCGTTTCCACTGAAGTTTGACAGGAGCGCCAATACGTCGAGAGATGAGCGCGGCTTCGAAAACGTATTCGTTTGACAAGCGGCGGCCGAAACCGCCGCCGCCACGGACCTGATTAACGGTGATGTTGCCCGGCGCGATGTCAAGCAACTTCGCCAGATTGGCAGTGATGAAGACCGGAGTTTGACTGCTAGTCCAGACTTCTACGTTGCTCGTTGCAGCTGAAACTAACACCCCTTGAGGTTCTAACTGCGCGTGAGAGACAAAGTCCGTTGAGTAGGTAGCATCCGCCGTTACTTCTGCATGGGCAAAGGCTGCGTCGACATCGCCCGCGCGCTCTATTTCAGCTTCCACTTTTCCTGAAGCTAGGGCGGCCAGCGCCTCTGCCTCAATCGCATCAGAGTCGTCACTGGATGCGGATGACAAGTCCCAGTCTACCTCGAGGGTCTCACGGGCTTTAAACGTCGACCATGTGTCTTTTCCGACAATCGCCACCCCGCTCTGAATGGTATGGGACTCTCTTATGTCAAAGTTATACGGTCCCGGTGTGCCATCAAGAATAAAGGCGTCGACAATACCGGGTAATGCCTTTATGTGTTCAAGATTGGCACGCTTTGCGGTGCCACCAATGGATGGACATTTGACGAAGCTGGCGTAAACCATGCCATCGACTTTGGCATCAATGCCAAATATGGGCGTGCCGGTGGCGATGTCTTTCGCTGAAGCATTGGGAATACGCTTACCCAATAAGCGGTACTGCTCAGGCTTCTTCATCTGGACGTCGGCTTCATCGGGAACCGGCATGAGCGATGCGAGAGCCACAAGGTCTTTATAGTGGGCTACCTTGCCTGATGGCCTATGTTGTACCACCGATTCGAAGGCCGTCACTTCCTCGCGCGGCACGTTCCACTTTTTGGCTGCTGCTCGTAAGAGCATTTCCCTGGCTGTAGCGCCCACTTTTCGCATTTCGTCCCAGCGCATCGGAATCGACAGCGAGCCTCCAGCAAACTGCATTCCATATTGCTGCTGCACCGGGGCCGCCTGACACACGACATCAGCCCAGTTAGCGTCGAGTTCCTCAGCCACGATCATCGGTAGGGAAGTGTTAACGCCTTGACCGACTTCAGGGTTTGGACCGTAAATGGTGATGCTGCCATCAGCGTTAATACCAACATAAGCATTCAAGACCCCTGATGCCTCTGCTGAAGCGAGCGACATCATTGAGATACTACCCGATGATGACAAAGCCAGACCCAGTGAGACCTTTAAAAAGTCTCGTCTATCGGTGCTTTTAATTTTGTTAACTGACGGGTTCATGCGGACACCTCCTCAGTTTGCAATGCATTGTAGAAAAGAGCCGATGCAGTCATGACGCTACTGGCGTCTTTGATGGCTGACTTGATTCGCACGTAGGTACCACATCGGCAAAGATTACCGGCCATCGCAGCGTCAATTTCATCATCTGTTGGGTTGGGATTTCGTTCAAGAAGTGACGCAGCCGACATGATCTGACCGGCTTGGCAGTATCCGCATTGCGCCACATCATTATCGATCCACGCTTGCTGAACCGGGTGCAAGGTATCGCCTGACAGGCCCTCGATGGTTGTGATTGAACGACCGTCTAACGCGCCAATGGTCAGTTGACAGGAGCGCGTTGCAAAACCGTCGAGCCAGACAGTACATGCGCCACACTGTCCGACGCCGCAACCATATTTAACCCCCTGCATACCCGCATGATCCCGAAGGGCCCAAAGCAGGGGCATGGAGGGATCGATCTCCTCAAATGATTGGTTTTGTCCATTGATTTTTACGGTTATCACCAGCATCACCTCTGTCATTTTTCCTTGCGTTAATAGTGGCACAAATGAGTCTTAAAGACAGGCAGGATGCGAGTTTGATTTTTGAGCGAGTATCGACCATAACGTGTCTGGTATTCATTGAGCGTCTATGACGCGCATGCCCTGCAGCGACCCAACTCATAAATAGAAGCCACCCAACGAAGGAAATTGGGAGAGGTGTCGGTAACTGTCTCGCGGGCTCGATTGCTTTTAAACAGACAGGGTGGCGCTGGTTGCTGTATAGCGGCCCTGGAGCTAAAAAGCGCTCGCTGTACACCGCACTGGAATTAAAGCGATGTGCCCCACGTTATGACTGAGAGGCGCGGAGGTGCTTCTGCAAAGCCGACGTCAAAGCTCCTGGGCAACTTCAAGTTCCTGCTCCAGTTTCTGCCGTGAATCGGCGCGAGGCTTTGAGAATCGTGCAACGCCAAGGTAGATAACGGGGGTAAGGAACAGGGTAAAGAATGTCGTCAGCCCCAAGCCGCCAAAGACGACCCAGCCCACCGCTTCACGCGCTTCAGCGCCCGGGCCAGACGAGAGAATGAGGGGGAGAGCACCCAGCACAGTTGATATCAGGGTCATTGCGATGGGTCGAAGGCGAATATTGGCTGCATTTTCAATCGCTTCTCGCACTGAGGCACCTGCATCGCGCTGCTGATCGGCAAATTCAACCAGTAAGATGCCGTTTTTCGCTATCAAACCGATCAGCATAACGAGACCGACTTGGGAATAGACATTGAGCGATGTCCCCGTGACGAACAGGGCAAAGATGGCGGCAGCAAGTCCAAAAGGCACAATGGTCATGATGACCAGTGCAGATGTCAGACTTTCAAATTGTGCTACTAAGACAAGAAAAACAATTAGTAGCGCAAGACCATAGGCGTAAACAGTGTCACGCCGGGACTCGCCTAATCGCGCAGCCTCGCCCTCTGGCACTACCGAAATACTGGGCGGAACCACTTCGCGAGCCAATGCGTTGAGGTCATCGACAGCAGTTTGAAGATCAACCCCCTCAACGGTTTGCATGTCGATACTGATGGATCTTCGCTGATACAAACGTCTGAGCTCGTCGGGAACACCTTCCTCAACCACTGTGACCAAGGAGGAAAGGGGTATCAGTTGTCCGTCTTGAGAGCGAACAAACAGATTTATCAGATCACTCGGTCCTTGAATGCGTTTTCTGCCCGCTTTCAGAATGACTGGAATTGACTGGTCGCCCCCATTGAGATCAACAACTTGCACACCATCAACCATGACTCTGAGTGTTTGTGCCAACTCGTCAATTGACACGTTGAGGTCAGCTAGTCGCTCTCGGTCAATACGAATGGCAAGTTGGGCTTGGGAGGGCGTGTAGTCGATTCGTGGGCTGGAAACACTTGTAAGCCGCTCTCGAATCGCATCGGCATAGACCCGCGCTGCCGCGTAGATTTCCTCATAGTCGCTACCCAAAAGCACAAATTGGATACCGCCGCGCCACGAGCCTCGCATGTTGAGGCTGTTACTGCCATACACACGCGCAGTGACGCCGGGGAGTTGACTCAGCTGAGGTTGAATTTCGGCCGCAATATCTTGCTGTGAAATATCCCGTTCTTCCCAAGGTTTTAACGTGCCAACAAGATAGATGATGTTGGGGTCCCAACGTCCCGCAACGCTGTAGAGTCGGTCAATGACCCCAGAGTCAAGATACGGTTGAAAGATGGCTTCTATCTGATCAGCCTGTCGCTCGGTGTAAGGCAGTCCAACACCGGCCGGTCCCCGCGCAAACATATTGATTTTACCCCGATCCTCGGTGGGTAGGATCTCGCTTTCCAACTGGGTAAAAGCACTACCGGCCAGGACCGCGATTACAACCGAGATCACGGCCGCGGCCCACGGGTAGTTCAGTGCCTTTGTAAGGATAAATGCGTAACAGCGCTGCAGAATATTGGGCTTCTGAGTGATGTTTGTCTTGGCTATCTGCTCTGATTTGCCCAGCCGAGCCATCAGGGCGGGAACCAATGACAAGGCAACAAAAGAAGAAATCGCAACAGCAACCGTGAGGACGAGCCCAAACTCTCTAAATAATCGACCCGAGGTGCCAGGCAGGAAGGCTATGGGAACGAAGACGGCTACCAGGACCATTGTCGTGGCTATGACGGCAAAGAAAACAGACTGCGTACCGAGTACTGACGAGGCGCTGGTGCCCTCACCGCGCTGCTGTCTTCGCTGAATGCTTTCTAGCACCACAATAGCGTCATCGACAATCAGCCCTGTTGCCAGCACCAGGGCAAGAAGCGTGAGGATGTTGATGGAGAAACCGAGCACCCAGCTGGCCGCTAGCGTACCCAGTAGTGAAATGGGGATAGCGACAGCGGGTACCAGCGTGAATCGCCAGCTGCCAGAGAACAACCGGATAGTAAGGATCACTATGAGCACTGAAAACCCTAGCGTCCTCAGTACTTCGGTCACCGCACCATTGATGAAAACCGCTTCGTCGGAGATGACCTGCAAATTTATATCGTCGCGCTGTGCGTTGAAACGCGCTACGGCTTTATGGGCGCCCTCCGAAATTTGTATCGTATTCGATCCCGCTTGTCGCACGATACCCACGCCCAGAATGCGCTGACCATTGAGTCGTACAATGGAGGTGGCGTCATCGGGTGTGTAGGCGATTCTCGCCACATCCTTCAAGCGCACCTTATCGGTGAGGAGTAAGTTGCCAATATCGGCCTCCGAGTCCACGGCCGCGTCAGCACGCACTAGCAGAGTCTGGTCACTTGTCTTGAAACTACCCGCTGGGACATCAAGGGGCGCCTGAGAAAGTACCGCTCTGACATCGGTCACCGTTAGGCCATAGGTGCTCAGGCGTCCAGGATCCAGCTCCACTCGCAGGATTTGACGACGGGATCCAAAAAGGGGCACGTCAGCAACACCAGGAAGTGAAATAAAAGCAGGTACGACGTCTCTTTCGACGACCGTTGCAAGATCCTGCTCTGAAAGACCCTCAGCCATTACGGCGACCCGCATGATCTCCTCAGCGTCCTCGTCAGCCTTAAAGACGGCCAGCTGCTCAACACTGTCGGGCAACTGACGCTGCACGCGGCTTATGGCCTCCCGAACATCCGCAGCGGCTCTATCGACATTTGAACTTGGGTTAAAGACAGCGCGTATTCGGGTGTTACCCTCCTCGCTGTTCGAGTTAACCTCTTTCACACCGCTGACACGCGCCACGGCGCCCTCGAGGATCCGGGTGACCTCTGCATCCATGGTTTCGGGCGAGGCGCCCGGGAAGTTTGCGCGGACGTTTACGACAGGCTCATCGACATCGGGCAGCTCACGAATCTCAATAGCAAACATCGCTACGAGACCGGCGATGGCAATCAGCAGATTCATCACCGTTACCAACCAAGGACGTTTCACCCCAAGTGAGGGGAGTCCGGCGCCGGCGAGATTATTGAAGGTTGTTTTCACGCGCGAATCTCAACGAAAGTGGGTTGGAGTAGGGGGTCGTCTCAAGAACCTTGACGATTGGACGCAGCATCATCCGCTTTGGGCTTTGCGGAAATTTGGGTTGAAGACAGGTCGTTTATCTTCATTCCTGGCCGCACACTCTGGATTCCCTCAAGGATGACGCGCTGCCCTTCTTTTACGTCTCCTCGAATAAGCATGCGCCCGTCTACTCTGCGGACCATTTCAACTGGGCTTCGTTGCGCGCGATCGTCTATCGCAGACCATATATACGGGCCGTCTGCACCCCACTGAACGGCCAATTCGGGGACACTTAGATAGTCACCTTTGGCGATAGAGGCATCGATCTCAAACGCCATACCGGGTCGAAGATTATCCGAGCTGTTGTCGAGCGCTGCACGAGCGCGGAAGGCGCGTGTCGATGAGTCAACTCTTGAGTCGACAGCGACAATGGTTCCCATCGCGTTGTCATCGGGCGACTCCCATTGTCGAGCATGCACCTGCAGGCCTTCGACAATTTTCCCGATGAAGCTCTCGGGTACCGTAAAGTCGACAAGCAAAACGCTGCGATCGTCCAGCGTTGTGACCATGGTGGATGTGTCGACGCGATCGCCAATCTCAACGTCGGTGATACCGATGCGGCCTGAAAACGGCGCTGTAATCTGACGCCGTGAGAGTTCAACCTGTGTCTGGGAGAGACGAATTTCAGCAAGATCGACACCGCTTTGTGCTGTATCGATTGTGCTCTGGGGAATATTTGCCTCGGTGGCATTGAGCGAAACATAGCGCTGGAGCATTCGCTTCGCTTCCTGCAATTCCACCTCAGCCTGACGAACCGCAAGCGTTTGATCTCGATCATCGAGCTTTAAAAGCGTCTCGCCTTTAGATACCGGCATATCGGGCGCAAGCTTTGCGTACGAGACGACGCCAGCACTCTCTGGGTAGAGCGTTACACTCTGTTGAGCACGGGCTGTCCCTACCGACTTAATCGTATCGATCAGCGGGGTTCGCTGAATTTGTGCCGTTGTGACAGGAAGTTCTCTTGAACCCCAAGATCCACGGCTGTTTTTTGATTGGGGTTCATTCTCTTCGGAGCAAGCGACTGACAACACAGCTACCACCGTAGCCGTCAGTATGCTTCTCATTGCGCGATAGTAGGTCTGTTTCATCTGTGCAGTATACGAGACAACGCTCAAATACCCGCCGTTTATTTGTTACCTACTGCCGTTATTGTTGCCTTTGTCTTGGTTCTGACAACCTACCTGCCCGGTAACTCGGCCAAACATGTCAACTTCCTCAGATCTTACGTGGGGCTACAGCATCACTTCGATAAGGCGAGGACCTCGCTCATTCATCGCGCGTTCAAGGGCATTATCGAGCGCATCCACTGTATCGACACGCTCAGCTGGCATGCCCATTCCTCTCGCAATATCCGTCCACTCAATAGCGGGATTGGTAAGGTCCAGTAATGACAGGGCAGTGGGGCCTGGCTGTTCTACACCGACTCTTGCAAGTTCGATATTTAGGATGGCGTAAGATCCGTTGTTTAAGATCAATACCGCAATATCCAAATCCTCACGTACCATTGTCCAAAGGGCCTGAACGGTGTACATGGCTGATCCGTCAGCCTCTAGGCCAATGACTTTTCGATCTGGACAGCCAAGCGCGGCTCCAACCGCCATGGGCAAGCCTGCACCAATGGCACCGCCTGTCAGCGTCAGCCAATCATGAGGCGCAGCATTCCCCGTCATCAGGAAAGCCCCTAGACCATTTGTCGCACCTTCGTCGACAACAATTGCGTTCTCTGGAAGCCGATTTGCAAGAACTTTGCCTAATTCCACCGCATTAATTGGACCTGCTTCCAGTGCATGTTCCACTCGTTGCGCAACCTTCTCAATGGTCTCTGGCGCATCCAGTTCATTGGCGATCCGCGTGAGGGTGTCTATTGAGTCAATGGTGTGATCGCCCATTCGAAGCAGGTTTGCATCCTCGGGCGATAACCACCCGGGCTTGCCGGGGTAGGCGAAGAATGAGACCGGCGGTTTACTGCCGATGATGACTAACGTATCTAAATCTTGTAAGTGCTCAGCAGCCATCTCTCCAAAGTAGGGTAGACGCTCAGTTTCCACTCTCCCCGCACCGCGCTGTTGTCGGGTAAAAAAGGTCTCTGTGATAAGTCTTGCGCCCGTCGCTTCTGCGATGCGCCCCGCTTGAACAAGACCATTCTCTCGAAGCGCGTGCCCACCCATAAACAACGCTGCGGCATCACTGTTACGCAATGCGTTTGCTGCCTCGCGTATCTGTTCATCACTCAATGTATTAGGAGCGGGCGCTTTGGGGATCTCTACATCAGACGTTGCGGGATCCCAAGCATGGTTCGCCGGAGCAACGAAGGCCGTCACTTGACCCGGGTAGGACATACTGGCTTGCCACGCTTTTAAACCCACATCTGCAAGGTCATCAGAACTGCTTGATACACCTGTCCATGCACAGACGGCAGATGTCAGCCCGTCAATATCCGAGGTGAGGGGCGCATCGAGTTCGAGATGGTGAGTTGCGTGGTCACCAATCATATTCAGCACTGGGACGCGCGCGCGTGAAGCGTTATGGAGGTTGGCGATACCGTTCGCATACCCCGGACCCAAGTGAAGCAGTGTGAGCGCAGGTTTGTCAGTCATACGTGCAAAGCCATCCGCGGCGCCGGTTACGACACCCTCGAAAAGCCCTAGTACCGCCCTGATTCGTGGCTCCTTGTCGAGGGCTGCAACAAGCTGCATTTCAGACGTACCAGGGTTCGCAAAGCACGCTGTTACGCCTGCGTCCGCTAATTTTTTTATCAGTAGATCCGCACCATTCATTACCGCTTTACTCCCCATTGCTATTATCTTTATCTAGGTCTGTCGCCGCTTTTTACCCGTCGGTTGTGCATCGAAAGGCTGTACAGCAGGCCAGCTATTTCGGCTGGGTCTACTGAGGTGGAGGCTTTATCGCTGTAAGGAGAGCGCGGGCTTTGCTGAGCGGTCCGCGCGATAAATGCCCCAATGCTTTTCCGGTTCTAACGGGTGGTCGGACCCTTTCCAGTTCTCATCGAACGCCTCAAAAATATAGACCAAAATACTCTCTCGCTCAGCCCACTCAAGCAATTCCCGTAGATAGGCTGCCTGATAGTGTTCACCGACGTTTTCGGGCGGAATCCCCCGTCCATTGGACGCCGTTGCCCATCCTGCCTCGGTGATGACGATTTGCTTACCTGGGTGCGCAGCTTGCACGACCTCGTAGTTTTTTCGGGTGTAATCCATCGCTTCTGCAACGGTCTTATATTCCCAGACGGGATAGGTATGAATCGCAATCAAGTCAAGCTCTTGTGCTAGCGATTTGAGCTTGTCGAGCCAGGGGACATAGTTCTCGCAAAACGTGACAGGCTGAGGAATGCGAGAGCGCAAGTACGCGGCATATGCCTTGACAGTCTCTGGATCAATAAGGTGATCGGTCCAGTCTACGGTTGCTTCATTGCCGACTGAAACGATATCGACGATGGATTCGTAACGATTAGCCCAAAGAACAGCTCTATCGAGTTCCTCTTTGTTCTGCTGACGATTTTTCTCCAGGGTCTCTTCGCTGTAGACGCCTCCCCATGGGCAACCCGGATTGTTCACCTCGGCGCCAATGTACGCCCCTAGCATGACAGTAAAAGGCAGTCGCTCTCGCGCAATTACCTTCAATACTCGCTCAGTATGGAGATCGCAGGCGTAGACACGAAGTGCATCCCAATGCCCCTCGAGTAACTGCAAATCCTCGAGTATTTCAGCTTCCGAGGGGAACACGCCGTCGTCTGGGCTCTGCCCGTCACGAAAGCCTGAGTAGCAGATGGCACGTTTATAGGGGAGGGGCATACGGTGCATCATTGGCTCACTTATAAAAGGTTCGAGTACTTAAATTGCTCATCTTGGTTCCAAAGACCCCAGTGCGCTCCGACATCACCTTCACCAACATCACCCCCGATCTTCCACTCTTCGTCAAAGGAGGCGAAGTAGAACATCTCGATGTTATCGTCTTCTGCCCATTCCATTGCTCTTAGGAAGTACAGATAGGCTCCTTGTAAGGATGACTCAGCGCCGTAGAACTTTCCACCCGCGCTTGGCCAGCCCGTCTCGGAAACGATGACCCGCTTGCCGTTGGCTACCTTCTGTACCCGCCGATACATGTCCTGCATGTAAAGCGTCGCATAGGGAAGGGCGCACCCTTCCCAAAAAGGATAGCAATTGGTGAGGAGTACGTCGCAGGCCGCTGTGATCTGAGGACGATCCTCGAATTCATAGTACGCATCGACGTAGCCCATGGGTACATTGGCAGGCAGCCGCTCTTTGACCTCCGCCATGAGAGCCAAAAGCTCTGCTTCTTCTAGATCTCCTCGATATAGGACTTCGTTGCCGACAGCCGCCACATCAACTGCTCCCTCGTGGGCAAGTTCGATCAGATTTTCAATCTCACTCCGATTCTTCTTCGCATCTTTCCCGAGCCAAGCACCGACAAGCGTGCTCAGCCCCATTGCTTTGGCAACTTGCGGAATATGCTCATTACCCTGGGTAGTCGAGAAGGAGCGAATCCAATTGAAGCGGGGGGCAAGGAGCGCCATTCGATGTTCGATTTGGCCACGCGACAGTTCGTCACCAGGTTTTTGGCCGCTTGTGTAGGCACTAAAGGAAATACCGTGCATTTTTTTCGTGAGCAACTGCTGCAACCGCGAATCCAAATCCAGTTCCTTCGCGCCACGCGCATCCTGCCCAAGCAAATAATGGTGTTTTCCTGCTCGCTTACCCATGTTACTCCCTGCGTGTTTTGACAAAGTGTTCGTTAAAGTTGAGACGCGATGCTATGCGCGGATGCTGTTTTAGACATCTTCAATACGACGAGACGAACCTTTCACTGGTTAAGTCGGAAAAATTCGGTATCGCCACGCTAGGCCCGTGATTTAGCATATCGTCCCAAGTAAAACGGGCGCCTAGACCGAGCCACCGGTCTGTACCTCTCTAGCGGACTGATGCGTGATCCGATGAGATAACCAGCCATCCCGGGGTGTGAGGGTGAATCCAACCGCTCCCGATCCATGCACAGCTCGAACATCATAAAATTAACGAATTAGAGATATGACCAATAAAATGCTGTACTTGGGTAACCATCCGCTTAATTCATCTTCCTCATCCGTAACGGGCGACTATGTGGTCCGTAATGGTGAATCTTTTTATCGTATTGCTAACGTCGACGGCATGGATGATTTTTTCATTAGTGTCGTTAGTGATTCGAATCACTGGATGTTCATCTCGACACGGGGCGGCCTGTCTGCGGGTCGAACAGACTGCGACAGCGCACTGTTCCCGTACTACACCGAGGACAAGATTCAGGATAATTCGGGTAATACCGGGAGCCGCACCATTGTCATTGCAGAGCAGGACGGCAAAAGGAAACTTTGGGAGCCTTTCTCGCGATCACACGCCGGGATCTACAACATCACGCGAAACCTTTATAAAAATGTCCTCGGTGACAAGCTTATTTTTGAAGAGCTCAATCACGATTTGGGTCTGCAGTTCACTTATTCTTGGTCGACGTCCGATCGCTTCGGGTTTGTGAAGCAAGCAAGTATCGCCGCCTTGGGAGAGGTAACGAGTCGTGTGGAAATACTCGACGGTATTGAGAACCTACTCCCTTATGGCGTTTTAGCGGGGACTCAAAACGAGCTGAGCTGTTTGGTGGATGCGTATAAGAAAAATGAGCTTGTACCTAACACGGGTCTCGCTATTTTTGCGATGAGCTCAATTCTCTCGGACAAAGCCGAGCCAAGTGAAGCACTGTCAGCGACCACCGTTTGGTCCTATGGTACCGAGGGTGCAACGTACTTAATCAGTTCTAACCAGCTGAGCCAATTTCGCTCGGGGCAAACAATTAGCGAAGAGCAGGAAGTGCTGGGCCGCCGAGGCGCCTACTTTATCCATCAGTCATTCGAGCTGGCCGCGGGTGATGAGCGGAGCTGGGGTATTGTGGCTGACGTGAATCAGGGGCCCGCTGCTATTCGAGACACCGCCGCTTTGATCGAGGCTGACGCAGACATTGCGGCGCTCATCGCCAAAGACATCAAGATCGGTTCTCAGAATCTTGAGCGTTTGGTGAGTACGGCAGATGGTATACAGATGACGGGCGATACGCTGAGTGCTAACCACCATGCGTCGAACGTGCT
This sequence comes from Halieaceae bacterium, assembly GCA_042090345.1. Classification (GTDB taxonomy): domain Bacteria; phylum Pseudomonadota; class Gammaproteobacteria; order Pseudomonadales; family Halieaceae; genus Luminiphilus. The sequence continues at coordinate 13,063 of JBELJN010000026.1, read as the reverse complement.
GTTTAATATCATGCGGGGTGGTTTGTTTATCGATAACTACGCCATCGACAAGTCTGATTTGACCTCGTTTTGTGCCCAGTGGAACCAGCGCGTCTTTGAGGCCAACACGACATTTTTTGATGCCCTGCCAGAAACCCTTCTTTATCACGACCTCGATGCTGCTCTGCTGGATAATACCGATCTGCAACTCGAGCGTTTGTGCAGAGAGTACTTACCACTGAGTTTTAGTCGTCGCCACGGTGATCCATCGCGTCCTTGGAATCGATTTGCGATTAAAGTGAAAGATGAAAAGGGTAAAAAGCTTCTAAACTACGAGGGGAATTGGCGCGATATTTTCCAGAACTGGGAAGCGCTGAGCTCCTCTGTCCCTTGTTTTGGCGCGAATATGATCTCGAAGTTCGTCAATGCGACCACGGCGGACGGTTACAACCCTTATCGTATTACTCGGCAGGGAATCGATTGGGAACGTCCTGAACCTGAGAACCCCTGGGCAAACATAGGGTACTGGGGTGATCATCAGCTCATTTACCTTCTCAAGCTGATCGAGCAATCGGTTGCGCACAACCCAGCTGCATTAGAGTCGATGATGTTCAGAGACGCATATGCTTACGCCAATGTGCCTTACCGAATTAAGTCTTACGCCAGCATTCTGAGTGACCCCTATGACACCATCGAGTTCGATGAGTCACTTGATCGTGTAATCGATAAGCGGGTGGAGGAGATGGGTGCCGATGGTCGGTTGATGCCGGATCCAAACGGCGGGGTCTACCAAGTGAACCTTGCTGAGAAAATTTTGGTCACCCTGCTATCTAAAATTGCCAACTTCATCCCCGACACGGGTATTTGGATGAATACCCAGAGACCTGAGTGGAACGACGCAAACAACGCGCTGGTTGGGACCGGTGTTTCCGTTGTGACCCTCTGTTATCTGCATCGATTCCTCAACAAGGTTGTGCCACTCTTTTCGGCGCTTAGCCAGGAGACCGTGCAACTATCAGAGGAGGTGGCTGAATTTTTGGGTGAGGTGAGATCCGTTTTAGCGAGTCATCAGAGCTCAATTGGCGCAGGCCCGGTGTCAGATACGATTAGAAAGGACGTGATGGAAGCGCTGGGTACTGCAGCTGAGCGATACCGAAACCGCATCTACGAGCAGGGCTTTTCCTCTGTAAAACAGACGGTTAACTTAGCGAACGTGATTGACTGTTTGGTGCGAGCACGTGACGTCAGCGCGGTCAGTATTCGCTCAAACCGCCGTTCTGATGGGTTGTATCATGCATACAACCGCATTGCGGTGAATACCGATGGTGTTCAAATTAAGTATCTCTACGAGATGTTAGAGGGGCAGGTCGCGGTTTTGAGCTCTGAGCTATTAGAAGCAGACGAGTCTCTTTCGCTACTAAAGACACTGAGAAACTCACCTTTGTACACAGCGCGTCAACACTCGTATTTGCTGTACCCCAACCGGCAACTCCCCTCGTTTATGGCGCGTAACCTCGTTCCCCGAACCTTTGTGGAGTCCTCAAGGTTGATGACCACCCTGCTTTCAAGCGGAAATACTGACCTGGTAGAGCAAGATCAGTCAGGGCAGGTTTATTTTGCCGGAAAGTTTAACAACACGGCATCGGTCGCAGCAGCCTTAACGAGGCTGGCAAGTGAGGGATATGCTGAGGATGTTGCGGCCGAAAGAGTCGTTATTGAAAATTTGTTCTCGGATTTGTTCGACTGCGCCAACTTCACCGGTCGTTCAGGCGCGATGTATGCCTACGAGGGCTTAGGCTCCATTTATTGGCACATGGTTTCCAAGTTGCTTCTTTCGGTTATGGAGACCGTTAGGAGTGCTGAGGCGGCGGGCGCTCAATCCGATGTACTGGCAGAGCTTCAGCGCGCTTACTACGACGTCCGCGAGGGAATTGGTTTCAACAAGGCGCCCGATGTTTATGGCGCATTCCCAACGGACCCGTACTCGCACACGCCGGGGTTTGCGGGCGCTAAACAGCCGGGTATGACAGGACAGGTAAAAGAGGAAGTACTGACTCGCTTGCTTGAGTTGGGTGTTCAGGTCGCGGGGGCACGTGTTGCTTTCAAACCATCTGTGCTTCGACGGTCAGAGTTTTTGGATGCGCCTGCCACACTTCACTACTTTGATACCGCAGGGACAGGGCAAGAGCTGACGCTTCAAGCGGGGGAACTTGGGTTCACTTACTGTCAGGTACCTGTTGTCATGGCTATGGCAGACAAACCCTCGATCACGTTATATCTAAATGATGCTACGACCGAGGCGGTGGCTGGAAATGAACTTTCTGCAGCGCAATCGGAGGCGCTGTTTAAGAAAAACGGACATTACGTGCGAATTGATGTGCGCACTGATCGAGTCATGGATTAGCAAGGCATCATTAAAAAAGCCCGCTGTTGCGGGCTTTTTTTTTAGACCTCTGATAAGTGAAACGTCAAGGCGCGCAGGGTTTCTTTTGTTTGCAATGGCTAGTTGATTACTTGGCTACTTGCACAGCGATAGGCATTAGGGGCCTAATCGACCGCGTCGAGACCGCCAAATTCCGGCCTTCTTTGATTGAGCGCAGCTTTATGTGTTCTGCCTCGCGTCTAACTCTGACCGTATAGCCCTTACTTGGTCCTCGTTGAGGTCATAATTCCACATGGCCCATATGCCCAATAGAGTGCCCGTAGCTGGGACGATAATGAAGGCGGCTCGCAATCCCGCGAGCGCTTCATCACTCTGCACGTCAAGTGTTTGGTCGAAGCCGACAAACGCCAGAATGAGACCACTCAAAAGGCCCGCAAAGGCTGCTCCAAACTTCACCATCCACCAATAAATAGCGCCAAATAGCCCCTCGCGCCGCTCAAATGTCTCGAGCTCGTCGAGGTCGCAAATATCGGCCGTCATTGACATCATGATGGTGAAAAGGCCACCAATGCCAAATACAAAGAGTGGGATGGGGACGAACATCAAATATGGGTTTTCCGGCGTAAAGCTCCACCAAAACATCGCGTAGCCTGACAGTGACATTGCCTGGGTGATGAGGAATGTTTTGTGCTTCCCGTAGACTTGACACATATAGTTAACGATGGGGATAACCAGGAAGCAGGTACATAACGCAGAGACACTGCCAAACAGTGCAGGCCAATTCCCCGCGGCAGCCGGATCGCCTCCGTTCATGTAATAAACAATGATGAAAAAGGTGAAGCCCGCGACGCAGTTATAGGCATTAAAGATAAAAAACGTGGCCATACAAATGCGTTGGAAAGGTTTATTTTTTAACGTAACGGCAATGCCCTGAAACAACTCCCGAAAGGTCTCGGCCAGAGTTAACCCGGACGACTCTTCACTGTCGTTGGTTGTATCGACAGAGTTGCAGAAAATGGCGGGCACCATAGCCATCGCCATACAGCCCAACCCCACGTAAATTGAAAGTGTTCGTGCCCCCTCGGTTGCAGACCCAAACCAATTTGGATCGTAGAGAATGATCCAAAACCAAGGGGCGATTACCCAAGCCCACTGGCCAATCCATTGCGCAATAGCCATCAACCGCGTGCGCTCGTGGTAGTCGTCACTCATTTCATACCCCATGGCGACATAGGGGACGCTGAAAATAGTCATGCCAATGAAAAAGACAATAGACCAGCCCAAGAAATACCAAAAATTGTACAGTTGGCTGTTTTCCGCTGAGAGTTGCCACATCGCAATGTAGGAGAGCCCAGCGACGACAGCACCGATGAATATAAAAGGACGCCGCTTACCCCATCTGGATTCTGTTCGATCGGAGATGTAACCCATCAGTGGGTCTGTTAACGCATCCACGAGTTTAGGGAGAAAGAAAATGAGCCCCCATAAAATGGGACTCATACCCAGACTCTGAACTAGGATGACCATAAAGATACCCAGCGCTGCTGGGAACATCTGATTGGCCAGCATGCCAATGCCAAAAGCAATCTTTTGCGGCATTGGGATGCGACTGCTACGAGTCGGCTTTGTGCCGGCGTTTGGTGCGGCAGTGGTCGATAATGTGTCGGTGTTCATGCGGCTTTTCTTCCGAACAGGTTGAGGAACCTCTTTAGCTTTAGAGGTTTAGGTTTAATAAGAAACGGAATATTCGACACGGCACTGGTTTTCTCGGGCGCATCGACCTGACAAAACAGGCGGTACTCGCCGGGCTTGGACAGCTTAAAACTAAATTCCCGAGCGTGTGTTCCTGTCATGCTGTGCAGGGTAGGGGGGGTGGGCTCAAAATCACCTCCATCGCTCTGACGCGCTGCTGGGACTTCCTCACGAACCCGCCAAGAGATCAGGTGATTGTCATTCCTAGTCAGCATTACCTCAGCGCTGAGGACCTGATCGACGCCAGCCTCGATGCTTGCCGGTGCCTCTTGTTGGTTTAAAAACAGGGATTGAATTTTGGGCGCGTTGTGCGTGGGTAAATGGCCAGTCCACACTTGCTGCATGACCTCTACGGCCTCAGTGCGCTCACCGGTCTCCAGGAACATCCCATACCAAGTTGGGGTTCGCTCCTGTTTTTGGCCCCACAGGAAAATATAGGAACCGATACATCGCTTGGCGTCTGACAGGATAATGTCTTCGTATCGACGAAGGATGTCGTTGGCTTTTTGGGTGCTCGACGGCTCGAAAGGCCTTCCCCATACCGTTTCAGGGCTCTCCCAATGGCCGGTTGGTCCCCACTCTGTGATTTGGTAGGGACCGTCGTAGCCGGCCTCGTCTAAGATCTTTGGAAGATGATCAATCTCGCCATAGATTTGGAATGACAGAAAGTCGAGTGATGGTGCTCGTTTTGCAATGGCCTCGACTGTGTGAGCATCGATGCCAGCTAACATGGTGGTCACCGGATGATCAGGGTCCTGGGCTTTAATGCGAAGCGCAAGCGCCTCGACTGCATCCCACACACCGTCATTTTTGGTGCGCAGGTTCAGCTCGTTGCCCAGTCCCCACATGAGCAGTGCTGGGTGGTCTTTCAACCGCAGAACGTCCTGCATCATTTGTTCAGTTTGGGCGTCGACTGCTGTTTGATCGGAGTAATCGAAGCCATGTCGCTCGCGGGCAATATCAAGCCCCATACAGACCTTCAGACCCAGCGCTTGTGCCTCATCAAGAATGTCCGTCGCATCGCGCTCGCCATTGGTTACGCGCCATGTCCTAAAGGCATTGCCCCCCGCCATAGCTAAAGATTCAAGACGACCGAATTCTAGCCCTGCTCCTTTAATGAAGAAGGGCGCACCGTCAACGAATAGCTGATAGCCGCTAGTCTGATTGCCGAGGAGTTCTACCTTTGCCATGAGTGCTTGTATGTGACGCTTTTATTAAGAATTTTTGATGATTCAGGATAACAATCGGTCGCTGGGCCGATAGGTAAAAGCAGTCAAAATGGTATTCTGGTGAGACCAATGGGCGCAGAGTCACTCAGGGGTCAATAAGGCACTGTTTTAACGATTCATTTGAAACATTTATGGACAAATCGATTGGGCTCAATTTGCCGAGAGGGAAGCCCGAGCACACTGCGCTCAGCAGACTTTAGTGGACGATCAATTTGAGGAGACCGTGTAGCGTTGGCTAACGTGGCCTTGACGACTTTCCTCAGTAAAGCGCGGTTCATGAAGAATTTCGTTCGTGTAATCCTCTGCCTGATCCAGATAGTGCGGTGAGTCTGGGTTGGTCATGTCGTTACCGTATTGGTGAGTGCCGAGAACCCGTTGTTCACCATCGGGTGTCCAGCGAATGAAGTAATAAAGGCCATCACCGGCCACGGCGGTGAGATGGTCGTCGCCCTCGAGTCGTCGAGAGTAGATGGCTCTCAGTGTGTCTGGGCCACCTGCAACCGGCCAATGTTTGCCGTCCCGTCCGTGACGATTCACATCGCCCCAGGCGGGGTCTAGACGCCCCCCAATAGCCAGGGTTTGCTCAATACATTCATTGAGGATTTCATTAGCATCCGGGGTGCTGGTGCCACCACTTTCCGCCTGCCATTCGGCTGCGAGCACACAGACTCCCAGTGCCGCGCCGCGGTTGGCTTTATCTGTTCCGCGATCCCAAGACGATAAAATATCGATGGCGCTAGCGACTGCCTCGCTTGAAGGAGGCAACGCTGTTACCTCTTTGAGGAAGGCCATCCCACGATAATTAATGGAATAACGGTTGTCGTGTTTCAGTTGCCACGCTTCGTCGAAGGAAATTTCGCCAAACTCCTCAAATAGCTCGAGTCCACGCGTTGCACGGTTGGTCATGCGTGTCTGCCATCCGCCGTTTTTTGGGGCGAGAGTGGGTAGCGGATTATCCCGCGCCTCGCTTATGTTAAAGGGCGTCTGATTGGCACTGTGCACAAATCCCGATTGAGGATTTGTGACTTGGGGCAGGACCGAAGTAGGGTGGTAGTCCCGCCAAATGAGCTCCGAGCGGTCGCCGGGTAGGTATTGCTGCCAATTCCAGCCCGGGGCTCTTGCGGGTAGCTGAGCATTGTGAATAAAGTGGATGTCACCGTGTTTGTTGGCATAGACAAAATTAAAGCTCTGGATGTGGTTTAAGGCAATGGCATCCTTCCATTGTTGGAAGTTCTGCGCTTTGTTCATGGCCAGCCATTGTTCGACTTGCTTCATCTCGTTGATGCCAGCGTAGCGGATGGCATAAATACCATGGTCAGTCCGCAGTGCGGGACCATGCTCTGAGTAAAGGACCTCTCTGGTTACAGACCAAGGTATGAATCCCCAAATTTTCAGCTTGAGCTTCACTTTTCCTACTTCAAGGTCTCGCCACTGACCATCAAGGCGGTATTGGTTGGGGTTGTCAGGATTTATTTCGAGCACATAAACATCCACGAGGTCCGGCTTATTTACCGTGGCGCCCCAGCCATGCTCTTCTGTAAATCCAACGCCCATGGTTGGGGCGCCGGGGAAGAGTCCGCCCATAACATTGAGCCCTTCGTTCGACTCGATATGTGCTTCATACCAGGCGACAGGACCTGTCAGGGGTTGATGCGAATTAATAATGAGGTAGGTCGAGCCATCATCCGTGCGGTTGGGTGCAATCGCGGTCGCGTTAGAACCAATGGGGTCTTTGGGCTGTGGGTTGTAAGGCGCCTTGCTAACCGTATTAGGTCTCTCATCACCAAAAAGCGCCAGCACTGGCTCATTGAAACCATAAAAAAGCGGGTGGCGAAGCATGTGGCCCGCAACAATATCTTTACCCGTTACGGGCAGCAGCTCTGGGTATTTAACTTCTGACGGATTATCCGCTGCAAAGGCGTTAAAGCCCGCTGCAAAACCCTCAACATAGGCACGGATCGCAGGGGACAGATCGCGCTCGTAGTTTTTATCAAGCGTCCCCCATAAGTCGAGCCACTTCACTAAGTAGTCGGTTTGTGCCCCCTCTTGCCCCTCGTAAAGCCCTGCGGTACCGCGATAAAAGGGCAGGCTGCCTTCCATAATAGGCCAGGCATCCTCCGCCTGCGCGTAGGCTAATCCAAAGGCAGCGTCTGCGTCGGTGTCACCGTAAATATGCGGGACACCATAGTTGTCTCGTTCGATGGTCGCTTCAAAGGCTGTCGCTGATGCCCCGCTCATTAACAGTAGGCTAAGCGATGCAAGGGACGAAAATACTCGGAGGACGCGTGTCATCATTTTATTGTTCTCTAACTGTTATCAAAATAGTGCACGCAAGCTGAGCGCACTGCGGTTTGAACGCTGAGTAGTTGAACCCATAAAACGAACTCATGTGCCGCAACTTGCCGCAATGATGCGTCGCCCACCGGGGTGTACGCAAAGTAATTCCTTATGGTCGCATGCTAAAGCCTTTGTCCAGCTTGTGACGTGGGGATTACCTGTGCACGCGTTATACTCGCACCATGAATTTAATTGCGTTGGCCGTTCCCTTCTTCTTGCTTGCGATCGCTGTCGAGTGGTTGTGGGGCCGTTGGTCTGGGCGAGACACCTACAGACTCACGGATGCGGTGAGCAGTCTCACGCTGGGTGGACTATCGCAAGCCCGTCGGTTTGTTGCACTGGGTGTGGGCGGTTCGGTTTATGCCTGGTTGTCTTCCGTTACGCCCTTTGCGACCTGGACGGCAGAGGGCTGGGAGGCATGGATAGTTGCCTTTTGTTTGTATGATCTTTGTTATTACTGCTCGCACCGAGCAGGGCACGAAATAAAGCTCTTTTGGGCTGCCCATGTCGTTCATCATCAGAGCGAGGACTACAACCTATCGACTGCCCTACGGCAGACGAGCTCAGGCTTCTTGTTTGGTTGGATTTTTTATACACCCCTCTTTTTTATCGGTGTGCCCGTTGAAATGATGGTGACGGTAGGCGCTTTGAATCTTATCTATCAGTTCTGGGTGCATACCGAGCATGTTGGTGAGCTCGGTTGGTTCGAATACGTTTTTGTATCCCCCTCGAATCATCGCGTGCACCACGCAAGAAACACCTGCTATCTGGACCGAAACTACGGTGGCGTATTTATTATATGGGACCGCTTGTTTGGCACTTATCAACGTGAATTACTCTCTGAGCCTTGTGTCTATGGCATTACTAAACCCATAAGATCGTGGTCACCTGTCGAGGCGTGGATTCACGTTTACAGAGACATACTCAGCGATATGGTGCGCACCCGACGTTGGGGCGAACGCCTATGGGTGCCTTTCTCTCACCCAGCATGGCAGCCATCTGATTTGAGGCCTGACGCAACATCGAGGGGGGAAGAGCACGGCCCTTTTGAAAAGTACGATCCAAAAAATTCACGCGTGAGGAAGATGAGTGGCGCTGCAAATTTGATTCATATCACGGTGCTTTTGCTGCTGGCGCAACAGAGCGAGATACTAGTGGGCTTTGAGGGTTATGTATGGGCTTTGATGCTTTGGCTGGGTGTCGCAAACGCCGCCTTGCTCAGCAACGTTGACTCTCGGCTGTTTCGGTTACAGGAGATAGCGAAAGTCCTGACATTGAGCGCTTTTGCGCTGCAACTACCAACCTTCACTGCCGTGCTTGTTATTTCGCTGGCATTATTGGGTGCAGGTTGGCAGTGGATAGGTAGCAAAGAGGTGGCTGTCGCCACCTCTTGAGGCGATCAAAGCGTGCCGATATAAGCCGCTAAATTTCCGATGTCGTCATCGGTCATGGGTTTTGCGACAGGCCACATCATAGCGGACTGTGCACCTCGAGCTTCACCCTCACGATAGGCTGTGAGTTTGCTGGAGATGTCACTCATCGCCTGACCCGCTAATTGAGGTCCGATACCGCCCTCGCCATTGCCGCCGTGACAGGCAACGCACTGTCCGTAGTAACTCTCGCCCAGTGCCTCAGGTGATGCCGCCGCAAGCGCTTCCTGTTTAACACGCTCAATGTCGGCGATACTGCCGCCGTTTTCGGCCTTCCATTCCTGATAGCAATCACCCACGCAAGCATTGCGGTTACCAGTCCATGACTCGTCATTGGTGGTGGTTCCCACCCAAATTATTGCGGTGATAGCAATCGCGAACCCCGCGACGATGACGTTTGTATTCATTAAATTCCCCCGGGTACAAACTGTGGTGTTTTTGTCGGCGCGAATGATAAGGCCTTTACCTAGTTGATGTAAGTGGCTCCGTCGTTTAGCGGGCAATTTCACCTTTATCCGCGCTATAGCCGATCGCTATTTCGTGACCACAGACAGTCAACCTGCGCTGCGGGCTATGAGACAGCAGGTCACCTCATTGGGGCTATCGCCGCGCAACGGCTGGAGAGGCGGGCAGGGCATTCCTTGGGCAGCATGGAAAGCAAACTTAAATGCCTCCATACTCGGCTCCGTCAAAAAAACGCCAACAGAAGATAAGAGAGGACCTACGATTGTGAATGCTGCTTACACCGGACAAATTAAAGTTAGGTTTGCCGATACTGACGCTAACGGGCACACCTACTTTGGAAGCTACTTGGTTCTCGCCGATGAGGTCGTGTCTGAATACCTCGCACAGGTTGGCTGGGACGGTGGGACAGACGGGGATTTCTTGACCTTCACGGTAAATGCCAATATCGACTTTGTTGGCGAATGTATGGCGTGGGACATTTTGGAAGTGTCGTGTCGTTTCACTAAAATGGGCAACAGCAGCTGTGCACTTGAGTTTGAAATGTTGAATACGTCGACGAATGAGGTGGCCACTCGAGGGTCGTTTACCTACGTCTTTGTTGATAAGGCAACGCGCAAGAGTCGCCCAATTCCACAAGCCATCAAGACTGCGATCATCGCGGCACAGCCAGAGTTGGCAGATTAAGTCAGGGCAATACAGTCGCGCTTGCCCTGCGTACAACACAAGCACGAAGAGACCGACTAAACAGGGTAAGAGTTATCTATGGACGACACGGTGAATCCACAGGGAAATCCGCAAGGAAAAGGCGTCGTCATGGTCTTGCAGCAAATGGCGGCTGCAGCGCCTGCTGAAATTCGCCCTAAGTCAGCTGATGAGGCGCTTTTGGACTATTGGTGTTCGAGTCTGGTGCTGTCCGCCGCATTCAAATTCAGGGTTGCCCCGGATAACACCTATTTTTTGTATCGGGTAGGCTTCGACTGGCAGCTCTCTTTGATTGCCCCTGACGAGTGGGGCGCACGAATCCCCGGCGATTTTGTTGCCGAGTGTCAGCTGAGTCCTGATATGACATGGCAATTGCAATTTGACGACAATTTGAGCCCCTCGGTGCGCGCTGCCTTGGTTTCGTTTCTTGAGGGGTTTCAAGCACAGGCTGCGTCTTCAGAAAGCTTTGACGACATGCTTCCCGATTACGTTGAGGGCCTGCCCTATCAACAACGCGTTTTGGCTTCTGCGCTGAAGCGATCGTTGAAACATTCGTTGCGACTTGCGGGCGACAACGGGGTGGGGCTTTTAGCGGCGGTAGTCGAGCGGCGGCTCTCTATCACCCAATAACGCCTCGTATTCGAAGTCTCGACCACGTCGCGAGTAAAACTCGTCTTTTGCGGCGCTGAGAAGCGCTGGGTTTGTGAAGAGATCGACGGCGGTCAGTGCCATCGATTTCGCGGCGACGATCATGCCTTTGTGGCCAATGGGTGTGCGTCCCGCGGCAACCGCCTGCCAAGTGTGCGCGCCTGTGCCGGGTACCCATGTCGCCGCACTCATCCCCACCGTCGGTACAGTCCAGCTCACATCGCCAACGTCTGTTGATCCGTTTCCGCGAACGCCGGCGGTGTAGGGTTTGATTTGTGCTGCTTTTTCGGCCAGCAGAGCGTCGTCGGGCAAGGTCTTGGCAATCTCGTTGGCAAAGGCCAGGTCGGTCTTGGTGTAGTGCACGCCACCGACCGCCGAAAGGTTTTTATGCATGATCTTCGCTAGCGTGTCGTTGGGCAACACACTGTAATTACCATGAATGACTTCGTAGCTCATTATCGTACTTGTGCCGAGCGCCGCCGCCTCGGCTGTGGCAACCACGCGGTCCCAGATGGCTCTCAGGCTGCTCTCATCGGGATGTCGTACGTAATAAAAACTCTGGGCTTTGTTCGGCACGACGTTAGGTGCAGAGCCTCCATCTGTGATGACGTAGTGCAACCTCGTAGACGCCGGTACATGCTCTCGTAATAGATTGACCATAAAGTTCATCGACTCGACCGCATCGAGGGCTGATCTGCCCCGCTCCGGCGCCGACGCAGCGTGTGAAGAAACTCCCGAAAAGGTGAATTTTGCGGAGCGATTGGCAAGCGTGCTGGCTGGATCAGCTGCATTAACCGATGCCGGATGCCAATGTATGACAGTGTCGACGTTGTCAAAAAGGCCTGCTCGTACCATGTAGACTTTTCCCGATCCGCCTTCCTCCGCCGGCGTGCCGAAAAACTGAATAGTGCCCGGTGTGCCGGTTTGTTCGAGCCACTCTTTTGTGGCGATGGCCGCGCCGAGTGACCCGGTGCCAAATAAGTGGTGACCGCAGGCTTGTGCTGAGTGTTTTCCCTCAATCGCTTTTGGATACGGCAGTGCGGCTTGACTGATACCCGGTAACGCATCGAATTCACCCATGACAGCGATGACAGGTTCGCCCGATCCATAGCTTGCAATAAAAGCCGTGGGAATTTCCGCAACACCACTCTCGATAGAGAACCCCTCCGCTTCGAGTGCGCTCTTGAGTGCGGCGCTTGAGCGCGTTTCTTGATAGCCCACTTCGGCGAGATCCCAAATGAGATCGCTCAATTCCGTGAGCTGATCCGATCTTCGCTCGATGCTGTTGAGAACGCTCTCGTTGGCATTTGCAATCAGTGAACAGAGTGATAAAAACAAAGCGGCGACCGCAGCGCCTCGGTGTTGAGTAGTTGTCATGACGATGCTCGTGTTTTCAGGCATTGGGCAATTCTTTAAGTCTAGTCAATGTTGTGTTGCTTATTGCGCATACTAACAGACCGGGAAGTGGGTGACTTTTTGGGCGGAATCAAACCGGCATATCAGCCGATTAATTCCTGTGTATCGTCCTAGTCACTAAAAATCCTGTGAGCGAATTTCCCCGTTTTTTGTAGAGTGCCTTGGTTTGGTTGGTGGGTGTACACTTGGAGTTTCGTAACGTTAAGTTTCACCAGAGGCTTTCATGGCGGGCATTAACCAAGGCATCTCAATAGATGGGCGAAGGCAACGCGGTGAGCGTACGCGCCTCGCCATTATCGACGCGGCGCTTTCCCTTCAGGAAGAGGGCATATTGGTCCCTACCGCTCAGCAGATATCAGATCATGCCGGCGTTTTAATTCGTTCGTTCTTCCGTCATTTTGACGATATGGAAATGCTATTCAAAGCCGCCGATGATCAATTACGTGACTCCTATGAAGCCTTGTTCATCGGTGGCGACAGACAGGGTTCACTCAAAGAACGAGTCAATCGGGCCGTTGAGCGAAGAAGTACTGCATTTGAGCAACTGAAAAACGTGGTATTGGGTACTAAAGCGCAGCTATGGCGCTACGAGACGCTCCGAACAAACTACGCGCGGAATCAGCGAGGTTTGCGAAAAGATCTGGAAGCGTGGTTACCAGAGCTACGAGATTTGACTGAGGTTGATTGCGAGTCTATTCATGCGAGTGCGTCGTTTGAGATGT
>JBELJN010000060.1:0-6089 GCA_042090345.1 Halieaceae bacterium | reverse complement strand
AGCGCCCTATTGCACTTGCGGTCGCTGCGGCAATTACCCCAGCTTTAGCATCAACGGCACTCGCTCAAAACCCCCAACTTGAAGAGGTTGTTGTTACAGCCACAAAGCGCTCTGAAAACCTTCAGGATGTGCCGATTTCAGTCAACGCGCTAACTGGGGATGCGATGCGATCGCAAAATATCATGACCTTTGACGACTACGTGGAGTTCCTACCAAACGTAGTGAGTGCCGGTATCGGCCCGGGCCAGCGAGAAATCTACATCCGCGGCTCAGCATCCGAGCAATCATCAATCACCGTAGCACCAGCGCAGGGCTCAGCTCCCGGTGTTGCCTTGTACTTTGATGAGATGCCTGTTTCATTTGGGGCACGCAACCTCGACGTTTACGCCGCTGATCTAGCGCGAATCGAGGTACTGTCCGGACCTCAGGGCACCTTGTTCGGCGCCAGCTCGCAGTCGGGAAATATGCGTCTGATCACGAATAAGCCTAACCCCGATGAATTTGAAGTGAGCGTTGACATGGGGCTGAGCTCCACGCGCGGTGGCGCAAACAGCGACAGTTTAGAAGCCATGATTAATGTGCCAGTTGGCGACCGGGCGGCAATACGATTCGTTGGCTACCGTGATAATCAAGGCGGTTGGATTGATAACACTGCTGGCAGCTTCACGCCTAACGGCGAGGTAATCGACCGAAATAACTCCGCTGGGTACGGGCCATTTTTCAGTGACTTCACACAAACCACGCTGCAATCGACAAATAACGCAGGCGTAGCCAAAAAGAATTGGAACGAAGCCGCGTACACAGGTTTCCGTGTCGGCGTCAGTTATGACTTTAATGATGTCTGGAGTGGCTTGATTACACATATGTCGCAGGAAATCGACGTCGATGGCTCATTCCTAATAGATCCGAGTCTAGGCGATAGCAGTGCTCAGAAATTCGTTCCTGAATCCAACATTGACGAGTTCGATGTCACAACCTGGACGCTAGAAGGCGCTATCGCGAACTTAGATGTTGTCTACACCGGGGGCTATATCGATCGTGAAGTTGACGCGTTGATTGATTACACCCACTACAATAACGGTGGCGGCTACATCACCTACTACCTCTGTAGTGGTAATATTTACTCTGGCGATAAAGCAAACGCGCGCAACACCTGTTTCGATCCGACTAAACAATATGCGGATGCATCAACCAACGAGCGGACAACGCACGAATTGCGTGTCAGCAGTGATCCGGACGCCCGCATGCGCTGGGTGGCAGGTGTCTACATGAGTGATGTGGACACGACACACGTAGGCGAATTCCAATACTACTCGACCAACGATGCGTTCAGTGAGCACATCGTTAACTACTTCGGTTCGGGCGATCCCTTCCAGGTCGGTAACACGACCATCCCGGGTACGGCTGGGACTAATACCACCGGACCGAGAAGTCCGCTCACTACTTTCTATAACGACTTTACACGTACTGAAGAGGAAACAGCATTCTTTGGTGAAGTTGCCTTTGATATAACTGATGACCTGACAGTTGCGCTAAGCGCTAGACGTTATGATCTAAAGTCACAGCTCCAAGGCGCGTCGAACTTCTCATTCGGGTGTCGCTATGGCGCACCATTTACCGATCGAGACACACCAGCAGGTGCAGGTTTTGGTAATGCCTTAGTGACAGCCGACGGACGTTGCGACAGTAACGCTTTCAGTAACGACGTTACGGCTCGCCTTCTGACCCTAGGGGCGTACGCTGCGTCCGGTGATGACAACATCATCTTGAACGCGACAAGCCCTAATGGCGCTCGAGATATGTTCCGAGGTGGTGGCAGTAACGCAGCAACTCTAGCAGCCATTCAAAACGGCAATCTTGATATCAGTGATGTCTCTACAGACGGCTCGACCGAGGAAGAGGATACGATTGTCCGCTTGTCCTTGAACTACAACCTCTCTGATGACGTCATGGTTTACGGGATCTACTCTGAGGGATATCGTCCCGCGACGCAGAACCGTAACGCTGGCCAGCTTGCCGCAAACCAGAGCGGTGTCTACGAGGGCTATGTGGTGCCTGCTGTGGCAGTGACAGATACGCTGGAAAACATCGAATTCGGTATGAAGGGTGAATTCCTCGATCGCACACTGCGATTGAACGCGAGCTTCTACATGACGGAAATCACTGACCTCCAGGTATCGCGTTTTGATCC
The DNA here is from genome assembly GCA_042090345.1 of Halieaceae bacterium. Lineage (GTDB taxonomy): Bacteria > Pseudomonadota > Gammaproteobacteria > Pseudomonadales > Halieaceae > Luminiphilus. Next base: position 3,898 of record JBELJN010000060.1, on the reverse strand, counting down.
ATCGAACGTCGCTTTCTTGGTCTTTATGGAGAACGTTGGTGATGCTGAGTCAAACGGTATTGACCTTGATTTCCAGTGGGCGGCGGGAACCAATCTACTTATTTCAGGCGCTGCTAGCTTCCTCGATACGGAAATCACTCGCTTGAACCCTCAGCTGCAAGGGGTTGCGGTACCCGTGGGATCAGAGCTTCCGCTCGCACCCTCGTTTTCCGGTAATCTGCGCGTACGATACGACTTCGAAACCAACTGGTACGGTATGGATGGTTACCTCTCGGGCGCCATCACCCACCGCGGTAAATCGGTAGCAGGCATTGTTGGTAGTGCAGCCTTTATGGACGACACAGCGGTGCTGGCTTACGGCAGCGAGTCAGGATTAGATTTGCAGGATGAGGGTGGTGCATTTGGTACCGTAACCGATTCATCAGGCGCTCTGCCATCAAGCTCGCGTTTTGTAAATGAGGCGGCAACAACAATGAATCTGAGTGCCGGCCTGACCAAAGACGAGTGGTCAGCAGAAGTTTACATACGTAACCTCACCAATACGCGAGGTGCCATAGTGCAAACGGCGGGCAAGTTCACACCTGAAGCCAGTGTTAACCGACCCAGAACCATTGGTATGAGACTGTCTTACCGCTTCTGATATCGTAAACAAGCGTAGTACCCTTAAAAGGGCGGACATTGTCCGCCCTTTTTTTATTTTTCCCTCAAAGAGCAGTGTGTCCGTGATAGCAGAAGCAATACAGCAAGCTCGAATTGCAATGAGCAAAAACGATTTTGAAGCGTCACAGCGCTTAATCAATGACGCACTGCAATCTGAACCTGACAATTTCGAAGCGCGCTATACGCTGGCCGTTTTGTATCGAGCTCAGGGGCAGCACCATGACGCAAAACAGCTACTCATTACGTTGTTAACTGAACAACCCGAGTTCGGTAGGGGCTTTCAAGAACTCGGATTTTGTGAGCTTGCCCTTAAGCGAGAGCCTTTGGCTATTCAGGCGTTTCAGCAGGCCGTAGAAGCCGACGGTTCGCTCGTTGATAGCTGGCGAGTGTTGGTCACCGCATATGAGCGAAGTAACGACCCTCGCGCTGAGCAAGCAACCCAACAGTTGGACTTCTTAACAGCACTTCCAAACGAGCTTCGCACCGTTATCAGCTATCTCTCAGCTAATCGTCTTGGCGACGCCGAACGTCTCTGTCGGTACTTTATGCAGCAGAATAAAACGCACATTGAAGGCATGCGTTTAATGGCGGAAATCGCAACTCGCACTGGCGTTTTTGATGATGCCGAGTTCCTGCTGGAGACCGTTACAAAACTAGCACCAAAACATACAGAAGCTGAAATACAACTGGCTCACGTACTGTTGAGGCGGCAGCGATTTCATAAAGCCTATGGGCGTGTAAAAACGCTGTATCAGCAACATAAAAATCCACCAGAACAAATTCTGGCGCTATATGCTTCTGTTTGTTTTGGTGTCGGAGAAAACGATGAGGCGATACGAATCTACAAACAAATGATTGACTTGGCTCCAGGTGACCCCGCGCTCAGAGTCTCCCTCGCACATATTTACAATGCGGTTGGTGAGTCAGATCGCGCCGTTGGTCTTTTCAAAGAGGCTTATAAACTAAATCCGCATTTTGGCGACGCCTTTTGGAGCCTTGCCAATACAAAATCATATCGATTTAGTGAGGATGAAGTCGCTACCATGAAAACGCGACTTGAGGCTGAAGCCACACCCACACTCGATAAAATCCAAATGTATTTTGCGCTTGGTAAGGCACACGAGGACAGGCAGGACTTTGCCGTCTCATTTGAAAACTATGAGCGTGGTAATGCGCTTAAGCTTTCGAGCGCAAAACACAGCAGGGAGCAGTTGGATATCCGTATCTCAACACAACTATCTGTCTGTACTAAGCCGCTCTTTGAACGCTTAGATGGTGTTGGCCACTCTGCCCCTGACCCAATTTTCATTGTAGGTCTGCCGAGAGCGGGATCGACCTTACTAGAGCAGATTTTAGCATCGCACTCGCAAGTGGATGGCACCATGGAGCTTCACAATATCCTAGACCTCGCGAAACGGCTCCGTGGCAGAGACAAGGCTAGCGATCCAAGCCCTAGATACCCCCGAATTCTCGGTGAATTGCCAGAAGAACGCTTTGAGCAATTCGGAAAACAATTTATCGATGAGACCCGAGCCTATCGCGGCTCAGCACCTTTTTTTATCGACAAGATGCCCAATAACTTTTTTCATATCGGCCTGATTAAACTTATATTGCCGAATGCCAAGGTAATCGACGCACGACGCCATCCCATGGCCTGTTGCTTTAGTGGTTACAAGCAGCTATTCGGTGAGGGCCAAGAATTCTCTTACGGTCTTAGCGAGATAGGCAATTACTACCGACAGTACGTTGAGCTAATGAACCACTGGGATGAGGTACTGCCGGGCTTCGTCCTAAGAGTCCAACACGAAGACGTTATTGATGATTTGGAATCTCAAGTCAGACGAATACTCGAATTTTGTAATCTCGAGTATGAGACAGCCTGCGTAGAGTTTCATAAGACAAAACGCACCGTACGAACGCCAAGTGCCGAGCAAGTACGGCAACCCATAAATTCGTCAGGAGTTGATCAATGGCGCAACTTTGAGCCCTACCTCGATCCCCTGAAACGTGCGCTGGGAACTGATATTTTGAAGGCATACGGCGTAGAGCCAACGGAGTGATTTTTTCCTCAAGTAAACAGTTTATCTTTTTTGCGGTGCCCAAGACCGGCACGCACTCGGTTCGAGAGGCCCTCAGACCAACCCTGTCACAGGGTGATTGGGAGCAGCAGCAGCTGACTGGCAGAATGCTGTCACCGATAGATGAAATCGCAGCGCTAGGTCACGGCCATATCTCCTATCAGCAGCTGAGCCATGCCGTCGACCCTGAAATACTAGCGACCTATTTCAGTTTCGCCTTTGTCCGGCATCCGATTGAACGGTTTATGTCGGTGTGTGCTTTTTTGGCGCGCACAGATCCTGAATATGATTCCGATCCTGTAGCGTGGGCAAAGCGTGCTTTTCAATTTGAGCGGTTCAGGCAGCGGGTGCTGGTCCGGCCACAAGCTGAGCTGTTAACCAATCGTCGGGGCGAGATCGCTTTGTCATTCATTGGCAGATATGAAGCGATCGAGCGGGACGTCAACCTAATCTGTCAGCAGATTGGTACACCCCCACCACAGCTCAAGAAAAGAAATGTAACTGGCAACACAAAGCCCGCGGTCTATGAGGATGTGGCGTTCACCCAAGAGCTCGAATCCTTCTACGAGAAGGATTTTAACTTGCTGGGCTACTCGCGTAACTAAACTCAGAGACGCGGCGAGGTCGCAGTGCTGCGGCAATGATACGTTGATTAATAACTGGGTTAATCCCCACTTGATTTGAGGCCGTGACCAGGACTCGCGGGTCTGATGCGAGCTTCGAGACTGTACGCTCAAGTACAGCGCGATACCGTGGAAATGCCGAGGGGTTGAAGCCATAGAGACCCCAAACTTCACGCCAGTCATGGACCATATCAAGTAATAGATGACGGTACATCAGCATGGTGGCTGCATCATTATCTGGGTTCGCCTCACAGTCATGAAGTACTCGTTCAACGATAGCCAGCATCTCACCCGGCGCCATCACGGGCGCGACGGGAAATTGCTCTGTGAACAGCTCAGGCAATGTGCCCTCGATATAGCGCACTAGCTTCGGCGATAATTCGTGCGCAGCACGAACTACTTGCCAAAACCGGGATGAGCCTGCCAAGTCGATTACTAGATGGGTGCGTGCACTAGCGCTCGCATTCACAACGCGATGACGACGCCAGGAGTCAAATAGCCAGCTTTCTCCTTGCGCCATATGCACCGATTCATCAC
>JBELJN010000059.1:0-6435 GCA_042090345.1 Halieaceae bacterium | reverse complement strand
TCACCCCCACTTGCCATTACCCCCACTATCGATAGCGAACGCCACCCTTGATAACAGCCGCGGGCTCCTCAAGCAGCTCGATGTTTCCAAGCGGGTTGCCTTTTACGGCCACAAAGTCCGCGGCGAACCCGGCTTCTATTTTACCCACGTCATAGCCCCACCCCATAACTTCAGCAGCTGTCACAGTGGCTGACTGAATTGCTTGAAGCGGGGTCATGCCAAAACGCACCATACGGCTAAATTGCTTGGCATTTTGTCCATGTGGGTACACACCTGCGTCAGTACCGTAGACAATGGTCGCGCCCGCCTCGACGGCTTTGCGGAAGTTAGCGCGTTGGGTTGATCCGGTCATACGCTCTTTTTCCAGTGACTCTTCTAGAATGCCAGCGCCAGCGCCCTCGCCGAGTATGTACTCCGTCACGTAGATGTCCATGGATAGCGCTGCGTTGTTCGCTATTGCAAGGCGAATGCCTTCCTCATCGATAAAGCTGGCGTGCTCGATGGTATCAGCGCCGGCGTGTAGCGCGTTGATGATGCCTTGCGCACCGTGCGCATGGGATGCCACCTTCAAGCCACGGCTGTGCGCCTCATCCACCAGCGCGGTAAGTTCCTCAACCGTATATTGAGGCGCACCCACCTTCGTGCCTTTGGACAGCACGCCACCAGTGGAGCAAGTCTTAATGAGGTCGGCGCCGTATTTGATATTGCGCCGAACAGCGGTGCGAGCAGCCCATGGTCCATCAGCCACGCCTTCACCAGAAATGCCGTATTCAGCCGGTAGTAGATTGTTATCTGAACAATGCCCGCCGGTGATCCCAATTGGAGGACCTGAGACCAGCATGCGAGGCCCGGGGATATCGCCATCGTTAATGGCGTCTCGGAGGGCGACATCGCCAAACGATCCTGCACCCACATTGCGAACGGTAGTAAAGCCCGCCATCAATGTTTGCTCTGCGTGAACCACGCCCAAAATTGCGCGCCGCTCATCAGTCAGTTTCAGCCGCTCATAGCCATGATAACCACCACCTGAGGTGAGGTGCACATGCATATCGATCAGGCCTGGAAGTAACGTATGCCCCTGTAGGTCAAGAACGTCACTTCCTGCAGGGATAGTCACTTCACCGGCGGGTGCAACACGGGCTATTCGACCATTTTTAACTAAGACAACGCGTCCAGAGTGCAACTCACCCGTGGTGACATCGAGAATTGCTGCCCCTTTAATCGCCATGTTCTGTGCTTGAGCGCTCAGTGCGACTACACCCATTAAGAGCGAGAGAGTGAGTGAGCGAGTGAGCTTATGCATGTGCTTTCTCCAATGTGAGATCGTTATTTTCGGTCATGCGTAATCGTACCCATTTTTCTGGCGTCTGTTTCGTTTAACTCAGATTTAGTTTCTTGCCTCTTTCGGTCGCTGGCGGTAGGCCAATCCCAACTCGGATGGTCGTTCATAATTTACTCGGCCGTAGAGTTGTTTTTAGCGATGATGTTACTTCTCTTTTGAATACAGGCAGATTGACTTGCCGACTTCACTCATTAGAGCCAGCCCAACCTGCCCTTATCCGCACCGAGTACAACCGCCAAGTATGACCATCGAAAACAATGATCGATCCAAGGCGTATATTCGGGTCCAACGGTGCTCGATGATGCCCATCACTGTGGAACGTCAACATCGCCAGGTTATTGCTACACTGCTAATGTATAGATTGTTTACTTTCGTTTTTAGCCTCGATGGTTTGAGGAGCGCTGTATGTCCCTAAGATGGTTGCCCCTTGTAGTTTTGCCAGCTGTGATCAGTGCCTGTGGTGGGGGCGGTGGAGGTAGCAGTTCTCCCACTCCAACACCGCCACCTAGCAATCAGAACACTGCGCCAACGCTGTCGGTTTTGATTGATGTGGCTGTCGTAGAGGGGGAAGTGGTCGTCGTGACAGTCTCTGCGTCAGATAGCGATGGTGACACTCTGACTTATGCGTTAGCCGGTAGCGATGCTGCGCTATTTACGCTAGATGCGTCCAATAATGTGAGCTTTGCGCAAGCTCCCGACTTTGAGCTACCAAGTGATATAAACGCAGATAATGCGTATGAGCTCACTGTTCGAGTGAGCGACCCAAGTAATGCGAGCGACAGCGCATCGTTCACCGTGAGCGTGACTGATGCGCTCGACGGCCGTGTTGTCGATGGGCCGATTCGTGATGCACAAGTGGAGTTATCCGCAACGAATGCACAAAGCGCCCAAACCGTAACGACTGACGCAGATGGTTACTTCAACTTTGGCGACGTACTTACTGTCACTGGCCAACGGATCACGGTAAGTGGCGGCACCGACACGTTTACTGACAGCGCGCTTACGGACGCTGTATTCATTGGCAGCGTAGGGGATAGTTCGCAAATTGCCCAAGTCAACGCGATTACAACCGTTCTCGCAGCAGCATCTGCAGACGAGCAGGCTCAGGTGCTCAGCGCTTTATCGCTTGCACTCAACGTGTCGGAGATTGCTCGAGCGGATATTTGGCAGCTTGCCGAAAGTGGGGATGAGTCGGCGGGACAGGCGCAACGCGTCAATTTTCAACTCGCAGTTTTGTTCTCAACGATCAACAACTTGGTCGGTGATGCAGCGTCACCGATCGACGTGACTGAGACCGTGGCATCGCAAGTGGTTGCACTCGCAGTAGCGAGCAACGAGCCACTGTCACTCGCCAGCGAGGCAACGCTTACCACCCTCATAAACGAGGCACTCAGTGTTTTGGGCGTAAATGCAGTGAGCGGGGCCGTTCGCGAGGGGCTGGCCTCGGCCTTAGCCGATATGAATACCGTTCTCTCAGAGGATGCGATTGAACCCACGTCAAATCTTGCGCGCGAGGTTGCGTCTGCGGTTCAAACCGCTTTTCAGGTATCGGTTGTTACGTTGGCTTCAAATGGCGATACATTAGCTTTCGCCTCATCGGCTTCTCCTAACACGCTTTTCTCGGACATCGATGCAGGCGCCGAAGCGGCAGATACAGATCAAGACGGTCTTGCAGACGTGCTCGACGCAGATGATGACGGCGATGATGTTCGCGACGGCGACGACGCTTTTCCACTTGACGGTGCTGAGACTGCAGATACCGATGGAGACGGTGTAGGCGATAACGCCGACGCGTTTCCCACAGATGCGGGTGAGACACAGGACTCAGATAATGATGGGGTCGGCGATAACAGCGACGTATTCCCCAACGATGAAACCGAGGTATCGGATTCTGACGATGATGGAGTGGGCGATAACAGCGACGCCTTTCCAAATGACCCTAGTGAGACGGCAGATTCTGACGGTGATGGTGTGGGCGATAACGCTGACGTCTTCCCTAACGATGCTGGCGAGACTTTGGACTCCGACGGTGATGGAATAGGAGATAATGCGGATGCCTTCCCACAAGACGCCAGCGAGACACTCGATACGGACGGTGACGGTGTTGGTGATAACGCCGATGTTTTTCCGAATAATGCGAGTGAAACCCAAGACTCAGACGGCGATGGAGTGGGTGACAACGCCGATGCGTTCCCTAGTGACCCTAACGAGACGCTAGATACGGATGGGGATGGTGTGGGTAACAACGCCGATGAGGATGATGACGGTGATGGTGTCAATGATGAAGATGACGCCGCGCCGCTCGATCCAGATATAAGTGGTTTCTTTGTATCAGGCCAATTACGAATAACGCCCGACGTGGTGCTTGACTCGGATACGAACAATCCGAATAACGCGTTCGCGCGCAATAATATTGTGGGTGATTTCTCACCAGATGCAGCGACGGCGCAGCCGCTCGTATCGCCCTTTATCTTGCACGGATACGTGAATAAACCAATTGCAGGTGCGGAGGGACCTCTACAGGTCGAAGGTGATGACGATGACTTCTTTATCGTAGACGCGCTTGCAGGTCAGCGCTTTATTTTGGAAATTCCCGACGATGCGCAGGATTTGGATTTTTACCTCTTTAATGAGGACGGCGCTATCGTCGATGTGTCGGAGAACCCGCCGGGCTTTGTTGATGCGGAGGGTTTTCAAGAGATCCTTGTTGCCCCCACTGCAGGACGGTATTACCTAAATGTGTATGCCTATTCGTTCCAGGGGTTTCCTACGGCCTCAAACTACACGGTGACTACCGACTTTAAAGGTGAGCCGGGGGCGCAGCGTGTCGTTCGCGCGGGTGAAGTGATCGTCAGCTTGAAGGGCGGGGCAGACAAATCTGAAGTCCAGCGGTCTCGTGCTTTTGGTAATATAGCATCGCGCCACAACTTACAGCCTGCCACCAAATCCGAGGGCAAGGTCAGGTTATTCCGCGCAGATAGCAAGGCCTCGCGGTCGGTTAAGCAGGTATCGCATGCAAAATTTGGGGCACTTGCGACCCAGCGCTTGCGAGAGGTGTCGGAGGTTGCACACAGGATCAAGGCGCTAGCGGCTGACAGCGAGGTCGCGTTGGCCGAGCCAAATTACATGTACTATCGCCATGCGACCACGGACGATCCGCTACTAGATCAAATGTGGCACCTCGAGCAGGTGAACACTGCAACAGCCTGGGATACAACAACAGGGGCGCCGGAGGTAGTCGTTGCTGTTATCGATGCGGGTACTCTAGCTCAACACCCGGACTTTTTAGGTCAAACTACCGAGGGGTACGACTTCGTCGGCGCCACGGATAACTACGATGGCGACGGCATCGACCCCGATCCTGAGGACGCAACGCCGCTGTTTGATGAGTGTACCCAAGCGGCAGCCTTTTACCACGGTGCGCACATCGCAGGTACAATTGGGGCCACAGGCAACAACGCAGAGGGTATTGCGGGCCTCTCTTATACATCCACGCTCATGCACTTGCGCGCTCTCGATGGTGACTGTGGGGGCTCCACCTACGATATCTATCAAGCGCTGCTTTATGCGATTGGAGCTGAGAACGACAGCGGTACTGTGCCCAACAATCCTGCGGATGTCGTCAATATGTCGTTGGGTGGAGGAGGTGCCGCGTCTGTTTTTCAGGACGCAGTCAATCAGGCGGCCGCCCAAGGTGTCATTGTTGTTGTCTCAAGTGGTAATGAGGGAGCAAGTACAGTGAGTTACCCGGCAGCTTACGATAATGCGTTCGCCATTGGTGCAACCGGACTTGGCGGTACAGTTGCCAGTTACTCGAACCAAGGACCGAAACTTGACTTAGTTGCGCCTGGAGGAGGCGGGGGTGGCGGCGTCTTGAGCTTAAACAAGGTTGAGAATGCGGAAGGTAACCCAGAGTTTACGTATACCAGTGCGCAGGGAACCTCGATGTCTTCACCGCATGCGGCGGCAATCTTTGCGTTGATGAAGAGTGTGCATCCAAATCTAACGCCCTCAAGGCTCGAAGAACTGCTGGCCGCGGGTGTCCTCACTGACGACATCAATGATCCCGGTTTTGACAATGAGAGTGGTTGGGGCTTACTGAAAGCGGATAAGGCGGTTGAGGTGGCGGTTGCTGACGCTAACGGCACCTTTGTCATGCCTGCGCGACTCCTGTTATCCACGGGGCAGCTGTATTTTGGTGGCGCAACGACCACGACTACGATCAGCGCCACCAATCCCGGTGAGATAGCGTTAGAACTCACTACTGTGGACATCCCAGTGAGTTGGCTAACGGTTACTGAGCGGACAGATGAGAGTGTTGATGAAGTCGCCCGCTGGGATGTCAGTGTCGATCGAACAGGTCTGCCATCAGGTTTTTACGCAACCACGGCGATCTTTAATGCTGTAGATGAGGAGAGCAATACACTCGTATCGCGCCTCAACGTCTCGCTGCGGGTGGGTAAAGCGTCTGGAGGGGACGCAGGTGCTGTGAGTGTCGTTGTGACCGACAGTGAGTCAGGAAGTGTTGTCGCATCATCCATCACCTCTGCGTCGGACGATTATGAATACAGTCTGGGGCTGCCTGGTGCTGGGTCTTATCGCATTACCGCAAGTACCGACACAAACGGTGACTCGATACTTTGCGAAAATGGCGAGGCATGTGGTCGTCTTGGTGGATTGGAAACGCCGCAAACACTGGAGGTGTCAGCGGGTCAGTCGAATTTGGATATTACAGTCCTTCTCCCCGCAGAGCAGTAGCACTCCCTGAAGTCAGATTGACGTCAAGGGCCCTCTGTGAGATCCGCGTGTGTTCCCGCGGGTCGTCGCTTTGCCCTTGGAGGTGGGCAGCATTTCAACTCGTCAAAATATTGGCCACAGTCACTACCTCTTGGAGCAATAGTCAGCGTCCAATCTATGGCCTGCTCACTGTGACTTAGTAGGCAACGGCACAAAGCCCGAAACACGCTTCATATGCTCGCCGTATTCAGGGCGTCTCGCGAGGCTTCGCTTGTCGATCATGGGGATGCTCGCGGCTAAGAACATGACGAGCATGGCAATCGCCCCTGGCAAGACCCACCACCAGGCGCTAGGCA
>JBELJN010000058.1:0-6596 GCA_042090345.1 Halieaceae bacterium | reverse complement strand
CACCAGGGATCATGAGCGCGATTAATCAGGTGTTTAGTGATAACAATGTGAATGTTAGCGGCCAATACCTTCAGACATTGGGTGAGATGGGATACGTCGTGATTGATATAGAGGCCGATTACTCCAAGATTTTAATCAAAAACCTAGCTGGAATTGACGGTACAGTGCGGACGCGAGTTCTGTTTTAGAATGGCCGATGGGTCTCAAAGGCGCCCTATTCTAATATTTACCGTGAAAAGTTCACAAAAGATATTTTGTTTGAACGCTTGAGATTGACGGACGCCCGCAGTTTGATTACATAGCGGTAACTTGCGGACATTCCCAACTTTGCTATCCTGTCTCGTAGGGGCGAGAAGTTCTCTAACGGTTTCTCAACTTAAATCAATTTTAATTAATGGAGTCACTCATGATCCCAAGAAAACCACTCAGTTTGGCGGTGCATGCTGCAACGCTAACCCTCCTCGGCGCTGGATACTCGACAACCGCGTTTGCACAAGATGAGGCCGCAAAAGTAGAAGAAGTTGTTGTAACCGGCTCACGAATTCAGCGGGCAGTATCTGACGCCCCTTCACCAGTAACTGTAATCAGCGCAGAAGACCTCGAGTTTTCCGGACTGAGTAATGTCGCTGACGTACTTCGAAATACTACCTACAACTCATTCGGCTCGTTCCGAGAGCGAAGCGGAACGTCGTTTGGCCAGATCGCGCTTGTGGACCTCAGAGGCCTTGGTGCGGGGCGTACCGCGGTATTGATTAATGGGCGTCGTGTTCCAGGTAATCCCTTTACAGGCACCTCGGCTGTTGACGTGAACTCGATTCCGTTGAGCGCTGTCGAGCGTATCGAGATCCTGACAGATTCCGCTTCGGCTGTTTATGGTGCAGATGCTATTGGTGGTGTCATCAACTTCATTATGAAAGATGATTTTGAAGGCGCTGAGATTTTGATTGGACAAACATCACCCGAGCGTTCGGGTGCTGACGAAGAGCGTGCTCAATTCGTGTTTGGCGCCAGTGGTGACAAGGGCAAGATTATTGCATCAGTTGAGTATTACCAGCGTGACGCGATTTTTGACGCAGACCGAGACTATTCAGCCGCACAAGTCAATGGGCCTTCGTTTGGAGACACTGTTGGTGTGAGTGTGGGTGGTAACACAGGCTTCGTGCCAGGATTTCCGCAAAACCCATTTCCAATCGGCGACTGTCCTACTGACACCTACACTGGGGTCTTAGATAACCCCTTTGGTATTCCAGGACAAGGCTGTGGATTTGGCTACGCTGATATTTCTGCTCAAACGGGTGCGGTCGACAGAATTAGTACTTTTCTTGACGCTTCCTACGACGTGAATGCTGACAATACAGTTTACGCTGAAGCTCGGTACTCGCGCATTGAAAGTTTTGGGCGCTACGCTCCAGCTGTCGGTTTTTTCTTTGTCGATGAAGGCCAGCGCATTGCTAACGCTTTAGACCCAATTTTGACAGGCGATCTCCTCACTGCTGCTGATGCTAGCGGAGATGGAGCGTTGCAACCGGGTGAAGGTTTCTTCGCATTCCACCGATTCGTTGGCCACGGTCCTCGCGACGACGTCACCGATCGGCACGAATTTGATTTCGTGATCGGAATGGAAGGAACGATTAACGATATTGGTTACGATGTATTCGCTCGTAAGTACTTCTACTCGGCTGACGAGATTGGTGACACGTACGTGTTGAATAGTGTCATTCGTGATCTAGCTGCGTCGGGGGCGTATGACGTGGTGAATCCTGCGTCTCCAAGTAACGCCGCCGCAGTTGGTTTGAGTTCTGCCGATCTGATGCGCGACTTAAAGACAGAGTTCACACAGATTGGGTTCAGCCTTACGGGTAGCGCGTTTGAATTACCTGGCGGGTCCGTTGGATGGGCCATCGGTGGTGAGATTGCAAAAGAAGACTACCAGGACAACTACGACAGCTATCGTGAAGCTGGTAACGTCATCGGTTCAGCAGGTAACTCAGCTGCGGGCGACCGAGAGCGTGACGCTTTCTTTGTAGAGACGTCTTTGCCTATCATGGATGGTCTTGAAGTCAATGCGGCGGCGCGCTACGACTACTTTAGCGATTTCGGTAGCAATACAGCCACCTCAGTTAGCGTGCGGTATGAAGCAACTGACTGGGCTGTTGTCCGAGCGTCATATAACGAAGGGTTCAAGGCCCCCGACTTAACAAACCTCTACAGTTCACAAGCGCAAAGCTTTAATAACGTGACTGACTTTGTACGTTGCGACGCTCAAGGTGTAGCACCGGTTGACTGTCCGACTTTCCAAGTGGAGAACTTCACCGGCGGCAACCCGAGTCTTCAGGCCGAGGAAGCTGAGAGCATTAACGTCGGTTTGGTTTTATCTCCGATTGAGGGCTTAAGTGTTAGCTTCGATTATTTCGAGGTCGATACTACCGATCGAGCAACGAGTCTCAGTTTGTCAAGGCTGTTGTCGCTTGCAGCATCGGGCACCTTACCACCAGGCACGGCGGTTAACCGCGGTCCCGGTGAGGCGGCCGGTATTCCAGGTGCAATCATTAGTATCAACAACGCAATTACAAATGCGGCTGCGCTCAATATCGAAGGCTATGACATGCGTCTTACCTACGAAAGAGATACAGACTTGGGCGATTTGTACATCAGAGCCGAGTACTCTCATTTGGACAGCTACACCTTCCAAGGATCACCTGAGGACCCCTCAAGTGAGTTCATGGGGGAAGGTGGTTTTCCAGAAGATCGCTTCAATACGAGCCTGCGTTTAACTAGAGACAACTTCACTGCTAATTACACACTTAACTACATTGCCGACCACGGTGATGGTGATCTCCAAGATTACAGTGACTATGTGACTCACGATATTACCTTCGAATATCGCACTCCAGTTGATGGATTGTCTCTGACGTTAGGTGCATTGAACTTCACTGATGAAGAGCCTGTGCTTGACTCTATTGGCGGGTATGATGACGGGATTACAGGGGTTTTGTACGACCTTGCTGGTCGCCGCATCTTCGGTTCAATCCGTTACTCTTTCTGATCATCAGCTAAATTAGATAAGGGACACCCGGGCAACGCCCGGGTTTTTTTTATGGGGACTTCAACTTTTTTCTCAACACCGTTTTACCGTGCCGATCAACGGACACCCGATTTGTCTGCGAACCTAGTTAGGGTCTGCTTAGACGTCAAAGCACAAGGCCTAGAAAAGCCGGACCCACCTCAGGGAAAAATTCCAGGTGTTTTCGAGAGCCAGTTTGATTTTCTAGAATACTCAGACCCATTTGTTCTGGAACTGAAGACACACATCCTGAGAACGCTGACAGGCTTCGTGGCGTTGGTCAACGATGTGCCTCCTGAAACAGCCGCCGGATATAAGTGGGCGTATCACTCCTGGTTTCACGTCACATCAAAGGGTGGATATTTCCGAGCGCATACTCATCCGCTTGCTTCTTGGAGTGTGGTTTATTGTGCGGCTCGCGGGGACCTACTTCCTGATAATCCATTTAATCGAGGGGATATTGTATTTTATGACCCAAGATCGAATGCTTCGATGTTTTTGGATCCCTCCAACCGTAATATGCGCCGCGAACTCTCATTTAATTCGTTTAAGATAGCGCTCGAGGATGGCGATTTACTCATCTTCCCATCGTACTTGACTCATTTTATTGAGCCCTATGTTGGGGAATCTGAGAGAATAACGGTGGCCGCAAATTTTTGGACGACGGGTTAATAGCTATGGACAAGCAGGCATCTAGCTGGAGTAATTACTGGGTATCCGGAAAGCCGTCGACTTTTGGAGGAATCGATGATCTCGCAGCAAACCCGGCACTTAGTCAGTTGTGGTTGCGTGCATTAACAGATCGTCTCGGTTCAAGTATTCTTGAAGTTGGGTGCGGAAATGGTGCACTGACTCGATTTTTGCCTAGTATTTTGAAGGAGCGCCACCCTGATGCCACGATATCAGCTATTGACATTGCGCGTCTTTCGGACGCCCTCTCACCCTCACATGGGGTAACTTTCTATCCAGAAACTGGAATGGAAGAGCTCCCGTTTGATGACGATTCGTTTGACGCTGTCGTAAGCCAGTTCGGGTTTGAATACGCTGAGTTTGCGCCGGCGTTGAGGGAACTGGCTCGGGTGAGTAAAGTGGGTGCATCGGTCACGTTTATTGCACATCACCGCTCATCTTGGTTGTGTCGCGATAGTTTTGATATTTTACGGCAGGTTCTCGCTATCGAAGAGTCTGCAATTTTGGTTACTTTAGATGCTTTGGTAAACCAGCTGGCATTGTTGCATTCTGCAAACCGAGATCCGACTAAGGACCCAAAGGCCGAAAAATATCGGGAGATTTTAAATGTTACTGCTAAAGAGTTGCAGGAGGACGCCCGAAAACTCGGGGCTGATCCCAGTTATACACTGCGCTTTCTCGACGCAGTTTTTAAGGTTTTTGATGATAAGAGTCGTCGGGGACTAAATCATCTTCAGTATCTAGCGGAGATTTCTGAGTCAATGTTTGCATATAAAGAACGACTCGAGAGCCAGAAACGAGCCGCACCGGATGATGACGAGTGGGAGGTTAAGTCCCGCGAGTTCGTTGCCCACGGTTTCAGGATAGACCGCTTTGAGCCTGCGGTGATAAACGGATATCACTTTGGGCACCTTGTTGGCCTAACCAAGGCGGCCTAAGCGATATGACGCTAAGGCCGCCTCGATTGCTGTGGCATAAAATCAATCTATCGTGGTCGTCGTAATCTCTGGGAGGTTTTCAAAAAGAAAGGCTCCCAACCGAACTAGCCTCTGCTGTTCCGTTTTCGAGTCGTAAAACCCATGGCCTTCGCGCCGCTGATAAAATACCTCTGCCGGCTTGCCGGCTGCTTTGAGAGCAGCTTCCATTATTTTAGTTTGCTCTGGCGGTGCTCGTTCATCATCCATTCCCGCAGTCATCATTATCGGAATTTTGATTCTATCCGCATGTTCGCTGGGGCTGCGAGATATCAAGTCGCCTTTGTCCGTGCCTAAGACGCGTTTTAAAAATCTGACACCCCCAAGACGCTGCGGTATGTCGCCTGAATCATACATTTCTTGAAGATCGTAAACTCCAACATGTCCTATCGCACATTTGTATAGATCTGGTGTAAATGCCGCACCTGCGAGAGCGGCATAGCCGCCGTAACTAGCGCCATAAATACATACTTGCTCATTATCGGCGAGGCCATTTAACTTTGCCCACTCCACTGTATCAGAGAGATCATTTTGCATGGCGCGACCCCATTCACGATAACCAGCGCGCTCAAAGGCCTTTCCATAGCCACCAGATCCCCGAAAGTTAACCTGAATTACATTTAGTCCGATGCTAGCCATGAACTGAGCGTCAGCATCGAAGCCGAATTGGTCATAAGGCCCATGGGGGCCACCATGAACCATTAACACCGCGCCACGCTGCGGTACGGTGGACTTAGCCTTCGTGACAAACCCGTTCAAAGTCATGCCGTCGCGAGCGTCTAGCTTGAAACTTGATACTGCGCTCGTCAGACCTCGCAAATGTTCGTAGCCGTCAGCTATCTGCTTTAGTTGCATGCTATTAACATCAACGAGATAACGCTTACTGGGTGAAAGATCACTGGATACGCTGACCAACGCAATGTTGCCATCTTCAGTTATAGTGCGGAAGTAAACGTAGGATTTCGGAAATGCGCTCACCAGTGCGCGGTGTGCATTAGTCAACGCGGTGTTGGTTCCAATGTACGCGTATTCCGGATAAGGCGTACGGAGCCGAATTCTGCCGAAATCAAGGCGTCGAGAATAGCTCAGACCTTGGAGATCCCTCGTCTTATCTGTCATTATTAATTGACGATTTAATTTTCCATCAATGACGCTGACTTCATATAGGCTTTTTGTGGAGGTTTCGGGGTGATGAAAAGTACCAATAAACCCGCCGTCATTAAGTTGGCTGTATATCGTGCCCTCTTCGTCCCACTCGCCCGCCTCATACACGAGCGACCACTCACTAGCCTGATTTCGGTGATATATCTGCCTTAAATCCGTGTCTCGGTCCTCGGTCGCGCAAAACTCTGGTTCATCGTCAAGGTTGAGAGCGAAGTCACAGTAAATAATCGCATCTGGACCAAAAATACGCTTTGTTAGCTTTCCGGTGTACACGTCAAGCTTCGCCACTGATGCTGTCTTTGCACCACTCTCCCAAACTTGAATTAGAACCTTTCTGCGCTCATTTGGAAGCGTCGACAAAATAGAGGCGCCGATGCCTGCCCCACCTCTATTTGCAATTGAACCTAACCTTGCTCCTGATCCTGGGCCCAGTAGAAATTTCTCTTTCCGCCCATCAACATTGACCGCGTAGATCGCATTAGTCTGAAAAACCACGTTAGTTTGCGACGGCTTGTAAGCTGGCTGAACCAGCAACCGCTCGCTGTTAGCCCAAATCAAACGCCCAAATCGCCAGTTGTAGTCAAAGTCTATTTCTTTGGTCGTTTTTCCAGTTGCAACGTTAGTAACTTTCAAGAACTGATCGCCACCCACTTGGAATACCGCTGCAAAGTGAGTCCCATCCGGAGATAAAGACATATCGACTA
>JBELJN010000057.1:0-6684 GCA_042090345.1 Halieaceae bacterium | reverse complement strand
AGTTTGCAAATGACGTCATTACAGGCAGCGCAGCAGGTTTACGTTAAAACCCAAAACCTTACGATTTTTAATTACCTATGAGTCCATGGAGATAAGTCATGCCTCTTTCAATCAACACAAATCATGCCTCGCTCAGTGCACAAAGAGCTGTAGCGAACTCTCAAAGCGACGCGGCTCAGTCGATGGAACGGCTGGCAACGGGTTTGCGGATCAATAGTGCGAAAGATGATGCCTCGGGCATTGCCGTGGTCTCGCGCCTGAATTCCCAGATTGATGGGCTTAATCAGGCTACGAGGAATGCGAACGATGCCGTGTCCATGCTGCAGACCGCTGAGGCGGGCCTTCAATCAATTACTGAAACCTTGCAACGCATGCGAGAACTAGCAGTGCAGGCGGCAAACGGATCAATATCGGATACTGAGCGCGGATACTTGAATCTCGAGTACACGCAGCTCAAAGCGGAGATCGATCGTGTTGCCGACTCAACCGCCTTCGGTGAGGTAAAGCTTCTTAACGGAGGCGCTAACCCCGGTGATCAAAAGGTATATACGTTTCAAATAGGCCAAGGAACAGAAAATGAGGATGCACTTACCTTTTTGGTCGCTGACTATAACGTCACTGAATTGGGGCAGGGTAAAAATGCTGACGGCACGGATGACGCCACTAAGCCCTCAGTGAATGGCACCTTTATTTCCTCCCAAATCCTTACTGACTTGGCTATCGACTCGATTGATCGTGCGCTAGATACAGTGCTGTCCGGCAGGGCTTCACTGGGCTCTTATCAGGTGCGATTTGAGCATGTTATCGACAACAACATGGTTGCGTCAGAAAATGCGCAAACATCTAGAGGTCGTATCGAAGATACTGACTTTGCGGCAGAGTCTGCGGAGCTGGCTAAGAATCAAGTCTTACAGCAAGCGGGGATTGCGATGTTGGGTCAGGCCAACGCCATGCCGCAGCAGGTCCTGACGCTCATTCAAAACTAGCAGCGTTACTGAGGCCGCACAATAACATCCAACGGCGGCGGCTAACCTCGCCAGTTTTTTTGCATCTGCTTTTCAAGGCCAAGTTTTTTCTAAAGGTATTTTTCTCTTCGTCGCTAATAGGTGTGCAGGGAAAGCCAAAGCACAGTGTTTTGGCTCTGCTTAACCTAACAATGGCGACACTGCGCGCCAGAAGGAGAGACAAAATGTCACTTAGTATTAATACAAACATCGCATCTCTGAGCGCGCAACGTGCGTTATCCAATTCTCAGTCTGATGCTGCGACTGCTATGCAGCGACTTTCGACGGGTCTTCGTATTAACTCGGCGAAAGATGATGCTGCTGGATTGGCGATAGCCAACTCTTTCACGTCGCAGGTCAAGGGATTACAGCAAGCCTCTAGAAATGCGTCTGATGCAGTATCTTTGCTTCAAACCGCAGAGGGTGGTTTACAGTCGATCACAGACAATTTACAGCGTATTCGCGAGCTGGCCGTTCAAGCCTCTAATGGGACACTGGGTGCGGCAGATCGAAGTGCTCTCAACGAAGAAGTGCTGCAACTGCGTGACGAAATCGATCGTGTCGCTACTTCGACCACGTTCAGTAGCGTAGCGATCTTGTCGGGCTCAGCAGGTACACCAGGCGCCGCACAGACGTTCAACTTCCAGGTCGGTGATGGTAACGATACTGCGGTCGACAGGATGGCTGTAGAAATTGCTGATTTTAACACGGCTCACTTGGGAGGCGGTATTACTGGCACATCTACAAATGCAGGGACCGAAATAACAGGCGCATTGACAGCCCTCAACATCACTGTTGGCGCAGGCAGTGCTACAACGGTGGCGTTACCGACTGACAATACAACGTTGTTTGACAATACCACTAACTACGCCTCCGATGTCGCTGCGGCAATTGTGACAGCCTCTGGTAACAAGGTTACAGCTACGGCGTCAGATTCTTCAGTAAGCCTAGGTGTGATTAACGCTACGGGTACTAAAGACACTACTGACACTGCGAAGGTCACCGTAAATGGAGTAGACGTTGATGTGTCAAGTGCTTTGAGCGGCGGCAGCATCACTGCCAGTGAAATCAAGACCATTTTTAATGCGAGCACGGCATTTAATTCAAGCACCGGGACTGCATCTACGACGATTGCGGCGTCCGTGGACGCGAATGGTAACTTGATCTTTACGGACACCTCGGGCAAAAACTTGAGCGCCTCATATAGCATCACTGATACGACTAACGAGACCACTACTTCGGACTTTACCTTGGGCACCGGCTTTAGTTCTACGGCTGCGAGTGGGGCAGCGGTCACACAAAATGTTGCGGTTAGCCTCGGCACTTTTGGCGGTCCTACAAACGTTGCTGGAACTACTCCAGCGGCCGCTGATAAGTTGCAGTTCCAGTTCTTTGATGACACAACATTAGTGGACATCGAGCTTAGTGGTGCCGATATTCTGAAGACCGGCACTGACTTAGCCACAGCTTTAAACACAGCCTTGCAGGCCAGTACATACAGCCAAAAAGCTGATATGACCATAGCTTACGATGCAGTAAACCAGGACTTTGAGCTTACCAACTCAAATGCGAACCCAAAGTCCTTTGCTATTAAAACTCAGGGTACCGGCGGCATAACTCTCGTTGAAGGCGCTTCGGTAACAACGGGTAGTAGTTTTACCGGAACCGGTTCAAGCAACATTGCAGCCGTTACAGGTTTTGGTAAGCTCACGGTCGCGTCAACTTCGGAAACCTTTGCATTTAGTGGGGCTTCTGCGACAGCGTCTGGTCTTGGCACTAGTGCTAGTACTGGACACACGACCGCGGGAGGTACTGTGAGTGCGGTATCCGTGGATACCCAGTCAAATGCTCAATCCGCGATACAGACGATTGATTCTGCTTTGGGCATGGTGAACGAAGGCAGAGCCAAAATGGGTGCGTATCAAGCCAGATTTGATTCGGTCGTGAGTAGCGTAGGTATTGCGGTAGAGAACGCTCAGGCGTCTCGCGCTCGGGTCCTGGATGCTGACTTTGCACAAGAGTCGGCGGCCCTCGCAAAAACGCAGGTACTGCAGCAGGCAGGTATCTCAGTCTTGGCTCAAGCCAATGCGATGCCTCAGCAAGTTCTTGCACTGCTCCAGTAAGCAATGCTTAGCTTGTAGCGCTGGAGGCGGGTCGAACTTTGGTTCGCCCGCCTTTTTAGGTCCGAAATGAAGGATGACGGGTCGTTTGTTAAAACTAAAGGAGAAGTGGCATGGCCGTGTCAATACCAACAGCCGGTCCGGTAGATCCGGTTATCACTGAGCCCAAACCAGCCACAAAAGCGAGACTCACTGAGCCCGCGCACTTTCAAGTCGATACTCCTGCAGTGAAGCCTGTGGAAGTCGACACGAGACAAGATCGTGCCGTCACAATGGAAGAGCTTCAAAAAGCGGTAGAGACTCTGGCTGCGGCAGTTGAAAAGTATGCGCCAGCGATGAATATTGGTTTCGATGGTGAGCTCAATAAAATGATTGTCAGAGTCACGGATGCTGATACGAACGAGGTTATTCGAGAGCTACCCCCTGAGGAAGTTTTAGCGATTGCTCGCTTCCTAGAGCGCAATGGCGTTGACGCCGTGGGCTCTGAGTCTCTAAAAGGAATGCTGCTCGACGAATACATTTAAGTTTTGGCATAGATTCTGCTTGGTATTGTTTGAAGCGCTTTACAGCGTAAAACAGTCAAAAAGCTGACACTACCAAGAGGTTAGACATGGTTTCCGCTACAGGCTTAGGCTCGGGCCTTGATATCAACACGCTGGTAACAGCGATCGTCGACGCTGAGCGGACGCCGCTAATAGCTCGTGTAGATAATAAAAAAGCAGATATTGATAATCTTGTAAGCGGGTACGGTTCGCTTCAAACTGCGATGACCGCCGTACGAGATTCTGTAGCAAAGCTAGCAGACGCGGCTCAACTCAACGCCACCTCTGCGACCTCGTCGCAAACGTCAGCTGTGAGTATCACGGCGGATTCAACCGCACAAATCGGATCGTATAGCCTTTCAGTTTCTCAATTGGCGCAGCCCCAATCGCTTATTAGTGGCAATTTCTCGGCTACCACGGACGTCATTGGTTCTGGCACGCTGACAATTGGCGTTGGAACTCCGTCTTACAACGCGTCACCCAATGAAACCACTTACGCTTCGTTTAATCAGAGTAGTTCTGTGAGTATTACTATTGCCGCCAACTCTACGGTGGCCGATGTTCGTGATGCGATAAACACCGCCAATGCGGGTGTAAATGCCTCGATACTACAAGATGGCACGAATTATAAATTAATGATTAATGGCGAGAACTCGGGATTGAGTAATGGATTATCGTTGACGGTTTCGGGCGATAGTTCGGGTACGGACACGGACACCTCGGGCTTAAGCCAACTGGCATTTGACGCTAACACCGCCAACCTTACTCAAACGGTGGCACCTCAAGACGCCTTACTGTCGCTCAATGGCCTATCCGTGACTTCAACGAGTAACACGATAACGAATGTTCTCGACGGCGTAAGTCTAACGCTCTTGTCAACCACACCATCGAGCGCCACTGTCTCTGTATCAAGGGACACAGCCGCTATCACCGGGCTCGTCGACGCCTTCGTATCTGCCTACAACACTTATCTAGGCTCTCAAAAATCCTTGACTAAGTATGACGCGACCACGGGTGACGCAGGTTTTCTGCAAGGCGATGCGATGACTCGCACGATGGTTTCTCAGATTAGAGCCCTGATGACTGATGAGATTACTGGACTGACCGGCAACATCAGTGTCTTGAGCGACTTAGGCATCTCGGTTGAAGCGGACGGATCCCTAAAAACTAACGCTACGACACTTGACAGTGCAGTACGAACTAACTTCGATTCGGTTCAAAAGTTTTTTGTGGGAGAAACAGTAAGCGGGGCTGCAGTTAGCGGTTTCGCAGGGCAGATCGATACCCTACTGGATAGCTTCCTCGACAGTGACGGTCTCATCCTGACCAAGCTCTCATCCCTGGATGACAAACTAAAGGCAGTCGAAGGAGACAGGTTGCTTTACAACCAACGCATGGAAGCACTAGAGGCGCGTTACCTTCGCCAATTCAACGCGATGGATGCACTCGTAGGACAGCTTACCAGTACTGGCGACATGCTCAAAAGTCAGCTAGACGCACTGCCCGGTTATCAAAATCTTAGACAAAGCGGGCAATAGTTAAAGAGAGGGAGTTAGACGTGAATCACGCAGCAGTAAACGCCTATGGAAAGACGAATTTGCATTCGGGGTTGTCGGATGCCTCGCCGGAAAAGTTAATTCAGCTTTTACTTGAGGGGAGTTCGACCCGCTTGAATGCAGCCGTTGCTGCGATGCAGGCGGGAAAGATCGCTGAAAAAGGGGAATTGATCGGTAAGACCATCACTATTATCGAGTACCTCAGAGTAATATTGGACAGGGATGCGGCTCCCGAGTTCACGGAGAACCTCGACAGCCTTTATGGCTACATGGTTCAGCAGTTAGTTAAAGCCAACCTTCGTAATGATGAAGGCGCTATCAAAGAGGTCGTTGGCCTCATTTCAGAGTTACGAGCTGGTTGGGGTGAGTTAGCACGGACAGGTGTCAATACGTGAATGCTTCTCTCGCCAATAAACTGGAGGCTAAGCCGCAGGGTCAGGCAAGCATACTCGCCGCTGTACTGAAGCTGACGCAAACCATGCTCCAAGCGGCGCGAGAGGGGGAGTGGGTAGAGGTGTCCGAGGGCGAGCTTCATCGCCGCGCGCTACTCGAAGAATGTTTTTCAAAATCGGTTGATCCCGAGCTCTCTGAAATTTTCGCCGAGGCCTTAGCCACAATGCTTCACATGAATGAGGAACTAGTCGCGCTATTGGAGGCGGCTAAGGCAGAAGTCGCCGCGGCAATGAAAGGCCAGTCGGCAACCACTAAAAATATCCACCATTATCTTTCTGTGGAGTCGTCTGACTCTTAAGGTGCGGATGAGGATGTGGCCTGGCTTCTTAAACAAAATGGGTACTAACATTCGGACTGTCGTTTCCTTCTTTTGCCTACTCGCGTTCAGCGGGTGCGGCAGCAGTGATGGGCTGCCGAACGTGACCGTCTCGTTGACGAGTAGTGTTCCTCAGGCTGTGGTAGACGATTCGATAACACTCACTTGGGCGAGTACGAACGCGACGACCTGTACTGCATCGGGCGCGTGGTCAGGCAGCAAGGCCGCAAGTGGATCGGAGGCGGTGACGGTCACCTCCGCCGGAGCCACGTCTTACAGTTTAAGTTGTCGTGGTGAGGGTGATGCAAATTCTGCGGCGGTGTCTGTGGATGTACTGCCCAAGCTTGTGCTTTCACCTGCCGGGGTCACCGCACTTGTAACAGATGAAGATGTTGCAGTTAATGCACTAATAGAGGGCTATACAAGCAATAGAGAGCCGTTAACACCAGTGACCTTCGAAGTAAGCGAAGCGCCAGATCTAGGGTCTCTGAGTGTGAGCGACGTAGGATTGACGTACGAGCCTGTGAAGGATGCGAACGGCGTCGATACATTTGTGGTCAAGGTCCTCGCCGAGGATGCTGAGGCACAGTTACCCTTTGAGGTAACCATTGCTGCAGTTGATGATCCACCAACACTGGTTATTTCGACACAGGGTTTGGCGCTGTCGGACGACTTAGACCTTCTTTTTGCAGA
>JBELJN010000025.1:0-34975 GCA_042090345.1 Halieaceae bacterium | reverse complement strand
TAGCAGTAGCGGCATTTATTGCCTACCTTTCAAGTCTGGTTAATATCTCCTTTACGGCGATGCAATACGCCATGTTCAGCTCGATGATGACCTTGTTCCCCAAATTACTGGGTGGCTATTCAGGCTCAATCGTTGACTCACTGGGCTATGAAAGTTTTTTCCTCATCTCATCCATGATGGGTGTGCCGGTCCTCGTTTTGATTTGGGCTGTTGATCGCTACGTGAAAGAGATCAAGTTGTGAGTTTCGTAGAGTTCACAGACAGCACCACGAAGACTGCACATACACCGACTGCGATTAAAAACGTGAAGAAAGGCGCTCTCGATGCAACAAGACATCTAAATGGGGCGCCTCTTGGATGGGCAACACCTCTCACCCTCTTACTCTGCTTTGCAACCTCAGCGCTTGGGATGGAGGCAGAGTCTATTAGCGAAGAAGAATTGACGAGCGGCCCCATGGGAAAGACACGACTTACAACCACTCAGATTACCAACCTATTTTCTGATGTCATTGATCGTGGCGAGGTTCAGAATCAGCGCGGTATATCAGCAGAGACACACTGGCACACAGATGGAACTTTTGTCAGCCAATGGTCCAGAGAAGCCAGTGGTGATGGTGACCCGATAAAACGGCAGGTCAGGGGTCGTTGGCGAGTCGAGAGTAACCTCCGATGCGTGACGTTTAGCACAGGAAATCAGCCTGATTGGTCATGTGCTGAGGTCTGGCTGCTCGACGATGGACGCGTACTGTCTCTCAATTCTGATGGGAGCATTCACGGCCTGCATCGGCTGTCTCCCTTGAAATGAGCGCTAAAAACCCGCATTACCTAACATATCGCGGCGCGATGGAACGACGTACACTGGGTACAGATGCGTGGGCGAGGAAAACCTTATGCCGTTTTTGCTGATTGCATATCCGTTTTTGGAGTTTTGGTCATTACTTGAGCTCAGCGCTCAAGCCGGTGCGCTCGCCACCGTCGGTTACATCCTAGTCATGATCACCTTGGGCTATTGGCTACTTCAATTAGCAGGACGTTCTGCACTACTCACTGCAGGACGATTTCCCTCGGCCGCGGCTATTCGTGGCCAGCTCTTTGCTGGAGAGATAAGCGTGGCCTTCGGTGCAGTGTTGTTAATGATTCCTGGGTTAATCTCTGATTTCCTCGCCCTCTATGTTTTTTTGAGGGCGGCTGTAAAAGCAGTGTTTGGTGGAGTGAGTTCACGCACAAGTTCACGCTCCGCGGCACCTGAGCGAGACATTCCTGATCGCACGCCAGAGAGTCCCACCGATCGTGGTCCCATCACGCTTGAGGGTGATTATTCGCGCGTTGAAGACGATTAAAGCGCGGTCATTTCTGTTTTTTTTAATGCTTTTTAGCACTCTCACCCCTTGAGTGCTAAAAAAGGCTTGAAATTGTTTTTGGAGTCCCCATTATTTCCTCAACCCTCAGTGGGGGATAAAAAATAATCGTCATTTTGGAGATTGAAACCCATGAATATTCGTCCGTTGTACGACCGTGTTGTCGTGCGTCGTAAGGAAGAAGAGCAGACTTCGGCTGGTGGTATCGTCCTGCCTGGTTCTGCACAAGAGAAGCCTAATCAGGGTGAAGTTGTCGCAGTTGGTGCCGGGAAGGTATTGGACAACGGTGAACAGCGCCCTTTGACCGTGCAAGTT
Source organism: Halieaceae bacterium (assembly GCA_042090345.1). Classification (GTDB taxonomy): domain Bacteria; phylum Pseudomonadota; class Gammaproteobacteria; order Pseudomonadales; family Halieaceae; genus Luminiphilus. The sequence goes on along the minus strand of JBELJN010000025.1, from coordinate 33,302 downwards.
GGCGATCAAATCGTTTTCGGTCAGTACGCAGGCAGCAACACCATCGAAGTAAATGGTGAAGAGCTGATCCTGATGAGCGAAGGCGAAATTTACGCCGTTATCGACTAAGTAATTCAGACCATCGTAAGTTAAGGAATTTAGATATGGCAGCTAAAGACGTATTTTTTGGCGATTCTGCTCGCCAGCGCATGCTAGTTGGTGTGAACACACTGGCTGATGCCGTGAAAGCAACACTTGGCCCAAAGGGCCGTAATGTAATTCTCGAGAAGTCATTCGGCGCGCCGACTGTCACCAAAGACGGTGTCTCAGTCGCTAAAGAAATCGAATTGGCGGATCGTTTCGAGAACATGGGTGCACAGATGGTGAAGGAAGTAGCTTCGCAAGCATCTGACGTCGCGGGTGACGGCACAACCACTGCAACCGTTCTCGCGCAATCGATCGTAAACGAGGGTCTTAAAGCGGTTGCGGCGGGTATGAACCCCATGGACCTCAAGCGTGGCATCGACAAAGCTGTTGCGGCAGCCGTTGACGCGGTCGGTGGCATGGCATCAGCTTGCGAAGACAACAAAGCAATTGCTCAGGTCGGCACTATCTCAGCGAACAGCGATACGTCTGTAGGCGAAATCATTGCTGAGGCGATGGAGAAAGTCGGCAAAGAGGGTGTCATTACGGTTGAAGAGGGTTCAGGTCTTGAGAACGAACTCGACGTGGTCGAGGGTATGCAGTTCGATCGTGGTTACCTGTCCCCCTACTTCATCAACAACCAAGACAACATGTCAGCTGAAGTCGAAGACCCCTTCGTACTGTTAGTTGACAAGAAGATCTCTAATATTCGCGAGCTTCTTCCTGTTCTTGAGCAAGTAGCCAAAGCATCGCGCCCGCTCGTGATTATTGCGGAAGACGTTGAAGGCGAAGCATTGGCGACACTGGTTGTTAACAACATGCGCGGCATCGTTAAAGTAGCCGCATGTAAGGCACCAGGGTTTGGCGATCGTCGTAAGGCGATGCTCCAGGACATTGCTATCTTGACCGGCGGTACTGTGATTTCTGAAGAAGTGGGTCTCGATCTCGAGAGCACAAGTCTTGAGCACCTTGGTAATGCCAAGCGCATCACTATGGACAAAGACAACACAACGCTGGTCGATGGCGCGGGTGATGCTGATGCGATTCAAGGTCGCGTTGGCGAGATTCGTGTTCAGATCGAGAATACCTCGTCTGACTATGATCGCGAGAAGCTCCAGGAGCGCGTCGCGAAGTTGGCAGGTGGTGTTGCTGTGATCAAGGTAGGTGCAGCGACTGAAATCGAAATGAAAGAAAAGAAAGCACGCGTTGAAGACGCACTTCATGCAACTCGCGCAGCGGTTGAAGAAGGTGTGGTTGCTGGCGGCGGTGTTGCGCTTATTCGCGCAATTGCGTCTGTTGACGGCCTGACAGGTGACAACGAAGACCAAAACACGGGTATCGCAGCTGCACTGCGCGCCATGGAAGGTCCTATGCGTCAGATCGTTACCAACGCAGGTGATGAAGCGTCAGTTGTTCTGGATAAAATTCGCCAAGGCGAAGGTAACTTCGGTTACAACGCGGCGACGGGTGAGTACGGCGATATGATCGGCATGGGTATTCTTGATCCAGCGAAAGTAACTCGTACAGCACTTCAGGCAGCGGGTTCGGTTGCAGGTCTTATGATCACAACTGAAGTTATGATTGCTGAATCGCCAAAGGAAGAAGGTGCAGCGCCTGCAATGCCTGACATGGGCGGCATGGGCGGTATGGGCGGCATGATGTAAGTCACGCTCATTGCGACTTAGAAACCCGGCCGAGCGCCGGGTTTTTTTTGCGAAGAAAAACGTGTGTCCGCGATTAAGGCTCTTCTCAGCCCGCCATCCAAGCAAGTTTTTGGTTAATTAATGGTAAGTGCGTGATGGGTGGTCGAGAGGGTCTGGGAGTATTCACCGTTACCGACAGGCACTCGGGTCATTTGCAGGGTTTTTGACTGTGGTCTCTGTCGCGCCTTGCCATCACACAGTATGAACACTGGTAGGCGTTCCTAATTGCGATGTGTCAGCCTCCGATTGTTGCTTTGCATATCGTGCCGTGCACAAACCGCTTCTCATTGAACGGATTATGGTGAAAGCCACCCTTTAAAACGGTGGTTGCGGGTTCTTTTTTTTTGATGTGCGGATATACTGATCCCAGGGCAGGGCGTCGGAGACGCTGTTTTATATAAGAGGAAACAATAAATGGAATACTTAGTCGAGTTCATCTTCCGTTACATCCACGTTATCGCCGGTATTACTTGGATTGGCATGCTGTACTACTTCAACTTTGTGCAAACAGAGTACTTCAAAGAAGCTGAGGCAGATGCCAAGAAAGACGCAATGGCCAAATTGGCGCCGCGTGCGCTTTGGTGGTTCCGCTGGGGTGCAATGGTCACCTTCATCTCAGGTGCTTATCTGTTGCACAAAGTCGGTGCTTTGGGTGCAACGATGCCGGCGATCTGGGTCGGCGCCTTGGCAGGCATATTCATGTTCCTAAACGTTTGGTTGATCATCTGGCCGGCACAGCAAGTTGTTCTTGGTATGAAGGAAGGTGATGGGCCCTCAAACGCTGCGAAAGCGGGTTTGGCGAGCCGCACAAACACGCTTTTCTCAGGCCCCATGTTGCTTGGCATGTTGGCTTCTAAGCACCTGCCACTCGCGGGTTCAACAACGGGTCTCTACATTGCTATGGGCTTGATTGTGCTCCTTGAGATTAACGCCATCATGGGCAAGCTGGGTCCAATGACCACTGTGAAAGGTGTGATCCATATGTCGTTGCTTCTCACTGTCGTTACGTGGGCACTTCTGAACTTCGTCTAATGCAGATGTAAGTTGAGAGCACAAAAAAGGCGGCTTTGGCCGCCTTTTTTGTGTCCGAATAATCGCCACGAACCCCAGTTGGTCGCGGTATACTGATGCTTCTATGGGGGAGGAGTGACATGGCCCAAGATGAGCTAACCGAAATTCCATCATTTGCGGCTCGGCGAGATGAAGCTGTAGACAGCGCGCCGCGCAACGCAATACCGAGTCGAGGCCGTGAAACGGCGGGGATGTCGAGTGCAGGTAAATTTGCACTGGTGTTTTCTTTTATCGCGGTTTGTTTTCTGTCGGCTTATGCCTGGTATAGCCATCAACTCATCACTGGATTGACGGTCGATCAAGCGCGGACAGGTAAGCAGGTGCAAGGTCTTGAAAATTTACTGACAGATACAGACGAGACGGTCACCAAATCGGCAGCCGCCATGGGTGCGCAGCTCAACTTACTCGATACTGAGGTGCGCAAGCTTTGGGATGCACGAAAGATCTCTAACAGAAAGCTTGCTGATCTGGAAAAGACTGACAAATCAGCCGCCAAAACCGTACAGACACTCCAAGACAACGGTTTCCGGCAGAAAAAGACCTTAGATGCCCTCACAGCCGACCTTACGGCTCTACAGACACTCTCTGCCGATATTGAGCGTTTAGCGGGGTCCGCTCGACAAATACAGAGCGATGTTGAGCGGCTCGCGGACAACGTCAACCGATCGAAGTTAGAGCGTGCGGCGCTAGGGAAGCGCGTTGGAGCGAATGAAGAGTGGGTCGCTTCGATAAATAATTTCCGAAAGCAAGTGAACACGAACGTTAACCAACTTAGGGCGGATATTCGCGCGTTATCCGCAGAAGTTGATGCGATAGGTGCGGCGCCGGCGGTAGTGACGCCCGCGGTTCAGTGATACGAGTTTGAAGAGGTAATGCATGACGGTAATTAAAGACCGCGACATTGTTGAAAGTGTAGCTGACGCACTTCAGTTCATCTCCTACTACCATCCACAGGATTTTGTGCAGGCGGTGCATCGAGCCTATGAAATGGAGCAAAGTCAGGCTGCAAAGGATGCGCTAGCCCAGATTTTGATTAACAGCCGAATGTGCGCAATGGGTAAGCGACCCATCTGCCAGGATACCGGTATTGTGACGGTGTTTGTCGACATCGGTATGGCGGTTCGCTGGGAAACGTCACAACCGCTGGAGGACCTGATCAATGAAGGCGTCCGACGCGCGTACTTACACCCAGATAATAAGCTTCGTGCATCGATTCTTGATGACCCGGCCGGTGCACGCAAAAACACAAAGGACAACACGCCCGCCGTTATTCATACCCGCATGGTCGCAGGCAATACCGTCGATTTTCGCGTTGCAGCGAAAGGTGGTGGATCCGAGAACAAATCAAAGCTTGCCATGTTGAACCCGTCTGACAGCATCGTCGACTGGGTTGTAAAGACAGTGCCCACTATGGGAGCTGGGTGGTGCCCTCCTGGCATGCTCGGTATCGGAATTGGTGGTACGGCTGAAAAGGCTATGGTGATGGCGAAAGAGTCGCTGATGGATCCTGTGGATATTCACGAACTTCGTGAGCGTGGTGCGTCAAGCAAAGCCGAAGAACTTCGCATTGAGATTATGGATGCCGTCAACAAGTTGGGGATTGGTGCGCAAGGTTTAGGCGGGCTCACCACAGTGCTTGATGTAAAAATCATGGATTACCCCACACACGCGGCGTCGCTACCTGTGGCAATGATCCCGAATTGCGCTGCAACGCGTCATGCCCACTTCGAGCTTAAGGGTGAGGGACCGGTTTATCAGGAAGCACCGAGTTTAGATGCATGGCCGGAGGTAACTTGGGAGCCGGGTGAGTCAGTACGCCGGGTTGACCTCGATACTGTGACCCAAGCGGAAACACTGACTTGGCAACCCGGAGATACGCTGTTGCTATCGGGCACGATGTATACCGGTCGAGATGCCGCCCACAAGCGCATGACGCAGATGATTGCCGACGGAGAGGAACTCCCGGTTAACTTGCAGGGCAAGTTTATTTACTACGTCGGTCCGGTGGATCCTGTGGGTGACGAGGTGGTGGGTCCTGCAGGCCCGACGACATCGACACGTATGGACAAATTCACCGACAACATTCTCGAACATACGGGCCTATTAGGCATGATCGGTAAGGCTGAGCGGGGGCCCGTTGCCATTGAAGCGATTCGCAAGCACAAAGCGGTTTATCTCATGGCCGTTGGGGGCGCTGCTTATTTGGTCTCAAAAGCCATTACGAACGCGGAGGTTGTCGCGTTTGAAGATCTTGGCATGGAAGCAATTTACGCGTTTACCGTAAAAGATATGCCAGTAAGCGTTGCGGTGGATGCTCAAGGTGAGTCGGTTCACATTACCGGACCCAAGGTGTGGCAAGCAGCTATTGAAGAGCAGGCGATTGAGCTGTTCTAAGGGCTTTTTAGTCGCTGCGAGAGCGGAGGATTGACGTTGCCGGTCGAGACGCTTTACTGGCACGATTATGAAACGTCGGGTGCGTCACCGGCGCATGACCGGCCGTGGCAGTTTGCCGGGGTGAGGACCACGCTAGATCTTGAGGTGATTGGCGAGCCTCTGACGGTCTATGCCAAGCCCTCGCTCGACGTGATTCCCCACCCTACAGCCATCAGGGTGACGGGAATCTCTCCCTATGAATGCGAAGCCAAGGGACTAACTGAGCAGGGTTTTATTGCCCGTATTCATGATGAATTATCTCAGCCTGGTACGTGTGGCGTTGGATACAATTCATTGCGGTTCGACGATGAGGTCACGCGCTTTAGTCTGTGGCGAAATTTTTACGACCCCTATGCTCGTGAGTACAGCAGCGGTAATAGCCGCTGGGATCTTATCGATGTCGCGCGCGCTTTCTACGCTTTACGCCCCGACAGCCTCCAATGGCCCACTCACGATGACGGCTCTCCAAGCTTTAAGCTTGAGGACTTAACCGCCGCTAATGGCTTGGAGCATGGCGCGGCGCACGATGCCATGTCGGACGTAACGGCGACACTGGCATTGGCGCGGGCATTGAGATTGGCGGACACACCAATGTTTGAGCGCCTTCTGGGTCAGCGCTTTAAGGCGAGGACCGAGGCGATGGTGGATACACAGCGTATGACACCACTACTGCATATATCGGGGCTCTTTGGTACCGATCGTCATTGTCTTGGAGTCATTGTCCCGTTAGCCATTCATCCCGAATACAAGTCCGACGTGATTTGCGCTGATATTACGCGCGAGCCGCAATTTCTTGATATGTCAGTTGAGGAGATTAAGGCGCGCTTGTTTGCGAAAAAGGGCGATTTGACGTCTCCCGATGATCGCCCTAGCTTGATGACCATTAAGGTCAATCGAGCACCCGTACTGCTACCTATGTCGGAGATTGGTGCTGAGGATGCTAGGCGTCTGGGACTTGATGGGGATCGCTTGCGTGATCGCTTGAGTCAAGTGCGAGCCGCGCGAAAGGAGCGTGGACAAGCCTTTATCACCCAATGCCAAGACATTTACCGCTCGGCATCAAAGCCTGTAGATACCAATCCCGATACGGCGTTGTACGGCAGCTTCGTCCCCAATGCGGATAAGCGCTTGATGCAAGAGGTGCGAGATGCCTCACCTGCGGAGCTGCGCGATCGACGCTTTGCATTTGTCGACTCACGGTTGCCCGATCTCTTATTTCGCTACCGAGCCCGAAATTGGCCAGAGATACTCGACGATGAGGAGCAATCAGTATGGCGGGAGCACTGTAAGGTGCAATGGGAAACCAGTGACCACCTCAATTTGTCTGTGTTTCACTCGGTCCTTGAGTTGGAAGAGCGCACCGAGGGGTTGAGCGAAAAGCAGCAAAGCGCACTCAAGGATTTACGGCGCTGGGTGTCTGAGAATGCCAAAGGTTTAGGTGTTAACGCGGCATCGGTTTAAACTACGCTCCCAAGAGCGCACGCGTCCTATGTTGAGCGTTGCGTTACAACATGTGCCTAATATGCGCAAACCGATGCGCTTGGAGAACGTGCTGTGAAATTTGCCGGCCATCACATTTTGGGGATCAGCCAGTTCGACCGAGGTCATGTAGACCGCATCTTTGAGGTGGCGGATCGCATGAGGCCTTACGCTCGACGCGAGCGAAAAACCTCAGTACTTGAGGGCGCTATTCTCGGTTCTATGTTCTTTGAGCCATCGACGCGGACGCGAATCAGTTTTGGCAGTGCGTTTAATCTACTCGGCGGTCATGTGAGAGAGACCACTGGTTTTGAAAGCACGGCCATCGCCAAAGGCGAGTCGTTGTATGACACAGCACGGGTTCTCAGCGGGTATTCCGATGCAATTGTTATGCGCCACCCCACCGAGGGTTCGGTGAGTGAATTTGCTACGGCCAGCCGCGTGCCGGTCATAAACGGGGGGGATGGTGCTAACGAACACCCCAGTCAAGCGTTATTGGACCTTTTCACCATTCGCAGTGAACTAGCCGGTCGCGGAAGAGGTATCGACGGGCTTCGAATCGCTATGGTGGGTGACCTTCGGTTCGGCCGGACGGTCCATTCGTTGTCACGGCTCCTCACCCGTTTTAGCAACGTGCGCGTGAGTCTCGTTTCACCATCGGAACTTCGCATGCCTGAGGCGTTAGTCGAAGAAATGCGCGAAAGGGGTGTCGATGTTGTGGAGACTGATCAACTTGAGGTCGGCATTGCTAACGTCGACATTGTCTATTCAACGCGGATTCAAGAGGAACGTTTTGCCTCACAGGCTGATGCTGATCTCTATCGTGGGCGATTCCGACTGAACCAGAGTATTTATACAGCGCTTTGCGAGCCAAATACGGTCATCATGCATCCGCTGCCCCGAGACTCGCGCGAGGGTGCACAAGAGCTCGATGAGGATCTGAACGACGATCCCAATCTGGCCATTTTTCGGCAGTCTGACAACGGGGTTTTGGTCAGAATGGCGCTCTTCGCACTGATCCTCGATGTAGCAGACCAAGTCGATGATTATTCTAAGCCCGTTAATTGGAGCACGGAGCGCCGATTTTGAGCGAGCTTTCCCTCGCCTACGGTGCTGATGATGCACAGGTGATCACGCAAGACACGGTATTTCAGGGGTACTTCCGGATGGACGCACTCACACTGCGTCACAAGCGATTTGACGGCAGTTGGACCAGCGGCATCCGCAGAGAGCTGTTTCAACGCGGTGATGCGGTGGCGGTGCTCCCTTGGGATGTTGAAGCAGACCGCGTCATCCTGATTGAGCAGTTTCGACCTGGTGCCATTCGAGGAACTGAATCTCCCTGGATGCTTGAGGCGATTGCAGGCGTTGTTGAAGAGGGCGAGACAGATGAGGCGGTTGCGCACCGCGAAGCGGCAGAAGAGGCGGGGTGCACCATGGATGCACTAATGCCCATCGTCTCGTACTACCCAAGTCCGGGTGCCTGCACAGAACAAATACGGCTTTTCATTGGACGCCTTACCGAAGCCGCAATTGGCGAAGTGCGAGGCGTTGAAACCGAGCATGAGGATATTTTGGTGCACTCGGTTACGCGAGAGGATGCTATTGCGTTGCTCGATGCCGGTAAGATCAACAATGGACTCACCCTCATCGCCCTACATTGGCTGGCACGCCATGGCGATCGTTTGCGTTCGGAGTGGCGTCCCTCATGACTGAGGTGAGCGAGGTGGCTCCGGTTAAGAAGCGCGGTTTACTGGGCTCAAGTTTTGTCGTGAGCATGGGCACATTGTTGTCGCGTGTACTTGGGCTGGTGCGTGATGTTGTCTTCGCCAACTTACTCGGTGCTGCGCCCAACGCAGACGCCTTTTTTGTAGCCTTTAAAATACCGAATTTTCTCCGGCGCTTATTTGCAGAGGGCGCATTCTCGCAGGCCTTTGTTCCCGTGCTCACCCAAGTGAAAGAGACGGGAACTCACGCCGAGGTAAAGGCGCTGATTGACCGCGTGGCGGGGGTGCTTGGCGGTTCGCTATTCGTGCTGACGGCGTTTGCCATGCTGATGGCACCCTGGGTGGCGCTCATTTTTGCTCCCGGTTTTAGCCGCGATGCGGCGAAACTTGCGCTGACGGCGGACCTTATCGTCTGGACCTTCCCCTATTTACTACTGATTAGCCTAACGGGGTTTTGCGGAGCTATTCTCAATACGTACGGGCGCTTCGCTGTGCCCGCGTATACGCCTGTATTACTCAACCTGTCACTTATTTCAGCGGCTATTTTTTGGGCACCCACTATGCCTGAGCCCGCCCTCGGTTTGGCGATGGGCGTTGCGCTGGCAGGTGTCGTTCAGTTGCTCTTTCAGCTGCCTTCTTTACACACCTTGAAACTGACGCCTCGGCCCGTTTGGGATACACGCGATAAAGGCGTTCGAAAAATTCTGGCACTGATGGTCCCGGCCCTGTTTGGTGTTTCAGTCAGTCAAATCAATTTGTTGTTCGATACGGTGCTTGCGAGCTTATTGCCCGATGGCAGTGTGGCCTGGCTGTACTACTCCGACCGGCTGACGGAGCTGCCCCTAGGTGTATTTGCGATTGCCATTGCAACCGTGATTTTGCCGACTTTATCGGCGCTCAACACACGAGCTGATCCAGACGCCTTCTCTAAAACATTGGTATGGGCGATTCGCAATGTTCTGCTGATTGCAGTGCCTGCTACCGCGGCCTTGTGGCTCCTTGCCGAACCGATTTTAGCGACCCTATTTCAGTACGGTGCGTTTTCTGAAAGCGATGTCACCATGGCGGCGGCAAGCCTCCGGGCTTATACCATTGGCTTGGGGGCGTTTATGCTCATCAAGGTTTTGGCCCCGGGCTATTACGCGCGTCAGGATATGAAAACACCTGTGAAGATCGGCATCATCGCGATGGTGAGTAATATGGTGCTGAATGTAGTCTTTGTCTTCCCGCTGATGTGGTATTTCGACATGGGCCATGTGGGGCTCGCGCTCGCAACCAGCGTATCGGCTTGGCTTAATGCGGGGCTCTTATTTATGGGACTTCGACGCGGTGGTGTTTTGCTATCGGGTTTATTCGCCGGTAAGTATGCCTTGCGTTTATTAATATCCGTAATGGTGATGGCAGCTGTGCTGGCATACGCGACGCCCAGTGTTCAAGAGTGGCTCGCGGCGGATGTCTGGTGGCGTGTGTCTCACATCCTCGGATTGGTTATGGCAGGAATGGGTGCGTTTGTCGTCTTGCTTGCAGTTCTCGGTACGCGGCTCCAGGAGATTCGGGATCCCGGCTACCACTGAGCCGGAGATTGTCGGGCCGCGCTTCTGTATACTGCATACACCTTGTAGATCGTCTGATAAACATGAACCTCATACGCGGATTGCACAACCTATCTGATTTGAGCCTCTCAGAGAGCGCAGTCACGATTGGAGCCTTTGATGGTGTTCATCGAGGGCATCAGGAGGTATTGGGACATCTCAAGCGCGAAGCGAATGCCCAAAAATTGACGACGACGGTTATAACGTTTGAACCCCTTCCCGGGGAGTTCCTCTTTCCCGATCGGGCGCCGCCTCGATTGATGACGTTTAGGGAGAAATTCACGGCGCTTGCGGAGCAGGGTATCGATAATTTGCTTTGTTTGCGCTTTAACAACCAGTTGAGAGCCATGAGCCCTCGAGCCTTTGTGGAAGATATTTTTGCGAAGGGACTCAATGCGCGCTACATAGCCTTTGGGGATGACTTTCGCTTTGGCAAAGATCGTGCGGGTGATCTTGCTTTCACTGAGTCGCTTGGTGCGGAGTTCGGTTACGAGGTGGTTCCCACATCCACCTTCGATCTCGCGGGGGAGCGGGTAAGCAGCACACGTATCCGTGCTTCATTGGTCGACGCAGATTTCGTTCAAGCGGCGAATTTATTGGGCAAACCCTTCAAACTTTCGGGAAAAGTACTCAAAGGCAAGCAGTTAGGGCGAACTATTGGCTCTCCAACCGCCAATATTGCGCTCAAGCGTGTAAAGTCGCCGCTGCATGGTGTTTACGCTGTAAGGGTGTCAGGGGGCGGATTGACCGAGGCGCCCGGTGTAGCAAATGTCGGCGTTCGACCCACTGTTAACGATGGCATGCTCGCCAACCTTGAGGTTAATCTGCTTAATTTTAACGGTGATCTCTATGGTGAACGTTTAGACGTGGAGTTTATGACGAAGCTCCGGGATGAGAAGAAATTTGACTCGTTGGATGCATTGAAGACGGCCATCGCGGCTGACCAGCAGGCTGCTAGGCAGTGGCATGCATCGCATCCTGTGAAATAAGAAGAGAAAACAGTTCAAAAATGACTGACTACAAAACCACATTAAACCTGCCACAAACAGCGTTTCCCATGAAGGCTAACCTGACCCAACGTGAGCCACAGCGGCTCAAGCAATGGGAGGGCATGGGGCTCTATCAGAAAATGCGCGCAGCTGGCGCAGGCAAGCCAACATTTATTCTGCACGATGGCCCTCCCTATGCGAACGGGGAGCTGCACGTTGGCCACGCCGTTAACAAGATTCTCAAAGATATTATTACCAAGTCGAAAACTCTGTCGGGTTTTGATGCGCCGTATATTCCGGGATGGGATTGTCACGGTCTTCCGATCGAACTCAATGTTGAAAAGAAGGTGGGTAAGCCGGGACATAAAGTCACCGCTGCCGAGTTTCGTCAAAAGTGTCGTGACTACGCGGCGAAACAAGTCGATAACCAGCGCGAAGATTTTAAGCGTATGGGGGTTGTGGGCGACTGGGACGAGCCTTATCTGACAATGAATTTTAAGTTCGAGGCGAACATTGTTCGAACGCTCGGCAAGATCATTGAAAACGGGCATCTACAGCAAGGTGCCAAACCTGTTCATTGGTGCTTGGACTGTGGGTCTGCGCTTGCGGAAGCGGAGGTTGAATACCAAGATAAAGTCTCTTCGTCGGTGGATGTGGCGTTTCCCTTTGCCGATTCTAAGGAAGCCGCCGCACTAATCGGCGACACGGGACTCGATGCCTTATTTGTGGCCATATGGACAACAACACCTTGGACGCTTGCGGCGAACCGCGGTGTCAGTCTTGCTGCAGATCTTGATTACGTTGTGCTGAATGTGGGTGGCAGAGGTGTTTTAGTAGCCGAGGCGCTAGCTGAGCAATGCGCTGCGCGTTTTGGTGTCGATGAGGTGGATATCCGTGCCACTGTAAAAGGCCAGGTGCTTGATCGTGTTTTGGTGGTGCCGCCTTTTTCCAACGAGCCCGTACCGATTATGCTGGGCGATCATGTCACCACAGATGCGGGTACTGGCTGCGTGCACACGGCACCGGCGCACGGTCTCGAAGATTTTCAGATCGGCAAGACGTATGACCTCGAGGTCTATAACCCCGTCGGTGGAAACGGTGTTTACTTACCAGGCACACCGGTTTTCGAAGGCAAACATATTTTTAAAGCGAAGGATGAGATTGTGGCTGAGCTAGAGGCGCGTAATGTGCTTCTGTGTCATAAGCCGTTTACGCATTCCTACCCTCATTGCTGGCGCCATAAAACGCCGATTATTTTCCGCGCGACACCACAGTGGTTCATCTCGATGGAGCGTCAGGGACTACTCGAGCAGGCCAAGAAGGCAGTTGATGTCGTAACGTGGATACCCGATTGGGGACGCGCGCGTATCGACGCTATGTTGGAGAGCCGGCCTGACTGGTGCGTCTCCCGTCAGCGCACGTGGGGCGCGCCGATTCCACTGTTCGTCAATAAAGTTGATGGATCTCTGCACCCCAATAGCGTATCGCTTATCGAGGATGTGGCCGTGCGCATTGAATCCAGAGGAGTGGATGCGTGGTTTGATCTTGAGCCGGTTGAATTGCTGGGTGATGACGCTGAGCAGTACGACAAGATTACGGATACGCTTGATGTATGGTTTGACTCCGGTGTCACACACGCCTGCGTTTTACGCGATCGAGACGGTCTGTCCTCCCCAGCAGATTTATATTTGGAGGGGTCGGATCAGCATCGAGGCTGGTTTCAGTCATCCTTGCTTACAGGTATCGGTGCTTTTAACGAGTCGCCCTACCGTCAGGTATTGACGCACGGGTTTACGGTGGACGGTGAAGGTCGAAAGATGTCTAAGTCGATCGGCAACATCATCCCCGCTAAAAAAGCGATGAACGATATGGGGGCGGATATTTTGCGCCTTTGGGTATCGTCCGCTGATTACCGAAATGAAATCGCTGCAAGCGATGAGATTTTCAAGCGTACGTCCGATACGTATCGACGGATCCGAAACACGGCGCGTTTCCTACTGGCAAATTTGGCAGGCTTTGAACCGGCCACTGACTTGGTGGATAGCACCGAACTCCTTCCGCTTGACCGTTGGATCGTTTCAAAGACACGAGACTTGCAGGCCGAGTTGATCGAGGCTTACGACACCTATCAGTTCCATCACGTGTATCACAAAGTTCATAACTTCTGCAGCGGTGAGCTCGGTGGTTTTTATCTGGACGTGATTAAGGATCGGCAGTACACCACACAGACTAACTCGGTGGCACGACGATCTTGTCAGACCGCGCTGTATCACATGGCGGAGGCGATAAGCCGGTGGATTGCCCCTGTCCTTAGCTTCACAGCGGAAGAAATTTGGGAAAACTTACCAGGTGAGCGGGCCGAGTCGGTATTCTTGGCTGAGTGGTATGACTTGCCCTCGATGGACGCCGACGACGAGATGGGCGATGCCTTCTGGACGACCTGTCTAGCCGTGCGACAAGACGTCAACAAGGCCATGGAAGCTGAGCGCGCGGCTGGCAATATTCGCGGCTCACTCGATGCAAGTGTTGTGCTGTATGTCTCAGACGAGCTTATGTCAGCGCTTGCAGCCCTTGGCGATGAGCTGAGGTTTGTCCTGATTACATCGGGTGCCACGCTCTTGTCTCTAGGGGATGCTCCTGAGGAGGCATTGGCCGGTGACGTTCAAGGACTAAAGGTCGTTGTCGGCGCAAGTGACGCGGCAAAGTGTGAGCGCTGTTGGCACCGACGGGATGACGTAGGTACGCACGCTGAGCACCCAACACTGTGCGGACGCTGCGTCTCAAATGTCGCAGGTGATGGCGAGACACGGCACTATGCCTAAGGACGCGCTCGCGGCTAATACCCAGGCAAATGGATCCTCCTCGGTTTGGATGAGAGCACTCGCCAACCCTTGGATTGGATTCTTGCTGGCTGTGATGGTGATTGGTCTTGATCAGTACACTAAGGCGTTGGCAACTGCGCAGCTGGCGTATCGTGTGCCGGTTGAGGTCACCTCTTGGTTTGATCTCATGCTTGCACACAACACGGGCGCCGCCTTCAGCTTTTTGGCGAGCGCTGGTGGATGGCAGCGCTGGTTTCTAACGTCAGTCGCCGTTGCCGTGAGTGTTGTTGTCGTTATTTGGCTTATGCGACTCAAGCAGTCTGAGCAGATCTTAGGTGTTGCCTTAGGGTTGGTACTAGGCGGCGGGGTTGGGAATCTTATCGATCGTGTGAGCCTTGGTTACGTTGTTGATTTCATTTCATGGCACTACAACGATTGGTACTGGCCAGCATTTAATATTGCAGACTCCGCAATATGTCTCGGTGCGGTGTTGCTGGTGTGGGATAGCTTCTTTGGCGAGACGAGTAAGCAAGTATGACGAGCGATCTTCAAGTCACCGAAAATACAAAAGTATCGTTGAATTTCTCAATAACGCTCGATACGGGTGAGGTGGTCGATGATAATTTTGACCACGAGCCCGCCAGTTTCGTTATGGGCGACGGCTCCTTAATGCCTGGCTTTGAGGCCTGCTTAGTTGGTATGAAAGCCGGCGAGGAGGGCGCTTTCACGATCCTGCCGGAACAGGGGTTCGGTGAGCCTCAAGAGGCGAACTATCAAGACATACCGCGTCATACGTTTAGCAGCGACTCAGAACTCGAAGTTGGCATGGTATTTAGCTTCGCCGATGCAGCGGGTGGCGAGGTCCCAGGTGTTGTTGACTCTTTCGACGAAGATACAGTCCGTGTTAACTTCAACCACCCACTCGCGGGACGCACCCTCAGGTTTGAGGTGAAAATCGACCGCGTGGAACCAGCGGAGTTGCACTGATGACAGTGATGCTTGCCAACCCGCGCGGATTTTGTGCTGGTGTCGACCGTGCTATCGACATCGTTAATCGCGCGCTTGAGGTCTTCGGACAGCCCATATACGTTCGTCACGAAGTGGTGCACAACAAAACAGTCGTGGACGATTTGCGTAATCGCGGTGCGGTGTTTGTAGAGGAGCTCGATGAGGTTCCCGATGACGCGATAGTGATTTTCAGCGCTCACGGCGTCTCAAAAGCGGTCCAAGATGAAGCAGCGACCCGCGGCTTGCAGGTGTTCGATGCAACCTGCCCATTGGTAACGAAAGTGCATGTTGAGGTGACGGCGTTTAGCCGGTCGGGCAAAGAGTGCATTCTTATTGGGCACGAGGGGCACCCCGAGGTTGAGGGCACAATGGGCCAATACAACAGCGCTAACGGCGGAAAAATGTACCTTGTCGAAGACGAGGAACAGGCCTCAAACCTTGTAGTGCGAGACCCGGATAATTTGTCTTACGTCACGCAAACGACACTTTCAGTCGATGATACGGCGAAGGTAATCGAGGCGCTGAGAGTGCGATTTCCCAATATTCAGGGGCCGCGCAAAGACGATATTTGCTATGCCACGCAAAACCGTCAGGATGCGGTGAGAGCCTTGGCAGAAAAAGCGAATGTTGTTCTCGTGGTCGGCTCGCCCAATAGTTCAAATTCAAATCGCTTGAAAGAGCTCGCGGAACGTTGTGGCGCGAGCGCCTACCTCATTGATTCTGCGGACATGATAGAGCCAGACTGGGTATCCGAGGGAGATACGGTGGGTGTCACCGCTGGCGCCTCTGCCCCAGAACATTTGGTTGAAGGCGTGATCTCTTGGCTTAAAAACCAGGGTCATACGAATGTTGAGTCACTCGATGGTCAGCCAGAGAATATTACGTTTTCACTCCCGAAAGAGCTGCGCATACCGACCACTGAGATAAGCTGACGATCAGCTCTTTTCTGGGCATTTTTCTGTCAGCTCATTCGTTAAACACCCTGTCCAATCACGGATCTGTATCGTTCTTGCCGCGGCTCTACCGTCACAAGGATGAAGGCTAGAGCGTGCCGGTCCGGATTTACTGTCGTGGAGTGCCTCATCACGCTTGCGGTACTTAGTATTCTGCAGGCGCTTGCGTTGCCCTCACTTAGCTTCCTACGCGATCGAGCGCTGCAACTTCATACTGTCGACCAGTTGGAAACAGCCGTTGCAGCCGCACGGCATCTCTCGGTCAACAACGGGACGACCGTAACCCTCTGTGGATGGTCCGGGCCTCCGGGTTCCGTCGCGTTGCAAGTCACTGACTTTCCGCGCTGCGGTGAAGACTATGCGAAGGGTGTCAGTATTTGGGTTCTCGAGACGTTCGGCTGGCGCTTATACCGGGTGTGGGAGTGGGAGCAACGCACCGTCACCAATCGCTCGGGAAGCCGCTTGGTAAGCGAGCATGTTGTTTTTTCGGAAAGGGGACTCGCCCATCGGAATATGACGTGGTCAACCTGTGCAAACGGCGCGAATTTATCGTTGGTGCTCAACCGCGTGGGTCGGCCTAGTAGACGAATGGGCTGGGGCAGTTGTTAGTCTTCGAGCCCTAATTTTTTGAGACGATAGCGCAGGCTTCTAAAGCTAACCCCCAGCGCCTTAGCGGCCGCTGTTTTATTCCGGCGATATTCGGTCATGGCATTTTGCAGAATAATTCTCTCGATCGAATCCATATGGCCCTCAAGGTCACCGCCGACAGCCGCAAGCGTTGTGACGTCTTGCGTGACGGTTGCCTCGAGAGCAAAGCTCAGATCGTGGCTTTGCGGATGTTGCGCAGCAACGATTGTGCTTGAGGAGCCTATTATCTCGAGGTCGTCGATCTGGATAACCTCGCCCTCTGCTAGGGCTGCGGCTCGCGCTAATACGTTCTCAAGTTGGCGCACGTTTCCAGGAAAGTCTGCGTGGCTTAGATGTGATAGAGCAGAGGGTGAAAGCCGTTTTACTGGCTCAGCATTTTCCTCGGCTATTTTTTCGAGAAGGTACGACGTGAGATCTGGAATATCGTCTCGGCGCTCTTTGAGGGCGGGTACCGCAATGTCAATTACATTGATTCGATAAAAAAGATCGTCTCTAAAGCGCCCGGCCGCTACCTCTTGATTTAGCTGTTTGTGGGTCGCACTGATGAGTCTTACGTCAATACCAATTTCGGTTTCGCTGCCCACCGGACGAACTGCTTTTTCTTGAAGGACGCGAAGAAGCTTTACTTGGGTGGCAAGAGGCAGGTCTGCCACCTCGTCAAGTAGCAGCGTGCCGCCCTCTGCCGCCTTAAAAAGCCCTTGTTTGTCGTGCATCGCACCTGTGAAAGATCCTTTTAAGTGACCAAAGAGCTCACTTTCAACCAACTCTGGGGGGATAGCACCGCAATTGACCGCGATAAAGGGACCGTCTTGACGGGAGCTCGATTGATGAATGAGTCGGGCAACAACTTCTTTACCTGCACCAGATTCACCATGGACATGAATCGGGGCCTGACTCCGCGCAACTTTCGCGATTTTCCCTCTCAATCGCTCTGTTGCTGGCGAGGGCCCAATAAGGTTGCGCACGTTGCCGGCGCCGTCCGTTCGCTTCAAATTGAGTGCGTGCCCAACCAATTCACGCAGTTTATCCAGCGCTACCGGTTTTGAGACAAAATCAAAGGCGCCGAGCTTTAGTGCGTCGATGGCCGCTTCAACACTACCGTGAGCGGTAATTACCGCTACGGGAAGTTCTCTCTCCAGCTGCTGAACAGGCTCCACGAGCTGAAGGCCATTGCCGTCGGGAAGTCGCATGTCAGTGAGGCATAGATCGGGCTCATGATGCGCCAGCATTTGCAGAGCCTCGGTGAGTGACGTTGCGCTCAACGTATTGAGGTTCATCCGCGCGAGTGCGATCTCCAGCAAATGAAGAATATCGGGCTCATCGTCGACTAAAAGTACTGTTTGATTCACTGCGCATCCCTTGACTGCATTCGCAGGCTTAGCCGGAAGCTGCTTCGGCCGTCATACGTACGACGATAATTAATGTCCGCGCCGTTGCTCTCGCAAAGCTCTTTGCATAAATAAAGACCCAACCCTGTTCCGTCAGGGCGCGTGGTGAAGAAGGGTTCGAACAACCGCGCTTGCGCACTATCGGGTACACCTTCACCGTAGTCGATAACATCGATAAAGCATAGGCGTTGTACAACACTTTGGCCGATATGCAAGTCCACCGCACGCTGACCTGTTGCGGACTCACTGTGTCGTAACCCGTTGTCGATGAGATTATCCAGTACGCGTTTCAGTTGACTCCTATCGATTGAGATTGGCCACGTACAACCGCCAGTGACTGTGAGTGACGCTTCTTCTGAACTTGCTTCTTTGAAGTCGCGCGCAACCGATAGAATCCAGTCGTTGACGTCAACTTGCGTTAAGTTCGGAGGAACACGTCGTGATAGTTCGAGTATATTACTGACGGTGTCGTTCATGCGTTGGGTGTTGCGGACAACAATATTTGCCAGTTCGCGATCGCCATCACTCATGTTTTTGTTTTCTGCGAGTAACTGAACGGCATTGCTGACCGCGGCAAGCGGATTACGAATTTCGTGCGCAATACTGCCGGTAAGCCTGCCCAAGGAGTTCAGTTTGAGAGATTGGGCAAACTGAGTCATGGGCGTGTAATCATCGATGAACAAAAGGGCGTCGCCCTCTCTACCACTCTCAAGTGTCGTGAAGCGAGGCAGCAGTGTCCGGTGCCCTCCATCAGGTTTGAAAGGCGACGGCATTAATGTAGCGCCATTGCGTCACTCGTCGAGCGCCATGGCCAGCTGGGAGTCCACCAACTTCGCGGGTCGCTAGCTATTTGATTCCAGCATGAGCAAGTCTTTTGCCGCAGAGTTGACGGGCTTCAGGCTGTCTTTGGGTGTGACAAGCAAAATACCCGTTTGCATATGTTCAACGATTTGATCATTAAACAACTTGAGCCGACGTGCTTGGCTGGAGGCCACCTCTGCACGTTGCGCGGCCTGCACTAAAGTGGCCGCGGCAAGCTGGCCCAACCACCCAACCAAAAAGACCAGGACGCCTCGGAGTCCCGCATACAAAAGACCTCCTGTTTCCGAGCCGCCGCGTGAAATGACAAAGAGCGTATCGGCCAGCATGGCAAGGACCGTTAACGCCGCAACAAGCGTTGCGAGCTGTCGGCTCACCAGTAGCATGCTTGCCGCCGCAACAGTCACTAGATACAACGTGGTAAACCCGCTGGTGAGCGATGTGGTGGGGTCCGCAACGAGCGTTGTGGCTAACACATCGATCATCATTACGCCGAAAATGCCGCTTTCAGTCGTAAACTTTGAGGGTGAACCCAACAGCGCGATAATTAAGCTGCTGATAATGAAAATACTGGCGCCGATCATCTGGAGTGCACTATCGTCCGATAACAGTCCAGATCCTGTGTCAGCGAGAGTAAGTGCGAACAAAACCGATCCGATTACTAGCCGGTAAACGTTGTAAACAGCGAAGACCTGAGTGCGGTTGATGGTATTTTTGTCGCCCAGAGATGTGCCGTCAGACATCGTTAGATCGTTTGCTTTATCATTGTTACCGCACTATAGCAGTGCGCACGATGGCAGTAACAGTACCGCGAGTAATCAACTCGTGATGAGGAGAAACAGCGTATGAAAGTTGTCATGGGACAGCTCAATACTTGGGTAGGAGACCTGCAGGGCAATACTGACAAGGTGATTAAGACCGCTTTGGCAGTGGAGCAGCAGGAAGAGCCCATTATGCTCGTTTTTCCGGAGCTCACGCTAACGGGTTATCCGCCCGAAGACTTATTGATGCGAGAGAGCTTGCATGACCAGATTGAGGTCGCGTTGCAACGCTTAGCATCCGAGCTGCCCCCTGAGCTCTACGTGGTCGTCGGTTATCCGCGTCGCGCGGGCGAGCAGTTGTTTAATGCGGCGGGGGTTATTCACGGCGGTGACCTTGTTGGCGAGTACTTCAAGCAGCGTCTCCCAAATTATCAAGTCTTTGACGAGAAGCGGTATTTTGCTGAAGGTGTAAAAGCCTGTGTCGTGGATGTGGCAGGTATCAAAGTCGGCATCACCATTTGCGAGGATATTTGGCACAAGGAGCCGGCGGATGCGGCTGCAAAGTTAGGCGCTGAATTTCTAATCAACCTAAACGCGAGTCCGTTTCACCGGGGTAAGCACAAGGAGCGTTGGCAGGTGCTCGCTCAACGCGCCACGGAGCAGAATATTCCAATGGTGTACGTCAATCAGGTAGGGGGACAAGACGAGCTGGTATTTGACGGTGGATCTTTTGCGGTTAACGCCAACGGCGAGCTCGCGATGGTGGCGCCCGATTTCGAGGAGGAGACATATGAACTGTCTGTTTCGCGAACTGTCCGGGGTGTCGAAATCGACCAGGGTATAGCGGCGTCCGCACTGTCAGACACAGCTGCTGTTTGGCAGGCACTGGTTCTAGGTGTTCGTGATTACGTTGAAAAAAATGGCTTTCCAGGCGTTGTTCTGGGGCTCTCAGGTGGCATTGACTCAGCGGTTACCCTCGCGGTGGCCGTAGATGCGCTGGGTGCTGATCGCGTGCAAGCTGTGATGATGCCCTTTAAGTACACGGCAGATATGAGCGTCGAAGATGCGGGTGAGCAAGCCGCGACGATGGGGGTTGAGTACGATGTTATCTCGATCGAGCGTATCTACGAGATGTTTATGTCTGGGTTATTAGAGCAGTTCGAGGGCACGAAGGCCGATACAACTGAGGAGAATCTTCAGGCGCGTTGTCGGGGTGTACTCCTGATGTCGATTTCTAACAAAAAGCATCGTCTTGTGCTCACCACGGGTAACAAGAGTGAGTTGGCGGTTGGCTATTCCACATTGTACGGTGACATGGCCGGTGGCTTTGATGCCCTGAAAGACTGTCCAAAGATGCTTGTGTACGCGCTGGCGCGTTACCGCAATACACTGGGTTATTGCATCCCCCAGCGAGTGATTGATCGTCCACCTTCAGCTGAGTTGGCGCCGGATCAGACTGATCAAGACAATCTTCCACCCTATGACGAACTCGATGAAATTATTGAGCGCTACGTGGAAGGTGACGAGAGCGTTGAGCAAATTGTTGAGGCCGGCTTTGCTGAGTCCGATGTCAGGCGTGTGGTGAGATTAATCGATCTAAACGAGTACAAAAGGCGACAAGCGCCTGTTGGAGTCCGCATCACAACTCGCGGCTTTGGACGAGATCGGCGCTATCCCATTTCGTGGGCGTGGCGCAAGAGCTAGCATTACTGCAGAGACGGGGAAGGCATAGTGCCTCGCCTCGCTGACGTTACCTAAGACTCGAAGCCCGGTCGGTAATCGAATTGTGGTGCCTTCGGCGGATCTAGTAGGCCAAATGTCGCCTCGTTCAGCCAAGATCGCTCGAAGCCCTCGATGTCATACCCGCCTTTAAAGTTACACTCTGCATCCATATTGGGGTGCTCTGGGTAGTTAGCACAGAGGACGCGGACTGAGTCTTTAGCAAGCTCGCTCATTTCGAGCAGAATATAGGCTTGGGCCATAACTGCGAGGCCATCTGCAACGGCCGTTGTCTCCTGCATATTCTCGACAACGTTTTGGCCTCGCTTGAGGGCGGCCATATACGCGCCACGCTTGAAATAATAGTTCGCCACGTGAATTTCGTGGCGCGCGAGCATATTGCGGATATAAACCATCCGCGCCCGCGCGTCCTGCGCATAGCGACTGTTGGGATATCGAGTCAGTAGCTGGGTGAATTCGTCAAAAGCTTCACGGACGCCACTGACATCGCGTTTTGAATCATCGCTGGGAATGAGCGAGGAAAAGAAGTTTTCGTTCATGTCGTAGGCTGAGACGCCTTTCATGTAGTACGCGTAATCTACGCTTGGGTGTTGAGGGTGAAGACGGATAAAACGGTCGGCTGCCTCGATAGCAGCTTCACTCTGGTAGGCGCCATGATGGGCATAAATCAGCTCAAGCTGCGCTTGTTCTGCGTACTTGCCAAACGGGTATCGACTTTCCAGCTGCTGTAATGCGCTAATCGCCAGGTCATAATTCGACGTGTCTAAGAATCGTTGGGCACGGCGATACATTTGCTGCTCACCGGAGTTGAGATCAACTTCCAGTTCGCTGTCACTCTCAAATAGCGCACAACCCGATACTCCAAAACTCAATATGAGTAGGGTAATGAGCCATTTGCCCCCAAAATGTACAGGCTTAGTCACTGCTGTTGCTTCCATCTGATAGCATCACACCTTCACATTCTAACCCGCGGTTCCGCTTTGATCACAGCTCTCATTTCATTTGGTAGAAAAGATGTCGACGATTGATCCCAACAGCAACATCTTGACTGCCCAGGTGCCCATCCAGCAGCACGGCATGCGCTTGGACCAAGCTGCTGTCGAATTGTTCCCGGACTATTCTAGAAATCGTCTCGCCACCTGGATAAAAGAGGGGCGATTAACGCTGGACGGAAAGCAGGTTAAGCCGAGGGAGAAGGCCCTCGCAGGGGCCTTGCTTCGACTCGAAGTGGATGACGAACCCGCGGTCGATTGGCAGCCGCAGGAGATGCCACTCGACGTGTTGTATGAGGACGAGCATATCCTCGTCATTAATAAACCGATGGGTGTGGTGGTACATCCGGCCGCCGGTCATGCCGACGGCACGCTGGTGAATGCGCTGCTTGCTTATGCACCCGAACTCGACGCTCTGCCACGCGGCGGTATTGTCCATCGCCTAGATAAAGAAACCTCGGGCATTATGTTTGTTGCGCGATCGCCGCTGGCGCACAAATCTTTGGTGGCTCAGTTATCCGAGAGGTCAGTATCACGAACGTATTGCGCGGTTTGTACGGGTGCGCTCACCGGCGGAGGTAAAATCGATGCCCCGATCGATCGACACCCGAGTGCTCGAACTAAAATGGCCGTTGTGGCCGATGGTAAGCCGGCTGTAACGCATTACCGCATCGCACATCGCTTCAAGCATTACACGCAGCTGCAGGTGAATTTGGAAACGGGACGAACTCACCAGATTCGCGTGCACATGGCGCATCGAAAATGGCCGCTGATAGGCGATCCGGTATACGGCGGTCGGCAGCGGGTTCCGGCCGGAGCATCCGAGCTACTGATGACGACATTGCGTAATTTCCCCAGACAGGCGCTCCACGCGCAGGCGTTGGAGTTTGAGCATCCGGCGACGGGCGATTGGATGGAGTTCGAGACCGATCTCCCGGACGATCTGGTGAATCTTCTTGAGGTATTGGACAGCGAGGATCGCTTTGGCAGCTGACCAAAAGGTATCGACATGGCTTGAGCCCGACCTTGGCGTGCCCGGTGTGCGCGTGGTAAGTACCCGTCGCCAAGGAGGGGTAAGTACCGGCCGCTATGCCGGACTTAATTTGGGTGATCATGTTGGTGACGACATAGAATGTGTCGCGAGTAATAGGGCTCTGCTTGATACCTATCTGCCTCCGGAGCGCGCCGTAACCTGGCTAGCGCAGGTCCACGGGACTCGAGTTCTCTATGCACCGACCGATTATGTTCAAGGTGTACAGGCCGACGCCATCTGGACTGATACTGAAACCTTTGCCTGCACCATCATGACAGCTGACTGCTTGCCAATCGTGCTTGCTGACCGTAAAGGGCGCTGTATTGCGGCGATACACGGAGGCTGGCGGGGTCTAGCGAATCATATTCTTCGCCAAACAGTCGAGGCGTTGCCAGTGCCTGCGAGTGAATTGATTGCCTGGCTAGGACCTGCCATTGGGCCAACTGCGTTTGAGGTTGGTGGTGATGTATTGGCCGCATTCAATCTTGCTGAGACCGACGCCGCGGTCAGCCGCATTTCAGGGGTCGCTGATAAATACCTTTTAGATCTCAACATGATAGCGAGGCGTCAGCTTTTATCGCTGGGACTCGATGCTCAGCACGTCACCGGTGGAGACATCTGCACATTTTCGGATTCGAGTGAGTTCTATTCGTATCGTCGCGATGGCGTCACAGGTCGGATGGCAACCGTTATTTATTTTGACTAGTGCGCTCGCTTCTCGGTAAACCGCAAGGTCTTGAAAAATAACCTTACAAATCCCATGTCTATTGCTAAGAAGAAACAAAGGCGCCGAAGCGGTGCTTTTTTGAGCTCAATAAGAGCTTGTTAGGAGACAGACATGCGAATGGATAAACTGACGAATCCGCTGCAGCAGGCTCTCGGAGACGCGCAGTCACTGGCAGTAGGCCGCGATCATTCGATGATCGAGCCGGCGCACCTATTAAGTGCATTGATTAACCAGTCAGGCAGCGCAATATTGCCGCTGCTGCAAAAAGCCGGTGCAAATATTTCACTGCTGCACGCAGGCGTAGACAAAGCGCTGTCAAAGGTGGCAAAGCTTGCCGATGGCACCGGTGATGTTCAGGGCTCACAGGCTTTGGGACGGTTGCTTAATCGAGCGGATAAGCTGTCACAGGAGCGCGGAGATGCCTACATTTCCAGTGATGTTGTCTTACTGGCAATGGCCGAGAAAAACTCTGCGCTCTCTGCCCTAATCAGGGACGCTGGTCTGACCGAGGCCTCGCTTAAAAAAGCGATCGATGATGTTCGCGGGGGTGAGGCCGTCCAATCAGCCGATGCTGAGGAGCAGCGTCAAGCTCTGGAGAAATACACGGTTGATCTAACAGCGCGCGCCGAAGCCGGAGAGCTCGACCCCGTTATTGGGCGCGATGACGAGATTCGTCGAACGATTCAAGTACTTCAGCGACGTACAAAAAATAATCCGGTTTTAATCGGTGAGCCTGGCGTTGGAAAGACTGCGATTATCGAGGGGCTGGCGCAGCGGGTGGTAAATGGTGAGGTGCCCGAAGGGCTCAAAGGTAAGCGGATCTTGGCCTTGGATCTCGGGTCGCTTCTCGCCGGTGCCAAATTCCGCGGTGATTTTGAGGAGCGGTTGAAAGCGGTGCTCAATGAGCTTGGTAAGGAAGACGGACGTGTGATTCTGTTCGTTGATGAGCTTCACACCATGGTAGGGGCGGGTAAGTCTGAAGGCTCTATGGATGCTGGAAATATGCTCAAGCCTGCCCTGGCTCGGGGCGAATTGCACTGCGTGGGCGCGACGACGCTTGATGAATATCGGCAATACGTTGAAAAGGACGCCGCGCTTGAGCGCCGGTTCCAGCGCGTACTGGTAGATGAGCCTAACGAGGAAGATACGATTGCCATTCTTCGCGGCTTGAAGGAGCGCTACGAAGTGCACCACAGCGTCGCCATTACTGACAGCGCCATTATTGCAGCGGCGCGCCTTAGCCAGCGTTACATCACCGATCGGCAGCTCCCAGATAAAGCGATTGACCTTATTGACGAGGCGGCGAGTCGAATAAGAATGGAAATCGACTCCAAACCCGAGTCAATGGACAAGTTAGAACGACGTCTTATTCAGCTCAAAATTGAGCGAGAGGCGGTAAAAAAAGACACCACAGAGGCAGCGACTAAACAAGTTGAGCTGCTGGATGAGCAGATAGACCTTGTACAACGCGAATTTGCCGACCTTGAAGAAGTGTGGACGGCGGAGAAGGCCGTGGTCCAAGGGTCCGCTCAGATCAAGAGCGATATTGAGCAGGCGAAACAAGAGCTAGAAGCGGCACACCGTAACGGCGACTTGGCACGTATGTCAGAGATTCAATACGGAGTGATTCCTGAGCTCGAGAAGCGATTAGAGGCCGCCGAGGGCGCTGATATGCCGGAGCCTACCCTGTTGAAGTCGCGGGTAACCGAAGATGAGGTCGCCGGTGTCGTCTCGCGTTGGACGGGCATTCCCGTATCGAAAATGCTGGAGGGGGACCGCAGTCGTCTGCTTCGTATGGAGGCATCGCTCAAGGAGAGAGTGGTGGGTCAGGATGAGGCAGTAACGGTTGTTGCAAACGCGGTGAGGCGCTCGCGAGCAGGGCTCTCGGATCCCAAGCGTCCCAACGGTTCTTTTTTGTTCTTAGGGCCGACAGGGGTTGGGAAAACCGAGCTTTGCAAGGCACTTGCGGAGTTCCTGTTTGATTCTGAGCAATCGATGGTGCGTATCGATATGTCGGAGTTCATGGAAAAACACTCTGTCGCTCGTTTGATTGGCGCGCCTCCGGGGTACGTCGGTTATGAAGAGGGAGGGTACCTTACCGAGGCCGTGCGCCGTCGACCCTACTCGGTGCTGCTGCTCGACGAAATTGAAAAGGCGCATCCTGATGTGTTCAATATTTTATTGCAGGTGTTAGACGATGGGCGTCTCACAGATGGTCAGGGCCGCACGGTGGATTTTCGCAACACGGTCATTGTCATGACTTCAAATTTAGGCTCCGACATTATTCAAGATATGGCGGACGATGATTACGACGAAATGAAGCGTGAGGTCATGGGTGCGGTAGCAGAGAATTTCCGCCCCGAGTTCATTAACCGTATTGACGAGTCTGTGGTCTTCCATCCGCTGGGCGCAGACAACATACGCGCAATCGCCAAGATACAGCTTGCAGGGCTTGCTGAGCGACTTGAGGAACGTGAGCTGACGCTCGAAATTTCGGATGCGGTATTCGAGCAACTGTCTCGCGTTGGGTTCGATCCGGTGTTTGGTGCGCGGCCCTTGAAGCGCGCTATTCAGCAATTGGTTGAAAATCCATTGGCTCAGGCGATTCTCGAAGGGCAATTTAACCCCGGTGACAGAGTTTACGCGGCGCTCGATGGGTCATCGCTTAAGTTCGCTCGCGAGGCAGTACGCGATCGAGCACCCGAAGCGCCCGCAACAAAGAGTTTACATTAACTCAAAGGTAAGTCCGCCCGGAGGCCTGTTGTGACAGGCCTTTTTACAGGGACTCTCCTTGCGATGCCCTTCGCAATACCCTTCGTAATGCCCTTCGCAATGCCCTTCGCAATGCCCTTCGTAATGCCGTGAGTGATGCCCATTGCGATGTCGATTTCTCTTGCAGTGCAGCTAAGCGTCGCGCGACGCGAGGGCATCAAAAAAGACCAGGTACTGTCACAAGCACCCTCAGATGTCTGAGTTATTGAAAAAGTGCGGATCATGAGACCACTGCTTCTTTGAAAGGAAATGGTGGGTGCCGCAACAGGTTAAATCGGGTGAAACGCTGAAGGAGGCTCGATCAAAAAGTGGTTTTAGCTTAATAGAACTCGCGGTCGTTCTCGCGATCATAGGAATTCTTGCGTCGATCAGCTATCCCAGCTACCTGCATCAGGTAGCACGCTCAACAATGACTGAAGGACGGCTGTATCTCGAGGTTTTAGCAGCGACACAGGCGCAGTCGCGATTAGAGAACGGAAGGTTTTTGCTACTTGAAGACCTCCTCGACAAAGCATCGCCCTCTAGCCGTATGGCCAAATCATTTGAGGTGTCACAAAAACTCAGTCCGGATTTTCTCCGTTTCCGGATCTTGCTTGTGCCTAAAGCCGGTAAGGACCTTCTAGGGCCAATGACGCTGGATAACTGGGGCCAGTTTCAGAGCGATTACGCGTGGTAGAGGGGGTTTTGGGCGAGGTTGGGGATGAGATTGCGGGTGAGGGTGAGGGTGTAAGCCATGCTGATTGACTACTTAGTAGGCGCCGCCTTAGCGATCTCAGGTATGCTGGCCCTGCTCGTTTTCGGCACAGATATCATTCGCATGAACACTGAGGCGCGAGAGAACTGGCAGGCACAAAATGCGCTGGCGGATTTCGTGGGGCGCAGATCAATCAACCCGAGTCATGACATTGCCTCAGGGGGCCTTTGTCAGGGCAATGATCCAGCGTGGATCGCGGCCTGGTGTCAATCGTCCCAAGTGCAGTCGCTACCCAATGTCTGCGTGCACCTGAATCTCGAGAGCGCGAACATTACCCTTCGGTGGGGACAAGATGGCTGTGCTGGTGAGCGAGCGCTCTTTGCAATGCGAAGACTGTGAAGAAACACAGCGCGAGGGGTTCGCCTGTTAAGTACGCGTTGGGTTTTACCCTTACCGAACTGATGATCTCCCTGACTCTGGGGTTGGGGCTTGTGACGCTCATGATCGACACCATCGCTAATATTTCTCGAGCGGGTCGGGTATCCGCTGAGGCCGCTGAAGCGACCGAGCGTGCTTATTTTATGATTGATGTCCTCGACGCTTGGGTGAGCGAGACCGCTCTACTCATTGATCTGCCTTGGTTATCAATGAGTGAATCAGAACCCGTGAACGCAGACTTAGGCTCTAAAAAAGCCAGAACGGCGGGTGTTGCTAGGGCTTCGAACGCGTCTGGTGCAGGCGCTGCCCTCGCTAAAAAGAAAGCGCCTCTGGAAATGGCCCAAGAAATAGAAATGGTCCAAGCGACCGAGAAAGATGGGAGGTCGAGCGCGGTTTATCCAAGCCTGCTTGGCGATGACTTCATTGCAGCCGTCGATTTATGTGAGTCGCCCGCCATGTCGTCATTTCCTTTAAACCGCTCGGGAATAGCCGTCGTAAGTCCTGGCAACTTGGCGTGCATCCCAGCGCGTTATCGTGATGTGTCAGCGCCCGCGCTCTTTTTAGAGCGTCGTCTCAGATGCCCGAAAAATTGCAGTGGTGCCGGATTTTACCTGCTGTCACCCACCTGCTTTTGGGGCGATGAGACACGGCACTACCGCATTATCTGGGTGCAGGATCCGAGCGCGTATTCCGAGTGTTTCGCTACCGGAGATGCCGTTCGAGTATCTCGTTCGCTCGTCTATGTCCGAGATTACTCCTGGCGCGTCGGTGACGGTATGTCCGCAGTGATGCTGCGTGATTTGGCTCGCGAGCCCGATGTGCGATGGCTCCGCTCGACAATGCTTGCCCACGATATCAACGATTGGCGGATAATCTGCGTGAGCGAATGTAATGCTTTGGGCGGTGGCGCGCTCGTTGCGAGTGCCATTGATGTTCATTTCATAGCAACCCATCGGGACCAGTCGATCGGTATCCATCGGGTGCTCCCATCGGCGGGTCGAGACGCTCCACACAAGGATCCATAGCAAGCATGACTAAGAACAAGGACCTTCGCCTTTTCTTGAGTAAGCCCTCTAGGGAGTTTGGAGCTGACAGGGTGTCGATGCCGCTTGACGAGGGACGCGTCCTTTCGAGTGGTGGCGCTAAATTGACTGCGGTAAGAACGGGTCAACAGCGCGGCATGATCGTCACACTCACCATAGCGCTTCTCTTGAGCATTGGGCTCCTTCTATTGTTGGGGCCCTTTGAAATGGCAAGAGCAACGTGGTTACTGAGTCAAGGATGAGAACCTAGACGCTGACTACAGCATTATTAGGTAAGCGCTCATTTTGTCAGCTGGGCGCGCGTGCCAGGTGCTTTTAGGCTGTTTCTTGATCAGAAAGCGGCCTTAGAATCGTCAATAATCACGATTTTGGCTCATTGCTTGACTTCAACAGGGGCGATAAAGACACTACGCCACGTCACGCGAACGGCAACGGTTATTGGTAAGTACCCTTACCCTCTGACCTACTCTTATGACGGGATAGTTATTTGGGCTGTTTGCGGGTTCCGTCAGTGTTGCGCAGGTCTATGCGCCTCACGCTCGGGCTCGACACTGCGCTACCTCGCAGGACGGCCGAACACGGGTTTCGTGATCGATGTTCTGGATGGTGTCCGGAGCGATCCGGCCAGTGGTTCGTGCGACAGACCTCGGTGCGCACGCAAGAAGCAAACTCATTCAGCGTTCTCACCGTAAGGCATTAACACGGAGGGAGCGACACAGTGGAACAACTTTCAGGCGGAGACATGATCGTTCGCGCACTCGAAGACGAGGGCGTGGAATACATCTTTGGTTACCCCGGCGGTGCAGTACTGCACATCTATGACGCCATTTTTAAAGCCGATTCGGTACCCCATATCCTGGTTCGACACGAGCAGGCGGCAACGCACGCGGCGGACGGTTATGCGCGTGCAACCGGTAAGCCCGGTGTCGTCCTGGTGACCTCAGGGCCCGGCGCAACCAATGCTATTACGGGCATCGCGACGGCCTACATGGACTCGATACCAATGGTCGTTATTTCTGGTCAGGTACAGAGTCACCTGATCGGTGAGGATGCCTTCCAAGAGACCGATATGGTGGGAATTTCGCGCCCAATCGTGAAGCACTCCTTCATGGTTCAGCGGACTGAAGACATTCC
The DNA here is from genome assembly GCA_042090345.1 of Halieaceae bacterium. Lineage (GTDB taxonomy): Bacteria > Pseudomonadota > Gammaproteobacteria > Pseudomonadales > Halieaceae > Luminiphilus. The sequence goes on along the minus strand of JBELJN010000025.1, from coordinate 3,213 downwards.
AAGCATTATCAAGAAGGCGTTTTACATTGCGACGTCAGGACGACCCGGCCCTGTGGTTGTTGATGTCCCGAAGGATCTCACGCACCCCGAACACAAGTTCGATTACATCTACCCTGAGACAGTCTCGATGCGCTCGTATCAACCGTCCGAGAAGGGTCATTCGGGACAAGTTCGCAAGGCCGCGCGGTTGTTGCTTAACGCCAAGCGCCCCGTGATCTATGCAGGTGGCGGCGTTATTCAGGGTGAAGGCTGTGAGTTGCTCACCGAATTGGCACGTAAGCTCAATTATCCAGTGACTAACACCTTAATGGGTCTTGGCGCATACCCTGCGACCGATCGTCAGTTCCTTGGGATGCTCGGCATGCATGGTTTCTATGAAGCGAACATGGCTATGCATCACAGCGACGTCATTTTGGCTGTGGGCGCGCGCTTCGATGACCGGGTGACCAACACCGTTAGCAAGTTCTGTCCCGGCGCCAAGATTATTCACATCGATGTCGATCCTGCATCGATTGCAAAGATCGTCCCAGTTGACGTCCCTATCGTCGGCCCTGTGACCACCGTGCTGAAAGATCTCGACACGCAGATTGATCAGCAAATGGTGGCTTCTGAGCGTGTCATGCCTGACGCAGACGCACTCACTGAATGGTGGACACAAATCGAAAGCTGGCGCGAAGCGCATGGTTTGTGGCACGGGCGACGTTACGGTGAGTCCGATTTCATCATGCCGCAAGACGCGATTACGGCCTTGTATGAGGCTACCAACGGTGAAGCGTATGTCACATCAGATGTTGGTCAGCATCAGATGTTTGCCGCGCAGTACTACAAGTTCGATTATCCGCGCCGCTGGATTAACTCAGGTGGCCTAGGGACGATGGGTTTCGGCTTGCCTGCGGCCATGGGTATTAAGCTTGCTTTGCCCGATTCGGACGTAGCGTGTGTCACGGGTGAGGGCAGTATTCAGATGAATATTCAGGAATTATCGACCTGTGCTCAGTACGACGTGCCCGTAAAGATAGTTAACCTTAGAAACAATTACTTGGGAATGGTGAAGCAGTGGCAGGACATGCAATACGACAGCCGTTATTCAGAGAGTCACTATGCAAGTTCCCTGCCTGATTTTGTGAAGTTGGCCGAGGCCTATGGGCATGTAGGTATGCAGATCAAGGAAAAGGCGGATCTGGCACCCGCAATGCGAGAGGCCTTTGCAATGAAAGATCGTTTGGTGTTCCTCGATATTTTTGTAGAGCCACACGAGCATGTGTATCCCATGCACGTAGCACCAAACGGCGCGATGAAAGATATGTGGTTGAGCAAGACGGAGAGAACCTAGACATGAGACGTATACTTTCCGTTTTGATGGAGAACGAGCCCGGGGCGTTGTCGCGGGTGGTGGGGTTGTTCTCCCAGCGTGGTTACAACATTGAAAGCCTTAATGTGGCGCCGACGACTGATCATACGTTGTCGCGACTGACACTAACCACAAGCGGTGACGATCTGAAGATTGAACAAATTACGAAGCACCTCAACAAGATTGTTGATGTGGTGAAGGTTGTCGATCTCACAGAGGGTGCACACGTTGAGCGCGACATGCTGTTAGTTAAAGTTCGGGCTGAGGGTGCTCATCGAGATGAGGTCAAGCGAACAACCGATATCTTTCGGGGGCAGATCATCGACGTGGGTCCTCGTACTTACGTCATTCAGCTTACAGGACCTATCGATAAGCTAGACTCGTTCCTCGCGGCACTGGATGAGGCCGAAGTACTCGAGGTCGTCCGATCAGGGGTTGCAGGTATGGCACGGGGTGAAAAGGTACTCTCTGCCTGAGCGACTTATTTGCGAGTGTGAGGGTCCGTCTTGCGCCTATGCAATGCGTTTGGGTAGGGAAGGGGCCCTTGGCTGAGGTGCCGCGGGCATTTCCAGCTAAAGGAGCTTTATCCATTTGAGCGAGCGCCCTTTCATTTGCCCCAACCGAAAAGCTTCTTGTCTTGTCGTCCGTCACTAATTGACAGGTGCTAAAGTAGCGAATGGCTGGCCCAAAAAATCGCCTTTTCGGCGAGCTAGAGAGCCGGTCTACCTTATTTCGATTTCCAGTCACACCGCTGGTCGGTAGTCTTCTCGCACCACTCATTGTTATTTTACTTAAGATACTTAGGGGTTACTTAATGTCGCGATTATTCGGGCTGAAACAAACGTTATTTATGTCGTTTGCTCTTACCGCTGGACTCGTCACAGTTCTGTCCTCGGATAGGGCTAGTGCAAGTGAACCTCTCTCACCGACGCTCCTGTCGGCGATTATGGTCATCATGGGCGGAGACGTGGACTCCGACGGTGATGGTGTTTCCGATCTTGATGATGTGTTTCCTAACGATGCTAGTGAGTCCGCCGACGCCGACGGTGACGGTGTCGGCAACAATGCAGATGCCTTCCCGTCAGATGCCAGCGAGACCCTCGATACCGATGGTGATTTAGTCGGTAATAACGCAGACAGTGATGACGATGGTGATGGCATTGATGATGACTACGATCCGCAACCACTAGTAGTGACCGATGTGGCGCCCTTGCTTGCTGACTTTAGTGAGGCATTTGGTGGCGCTGTCGTAGGCGATGATGGCTCATTTAGCTTCCCGTCAGGTGCCGAATCGTGGGCCGGATTTGCTAACGAAAATACCTCTATTTACCCCTTTGTCTTTGAATATGGTGGGCGCATTCAGTTCACGGCCTCAGTACCCAGTGGTGGATCGGCTGATGTTCGCTTCCGATTTGAGCGTCTGCCTCACCCTGACGTAGACCCCGCATACAATACTGAAGCCGTTACGGTATCGGGAGACGCGCCTACGCGTTACACGATCGATGTGCCTGCTCAAGGCAGCAATACGTTTAGATCGCTCATTCTGTATCTCAACGATAGGGATGTGGCGGTGGTTATCACCGATATTCTGGTTCGCCCTGCGAAAGCGCCGGTTGAGACGGATACCGATGGCGACGGTGTCGCCGACAGTGATGATGCTTTCCCAAATGATGCGAGTGAGAGTTTGGATACCGATGGCGATGGCATCGGTAATAACGAAGACACCGACGACGATAATGACGGCGTGCTGGACGGGGATGATTACGCGCCCTTAGACCCAGACGTTACAGAGCAACCGGCAGACGAGGTGCTCAGTGTATACGTTGATGGCGCAGTAGGCAGCGAGTGGGATCGAGGCATCA
>JBELJN010000056.1:0-7174 GCA_042090345.1 Halieaceae bacterium | reverse complement strand
CTTCTCCGCCTTAGACAAGCCGCCAGTGATCAGGCCTGCCAGTACTCCTCCCCATGCAGGTGACCGTAACCCCTCCCGTATATGCGCATATGCAAGGAGTTCTAATAATCTTTCTTTAGTGCCATTGCCTTGCGCCATCATCCAAGATCGTGCTACTTTTTTGTGACGAATATGAAGGGGTTGAAAGGGGTTCTGCGGATGTTCTTCAGTCCATTCTAGGACGCCTGCGAGCTCGGAGATTCGCGAAAGTTGCTGATCATGCACGGAAAGACCATCGAGAGATGGTTAGTGCACATTGAGCTGTTGAAAAAGAGAAGACCTAGTGCGAAGCCCAAACGAAGAAGTCCTGAATCGACTACTCAGACCAGCTCCCAAAAAATGCTGAGGAAATAGAAAATGGTTCTCCTCGGAAGTCTCAAACAAGCACCGGAGGAAAAGGGTGCCTGAAAACAACTCATCTCAAGGAAGGCGGAATCCACTCGTTCGCCAGAATCACCTTGGAAGGCGGGCTCCCAACGAGAGTCAGGCAGCAAGTTTAAGTGCTTTGGCTGTTCAGCGCGCGCGCGCGGCCAACCCGGCAAACAGAGCATTACATCATCAGGAAGAAGGTCCCAGCGCCATGGTAGGGAGACGTCTACCTACCGTTAACGCGGGGCGTTTCGGGACATTTGAGGCCACGGCGCGGTCTGAACATAAAGAACGTCAGAAACTTCGCGAGGCATCTGTGGCTGGAAGTAGATTGCAAAAAGCAGTTGTTCGAAGTGCAGTTGAGACGCGCGATCTGACGGTCGAATCCCATGCTGATGCGGTGAAAAGACGACAGGCACAACAAGAAAATAGAGTCGCGACCAGGACTCGCAGTAATGCGGTTACAAGCAACGAGCCCTCAATTGATAGGGGTCTGAAGGGTAAGCACATCGCTGCAAGCCTAGCTGGGGCCGCTTTGCAAAAAGCAGGCAGAGACGAGTTTGAGGCGAATCGGGAACAACGTATTGAGCAGTTTATTAGCTCCTACAAGCAGGATAAGGATAGCCGTAGCACGACAGCACAGAGTGCTAGAGCACTCAGAACGGCGGGAAAAGGACTTGATACGGCTGGGAAAGTTTCTGGGGCATTAGGCGCTGATGCAGCCGGCGGCGTGGCGTTAGCGACCAGTGTGGCGGGATCCGGAGCAAATTTTGCTTCGGCGGCGCTTTATGCAAGAGATGCCAGGCTGGCTCGAGAAGACGTTGCGTCCATTAACCGCAGTGGTGAATACACGATTCGGGATACCGACAAAGCTGAGGCGAGACTGAATGCGGCCGTTAATTTTGAAGAAAATCCGATTAGTCAGGCTAGACAACAAGAGTTAGCAGCCGCGATTGGGAATCGAAAGAAAGGGTACATAACAGCAGATCAAAAAACGAGGCGCGAGATTTCCCAAGCCGATGCAGCCTTCGACGACATAAAAGCTGACCGGGCGTTGGCCGACGGTGTTTCGGGTGCCGCGGGAGTAGCTGGTGGAGCTATCATTGATGCGTCGAAAGCGGTCGAGAATCTAGCGGCTCACGCAGGTCAGCAAGCTGCCCAAGCAGGTGGGTCCGGGTCCGAGAATGTAGGTGGCATCTTTTTCGAAAGCGGCACTAATCTGGCACAAGGAAGCACTCAGGGGGGTCTTGATACGGCTGCGGGGGAACTGATAGATCGGCTGGGGCGTGGCGCTGTGCTCGGAGCTGCAAAAAAGGCTGGGGGTCGAGCGGCGAGACGGGCTGAGAACGTGCTTCGCGATGAGAATAAAAATGTAGCGTTTGAGGCGCGAAGTAATGCTTACGGGCGGGCGGTCGCGAGAACCGATGACAAAATGGCTAGACGTATCCAAAAATTCGCGAGATCGGCGGGGCAACAGCAAAAAATAAAACGAGTCGCTGGACGTAGACCATTGGCTTCGCGTACACAGAGACTATAGGCTTACGACGATGCCGATTTTCACAGGTGGCTCCCGCAAAGCTAACAACCAGGAGACTTCACTCAAAAGACAGCGGAGGGTGACTGAAAAAAGATTTGAGCGCTCCGAAGCTAGAGAGTATGTCGTTAGTGCGTCGGTCACCAAAAGATTGGTTTCAGAGTCACAGTCTCGTGGGCCAGGTTTTGTGACAAGGACGCTTGATCGAACCGAACTGAGGCCCAATCGCTATGCATTTCAGATAGCGGTACCAAATCCACTTGAGGCTAAACGAGAGTCAGATGGGAAACGTCCAAGGCTGAAGTTTACGGTTGGAAGCAGCATCAGTCGCGAACGACGACAGCAAGATATTGATGCTGATAGGGAAGTTCAACGCCTGAGACCGGCATATGAGAATATGCAGGAAATTAATCACAAGGGTACAGCGAGGCTGAAACAGGCCTCAGGTTGGCAAGATACTGGGCATGCTATTGATACGGGTAGGAACTTAGTAGCGTCAGCTGCTGAAGTAACGGGTGTTGGGGAGGCTGCTGCTCAAGGAATTAAGACGACGGGTGCTGTTCTAGTAGCTGCTAGTCATCACATAGCTAAAGGGCGAGCACGGCAGGCGGCTTACGAAACACACCAAGTGGTTGAAAGTACATCGGGCACGGATGCGAGAAAGCCAGCGTTGCAGGCTTTTGAACATGTCGCGACGGCCTACAAGAAGGAGGCAAGTGTAGAAAGAAATCGAGCGTTCATGGGAGCTTTTCTAGACTATGGTGAACGGGCTGCTAACGCCGCGATCGGTTATTTTGGAAGACCCGCTGGGCAGGCCGCCGAAGCCGTTGCTTCCTCGGTGAGAAAGGCCACTGCGAGAGCTGGGCTAAATGAGCAAACGGCCTCTGACATTGAGATTGGGTTAGGGTCGACTAGCGCAGCTATAGAGCAAGCTGGCAGGCATATTGGAAACGCGACATCCGCAGTAGCGAATGCTGCACGAGATCTAGGTTCTCATGCGGCCGCGGCGGCCGGTATAGAATCGAGAGAAGATCTAATTGGGGAGGGGGCTGGAAGGTTAGATGAAGAAATATCTAAACGCACTTTTTTTAATCTTGACGCTGCTCGCGAATACACTCAAAAAAAGTCGAGCCCTTTCGTTACAGAGCTGCGGAAATTAGCTGCGCGTCCAATGATGGATGCGATTGGAAGCGAGATTTCAACGAACCCAGCTTTCTTAAGGAATCAGGGTCGCCCGGAGCACCGTGAACGAATGGCGGATGTCCACAAAGAATTGATTTTTGCGCATGCCAATTATGAAGATAGGACTCGGCATAGAGAAAACCTTTCTTCTGTTCATGCTCAACTACCCGCCGCTAGCGCAAATATGTCTGCTAGAGCAGGCGTGCGGCGAGCCTCTGATGAAGAATTGTCGCGTTTGCAAAATGCGGCGTCTGGTCCCAAGACTCTGGGTGCAAGTCTCAGTGAACGTCTTGGTCGTGGACCATCTGCCCACACGCGGTTGATGAGGAGTCTTTCATTGGCACAAAAAGCGACGAATCCGAGAGAGAGGGAGAGGCATTTGGCGACCGCCAAAGCTCAGAGTGAGTCTTATACGAATGGTAAAGGATCAACATTGGGAGATCGAGGGCGTTCAGTTTTTGGTCTAGGGCCAAGTAAAGCAACTCAGGCTAGACGAAAAGCCGTCGCAAAAATCGCTTCTCACCTCCAAACAAGATAAACGCTAAGCTCGGATCTCTGCGGCGAAGTCAACTTTAGAGCGCAAACACTCGGTGCGAAATCTGAATAAGATAAGGCGCGGCCATGCGTTTACGCCACTAAAGCAGTTGGCTCCATTGTAAGTGTGGCCTATACAGCTGAAGTAGTGTGGGACCCCAGTTGGACAATGATTGCCTTTCGTTTAATGGCGTAGAGCGAAGAAACTTCACGCAATAGAATGCGGCAGAGGCCCAATTTATGGGGACCGACAGCGGGGAAGAGAATCGGAGTACCGGCACACGTATTATTAACTCTGCTCTTGAGAAAGGTGTGAAAGAGCCGCCGAAGTCAGGTGCTAAAAAAAGCTTCCGACAGGGCCCAGTACCGTTGGCTTGAACGAAACGTTCGCCACGAAGGCCACATCCAGCAAACGATAGGCAAGCAACGGGTGGCTGAAGCAGGAGCTGACGCATTAATTAACTTGCAAAGTTATCACGACACAAAAAGGGGGGGGTGTTCAATCACAGTAAACGAGCTAACGCGATAAGTCGCAGGAAGCGCTGAGGGCGGTATCGCCCGTGATGGATATGTTACTAATTATCTTTGTCCGTAAGGATACGGCCCGTAACTCGCTATCAGGTGTGGTCCGCCTCCTCACCGAATTCCCCGATCAGCGCGGCAGGGTGATGAGCGACCGATCCCTTATCGACCGAATATCGCAGTGGTTTGTCATTAATAACTAAACTGCAGTCTACGGCTTGGATAGACTCGACGTCCTCAAAGGGATAGGGGGTCGTTGTTGCATAGGCAGATCCGTAAGGTTACTCGGCTGCGCAGTTCGGGTGACCCTATTGCGCCTTCCGTTACTACCGGTATTTGAAGCTCTGCTGGTATTTGTTCTTGTGCTAAAGAAAAAGGTGCTTTTAGAACGTTACGTTGCGTATTGTTACTAGACCCCCTTCGGATGGCCGAACAGAATTTGGCTGTGTGACTAGGTACCGAAACGGTTCTGATAGCAATATAACAGCCGTTCAGCAAACAAACCCGCGGTCCCCGATATGATGGACCGGAGTTAGTTATTAACAACAAACCCTAGCGCTTGACCGCATGAGCTCACACTTACCACAGCTTATGTCAAGTCTCTTTAAGCCGACTTCTGGGCCCAAAACCCTTCTTCCGATCAGACGATCGATAAAATTTCCTATCTCCTGATGGATTATGTTCCAACGTTCTCTCATTACTGAGCGTGTGGTGGCTTACGTTGGGGCCGTTCGGGCCCAAAATTCCTCTTCCGATCAGACGATCGATAAAACTTCCTATCTCCTGATGGATTATGTTCCACCGTTCTCTCATTACTGAGCGCGCCGTGGCTCACGTCGGCCATGTCAGTACGGTCGGTCGTAATCGTCCGGATACCCGTGATGTCATCTTTCTCTAAAAGTTGCGGTCTCTCTTGCTTCATCCAAACTGAATTCTTTCCAAAATCACTTCCCTCGCCAGTAGGTCCGTAGAACTCATCGTGGGCAACACCGTGAACAACCGTGACCTCGCCACTAGCCGCCGCTGCAAATCTTTTAGATAGTTGATTCCAGATACCACCGGCGGGACTGCTCTTCCCAATATTCTCGCGATTCTCTTTGCTCAAGCCTCCCAGGTAGTCGTCGCCTAGATGCTGCTCCAACAACCGCTGTCTGTGGCCGGCAAACCTTTCCTTGCTCTCTTCTTTCTCTTTCATCGCATTCAAGTATGCAAAGCGCTTCGCGACACGGCCATACTCTCCCCCGTGCTCTTCCATTTGGAGACCGCCTTCCGTCTGCTCTAAAGCTTTTTTGCCTGTTTCTTTAGCGTACTGATGGGCTGATCTCATCCCATCTATTTTCGTTTTAGAGCCCTTATAATCCTCCTCATAAGAGTGTCCCGACCAAAAAACGGCACCATCTCGCTTCGTGTCTACGTTACTCGTTAAGGCATGTTTGTTCAGTTCAGCGAATTCTTTATTCCTGTTTGCCATGTCTAAAAGCGCTGTCTTCATTGCGCCCATTGCCAGATTCTTCTTAAGCTTCGCATGGATTCTTTCCCTATCGGCTTTGATCTGCTCTACCGTTTTGACCTGCGTTTTTGGGACATTAAAGCCGCGTTGGCGGAGCTGTTCGTCGATGGCAGCCGTGCTCTTGCGAGTGCGGACCGCCTCCGCATCCGGCTCCCCGCCTATCTCCCTGAGCCTGTTTTTATCCGTACCAAAATTCTCATAAGTGTCTGCGTAACCTTTAGATTTTTGCGCGTATACCTTAGCTTGATCCAAATGCACCGATCCGGTGCCAACTGGTCCCTGTTGTTGCCTACCCGTGCCTGGTTGAGGCCGTGCTGTACTCGAGTGAGTCTCGGCGCGCACAGCAGCAGGAGCCGCGGGCGCCGGCGCAGACGCGTGCGCCTCTGCGGCACGATGCCTTCGATTGTTACTGTTTAATGAAGCCTCATCTTTACGACCGACGTTTGCCATAAAATTGCTCCTCCTCCTAGCTATAAACGTTATCACAGAGAGGAGATTTGGCCAAGCCAGTTGGCACAAAAAAGGCGTCAACACGGTAGCTTATTTCGTTAGTTTTTTGACCTTTTCTTCCGGAAAATGAGGCCGCTATTCAGGCTAATACAGCTGAACCATCATTTATAACTTCCCGAACAAACTTTCGGCTACCGCGGTAGTAATTTGCTACTTATAAGTGAGATAAGGAGCATCGGTGGCGCCCTAATCTTAGCCTGAAAAACGATTTGATAAGTTGCTACCAATCAAGCAGAAAAAACCGCCTGACCATCGCTTTTTCTGCTTCCAATCCATATTTTCATAATTGTGAGGAATGTCTCGATTCACTGATGAGCTCTTGGTACCGACGGACGCATCCATGCCGTGAACGCAGCGACAATTTCAACCACCAATGAAAGCCGGTTCACGGAGCCCATGCAGATAAAGTGTTAACTTGTATCAACTTCCACAGTGATCAAGTTCAAAAATCAAAGAACTCGTGGTGTCAATGTTGTAAGTCTGGATCTCGAGATTCCTGAAAAAATCTGGTGCGGGCTGTTACTTTTTTTTCGTCCGTTTTTAAATCAATGCAGTGCTACCTTGTATTCTTTAGGGGTTGACTGAGCGTATTTGGCTCTCAGTGCTCTAGTTCCAAAAAGCTGTCCAATCAAGTGCGCGTATGAGCAATTATGCCCTCACCCTTTTCTACTTTGGCGCTAAAATCCGAGCCCTAGAATTTATTGTCATTACTTCTAGGCCAATCCTGAAATGTTTATCGCTGCCTCGGAGATGGCATACATGGAGTTTTGCGTCACCAATCGCTTAAAAGGGCGTCACCATTAAAATCGGTTATGCTGATGATTCGTCGCCTATAGATACACCGCTGCATTACCTAAATTGCTGTCGCATAGGCGGAGCCTATATTTTCGGTGGGCTTGGCATTTAGCAGTGAGGCAAACTCCTCCGAACATCAAGATGTAAGTTATTATGACCACGGATTTGCATTCGAGTAC
>JBELJN010000024.1:16018-37183 GCA_042090345.1 Halieaceae bacterium | reverse complement strand
GACAACAGCGTGTTCCATTCGAAAGTGCTATCTCCAACATTCAAGCCGACTGAGAGTAGGCCACTAGCCACTACATTATTAGCCGCCTGTTTGTAACGCAGATCATCCTGCCGCTCACCTGTTGGTGTGTAACTGAAGCGCTGACCGTTGTCGCGCTGGCTCCAGTCATTTGAATAATTTGCGGCTGCATAGAAGCCTAGCTCCGCATCACCAACATAAAATAAATCGCCATATTCCACGCCCAAACTTGCATTTGGCTGAGCTGTTTTTGTGTCGATATCAAAACCGTCTTTAATCAGAACCGCACCCGCACGACGCAACTCCCCCTCGACGGTATCGTTCAACTCAAAGCTGTTCCCGGCAGAGTCACTGACCCGCCCAAGCCCCAGGACTTGGGATATCGCGAACACACCGGCATCTCGCTCCCTCGTTCCATCATCCCAGCCCAGGGCGTCAAACTCGCCACTCAGGGGGTCAATGGCTACATTCTCAGATGTAAGACCACCCAAGAAGCCGCTTCCGACCGATATATTAAAAAGGGGTTCGTCGGGGAACGTCTTGGTGTTTATGACTAAATTGCCGCCCGTCGATTCACCGGGCATATAAGGTAAAAACGTCTTCTTAATATCAAGCTGATTCACAAAACTCGATGGAAATAGATCTAGCGGAACCGTCCGCTTAGCTGGGTTGGTAGAAGGCATTGTTGAATTGTTAAGGGTCGCTGCAACGTACCTACCACCGAGACCTCGGATGAAGATGTATTTGTTGTCCTGAACAGAGATCCCAGGAACCCGAACCACCGACGCTGCTACGTCGGAGTCTGAAAATCTCGCCAATAATTCGGCACCAATAGTGTCGACTATTCCATCGGTGTCTCTCTCGGAGACCTCAAACGCGGTAGGGTCAAAACTCCCGAGAACAAACACTTCTTCCAAAACAGGAGCGGCAACCGCTACGTCTACGGAGTCACTCGCTAGCGCGACTGACGCACCACGAGCCACGCCCGCAAAGACCCGAACGTCATATTGCTGTCCGTCGATTGTAAGTGTGTACCGACCACGAGGCGCGTTCGCTGTAGCTACACCTTGTGCGTTGGATGACGCAATACCGCCTCCGTTTGAGAGGCTCACAACCACTCCTTCTACGGGGGCCCCGTCGCGCGTGACCTTAACCTGCAAGGTGCCGGGTGATTTGCCGCGCCGTTCAGCAGCTGATTCACGACCCGAATATACGTCTACCTTCGCCCCGTCTCCGGAATCGATGTCCAAGGCAATATCGACTAGCTGGCCGGAGTTCGAAGCCACTCTGACGCTTTGACGTTTGCCGCCGGCTTCTACCGCAATAACGTGACCACCTTCGATCAAGTCGGCAAGCAATGAGCCGTCTCTCTTTGTCTCACCAACCGCCACACCATCGATGCTCACTGTCGCCGCCGATACAGGAAGCCCTCCCTTAAACACATACACCAGCAATTCATCGTCTGCGCCAGCGCTGCTTGAAAACAAACTCGCAGCAGCGGCAAGTAGAAGGGAACGAGCTAAGTCAACGGATCTCATCGCGGCCTCTTTAAACAATACGCCCCACCCATTAGGAACGCTAACGCCGGAACTTTATGCTCCCTAAATGACATCTTCCTTTCAAAAATATGACGTTTTCATGACAGGCCTTTAGGTTGCGTTTTGTAAGACAAACTAAGTTTATGTTTCCGCATGAGTTTTGAAGCGGGAACTTTCTTTTGCGTCACAAAACTTTCACTTTTTTTGGCAGTAATGCGAGGTAAAGTGCGAGGTTATCGCTCACCATGGCTACATATAGTGTGTGAGCAGAAACCGGTACACGACATAGCCGGTTAGCCCAACTAAACAGTGCCGAACCGAGCTCGGCATGACGTACAGCGCCACTGAGGCCTTTTATGTTGAACTTTCAAGACGTATTGACTAGAAACTATCCGGGGTTTGCTCATAGGCACCGAAGGTCAGCGCAAGTCGCGGGAAAGCTCATGGCGGCCTTGTTCCATCAGTCCCGGTTTGAGGCATTTGATCGACAGCACCCGGGCGTTCGCGGGTTTGAGTTCATCGAAGCAGCACTAACCTTCTTTGATTTCGGTGTGCGAGTTCGCGAGAACGAGCGCGCTCGAATTCCGACCTCCGGCAGAGTCGTGATTGCGGCAAATCACCCCATCGGCTCGTTAGATGGGCTCGCACTTCTTCACCTCATCAGGCAAATCAGGCCAGACGTAAAAGTGGTCGCAAACAATGTATTAATGGAGGTCAAAGCGCTTCATGACATCTTACTGCCTGTCGACAACATGGGCGGGAAAACCGCGAGACAAAACGTCCTCGCGCTGCGCGACCATCTCGAAAGCGATGCTGCCTTGCTAATTTTCCCAGCGGGCGAAGTGTCCAGACTAAGTAGTAAAGGCATTCGAGACGGTTTGTGGAATAGCGGGTTTGTGAAAATCGCCTCCGCGACAAACTCGCCCATTCTCCCTGTCTTTGTGCGGGGGAGAAACTCCGCTTTTTTCTATGGTTTGAGCCTATTTGCGAAACCGCTCTCAACCGCTTGGCTCATTCGTGAGATGTTCAAGCAGCGGCGTAAGACAATGGATGTTCGTATTGGTCGTGCTATCCCACAAGATGTTTACTCCGCAAATGGTTTTGCGGCTAAGACCCTAGCGGCGATGTTCAAAAAACACGTTTACCGGCTGGCTAAGGGACGTAAACCGCTTTTCCGATCTGTGGAGACCGTTGCGCCACCGGAATCAAAAGTATTACTGAAGAATGAGTTAATGCTGTGCGACAAGATTGGGGTTACTCCCGATGGTAAGCGCATGTTGCTTACGGTAGCCGAGCGAACACCGTGCCTCATGCGCGAGATAGGCCGCCTACGAGAAATGACCTTCCGACTCGTGGGCGAGGGTACCGGACTGCCTCGCGACATCGATCGCTTCGACCGTAATTACTACCAGCTATTTCTGTGGGACGACGAAGATTTAGAAATCGTTGGCGCCTACAGACTCGGTGATGCGCGCGAGCTTGTTCGCCAATTCGGCACTGACGGGCTCTACACCAGCACTCTCTTCGAATTCGATGACTCGGCGAGCCAGTACTTCAAACACGGACTGGAGTTAGGACGAAGTTTCGTGCAGCCACGCTACCAAACCCGACAAGCGCTTGATTACCTATGGTTTGCTATTGGCGCCTTCGTAAAGCAACGCCCGCACATTCGCTACCTCTTTGGTCCTGCATCGATATCCCGGTTCTACAGTGACGAGGCCATATCCCGTCTTGCTTTCTACTACAGCAACAATTTTGGCAGTTTGCCGGTTGGTGTGACGCCCAAAAACCCGTTCACTATTTCGGAAACCCTTCGCGCCACACTCGTGCAGGAGTTTTCAGGGTTGGACAGAGAAGAGGACTTTCGATCGCTTCGCGACGCGCTGAAAGAGGTTGGGCTGTCGGTTCCGACGCTCTATAAGCATTACGCTCAGGTAACGGATCATCATGGCGTAACATTTACCGCGTTCAATAAAGATCCTGAATTTGGCGATTGTGTCGACGGATTTGTTATCGCAGACCTGATGCGACTCAAACCAAAGAAAAAGAAACGGTATTTAGGAGACGATTGGACGCATGTTGGAGATTAAGCCCGGGGATGTGCTGCGGTGCCGTGCCGTGTGGATCTCGGATGTCCACCTAGGTAGCAAATACTGCAAAGCAAAACAGTTACTGCAGTTTCTGGATCGTATCGAGTTCGACACCTTGTATCTGGTTGGCGACATCGTCGATCTACTGGCAATGAGACGCCGAGTCCACTGGCCTGCCGCACACAATAAAGTCATCTCTCGATTTATGAAATTAGCACGGCGAAAAAACTCGAAGGTTATTTATATCCCGGGTAATCATGACTTTGCCTTTAGAAGTATCGTCAAGAACAAACTCGGTAATATTGCGGTTCACCGTAACCACGTGCACGAAACGCTAAACGGTAAACGATTACTCGTAACCCACGGGGACGAATTGGATTACGCGGTCCGTTTCTCGAAGCTCAATCGCATCGTTGGCGATATTGCCTACGAGTTCATGATGTGGAGCAACACAAAAATTGACCAGGCGCGAGAGCGATTGGGACTCCCTTATTGGTCACTAGCGAAGTGGGTTAAGCGCAATTCTGCCAAGGCAGAGGAAGCCATTGACGCTTACCAAGTTGCCGCGATCAACCTGATAAAAGGTAAACACTACGATGGAATCATTTGCGGTCACCTGCACTATCCCACCATCCGTGAAGTCGACGGGCTACGCTACATGAACGATGGCGACTGGGTTGAAAACTGCTCGGCGCTTATTGAACTTACCGACGGAAAAATCCGTCTCATCAGAGGGGTTTCCCACCCTGAATCTGTCAAAGAAATGATCTTTGTCGACGCTACCGACGAATTTACCCGATAACGTCGAAATTAAGTCGCTGAGCGAAACTTTGAGTACTTGAATTCGTCTCAGAATGACCCTCTGTTTTCCGGGACATCGCTGCAGGTAAAGAACATATGGAACGCGCTGCAATATCCGGTCTAGAATCCGGTCTAGAAAACTGGCTCAGTCAACAAATTATTGGTCAGGCTGATCTCGTCCGAAAACGTCTCACCCGCTTCGTGAGCGTCATCCAGTAAGTTTTTGCGCGCATAAATACCAGAGTGCGCCCGCATCGCTTCCCATCGGCGGAAAACTTTGCAAATCTACATCTGTCGGGTGCCCTTCGGTCTGCACCTATTCCAGTCCTAAATTCCTTTAGGGCTCGTTATCTAACAACCCCAGTCTGGGCCGAGTCTCTACGTTATATGTTGACTGTAGCTTGGCAAGACGATCCGCAAGACCACCTATTAGGATATTGATCTGTGTATTTTAAAGACCTCGACCTGTCGTCGGAACTGCTGCGTGCCATTGAAAAAAAAGGCTACAGCGAAGCAACCCCAATCCAACAAAAAGCCATCCCGCTGGTGTTACAAGGCAAAGATTTACTCGCCGGTGCTCAAACAGGCACTGGCAAGACCGCAGGTTTCACACTACCGCTACTGCAACAACTTCAGCGAAAGTACCCAAATACAAAACACAAGAGTTATCCCAAAATACTCATACTGACGCCGACGCGCGAACTCGCTGCACAGGTGCACGAAAGTGTTCGGGACTACAGCAGTTACCTCAACTTTCGTTCGGCGGTCGTATTTGGTGGAGTGAGCATTAACCCGCAAAAGCAAAAGCTTATTCGAGGTGTCGACATAATCATTGCAACACCTGGGCGGCTGCTCGATCACGTTCAGCAACGCAGCGTAGATCTATCAAGAATTGAAACGCTTGTGCTCGATGAAGCCGATCGCATGCTTCAAATGGGTTTTATTCATGATATTCGTCGGGTGGTAAAGGTCATACCAAAGCAGCGCCAAACGCTGCTTTTCTCTGCCACGTTCTCTTCCGAGATCAAACGCCTTGCCGCTGATTTCCTAAACAATCCAAGCGAGATTCAAGTCACACCGGAGAACACGACTACCGAGCGTGTCAGTCAAGTGGCGTATCCCATCGATAAGCGTCGCAAGCGCGAATTGCTGTCACAACTAATAGGCGAGAATAATTGGCGACAAGTATTGGTTTTCACGCGGACCAAGCACGGAGCTAATCGACTGGCGACGCAACTCGAAACCGACGGTATTTCGGCCGCGGCAATTCACGGAAATAAATCCCAAGGGGCTCGCACTAAAGCCTTGGCCGATTTCAAGTCGGGTACGGTCCGGGTGCTGGTCGCCACTGATATCGCAGCCCGCGGTATTGATATTCACAAGCTTCCCCATGTTGTGAACTACGAACTACCCAATTCAGCTGAAGATTATGTGCACCGCATTGGTCGTACAGCACGTGCAGGACAGACAGGCGGCGCCATCTCACTTGTCTGTGTCGACGAGCTAAAGCTGCTGAGCGATATTGAAAAGCTCATCGGCACCAAAATTGAGCAGGTGAAATTGCCGGGTTACGACGTGGACCCCACCATTAAACCAGAACCCATTCAAAACGGTCGTGCTGGCCGAAGCAACGGCCGCCAAGCCAATGATCGGCAACCCGGGGGCAAGCGCTCTGGTGCTCAGGGTCGCGGTGCTAAGTCGGCTGGTCAAAAGCAGGGGCGATCTCGCAACGGTCGTGGGCGCGCAGCATAATGTTTAGAGCGGCGCTTAAATGGCAAGAGAGGCGACACTTTTGAACGTATTGTCTGTACGGTCTGCATCGTTCGCCTCGCAACCCTCTAAGTTAGGGTTAAGGGCGTTCTTCTCAGGCGTGCGACCATGGTGCGCGGCAAGCAGTCTAGGAAAACTCAGTGTCGAACTACGACGTCGAGTCTATGCCTCGCTCCCCTTGCTGCTGTGCGCATGCTTTCTAACCGTTGTTTTGGGTGCAGGTGCATCAGGCGTGCGAGGGCAAACCGCTATGTTAGATAATTTTGAAAACGACCGCGGCTGGCACGCGGTCAATGACAACGTTATGGGAGGCCGCTCGCTGGGCCAGGTCATCGTGCGTGATGGGCGTCTGCAATTCGAGGGATCAATCAACACTCAAGGGGGCGGATTTGCGTCCATTCGCAGAACCATTGAGGTGGGTGAGCTACTCGGCGCTAAGGCCGTATCCCTGCGCCTGAGGGGCGACGGACGCCAGTATCGCCTGACATTGCGAGATAATAAACAAGTGAGAGGGCGTTCCGTGAGTTATCAGGCCGGTTTTTCGACTTCTCCGAAAGGTCAGTGGCAAAACGTCCGAATTGAACTCAAAGGACTGCGAGCATCGTTATTCGGCCAGCCCATGGCTGTCGGCGAGGTGGATTTAGGTTGGGTTTGGTCAATCGGCATTATCATCGCCGATGGGCAGGATGGCCCGTTCGCACTGCAGCTAGATAAGCTAGAGTTTCTGTTCGAATAAGCCGCTATCAGCGCCATGAAAGCGCAGGACTGGTTGTTGAGATTACGAGATATAGGTTTGCGGGTACTGAGCGTTTGGATACCTATTGCTTGCTCCACCTCTTTTGCTCGCCCCACCAACCCGCAATATCCGTGTTGATATCGACTCTCCCAACTCCTCGCGGTTAGCCTCTGGTGGATACGTTTGGCTGCGGTCCGAGCCCTAGTAAGACGAGTTAGACATTCTTCTGGCGCCCCGCTTTGGCGTCTCGACGGCCACGCTTGGTGAGCGGCACACCGTTGGCGTCGACAGTGCTCTTGGGTTTCTCACCTTTTGCTTTTTTGGATGCGCGGCTTAGTGTAATGAGTGAAAGCGTTTGTTGATCACGCAGCTTGACCGCGTTTTTCTCCAAGGTATCTAGCTCCTCAAAACTATAGAGGTCGTTTTTGAGTTTTTCTAGTCGATTCATGGTGGCGGACTCAGAGGTATCAGTGGACGTTGGATATCTGCGTTGCAGCACCCGAGACGCGCGCAACATACGGGGTTTTGTCCGCAAAGCGAAGCAGTTATTGCAGATTCTCGGTGACATCGATTTCACGCGATGATCAATATGACCAAAAATGAAAATTTCGACGACGGCGCCTACGGGTATCTTCACCATTCTTCCATTCGAAAGGCAGACGCACTCGGCGACGTCAATGACCGCGCAGAGGTCGAAAATCGCTCGACCCTGAATGAACCCAACGAATGGTAAATCCGTCCCAGCAAGGGGGTTTCGCATCCTGAATTCGCCAAAGAAATAATCTATGTCGACGCAACTCGCGAATTTACCCGATAATGTCGTTAATAATTCATTGAGCGAAACTTTGAGTACTTGAGTTTGTCTCAAAATAGCCCCATGTTTTTGGGGACATCGCTGTAGGTAAGGAACACATGACACACGCTGCAATCTCCAGTTTAGAAAACTGGCTCGGTCAACAAATCATTGGTCAAGCAGACCTCGTTAGAAAGCTGCTCATTGCTATACTAGCCGACGGTCACCTATTGGTTGAGGGGGCTCCGGGACTTGCTAAAACCCGCGCCATTAAAATGATGGCCGAGGGCGTTGAAGGCGACTTTCATCGTGTTCAGTTCACGCCGGATCTTCTGCCCGGGGATATCACCGGTACTGATATCTTTCGCCCACAACTGGGGACCTTTGAGTTCCAAGCGGGACCTATATTCCACAACCTTATCCTCGCTGATGAAATCAACCGCGCGCCTGCGAAGGTGCAATCCGCGCTGTTGGAAGCAATGGCCGAGCGACAAGTGAGTGTGGGGGGGACAACCTACCCTCTTCCACCGTTATTCTTGGTGATGGCGACCCAGAACCCCATCGAGCAAGAAGGCACCTATCCGCTACCCGAAGCGCAGCTCGACCGATTCTTGATGCACGTAAAAGTGGATTACCCCAATTCGAGCGCGGAGCGAGAAATTCTCAAACTGGCGCGTAGGGAAGCATCGACAGGTGAATCTTTTGATCAGCCCGAAGTATCCGAGGCGACTGTTTTCGCCGCACGTGAAGAGGTGTTAAAGCTCCACATGTCTGACGCGGTTGAGGAATACATCGTCCAGCTAATCATGGCGACCCGTCAGCCCGAAGCGTACGACGCGGAACTTGCGAGTTGGATCGAATATGGCGCATCACCGCGGGCCACCATTGGGCTCGACCGGTGCGCTCGAGCCCATGCCTGGCTCTTAGGTAAGGATTTCGTAAGCCCCGATGACGTGAAAGCCATGGCCTACGATGTATTACGACATCGACTCGTAGTGAGTTACGACGGCGAAATTGCGGGTGTAACTTCCGACAGTGTCATCGATAGGTTGCTGGATCTCGTTCCCGTAGCGTGAGTTAGCTTGCATGTTGGATTTTCTCCCCAAAGGTCACAAAGTCTCGGCAGAGCGACTCATAGAAGGTCGTCACGTCGCGCAGTCGATTAATATCAATGCTCAATCAAAAGCGCTCGCGCTGCTTGCCGGCCGCCGTAAAATTCGCCAACGCGGACGGGGTGTCGACTTTGAGGAAGTGAGACTTTATGCACCGGGAGACGACGTACGCTCGATTGACTGGCGCGTTACCGCACGCTCGGGCGATCCCCACACGAAGCTATTTCAAGAAGATCGCGAGCAACCTATTGTGCTGCTTGTCGATCTCCGCTCCCCAATGTGGTTTGGCTCCAAAAATTGCTTCAAGACCGTTCTAGCGTCTCATATCGCCTCTGTGCTCGCATGGGCGGGACTCGATGCGGGGGAGCGCGTCGGCGGTATCGCCATGACGAATTCAGGTCTAGTCGAAATAAAACCGCAACGATCAAAACGATCCGTCTTACGGTTGTTGCGCCTAATGGAGTCAGCGCCCTCACCCTCAGCTTCACTCGGTGATGATGCCCCCGATACATGGTCCGTCGCCTTGAGTCAGCTAAAAAGCCTTTCGCGGCCCGGTGCTCGACTTATGGTAATCAGTGACTTTACTGACTTGCTCTCGGACACAACGGTCGAAAAGACGCTCCGCGATATCGTGAGCCACAGACAAGTAGTCTGCTTCAAAATAACCGACCCTTTGGATGCCGAGCTACCTCCATCAGGGCGATACGCGCTAACAGACGGTAACAAACAGATTAAGATTGACACATCGATGCAACGCTTGCGCACCGCATACAAAGTTGACTTCGAGAAGTCCCAAGCTGCAGTCGTGGATTACCTTCGACGCTATCAAGTCCCATTGGTAACGGTTGATACCAGTGAAAATCCCAACGAACTGTTGCAAAGGGTGTTTCCCAAACGATGAATCCAGAGCAGCTACTAGAACAACTCGAGCCGCTGCGCGCTCCGAGCACCATCGGGTTCTTCCCCCTGGCGCCGGGCTGGTGGCTTGTTGTTGCGCTGGTGAGTATTGCGATTGGATTACTTATTTTTTTCGCGTTTCGCCGCTATAAACGGGCCGCTTATCGGCGTCAGGGCCTGCAATGGCTCGACGAATTAGAAACGCAATCAGCCGATATCCAAATGCTTAGTCGTGCACTCAAAGCAACGGCGGTGAAAGTCTACGACCCCAGTGGTGTCGCGGGACTCTCAGGTGATGACTGGCCAACGTTTCTTAGACTAACCTGTACTAAACTTGACGAAAAAGCACTGAGCATTCTCTCTCAGGTTCATCACGCGGAACCTGATCACCCCACTTCCGCCGATTGGCATCATGCCCGCCTTTGGATGAAACAGCATGAGGTGCCGCGTGCTTAATTTTCTCTGGCCCTGGGCTTTCGCGTTGCTATTGCTGCCGCTTTTGGTTCGACTCCTACCGCCTGCATCAGAGTCACTGGGTGCGGCTATTCGCGCGCCGTTTAGTGCGCGCTGGCAGCACCTCCAAGGAGAGGGAAGAGTATCGGCTTCAGTCAGCACATTGCGCGTTGTGGGGTTATTTCTTGCCTGGGTATGTATTGTCACAGCTATTGCCCGTCCACAGTGGGTAGGTGAGCCCATAGAGCTTCCCAATACGGGACGTGATCTCATGCTCAGCCTTGATTTGTCGGGGAGCATGCAAATTAGAGATATGCAGGTAGGGAATCGAACTATTTCTCGTGTCGAGGCTGTAAAGGCAATCGCCTCAGACTTTACCGAGCGACGCGTGGGTGACCGCGTGGGATTAATCCTCTTCGGATCTAAGGCCTACGTTCAAGCACCGCTGACCTTTGATACGACGACGGTCACGCAGTTTATTCGAGAGGCACAACTTGGCTTTGCGGGCGAGGACACTGCCATCGGCGATGCCTTAGGCCTCGCTATCAAGCGCCTACGCGACAGACCGGCGGCGTCCCGCGTGCTTATCTTACTGACCGACGGTCAAGACACAGCGAGCAGTGTTGAGCCAATTGAAGCAGCAGCACTGGCAGCGCAGCAAAATGTGAAGGTCTACACCATCGGCATTAGTCGAAATCTGGGCACTACAAGTGCACGGGGCGGAGAGGTAGACGAGGCGCTTCTTCGGGCGATTGCAGAGGCTACCGGAGGCGAATACTTTCGCGCGCGAGACCCCAGGGAACTGCAAGCCATTTACGGCATCATTGATCAGTTAGAGCCCGTCGAACAAGATGCGAGTACCTTTAGACCACGAAGATCATTGAGTTACTGGGCCATGCTTGCAGGGCTGCTGCTGGGTAGCCTAGTACTGCTGACGGGTGGTGTGTTGACTGGTCTTGTGCCACGCAATGTCGGTGCCACCTCATGATGTATATTCACCTTATCCGCCCAGAGCTTTTATGGCTCTTACCCACCGTACTGCCCCTTCTGCCCTTTGCGTGGCGCCGACAGACGCAGGGCGGAGATTGGTCCAAAGCGATCGACAGCGATCTTCTCCCGCATCTAATTTCTGAGGAAGGCACGCGTGGCAATCGTCTGCGGCAACTCTGGTGGCTCGCACTACCCATCCTTGTAATAGGCGCTGCAGGCCCATCGTTTGAGCGAGCTGAGCTACCCGTTTTTGAAAAGTCAGATGCGCTAGTTATCGTGTTAGATCTTAGTCAGTCCATGTGGGCAGCGGACACACAGCCAAGTCGTGTGCGCCGTGCACGCCAGAAAATTATGGATATATTGGATACACGTGCCGAGGGTGTGACTGGCATGGTTGTTTTCGCTGGTGACGCACATGTCGTTACGCCATTAACAGACGATGCGCGCACTATCGAAAACCTACTGAGCGCGTTGTCACCGGATATCATGCCGCTTCAGGGATCGAACGCTACCGAAGCATTGATACTCTCCGCCGGACTATTGGAAACAGCAGGCCTCACAAACGGAAATATTCTGCTGATTACAGATGGTCTGCCGAAGTTTTCGGTTAATGAGGCAGGCGATGCGCTACGCAGTGTAAATGCCACTTTGGGTATTCTGACCGTTGGATCGACAACGGGCGCGCCAATTCCCCTGCCCGAGGGGGGCTTCCTTCGCGACAACGACGATCAAATCGTCATTCCGTCTGTCGATAAAGAGGTCATTGAGCGAATAGCGTCACAACTGGCCGCTAAAACAGCCGAGGTCTCTGTGGATGAGTCAGATATTCGATACTTATTGGCGGGCAATGAATCAAGCATCACGGCGGAGGACTCACTTGAGCGGAAAACAGATACGTGGATTGATCTGGGATTTTGGCTCGCCGCCTTCGCCGCGCTAATGATGCTGCCGCTTTTTCGCAGAGGTGCATTGAGCGCCCTACTCGCGGGTCTCTTCATAACGCATGCAGACACAAGCGACGCGAGCGTTCTCGACAACTTTTGGTCTACACCCGACCAGAAGGGTGCCAAAGCACTCGAAGCAGGTGAGGCAGAAAGAGCCGCTACACTTTTTGAAAACACGGATTGGCGCGGTACTGCTCACTACACCGCAGGTGACTTCAGATCAGCGTCGGCAGAATTCGGCAAATCGGACTCCCCTGATGCACTCTATAATCGTGCGAACGCGCTGGCGCTTGCCGGCGATTTACAAGGTGCCATCAGTAGCTACGATCAGTCACTCGAACTTGAACCAGACAAGCAAGACGCCATTGCCAATCGAGAGCTTGTGAAATCGCTTCTTGAGCAAGAACAGCAGCAACAAGAGAACACCGAACAAGACGGTGACAGCGATCAGTCCGAGGATCAAAGTGACTCCCAAGACGATCAGAGTGACTCATCAGCACAAGATCAGCAAAGTGACAGTGAGTCGCAAGAGGGTGAGTCAGAGTCGCAAGATCAACAACCGAGTGACCAAGACGCGCAGCCCGGGGCTGAAGGGGAGATGAGTGAAGACATGGAGATGTCTGAGCTAGAGCAAGCCACGCAAGAACAGATGGCGCGCTTTGATGAAGCTCTCGAAGAACAGCAAGCGCTAGAGCAGTGGCTGCGTCGCGTACCCGATGACCCGGGCGGTCTATTGCGCAGAAAATTTCGATATCAAACCATCCAACGCCTAAGAAACGGAGAGGAACCTGATGACGACGTTCGCTGGTAGGGTTTTCGTGACGATTTCGCTCATGACCTTGACGCTTCTGAGTTCTTTAGCAAGCGCCGAGATTCGCTCAGATGTGGATCGAAGAACGATCAGTATGGGGGAGTCCTTAAGACTCACTATTACGGGTGATGCGAGCGAGCGGTTGGATCAGCTGGACCTTGCAGCGCTACAGTTCGATTGGGAGATACTCAGCAGCAGTAGCTCGACCAACACATCCTTTATCAATGGGTCGCGAAGCACGACACGCACACTCACGCTTGATCTCCTTCCCTTGCGTGACGGTCTTTTATCGATTCCGGCGCTCAGTACCGGCGGCAAGCGAACCACCCCGATTGGTGTCACGGTGAATCCACAAACTGTGAGTGCTGGGGGCGGCGATTCGGTGAGATTCAGTATCGATATTGATAAGCAGTCCGTTTACATCCAGGAGCAAATTGTCCTGACCGTCACCATAGAACAGGCTATTAACCTCGACGGTGCGGAAGTGACACAGCTAGAGCTCGAAAATGCCATTGTAGAAGAGCTTACACGTCGGAATTTTCAACGGCAGATCAATGGCCGCCTCTGGCGAGTAACACAACTGCGATACGCCATTTACCCTCAACAGCGAGGCACACTCGAAATTCCCGCCTTGGCGTTAACTGCGCGAGAGGTACTGCCCGGACGATCCCTACTTGGAGCGAGATTGGGCAAACGTTTTCGATTATCCGAAGACCCCGTCACTATTAATATAAAACCTGTACCTGAGTCGTTCCCAGGCAGTATCTGGCTACCTGCTACCTCACTTGAGCTAACGCAGTCATGGTCAAAACCGCCGGAAACTATGGAGGTGGGCGACTCCACTACGCGAACACTCTCGCTGACAGCAGATGGGCTTCTTAGCAGCCAGCTACCGCCCATAACCAGTGTGAGCGAAAGTGGGTCGATAACGGGGATTCGTGTCTACCCGGATCAAGAATCGAGTGATCAAATAGAGCGAACGGAGGGCTTTCTTGGTAAACGAACCCAGAGCGAAGCGCTTCTCGCTAGCGGATCCGGCTCATGGACACTCCCTGAAGTGAGGGTCCCCTGGTGGAATACAGAAACCAATAGTCTCGAATACGCCGTGCTGCCCTCGACGACAATTTCGGTGGGTAGCCCCGCCGTGACCATACCCGATATGGCCCCAGCTACAGCGCCCAAAAGAGAGGCCGCAGGCGAACTTCCTTCTTGGATAGGCTTCGTTGCCGCGGCGGGTTGGTGTCTCGCCCTTATACTGAGCTTACTGTTGTGGCGTGCTACGAGAATTAAGGCGAGTTCCGAGCCCGTTCACAATGTCGAAGAGACCCTACGCCCATTAATGTCGGCGCTGAAAGCAAGCACGGGACAAAACGACGGATTAAAAACTCGAGACTTACTGGTTCGCTGGGCATCATTGCATGCGGGGCGTCCTGTCAGAACATTTGGGGCGATTAAATCTCTCTGCTCAAGCCGCTTAAAAGACGAAATTGATAACTTAGAGCAGAGTCTCTACTCACCCCAGAACTCAAGTTGGTCTAGGGGAACTGCCCTCTATCGCGCTGTAGCGAGCGAGTCGGTATGGCTCTCTGAGGATAAAGCTGTGCAATCCCGAGCACTCTACCCTACCGCTTAAGCCCTGAAGCATGGCCCGTCGCCGGGCACCTTTGGGGGTTTTGACACATCGCGGGGCGCATCAAAGCGCTGGCAGTCCTACCATCCGCCCCTGCACCGGGTAACGAAGCCACGCGCGCGGCTTCATAGCGAAAGCGTCAGCGCGGATAAAACCTAATCATCACCCAGTGAGCGCTGTACCACTTCAAAAACATCTTGAGAGAGGTTCTCCAACGCAGCGATCGACTCTAACTCGGCACGCATTTGATCTTGCCCGTGCGCATAACGTCGAAAACGCGTCATCGGAGCGAGCATTCTTGAGGCAATCTGCGGATTACCGGACTGCAACCGCCTTACTGCATCACCTAATAGTGTATAGCCACTGCCATCAGAACTGTGAAATGCGACGGGGTTAGCACCGGCGAAAGAACTGATCAGAGATCTCACCTTATTCGGATTTCGCCAATCGAATGCTTCATGCTCGGTCAACGCTATGACATCTTGAACCGCAGACGGCGCAGGTCGTGTCGATTGCATAACAAACCACTGATTTACCACTAAATTCTCTGACTTCCATCGGTCAAAGAAATGCTGAAGAACCTCAGCACGATGCACCTCGTCACCGTGATGAACGACAAGCCGAGCTGCGCAAAGACGATCAGAAAGATTCGTTGCCGCGAAATAAAGCTCGCGGGCCTTGGCAAGCCAACTTGCGTCACTCGCTACCAGCAAACTGAGCGCGGTGTGTACTAGGGCGCGCTGACCAATTTGAGCCGCCGAGGGAGCATACACCTCTGTACTCGCCATACCCGCACTGACAATATCGGTAAGCTCTTCCCTAAGCCCCGTTCCCAAGGCAGCAGCCACTCTCATTTTTGCTGAGTGAATGGCATGCACGTCCACAAGTCCCACTTGCGCATGCCGGTCTGCAATTGACGCCTCTGTCGGTAGCGCCAGTAATTGGGACTTCATTGCAGCCTCAGAAGAACCATCCAAAACGCGACGCAATGCATCAACATAATCGGCCGCTAGATGACCTGTGCCGTCATCAATAGCCTCGAAAGCAAGCCGCTGAGATGCATCCCAGCGGACATAAGGGTCGTCATCAAAGCCGATAAGCGAAACCAAGTCATCTTGCGATTGCTCAAACTCTAAACGAACAGGCGCTGAGAAACCGCGTAAAACCGAAACAACAGGTGCTTTTGAAAGCCCGGTAAAACTCAGCTTTTCTGATTCGTTTGTGAGCTCCAATACCTGCTGAGTCTGGCCGTCATCAAACTCATGGTGCTTCCCTTCTACCAGTAGCGACAAGGCAACCGGTATGTGCAAGGGTGGTTTCGAATCTTGACCTGGTGTCGGCGGATTGCGCTGAGTCAACGTCATGTCGAGCTGACCCGATGCCTCGTTAAACGCAGTGTCCACGGAAATAATAGGGGTTCCCGCCTGCTCATACCAGCGACGGAATTGACTGAGATCCTTACCCGAGGCCTCTTGCATCGCATCCACGAAGTCATCACAGGTAACGGCCATACCGTCAAAGCGCTCAAAATAGAGCTTCGCACCGCGATAGAAGGCATCGTCACCTAACAGCGTATTGAGCATCCGGACAACTTCTGCGCCCTTTTCATAAACGGTCATTGTGTAGAAGTTGGATATTTCAATGAAGGAGTCCGGCCGAACCGGATGCGCCATGGGGCCCGCATCTTCAGCGAACTGGTGTGTTCGCAGAAATGCGACGTCCTCGATTCGTTTCACACCACGGGAATTCATATCCGCCGAGAACTCGGCGTCGCGATAAACTGTAAAGCCCTCTTTTAGGCTAAGCTGGAACCAGTCCCTGCAGGTGACTCGATTGCCCGAGAAATTGTGAAAATACTCGTGGGCCACGACGGATTCGACGCGCTGATAGCCCAAGTCAGTCGTTATATCTGGATGAGCCAAAACGCAAGATGTATTGAAAATATTGAGGCTCTTGTTTTCCATTGCGCCCATATTGAAATCATCAACGGCGACAATGTTAAAGAGATCAAGGTCATACTCGAGACCGTAACGCTCCTCATCCCAACGCATCGACGCTTGTAGGGATCGCATCGCGTGCTCGCAATAATCTATATCCTTTGCCTCGACCCAGATACGTAGATCAACAACCTTACCGGACAGAGTGGTAAAGGTGTCTGACACAAGCTCTAGATCACCGGCGACAATCGCAAAAAGGTAACTCGGCTTAGGATGGGGGTCATGCCACACAACCGTGTGTCGGCCATTTTCGGCGTCGTACCGGCTCACTTCATTGCCGTTGCTCAGCAGCACAGGGCAGTTTGCCTTTTCGGCAGTTAAGGACACGGTGTACGTTGACAATACGTCCGGACGATCCAGTCCAAATGTGATCTTTCTATAACCTTCTGCCTCGCATTGCGTGCAATACATTGTTCGAGAGCGATACAAACCCTCGAGCGAGGTATTTTCCTCGGGAACAATGTCTACCTCAGCTTCGAAGCAGAACTGATCAGTCACATCCATGATCGTCAGCTTGCCATGAACGTATCGAAAGTCTGTCTGGTCAAGCTTCCGACCGTCGATCTTGAGACCCACAATCTCCAGAGCCTCACCATCTAATACCAAAGGTGCTTTATTAGAGCCGTTTCTGTGGATATGGAGCTTGCTCGATACGCGAGTCCTACCATCGAAAATATCAAACGCGAGCTCTACCGAATCGATCAGAAAGTCCGGGCTAAGGTAATCCTTCCGATAAATCGTTTTAGGTGCCCCATCTCTCATCATTGCATGGTCTCCAAGTGAACGTGGTACCCACCGAACTTACGAATGTTCAAGACACCAGTATCAAACATCAAATACTGGCCTTTAATACCCATAAGCCGTCCCTCCACCCTCGGTGTCTTGTCAAAATTGTGCGCTTTCACCTTCGTTGGAAACTCCATTACTGGGTAGGTAATATCCACCGTCGATTCACCCTCTAGCAACGTAATAGCTTGCAGGCCAAACCGATCTTGTAGAGCTGAAATATCATCGGCACACAGATCCATAAGCAGCTGTCTTTTCTCCTCTAACGAAGCAGCCTCTCCATTGCCCTTGAGCATGGTCTGCCATGCCGTTTTATCCTTTACGTGATTCGCGAGGGCCGTCTCCAACAAACCCGAAAGCTGACGGTGACGAACACGCGCAATGGGCTGCGCTTGGGTAGCGCCTTGATCCATCCAGCGCGTTGGCACTTGGGAATGGCGCGTGATGCCCACTTTGATCCCTGAGGTATTAGCGAGATAAACAATGTGATCAACAAAACAATTGTCTTCAGCCCATTCGGGCTCGCGGCATGTTCCTTGGTCGAAGTGGCATTTTTCGGGGCTCATAATACAAGTGTCACACGCTGCAAGCTTTCTGAAACAGGGGAAACAGTGGCCTTGATTAAAGCTTTTGCTCGTCTTTCGCGAACAGGCAACGCAATTTATCGTTCCCGTGAATTCAAACGCAAGATGACTGCCAATGAATGGATTTAGATCTACCCGCTCTTCACCAATCGGTAACTGATAGTGAACTTGGGTACTCAACTGCGTGAGCATTTTTTTTAGATTCCCCGAAGCAATCATTTACGCGTTCTCTCTTATTGCCATTTCAGTGGGACGGGATCATCGCAGGTATCACCGGCTTTTTCGCCCTTATCGATGAAACCCACGCGCTCTTCAGGCGGTAAGTGGAATTCGCCCCACAACAACACCGCGTCCATGGTTTCTTTTCTCTGTGCCTCAGTCAGCGTTCGACCATCTGGCCAGCGCCCGGTCGATAACGCATCGACCATTCGCTGGTAGAGTTCGCTTGGCATAGATTTGACTGCGTCTTTATAGGCATTTGACATAGTGACTCATGACCCTCTAGGGAAAACTCGGGCAATAATGACGCCTGTTAAGATACCAACCAATAACCCACCCAAATGTGCGCCATTGGCGATCGACCCAAGGCCAAAGCACTTTAGTACATCGGTAAATCCGACGAATAACCATATCCACATGAAGGTAAAAATAGACGGGACTGGAATGGACACAAGCCCCGGCCGAAGCCGCCAAAGTATCCAGAGACAGCCCATGTACGCGTAAACGACGCCAGATAGCCCGCCAAAAATAGACGGACCCGCCCACCAGTACTGCAATAGATTTCCACCAATAGCGCCTGCCAGAAAGAGGTTCAAAACAAAAATAGAACCGAGTCGAAGTTCTAGCCGACTGCCGAATTCCCAGATCCACAAGGCATTGAATACGATATGCATCACACCAAAATGAACCAACGCAGGGCTTACGTATCGCCAATAGTCTGTGCCCGGACTTACAAGCTCGAAGCGCCGACCGTTATATTCAACCTTGTTGAAGGCCAGCCAATCTAAGACAACAGCATCTCCAAGAACCTCCATAAGAAGAAACACCGCGCCAGACAGCGCGAGAACCAAAACGGTGATGGGAACACGACGCCAGTGCGCTATGAGGTCAGGATGTGAGTGCATCAGACCATCTTAATTTGTCTCGACAACTCGCATAGAAGCTATAGCCCGGTGGATGCAGCAGCCGAAGCGCTCTGGATTTCTTCTTAACCATTACCGAGTCACCGGGTTTTAAGGTGAGCGATACTTGACCATCACAGGTGACCAACGGATTGTTTTTGTTCCGCTCAAGCGTGTCAATTTGAATAACACTGTCACCGTGAACAACCATTGGACGACTATTCAGGGAATGCGGAAACATTGGTACGAGAGCGACCGCATCGAGACGCGGGTTCATGATGGGGCCACCCGCAGACATCGAATAGGCCGTGGAGCCTGTCGGTGTCGCGATAATCAAGCCATCTGCATTCATTCGATAAACGAAATCATTGTCTACTTGCAGCTGAAACTCGATCATTTGCGCTGAGGTACCAGAGTTAACAACAACATCATTGAGCGCCTCAGCTTGACCGGTCACTTCATTTCCACTGGTAACCTCAACATCTAGCAGGAAACGGCGATCCGTTGTGTAATCACCATTGAGGACGCTGCTTACCTGAGCAGTCAACTCATCATCGGGACTCACATCAGTCAAAAATCCCAAACGGCCTCGGTTGACGCCAATAACCGGGCAATCATGGCGCACTAATGTCCGCGCCGCGCTCAGCAAACTTCCGTCACCCCCGATGACAATCGCCAAATCAACATTGGCACCGATCGCATCTCTGGGTTGCATGGCTCGTGTTTCAAAATGGGCTAATGTCGCTAGCCGATCCTCTAAAACAACGTCGATACCGCGGCTATCCAATAGTTCCAAGAGATGCGCAACTACCTGTGACACGCCCGGATGCTCTCTTCGCCCCAGCAAGCCCACTCGTTTAAATTCGCTCATGTTCTGCATCCCTACTCGCCTGGATTCTGCGTTGCGATGTCCCGCTTCAAATAACGTCTCATCGCATGCGCCACCTCGTGATAAGCCAGCAATTCTTTCCCCCTTTGCAATGATCGATCGCTCAGGGCCTGCCAAAGCGTGGCCTCTGACAAGATACGTCTAAGATTGAGAACCATATGAGCCACACTGTCGGCTACTGACACCCTATCACCGAGTTCAAGGCGTGCTGTAGCCATCGCCTCACGTGTTGTCACAACCGGTATCCCTCTTGCCATCGCGTTGACCAGCTTTGCTTCGATATGGGTCTCATTTAACAACGGTTCAACCATTGCACGGATACCCAATTCAGTAATCTTCAGGTCGTTACTTCCACGATGGAGGACCACGTCACTTCTAGACGCCAAATCAGCGATCAACTCATCACTCGCGTCGAGTCCCAAGACATGGAACTCTAAACCCGGGATGGCATCACGAATACCGCTCCAAACATGATCCAAGAACCAAATTAAACTACTGACATTGTCGGCGTCCCCTAAGTAGCCGGCATAGCCAATTCGCATGCGAGTGGTTGTAAAACCTGACACCACAGCCGTTGGACGAGCGAGTGAGGGAGGTGTCGATTCATCGACCAACTTCCCAAGTGGAATGCCCAATGCCAACAATTCTTTTGCCATTTCCGTTGTTGAGAACACCCGATCACAGCGAGACAGGCTGTTGTGCTCGAAACGACGAACACGTTTGACCCTTTTTGATCCCAACAATCCTTTTGCAAGTGCAGGTAAATTCGATTCGACGCGCTGCGCAAAGAAGACGGTCTGCCCTGTAACGCCCAGCGGTAAGTAAGGTACTCCCTCTAAAGAATCCACAACGACAGACTCAAAGTCTACCGCTCGCCGCTGAATCGCAGCCTTTAGACGGGCGTTAATCTTCGGTGTATGCCCCGAGCTATCAGACAGTAGTTTGAGCTCAGTATCCACGGGCATGTCGTCATCGGTCGGGTCGAATCCACCTGCCACGCGAACGACACCAAGTTCTCCACGCAACATGCTGAGATCCGACGCGTTTACGGGCCCCAGGACGGCTAGGGAAATCTCAAAGTTACGTGCGAGAATACTGATAATCGAGCTTGCCGCCGCCGTGAGCGCCGGTTTTTCTGCCCGAGGCTCAACCGCCGTGATGTAGAGTAACTTTCGTCTCACCGCCCGGTTCTCCTAGGGGGACTC
>JBELJN010000024.1:4619-15918 GCA_042090345.1 Halieaceae bacterium | reverse complement strand
CCGCCGTGATGTAGAGTAACTTTCGTCTCACCGCCCGGTTCTCCTAGGGGGACTCGAGGCCAACATTATTGAATTCTAAAACGCGCTCTGCACGATAGCTCGATCGAACAAAAACGCCTGAGACAACCTCTTTAAACCCCTTTTCCAAGCCCCATACACGGTACCGTTCGAATTCATCAGGGGTTACAAAGCGCTCAACAGGCAAATGATTTTTCGTTGGTTGAAGATACTGTCCCAGCGTTAAGACATCGACCGATGCTTTGCGAAGGTCATCCATACACTTAAGTAGCTCATCGTCGGTCTCACCAAGGCCCAACATGAGCGATGTTTTAGTGATGACGTCAGAGTTTCTAGCAGCATATTCCAAAACATCCAACGTCTGACGATACCCGGCGCGCGGATCACGCACTGGATGCGTGAGCCTCCGTACGGTTTCTACATTTTGGGCAAACACATCGAGACCCGATTCGAGAAGTGTATCGATAGCGGATTCAAGACCCAGAAAATCGGGGGTCAGCGCCTCGACACCTGTGTTGGGATTGAGTCGCTTTACCTCTCTTACCGTCTGGGCGTAATGTCCCGCACCACCGTCGGGGAGATCATCCCGATTGACTGAGGTCAAAACGACATAAGACAAGCCCATTAACTCAACCGCTTTCGCGGTATTTTCAGGCTCTTCATGGTCTAGCCACCCCTTAGGATTGCCCGTATTTACAGAGCAGAACCGACAGGCACGAGTGCACACGTCGCCCATGAGCATAATTGTGGCGGTTCCAGCACTCCAGCATTCACTGATATTTGGGCACTTTGCCTCCTCACAAACAGTGGCTAACCGGTGCTGTTTTACGATGTCCTTCACCGATTCGTATTTCGGAGAATGACGCACGCGCATCTTCAAAAAATCAGGCTTTTTTTTGCGTGTGGCGTCGGACCTCCCCGCCTTGATGCCGTCCTTGATAGCGTGGATACCAGAAGGCGTAACAAATTTCTCACCACTCGCCACATTGACCGCAGGGATTAAATTTGACTCGACTTTTTCAACCATGTTTTGGCAACTCCGCCCGACCACCCATTTCTCATGCGAAGTCTACACCAATGTGGCCCTTAACTACTGCCCCAAAAAAGTGAGCAGTAGCAGAACCTCCGGCCCAAATCCCCGCTCAGCCTAATAGCGTACCGATACAACCTAGAACCGTCATTACCTCAACATTGAGACAAGCCAAAGCATCTCAAGTCTTTGCACAGCGGCCGATGGTGTTTGGCGTGAGAGGCCCCGGTCACCGCGCCTTGGTGAACTGCTTAGACGCCTTTGCAGTAAAACTCCGGGATGAGCCGAAGCAAAATATGCCACGATTGCAGTAAGACACAGCCCGTGCTGTTTCGATCGCGCTGTGGCAGATCAGAGCCTTGGCGTTTCAGATGTGAGCTTTGCCTGTTAGCCCTTAAAAAGAGCCACCCCAGCAACTACCAGTACGGAGGCACTTGGAAAGCTAAAAAGCGCTGAGGCGTAGCGTAATGGCTAACAGTATCCCAGAAGCCACACAGCAATGAGTGCAGTGACGATCCCTTTTAGATAGGCAAACCAAAGCGCCGCGTAATAGGACATCCCCATTTTTTTCAGCCACCAGTCTGTCTGGCGTTTATGCCATAGAAAGAACTTCACAAAACCCGCTCCCATCAATCGGCCTGGTCATCTCTGGATAATACGAGATGAAGCCCTCGGCTATATTTCTGTTAACCCACCATAAGAATTATAAGCCCCCCCCTTGAGAACAACCGAAATAACGCACGTTAGGCTTTATTCAGATGACATTTGATCGGCTAGGGGTTATGCGCAATCACATTCTCACTCATTTTTTAGCGGGTCGTACATGTCCGCGTTATCACCCTTTGCTCTCGATAGCGCGGGCATAAAGCGTACTCCCGCGCAGGTATGCGATACCGCCCACAAGGCTGAGGCTCACCCCGATAGACAGACCATAACGTACGGAACTATCACCGAACTGCGAAAGAAGATCACTCAACATACCAACCAGCAGTGGACCGAGCCCCATACCCAGGAGGTTAATGGCCAGCAGCATCAGTGCTGACGCCTGCGTGCGCCAGTATTGAGGCACGAGGTTCTGCACAGCGGCATAACTCGGCGCGATCCAAAAACTTGCGAAAACAGCTGAGAGTGCCATAAAGACGAGCGCGAAGGGTACGTCGACATCTCCCATGACAAGCCTGTGTTCAGCGGGCCACATTAAAAAAGCGAGCTGCGTTGGCAACGCTAAAAAGATCCCAATAGCCGGCAACCATAACTGCCAGCGCTTGTCCCGCCGCGCGAGCCTGTCGACAAGCAGCCCGCTGGAAATTGTTCCAAGCCCGCCGCCAAAAATACCAATGAGGCCCAAGTATAGCCCCGCATCCACAAGACTCATGTTGTGTACACGCACCAAAAAGCTTGGGGACCAAACGCCGAGGCCGTAACCCGCTATGCCCGTAAAACCAACCCCCACCATGATGTGTGCGAAAGAGGGAAGCCTAAATATATTACCCACGGTAGAGAACAGCCCTGCCCCTTCTTCAGACGCTGAAGCAGTAACTTTTAAGGGCTCTTTGATCGTCAATTGAATGAGAATGGCGAGGAGGACACCGGGAATACCAAAGACGAGGAATACCGATCGCCATCCGTAAGCTTCTGCTATAAGGGCTCCACCGAACAATCCGACCAAAATGCCAATATTTGGCGCCGTTGCCAGAATCCCCTGTGCGAAAGCACGCTTCTCAGGAGGGAAATAATCGGCAAGCAGCGACTGAGAAGGTGGTGTTCCACCCGCTTCGCCAATACCCACACCGATTCGTAATAATAGAAGGTGCCAAAAGCCGGTAGCCGTCGCACAGAGCGCCGTGACTGCACTCCAGGTGGTCATGGAAATAGCGAGTACATTTCGGCGTGACCAGCGGTCGGCAAGACGTGCTACCGGAATTCCAAGCGTCGCATAAAACAGGGCAAAGGCCAGTCCTGACAAAAGCCCCATCTGTGTATCAGAGGCACCGAATTCCATCTTTATCGGCTCGATGAGGATCGTCATGACCTGTCTGTCTACAAAGTTAAAGACATAGCCCAAGGTAAGTAACGCCAGCACGTAATAGCGGTAGCTATTTGTGTAGGCCTCATGCGGAGCCGCCGTCGCTTGGTGCACAGATGTGTCAGTCACACTTAGACCGCCTTATTCTTATCGTTGTCGTTTTGTTGTCATTCACCTGTCGGTATCACGATGGCGTAACCCGTCATCTGAAGACTATCGTGAAAAGCGGCCACACCACATAGTCCAAATCAGTCGCCCTAACCCATTTTAGACTTCGATTAGTATTGCCTATTTGACCGCCACCGCTATTCGCTATCACTGGTATAGTGCTTCCTGACCACACCAGGGCGACTTCGCTATGACCAACACCCAACAGATGGCGCAGACGCCTGTATTCGCCTCTCGGCGTATTTTGTCTAATTTCATTTTGATCACACTCTGTTCTCAATTCACCTTTGCGCTTTTGGCAATGAAAGGTGTCTTACTCCCCCAAATACTCGAATTATGGGACGTCTCAAAAACCCAGTTTGGGTTACTGCTCTCAATCTACGGCCTTGCCAGTAACTTCATGTATGTATTGCTCAGTTGGGCGCAGGATCGTTACGCGCCGCGCCAGCTTATTTCGGTGACCATGATCATAGGCGGCATAACCACCTCGTTTTTGGGTAAGACATCCGACTTCTACGTTCTTCTGAGCTTGCTTCTGGTTCTCGCGATTTGCTGCGAAGGTGCGTTCTGGCCAGCGATTTTGTCCTCGGTAAGAAAGTCCTCCTCTGATCAAAATCAGTCAAAAGTCTTTGGCTTTCTTGAGGGGGGCCGAGGGCTCATCGAGTTTCTGCAAAATGCTATTACGCTCGGGCTTTACGCGTGGTTGGGTAACAGTGTCCTTGGACTCGAAGTGGCGTTTATGCTGAACGGTGGCGTCATGGTGTTGCTTGGCGTCATATGCTGGTTTGTCCTACCCAGAGACCCCCTGCTTAAGTCCAGCGATACCTCTGGTGACATGATGGAAGAGGTCCGAGAGGGGATGAAGGTCACATTAGCGATGCCTGAAATTTGGTTGGCAGGGGTCAGTGGATTCTTCATCTACTTCGCGTATTCCAGCCTACCGTTTTACGTTACCTACCTTGACGAAAGCTTCACCTTGCCGGCTCTCGCCGCATCGATCTTCGCTATTTTATCGACCTCGGTGGGACGTATAAGCTCAGCCTTTGTCGCAGGATTCGTCACTAATCGTCTGTTTGGAAGCTCAGCGGGCGGTATGCAAGCAGGTCTCATCCTGGTTGCCTTATTGGGTACAGCACTGGCTCTCATGCCGACATCACAATCATTGGTTTGGATCGCAATGAGCTTACTGATGCCGCTCGTTTTTATTATTTTCTTCATGCGTGCGCTGTACTTTGCACCTTACGGAGAAATGGGCTTACCCCCGCGCTTCTCGGGGTCGGTAATCGCTGTAGCTGCTTTCGTCGTGTACGCACCCTCTTCCTTTGGGTACCTGCTCTGGGGCTATCTGCTCGATACCTTCCCCGGCGACAGCGGGTATCGTTACCTATTCGCCACGCTGGCTATGATTGGCATAGTCGGTGCGGTTTCAGCGATCTTTCTAAGACGCAGAATGGGCGAAGTCCTCAGGGAGCGCATTGCGCGAAAGATAACCCAAGTTGATGCGAAATTAGGCCTCAAAGGCGAGGAAAAGACCTTCGCAAAATCCTAAGTGTTGTCAGTTTAGGTTATTGCCGGCGCCCCTCATTTGGACGGGGCTCCACTTAATTTGAATAGTTGTCACTTTATTCCTCGTCCTTCCTTCATCGTGATTCTATGGCGACTCTATGGTGACTCTATGGCGACTCTGCCTAAACGATTAGGAACAGCAGCTCGCGCTGGCCTTTCAAGCCACCCTTGGAGCAAGGCCACTCATTCAACCTGCTGGAGAAAAGCTACCCAAAAGTGATTGGAAAACTGTATTTCCTAAAGTCAGTATCGAGCCTATAACCTATGTTTTCGTAAACGGATTGGGCTTTTTGATTGGTATGCGCAGTCTCAAGCACAACCTGAAACGCACCTTGCGACGCAGCCCAAGCGTGCGCATGGCTTAACAGCGCAGATCCTGCGCCTATCTGCCTACTCTCTGGCGCTACAAATAAATCATAAAGAACATAGAAGGGCTTCATTTCAACCGAGCAAA
The DNA here is from genome assembly GCA_042090345.1 of Halieaceae bacterium. Classification (GTDB taxonomy): domain Bacteria; phylum Pseudomonadota; class Gammaproteobacteria; order Pseudomonadales; family Halieaceae; genus Luminiphilus. Next base: position 10,656 of record JBELJN010000024.1, on the reverse strand, counting down.
ATGCCGGGTAAAGCTGCGTAAAACCAACGGTCGAATCCGCCACGTCGCAAACAAAAATAGTCGAGCGCCCCAAGGCCAAATTCTCGGTAATGCAGGTATTGGCCCCGTCCAAATCACTTTTCTCACCGTAGAATTCCCGGTATGCATTGAATAGAGGCACAATGTCCGGCACATCATTTTGTTCCGCTAATCGAATCCGCATAAGGCCTCCAATTTACTCAAGCACCGCCTATCTTCCCGACAGCGGCATTTTTTTCTCGCGGCGGGATAAGGATCAAACACTGCCATTACGCTTTCAACTTAGAAAGAGAAATTTAAAGGCCAAATGGAAAGTGTGAAACGTGACAACCTGGCTGGATTGAAAACGACGCAATGAATAAGAAACAGACATCACGACCGACGGTTGTCATTTTGGGAATGGGCGACACCGGTGTACTCGTTGCCTCTCGATTGAATAAGCGCTTTCGGGTAATTGGCGTTAGTACAAAAACCAACCTTGTCAGCGGTCAGGAGCTTGGGAAGCGCCTCGCCGATTTGCCCTGGTGGCAAACGAACTACAATACGCCCCTTAGGCAGTTCAAGGCACTCGCTGGCATAACCCTTGTACACGGGAAGGCCGAGCACCTCGACATATCGACTAATTCAGTTCGTATTGCGCTCTCTAATGGTGAGACTGAGTCGATTGACTACGACTATCTTGTAATCGCCTCAGGTACCTCTAATGGGTTTTGGCGAACCGACACCGTCCAATCCGCTAGTGAGATAACTGCAGACCTCTCTCACCAAGCTCAACGGGTAACGGCGGCCTCATCGATTACGGTAGTTGGCGGCGGTCCTACTGGGGTTAGTGTGGCTCTCAATATAAAACGGGCTGATCCGAGTAAGAAAGTCTCACTCTGCGTGTCCGGTACATTGCCGTTACCGGGCTACCATCCCAACGCAAGAGCGTTCTACCAACAGGCTCTCTCCGACGCTGGTGTGGATTTACTGTGTCAGGATCGCGTGGTCGCAGTCGATGAAAAACAGTTATCGGGCTCTGTAAAATTCGCATCAGGGGCAAGCATCTCGAGCGATGCGATCATCTGGACTATAGGTAATCGAAAGCCTCACACGGACTTTCTGCCCGAGCATTTGCTGGACGAAGACAGATTCGTCAAAACATTACCCACGCTCGAGGTTCAGGGCACTGAAAACATCTTTGCGATAGGTGATGTGGCGTCGACCGACCCCGAGCGTTCATCAGCCCGCAATTGGGCCTACGGCGTCTTAGTGCACAACTTGAGGCGCAAAGCCAAGGGAAAACCGGCAAACAGGGCGTATGATCCGCCGGCTAACCGCTGGGGCTCTATCGTCGGGCCACAAGAAAATGGCCTCACACTTCATCAAGCGGATGGCAAACGCATAAGACTATCTAAACGTCTCGTCGACACGTTTTTATTACCCATGATCGTTCGCCGCTTTATTTATCGCGGAGTAAAGCCCGACCATTGAGGCGAGGTGAACTACGCGGACTTTTTCGTTGGGAAGCGGATAAACGTGTCAACGAGCAACTGTGCGAAGGTAGTCGGCTCTGGTCGAGACGTGGATAACACCCCTCGCTGTCTCAACTCTCGCTCAAGGACATCCAATATTAGCGCCAGGGTAAGGTCATCTGACTTGCTCGCCCACTTTGCTTCCTCCGACTCATCCTGGAAGCAGTAAGCTTTCCAAGAAATTGAATAGCGAAGATCCGACCAATCGTACCGAGCAACTTCAATACCTTTCGGATCAGCCAGCGACCAGTGTCCATCCCCTTCAAACGTGAGCGTCGCTCCCTTATCAATCTCGGGGAAATGCGATTTTGGTGTCACGCGCTCGACCCCGTGAAATACCTTGTCGGTATCAATGAGGATAGCAGTATTGTGGGTTGCCGCCATGGACTCGCGTGCCCCCTGCCCACCCTCGGGATAATAGGCAAACGCCCCGCCAGGATTTGCGCCAAACCAAGAAACACAGGTTGCGATAGGGATACGGTAGTCATCAAATAAGCCGGAGTGAAGCATCGTTACAAGCAGCCACTGAGGCATGCGCTTACGATCCGCACCACGAAATTCAGGCACGTCCGTATGAATCGCAAGCTCTTGCCCCGGTGTAAGAATATTGGCATAGACAATTGCAGGAACAACCAACGCTCTGCCGGTAACTTCGCTCGCCACGCGCAGCAGATCGGGGTGTGTAAAGAAGGGTTCTACACCGGGTGCTTGGATATCGGTGCCGTATGCATAGGTTTCACGGAAGTAGTTCGTGCGCTGGGCTGCAGTCCTCACATCGTCGCTGTTACCCAAGCCATCAATACCGTGCTGAATGTAGTTGAATGCCGCATCAAAACGCTGGGGTAAGGCCTCGCCAATACCCTCATTGAGTGCTTCTTCGGCATAGGTTCGAAAAACGCCCCGCTCTTCAGCGATGCGCAACATGCGCTCCGCTTCAACGGGCGTCATAAATGGGTTCATTGCTTGGTAACTTGCTCGCATATTGTCACTCGCCCATTGGCTCATTTTTATTGTATGAAATTCTCGTGCTTCTCAGCCCGAGTCACCCTGTTCACATTTTTGCTCCGTCACGCGGCGCTGGCGCGCCGTGTTTCTTTTCAGCTGACCGGCGCTGCAACACAAAGCCGCCAGTCTTAGTCGCGCCCAACAAGCGCCTTAACGGTAAGCGGCTGATCATCACAACGCAAATGCGCGCGCGACCTCGCCGTGCAGGCCTACGGGATAAGGAGCGAGCTGCCGGTCGTCAAGCGACCCTCAAGATCCTTATGTGCTCGTACCACATCCTCCAAGGCATACCGTTGATTAATCTCTACGGTTAGGGCCCCAGACGCAATCAAACCAAAAATTCGATCTGCTGATGCTTGCATCCAGCCCGGTCGCGCCATGTGCGTGGCCAAAGTCGGTCGCGTAAAGTAAAGAGAGCCACCCAACGCAAGCTCCCCCGGCACAACCGCATCAATGGGACCCGAGGCGTTACCAAAGCTGATAAACGTACCCAGAGGTGCCAGTAGCCCTAAACTTAAGCGATAAGTCGATCTCCCTACGCTGTCGTAAACCACCGGGTAACCCTGTGGCGCATGATTTCGGAGGTTGTCAGGTAAATCGGGTGTGTCGCTCAGATAACAGTGTGACGCGCCATGACTTTCGGCAAGTTCACACTTCTCTTGCGTGCTGGCCGTGCCAATTAACTCAACGCCTATGTGCTTCGCCCACTGGCAGGCAATCAGCCCAACACCGCCTGCAGCGGCATAGAAAAGCACCCGCTCTCCGCCCTTCAAAGGGAACGTATCGTTGAAGAGATAATCCACCGTCATGGCTTTGAGCAACACCGCGGCCGCTTGCTCGTCGGACACCTCAGCGGGAACCCGAACCAATGAGGCTCTCGGTAGAACAATAGACTCCGCATAGGCCCCCATAGCCATGGCAAAAGCCACTCTGTCGCCCACGACTAGGTCATCCACTCCCTCACCCACAGCGTCCACGACCCCCGCACCCTCGCAGCCAAGACCCGTGGGCAAAGGCAGTGGATACAGACCAGACCGGTGATAGGTGTCGATGAGATTGATGCCGCAGGCGCTCATACGAATTCGCACCTCTTTTGGACCCGGTGCGGACTCAGGAATAGCCTGGACCGTCATTTGTTCTGCGGCGCCACAAGTCTCTACTCTTACCGCTCTGATTGTACTCACAGCTCACTCCCAATCGTTTGCATTCATAAACAATAGCGCCTAATGAGCTCACGCAGCGTTTCAATCGCCGGTTGAATCTGCTCCATCGGCATGTATTCATTCGGTTGGTGAGCGACATCGATCGAGCCAGGCCCCATGACAATGGTCTCTAAACCGAGTGACTTCAAGAACGGGGCTTCAGTCGCAAAATTCACTGCATCGGAGGTTTGACCCGAAGCGTGCTCACAAGCAATGACTAATTGACTGTCAGCGGCTTGCTCAAAGGCCGGGACTGGCTCAACTAATCGCCGCATTTCGATATCGATATCGTGCAGCGCCGCGATTTCGACCAATCTGGCATTCAGCGCTCGTTCAACATCTTGATACTCAAGCCCGGGAAGCATTCGCACGTCGAAGCTGAAATCAAGCTCACCGCAAATACGATTGGGGCTGTCACCACCATGGACGCAACCAAAGTTGATCGTCGGCACCGGCACTGCCATTAATTCACACCTAAACGTTTGTGCCAGCTCGTCTCGGTAGGTCGATAAGACAGACAACAAGGTGGGCAGCGCGTCGATCACATTGTTTCCCAGCGAGGGGTTTGACGAATGACCACTGCGCCCTCGCATTTTAACGCCCTGCATCATAATGCCTTTGTGCATGCGCATTGGGCGAAGGTCCGTTGGCTCTCCCACCACAGCAGCGCGTGCCAGCGGCAAGTGGTCTCTGCGAAGCGCTCGCGCTCCGTGCATCGTGCTCTCTTCATCCGCGGTGGCTAAAAGGTAAAGCGGAGACTTAAAGTCTTTTGGGTTGAAGGTGGATGCCGCCTCCAGTGCAATCGCAAAAAAACCCTTCATGTCGGTACTGCCAAGTCCATACAGACGCCCATCGCGCTCGCTGAGTTGCAGTGGATCAGTGTCCCAACCCTGCGCATCAAAGGGGACCGTATCGGTATGACCCGAGAGCACCAATCCCGCTGGTTCCTCGCCCGCTCCCGTCACATCACCTAGCGTGGCTATCAAGTTCGCCTTGCCATCGACATCTGTGTCGAGTGCTTGCACCTCGACGGACCAGCCATCTTGCTCTGCGTAGCTCGAGAGATGAGAGATGACCTGTCGATTGCTACTGTCCCAATGAGGGTCGGGCGAGCTGACGGAATCTGCTGCTACGAGTTCGGATACGCGTTTAACGATTTTCTGCTCGCTGGTAGGCATTCGCGGTTACTTTTCTTGGTTTATTCAAGAGTAACGGTATCGAACATCGTCGTCATCATCGATAGATGATTCCCATTTCAGTTAGGCTAAGGCATGAGTAACCGCCATACGATTTCACAGACATCTCCCGACGCTCAGAGGGGAATTACTGTTGACCTCCTTAATAGGGGCGCGGCCATTGGCAGAATACAATTGCATGGAATGGGTCGCCAAAGAGATATCGATGTTGTCCTTGGTTATGCATCCACCGAGGATTGCGCCCTAGATCCGTTTTATCTCGGCTCGACAGTGGGGCCAGTGGCCAATCGAATCGCGAACGGTAAGGTAACGTTAGCTTCCGGCACTTTCTCTATAGGTATTAATGAGCCGTCACGTTCGAACGCGTTGCATGGTGGAGAGCTGGGTTTGCATCAGCAAATATTCCAGCCCTCCCAAAGGAGCGACTCTAAAAGTTTGACGCTCTCACGCCAGCTTCCTCATCTATCAGATGACTTCCCAGGCAATCGTTTGGTCACGGTGCGTTATGAGCTTACTGACGCCACTAGTTTGCAGTTTGATTTTGCGGCAACCACTGATCGTGAAACCGTTATTAACTTAGCCAATCACGCTTATTTTAATTTGGGTGGACGCTTAGCCGACCATGAATTTCGAATTCATTCGAAGCATTTCACTCCTTTAAACGAGCAATCGATTCCAATCGGAACAATTTCTTCGCTCGTTGGGAGCGAGCTTGATTTTCGCCAATGGCGCCGCCTAGGCGATAGCGTGCTCGATCATAATTTCGTTTTGCCCAAAGACAACAAACTCCAAAAAGCCGCGAGCCTTCGCCTACATGACACCCAACTGCAACTCGATGTCCTCACATCGCAGCCTGCGCTTCAGGTGTACACCGGCGACGGCTTGACAGCCCCTTTCAGCACCAGAGCGGGCATCTGCCTTGAAGCACAGGCCTTCCCGGACGCACCAAATCAACCCAACTTCCCCAGCGTCGTCTTAACGCCGGGGCGAACATATCGCCAGCGGACAATCTATCGATTCGCAGAGCTCTCAGATCACTAAACCCGACTAGGTCTTGCTCGCCAATGCCCTTTTATTCTCGCTGATGCTCTTCAGTTCTGAT
>JBELJN010000024.1:0-4519 GCA_042090345.1 Halieaceae bacterium | reverse complement strand
CTGATGCTCTTCAGTTCTGATACTCTTCAGTTAAAGTCGCGCGGCTCCCACCATGGGAAAAATTCGGGCATGTCACTGCTTACTTTTCCGGGGTAATTGGCTGGCCGCTTTTCTAAGAATGACTTAACACCTTCTTGTGCATCTTCTGACTTGCCAGTGAAGTAAACACCTCGAGAATCTATCTGGTGTGCTTCCATAGGGTGGTCAGCACCCAGCATTTTCCACATCATTTGGCGCGCCATAGCGACAGAAACCGCAGATGTCTCGTTACAAAATTCTTTCGCCAAAGCCCGTGCAGCAGGCATCAGCTCATCGGCAGGGTATACGGTCCGGACAAAGCCTCGACTCCGCGCCTCATCCGCTGGAAACACGCGGCCAGAAAATGTCCACTCCAACGCCGTGCTGATGCCAACCACGCGCGGAAGAAACCAACTTGAAGCCGCTTCCGGAACAATTCCTCGCTTGGAGAATACAAAGCCGTACTTCGCATTTTCCGACGCCAGCCGGATATCCATTGCGCACTGCATCGTAGCGCCGATGCCGACAGCCGCGCCGTTACAAGCTGAAATCACGGGCTTTAAACACTCGAATATTCGCAGCGTCAGCAAGCCACCGCCGTCACGCGGTATACCGGGATCTTTAGGCTTGTAATTAAAGGTATCCCCTCCTCCCCCTAGGTCGGCACCGGCACAAAAGGCGCGGCCTGCGCCCGTAAAGATAATGGCTTTCACCTCATCGTCTGCGTCCGCCGCATCAAGAGCCGCAATCACCTCATCGCGCATGGCATTGTTAAAGGCGTTTAACCGCTCGGGACGATTGAGCGTAATCGTTAGAATGCCGTCCTGCACATCGTACAAAATGGTTTTAAAGTTCATTACCGAGTTACTCCTTCACTCTGTTATCGTTTTTAACTCATGGCTTACGTGGTGGGCGTGACAAATTCTCGCAGCGCCGGCGAATCGCTTGTCGCTACCTCGGGTTCAGCATTTGTTCCAAACGAGCAATGCAGCCCTCCATACTCCCCTTGATAAAAGGCTCGATCGCTACCGGTTCTACGGATGCTGCCCATTGGAGTCTGCAGCCACCATCGGCCGCGGTAATCTCCATTTTTGCCCGATGCGATTCCAAATTTCCGGGACTTTCAAAGCACGAATACTCAATGATTCGAGCGCCATTATCGTGGCGTAAAATTCGCTCCTTAATCGCACCTGCGCCGGGTAAATCAAGTGATCGGACCTCGCCATCAAACGAGCAACTCGTTACACCCGGCACCCAATCCACCCTATCTGGGGTTCCTAAGATTTCCCAGAGCGTCTCTGGCGCCACCGCAAATTTATGATCGATTATCACTGCCACACCGGAACCCTTTTATCTGACATTAAGGGCTGAGACAGTAACGAAAAATACACGGCATGGGCAATCGCGCTCGAACTAAGCCACGCCCTCAATTAACATGAAAGATGAATTTGTAACGCGTTATCAGCTCAGAGGAGAACGATCAGTGAACCGTATCACTATATGGCATAACCCTCGCTGCTCGAAGTCGAGGGCCTCGTTAACGTTGCTCGAGGAAAACGGCGTTACGCCCGAGCAAGTCATGTATCTGGAGACACCCCCTAACAAGGATCAAATTACCCAGATCCTGTCTTACTTAAATGCTAAGGCTATCGACATTATGAGAACCAAAGAGCCAACGTTTAAGACGCTTAATTTATCCAAAGACCTAGATGAATTGGTTCTGATAGAAGCCATGGTTAACAACCCGATTCTCATCGAGCGCCCCATTGTCATTGCAGGAAATCAGGCTGTTATTGGTCGTCCGCCTGAAAATGTATTGACCCTGCTCTAAAGGATCGAACGTCAGGCGGTTAGCAATTTTTAGAGCCGACACCCATTCCGTCTCTGCACCCTAAATGACTTGGCCTTCGCCTGTAAAACACCTTACGCACCGCCCAGGATGGACACAGCGAGTGACATGTGCGGTCCGTACTTAGCTTCGCCCAAACTTAGCTCGCCCGCCTCACCGCATGAAGATCGTGTGGCCAAATAACCACCGACCAGCACTAGATAAGTAGGCATTTTGGGCACTATGCCTTCAATCTACCGCTTGTGACGGCGAATTTGAGCCCCTATTTCAGGCATAGACAAGCCCTAAAAACGCCCGGTGAAGCCGTTCCGGAGCTGCATAAACATCGTTGTGTTTTAACAGCAAAAAACTGTTACCGTAAAGAACACTCTCAAATCAAGTGACGTGACAGACCGATGATGCACTCAAAGCTTGGTTATAAATTACTAAACGCCGAGCGCAATACGCTCGAAAAACACATTGTTTGGTCGCTCTGTCGATGGCGGATCTATGGCGAGCGTGCGGACTTTCAGGGCGCCATGGCGAGCCTAGACGAGTTAGCATTGATCAAGTCCCTGGCTTCGATGCGTGATGACGTTCTCGGGCCTTGTTAACGCGTGCTTAAAAATCGCTAATCGAGCATAGGGGCACCAGCTCCCTTGCCCGTGTTTTTTTCCAGCGGTCACGCAGGTGCAGCCGCCTTTGCCGAGCAGCGAGCTAATAGCGAGAAAGAACGGCGCAACCGGCTGAATCAGCTGTCCGGCAGGCTTTTCATAAGGTCAAATAACTCATCCATAATCTTGGCAACGTCCTCAGCCAATTCGTCCCGTTCTGCTGCGGGCGCGTTACTGAAGTCAATCGCACCCTGCAACCTGCGAAGCTTGTTCATCACTTCTTGTAGCTCAGCTTTCATATTTTGGCTCTCTTTTGACGGGGGCGGACGAGATCTCATTGCCGTAATGGCAGAGTGAATACTAAAGAGAGTCATGGCCCTCTGGCAATTGGACCATTCCTACTCCCTAACAACTGCGACCTTGACTAAGAACCGTCATACTAAGCCCTTATAGCAATAAATGTGCTGTTGAAGGGTAAGTTAGCGTGAAAAGAGCCATATTAAAGTGGATCGTTGCTTCTATATTTCCGGCGTTAATCAATGGCTGCATTTCTGGCGTTAATCACTGGCTGCGGGGGAGGCTCAAGTAGCTCTCCCGAGCCGGCCATAAACGAGCCGCCCGCAGCTCCGGTAACCCACATAGCTCCCGCACTCAAAACCTTTTCGCTGCTAAAAGACTATAATCCGGACCTGCAGAAAGTCATAGAATTCGTGCGCGACGGCACAACCTTTGCGGCTCGACTCGAAACGGCATTACCCGTGACCTCCTTGACGCCCACCTTTAGTTTCGATGGCACAGAGGTAACAATTGAAGACGTGGCGCAAACGTCTGGAACGACCAGTCAAAACTTCACACAGATTTTAACCTACCGGGTCACCAACGAAGCAGGTACAACCAAAGACTACCAAATTGACCTGAGCCTCTGTCATGCGTTCTCCATAGGCATTGAGGTGTGCCTTCACCAGTCCAATTTTTAGGGGCAGAACCCTTGTCACTGTGGCAGTAGTTACTGGCCAGACACATCAGACGCCAGTTTGAAAAAAGTAGGTCTTTATAAACAGAGCCGTGATGGCTGGTGTTTGACTGCTGTTGGTTCTGGGAGGTGCATTAGAGGACTGAGTTGAAGCCCTTTAGTCTGCTTTGCCTCAATGTCTTCTAATAACATTGAAAGCTGAGAGTCTGTGCCGTCGCGTCACCGCCTCTGTTTATTTGAGCCTTCCATTATGAATTTCTTACGACTAATTACAGTCCTCCTTATACTGGTCCCGATGCAATCCATTGCTGAGGTTTGCGAAGTTTCTACAACAACTGAAGTTAGACTAGCTTAACTATGATCGAGGTCTGCAATAAGCATCGTGACTAATGGTTACGTAAATTCATACACAGGTAATAGAGGTCATTTCTGATGCAGCAAAAACTAGCATTAATCGCATGTCTCTTCTGGGCACCTTATGTTGCAGCCCAGATAGGGCAGCCAACGTTTTGCGGCAACGAAAGCAGTGAGGGGTTTCATCGAATTGAGGTGAATGGAGCGGTGAGAGAATTTATTCTTCACGTGCCTGATATAGAGCCAAGCGACTCCGGTTTTCCGTTACTAATAAATTTCCATGGTTTTGGTGATTGCGCCAAAGATTACGCAGAAGTTATAGGAGAATTTTATGGCTTGAATGGTCTTGCCAGTGAAGCAGGGTTCATTGTGGCGTACCCCCAAGCGATGGTTCGAGAGAAAGGTAGTCCCTACTGGGAACCCGGTGACATTGGCCCTGACATTGAAATTAATGACGTGATGTTTACTCGTAATCTGGTTTCCGATGTTGGCAATAAAATCCCAGTTGATTTCGGAAGAACGTTTGCTCTTGGTTACTCTAATGGGGGAATGATGGCATACGACTTGGCATGCAGTGCGGCTGACTTGTTTGATTCGGTAGCAATAATATCGGGAGTAAAACTTGATGGCGACTGCGATGATTCGGTGGCGACATCAATTCTTCATTTTCACGGTCTTTACGATGACGTAATCCCCCTTGATGGGAGTGGGGATTTTCCGTCGGTTTATGAC
>JBELJN010000023.1:31499-37408 GCA_042090345.1 Halieaceae bacterium | reverse complement strand
CACACAGCAAGTCTTTGAGGGTCTCGGGGGGCGCATCCAGATCAATCCAATCAGCGTCATCGACCTCCAATCCCGAATGATCCTCCATGGCTTCTGTCCATGCAAAAGCACGGGGTGAGATACGCCGAGAAATCGCTTGAGGCGTAGGATCTGTCAATACGAGCATAGTCATCTGGCCAAAGCAGCCATAGTCGCCCGCACCCGGACGATTACCTAAGAGAAACGGCTGGTTCTGGAGATGACGATCAAACACGTCCAGATAGCGTTCCCAGCTTTCTTCGATAAGAGAGCCGGTTGTTTCATTCGACCCGACCACACCAATCCGCGAAATCTGCCGCTCGGCAAACATGCCGGCAAACGCCTCCGCCTGCTCCCGTGTGCTTGTCATATTCATGGCATAGGCCAGATAGGACGACGAGGTCTGTATGTCCGCTGGCTTTGACCAACGAAAATGAAACATACATTTGGCCAGCCACTCGTCGCCAAACTCCTCCAGCAACGCGTCGATCACGGCCAGTGCCGGATCCTTTGGCCGCACAGCGCGCTCCGGGTAGCCGTCCTCCAGGCGATTGATAATAGGCGTTGTATCGACCACCGCCTCCGTCAACTCACCGTTGTGATCTGGTAATACAACATAGGGAATAAGTGGCAGCGGTGCAGGCGGAAGTGCTTTTGACTCTACCCCCCCTGCCCTGACGAATTGATAAGGAATGCGCCGATAACGTAAAAGCGCGCGCACTTTACGCGTATACGGGGATACCGAGCTGCCTACGAGTCTCAAATCAGTCATCATCAATCCGTTGTAATAAAAGGGCTCAGTTTGGAGCTACACTAAAGCGAGGCACGACGGCGAATTTCTGCCGCTACCAACCACAAGCGGTCCTGCCCCCAAACTTCCAGGTCAGGCTCACCCTCGGGACCACAAAGGCGATAGGAAGGCACCCCCCACAGCCCCATGCCCTCCACCATTTCATCCTGGTGTTTTTCTATGAACGGCTTCCAATCTTCACCACCAAGGTGCTTCAGAGCCTCAGACCAATTCAGCCCTACCTCTTCTACCGCTCGTTTGATATTCATCTTTTTGTGTAAACCCTTGCCTTCTGCGAAGGCATAGCGCATCAAGGCACTTAGCAGCTCTGTATCCTTCCCGAGCGACTTGGCCCAGGGCATTAGTGAGTAGGACTGCCGGGTAGGCTCGCCGATCGTTATTACCGCGTTTCCAAAAGGCACCCCCAAAAATTCGCTCTCGCGCTTCACATCAAAGAATATATAGTTTGCTTTCGCTGGCGTGGCAGGAACCCCCCGCATCACCATGGGCAGAACAGGCTTGTGGTGGAGGTTTATCTTGCACGCCCGACTGAGCTCGATGGTCTTATCAAAAATCATCGCGGAATAGGGACTGTTCAGAGAGGGGAAGAAATGCAAATGCAGCCCGCTGGCATCAATACCCGCAACATCCAGTTCAGGCCGCGGTGCAATATAGGGCTGACCTGGCTCTTTACACACACTCAATTCACGCAGGCGCTCCTCCAGGTGAAACAGCCGGTCAACGCCCCAGTACCACTCGCCAGCATAGTAGAGCATTGCGCCTGAATAGTGGTGCAACTCCGCCAGGCGCGCAGACCCTGCCTCCAGAGCCGCTTCAGCTTCTTGCGCAGTCACGTCACCCCAATCGATAGGCCCACCTGACCACAAGCTGGTGCTAATGCCTTCAACCTGATTTAGAAAATCCTTCGGCCCAAGTTTCGTCAGCGCTCGATTAGCCACCTGCTGCAATTCAGGCTCAGGCACCACGCCAGCATCATCGGGAAAGCTCAAACCATAGTGCTGCGCAATCAATCCGCAGTCACGGCGAGCCCAAACCGCCAGCTTTTCATCCTCAGGCTGACTGCGGCCGCCGGTTGCGCGGATAAGATGCGGCACAACCTCGATGTCATAACGTTCGGCAAACTGCGCAACTACCTGCGCCATCAGGTGCGAATAGGGATCGTCCACCTGGTGGAAATACTCCACTACGTGAGGTCGCCCCCCGGCCTTGCGTTTCTTCTCTTCTGCTGCTCGCTTCTTCGCTCTCCATTGGGCGTTTGCAAATCGGCTAAATCGCTTTGACAGGAAAAAACGGAGCAGGCGCGGCGGGTCAACGAAGTAGGAGGCGGTGGGATTATTCTCTGGTTCAAGCATGTCGGGAGTCTATTGGCCAATAATTATGGAGACGGCTAGTCGGTGTATGTCTGTTGCATGCGGGACCAGGCTGAGCCTCTCCTCCTAGTAACCCGCCTCAGCCGCCAGAATTTTCTGATAAAAATCAGCATCCAGCACCCGATATTCACCGCTGCGAGGGTGACGCACATACACGCGGTCTTTACCCAGCTTGTCCAGGTGATAGGCTTGCTCGCGCAGCTTCCCCTTCAGCAGCTTAAAGGTCACGGTGGTTTCAGTCTCCTGCTGCAGGCGCACGAACACTGGCCGAGCATAGTCGGGCAACCGGGCATCCACCAGCGCGCGAAAACCGTCCAAGTCAAAGTCGGAATCAGCATCAAGGGTAAAGGCGACCATCCCCGCTCTGCCCTCGGTGCCGGGTACTTCTACGCCATAGACATTCGCCATATTGATCTGCGGGTGGGAATTCAGTACCTCCCCCACCTCATTGGTTGACACATTTTCAGCACGCCAACGAAAGGTGTCGCCGGTACGATCGACAAACTGGTAGTGCTTGAGGCCCATGGCAAAGCCAACATTGATTTCGCGCACAAGATCGCCGGTATTAAACCAACGAGCACCAGCTTCCTTCACGTTCTCAATGATCTTGTTGTTGGTCGCCTCCGCATCGGTGTAACCATCGAACGGCGTTATGTCAGTGATTTTCCCAAGCAACAGCCCCGGCTCACCGGACTTGGCCAGCTCACAAAGTCCAGCATCGTCCCGCACAATGGCTTCTTCATTCACATCGTACTTGACCAATGCAACCTCGACCGAGGTGGTGCCAATAGTGCGGTCCTTATTCAGAAGATTAAGAAAAGTGACATTGCCTTCACTGGAACCGTAAACCTCGCAAATGCGATCCACGTCAAAGCGGGACTTGAACTCATCCCATACGTCTGGCCTTAATCCGTTACCCACCATCTTCTGCAGGGGGTTGTTTTTCTCGGCGTCAGTGGGAGCCTGTGTCACCAGATAACGACACAACTCTCCCACGTACACGAAACTATTGGTCTGCCAGGCCTGTACCTCACTCCAGAACTTGCCGGCTGAGAAAGTACGACGCAGGCAAACCGTGCCGCCAGCGGCGATAAAACCGCACAAACCGGGTCCCAGGCCGGTGATATGGTAGATCGGTAAGCAAAGGTACAGCCGGTCTCCTGGTTTGGGTCGCAGGGTAAGTTTGCCCAACAGATTGGCGGCAGTGACCAGGCGCTGGTGCTTGTATGTTGCGGCCTTGGGTAGGCCCGTTGTACCGGAAGTGAAAATGTACAGCGCCACATCACCGGCGAGGATACCCGGAGTTTCTGGCAGGCCTAGATCAGCATGCCCCTGCATGGCCTGACTAGCATCCATCGCCCAGTCGGGGGCTTTGCGATCCACAGCGTCTTTCATCCAGAAGCAAGACCCATGACCCTGGCCAAAAGGCAAGCCAGGCAACTCGGGCGCCAGGACATCGGCACGCTCGTCACCTACAATACAGTGTTTGGCGTCGGTCACTTTACAACAGTGCACCAGGGCTTCACCGCCCAGGCTATTGTTGATGAGTGCCGCTGGGGCACCAATCTTGACAAGGGCCAACAACGAGATGACAAACTCGGCCCGATTTTCCATGAACAGGGCGACACCCTCGCCTTGCTTCACACCCTGCGCCTTTAATAGATGCGCCAGCCGATTGACTTCCTGGTTCAGCTGCGTGTACGTCCAGCTGCGCCCCTCGAACTCCAGGGCAAGCAAGTTACCGTGCCTACGGACCGACTCTTCAAAGATCACCCCAAGGGAAATCGCCTCGTCGAGTGCGGGCAGTTTGAAGCCAATGGCCGCACGAGACTGCCGTATCTCGTTCAACACCCTGATGACTTCTTTCAAACTGGCAAATACTGACATGGGTTAATCTCGGGTTAAGTCGATCCAGGTCGGCGAAGACCCGGTGCGTTCCTGCAATGTTCCCGTCAATCGTGTTTTCATTGTCATACTCGAGACTATTTGCACTGCGCGGTTTCGTTAGAGCCGCTTCAACTGGGGCGGTTTCCAGCTTCGCTCAATCATTGCTTTCTCTGGACCGTATACTCTCAATGTAACTCGAGTGTAGGACTCACCCGCCGGCAACCAGTTGCCAACCATTCCCTCAGGCGGTTCGCCACCAATCAAAATCCGCAGGCTGCCATCGTCTTCGTAGATCAAGTCCTCTGAGTTACCGCTGATGGCATAGCGGTCATAGTCGTTGAGCATCAGGTTGGCGTCCTGGTCGTAAACTGTGAGTGACCAGAAATATCTTGCCGGCGGAGTTTGTCCAGGCGGGAAGTGGAGTTCGTAAGTATGTTTGCTGGTAATGCTGTCGCCGTTCTGATCTTTATCCCTGCCCATATACATGGCTTCCTCTGCATCATTGGCGACGATGCCCCGCATCGACTGAATAGCTCCGCGTATATAAAAATTTCCGTGAACGCCGGAGCGCCCGAAGCCCACTGGTGGCACACCCCAACCGTTGACCCTTTTCTCTTCAGGGGTGGCATAGGCGCGCATGATCATGATGCCACCGAACACCGCCTTGGCTAAGCCGGCTTTCTCATTGTCCTCAGCCTGGGATACATCCTGATCCGGACCAATATGTAAATCAGCCCAATCTTTCAAATAGCGCTCATCACGCTCCGGTACACCATTAACGGTCATCGCGCGATTGACGTTATTCCAGAAAGACATAGGGTCAGACATCACCATTTTTTTGATGTAACTCACGACATCAGTTTCAATTAGTACTTCACTCAGATCGCCGACATCGGGAACAGGTGGGTGCGCAGGCCTGGGTGGATTGGCTTTACCCCAGTCGCTCAAGCCAACAATCCGCATTTTTGACTGGATTGCCGCTACCTCTACCTGATCACTGGGGTCATTGAAGTCAGCATAAATTCTGGCCATGGCGTAGAACCATGGCGTCGGATTATGGGCTACGAACTCCACGTCGTCTGGTAAGTTTCCATGCCAATCTGGCGGCACGATGGCGTAGTTTCCGCCACCGTTGCCGTGGAGGCGCTTGCTGATATAAGCAAAGTTGTCTGAATCAAAACCCGCCAGTTCAATCGCAAAATATCGATGACCCGGAATCTCCGGAACTGTAATAATGATCGGCTGTTCTTTGGCGTATACCCAGGCTGGTGAGTAGAGCGTATCAGCATTCGGGGCGCCGCCGTCGCGATAGTTTTTAGGATCGACAAACGTCGCATGCCAAAACTTGTTTACCGCGTCCAGCGGCACTTGCTGACCCTCTGGCGCTTCAAGCTGACTCCACTTGTAGCGCAGCACTGTGTTCAAATAATAGGGAAAAGCGTAAATCAGTGCGTCCACACCTTTTGTGTAGGCATATTGTTGGCGCCAGTCTTTATTGAAATTGATCTGCCAGTAACTGCCACCAGCTACAGCTAAGGCCACTACCAGGGCAGTCAGAACTCTTATCGATCTTGATTTCATTTTGTCTCTACTCTTATTAAGAGAGAAATCATAATCACTGGGACCAAAAGCTATGTATCGTTTTCGGACGCTCTTCAGTTTCACCGCTTGCGCTGGCCATTACGCCTGTCGACTTCTGATGGATAGATTCGCTGTCCGCAAATGATACATGGGCGGTAGGCCAAGCCTCATATACTGGTCGCTGGTCGCTGGTGCGGGCTGTGGGCTCTGGGCTCTGGGCTCTGGGCTCTGGGCTCTGGGCT
>JBELJN010000023.1:0-31399 GCA_042090345.1 Halieaceae bacterium | reverse complement strand
TGGGCTCTGGGCTCTGGGCTCTGGGCTCTGGGCTCTGGGCTGTGGACGATAGGCCCTCAGCCGGATGCTAAGGCCTTTCCGAAAAAACAACGCCTGCAGAACCCAATAGAATTTCGCACCCAACGGATACGACACACAAACGAGCAGAAGAAAACAGGCAGAGGGATTTCATGTTCTTTCGAGTGATTTACAGTTCTGCTGTGTTAACGGCTATTGCATTAATCAGCGCCTGTTCCGGCGACCAGGCGCAAAAGCGCCATGAAGCGAATCAGTATCTTCGCACTACGAACACAGTTATTCCCGCGGATAATGAGATCATCTCATTTCCCGCACTGCCCGAGATTAATGCAGATGGCCGACAGTTCAATGCGGATCGAAATGCTTACTTCGGCGACCTGCACGTACATACAGCTCTCTCATTTGATGCCGCTGGCTTTGGCACCACGGCCACACCGGCGGACGCCTATCGCTACGCGCAGGGCGAGGCAATCATGCACCCCAGCGGATTTGAAGTACAACTGGCACAGCCGCTGGATTTCTACGCGGTGACGGACCATGCGCAGATGCTGGGACTGATTAACGAGGCGGCAGACACCAACACGGCATTCTCAGAATACGAGCTATCAAAGTCCTATCACGGCATCAATGACTCGGTCGATGGCGGCTTGTTCGATATCGTAAAAAGAAACCTTATCTTCAACAATTTCCGCAGTGATGTTGTCGCCAACCTGCTCGATGGAACCTTCAACAGCGATGTTATCAACAGTGTCAGCAATTCCGCGTGGGTCAAAACCGTTGAAGCGGCAAACGAAGCTTACCGGCCTGGTCAGTTCACCACCTTTGCAGCCTATGAATACACCCCCTCTACCGAGGAGTTAGGGAACCTTCACCGTAATGTCGTCTTTCGCGGTACAGACAAGCTACCCGCGGTGCCTTTCTCCCGATTGAACAGTATCAATCCCGAGGGACTTTGGAACTGGATGGACGACCTGCGCGAGCAAGGCATAGAAAGCCTGGCGATTCCCCACAACAGCAACGGTTCCAACGGCGCGATGTTCGCGTTTACTGATTGGGCCGGGAACACCATCGACCAGGAATACGCCGAACAGCGCATGCGCAATGAACCTCTGGTCGAAATCACACAGATCAAGGGCACGTCCGACACTCACCCATTACTGTCACCTAACGACGAGTGGGCCAATTTCGAAATCTACCCCCTGCGCGTTGCCACAGCCTTGCCCAGCGTTGCCCCGGGTAGCTACGTACGCGATGCGTGGCAACGGGGTCTTGCCACTGCGGCAAACAATAACGCCAACCCCTACAAGTTCGGCGTCATCGGTTCCAGCGACACACATACGGCAGCGGCGCCATTGGAAGAGGACAATTACTTCGGCAAAGTCAGCATAATGGACGCCACCCCGGAAAGGAGGGGCTCAATTCCCGCAAGCTTTCTCTACGGCACTCTGATTAAACTTGGGATGCCTGACATGGTCGAGGAGGTTGATGGCCAAACCTACCTTAACTTTCCTGGCTACAAGTTCTGGGGCGCCTCTGGCATTGCCGGAGTGTGGGCAGAGGAGAATACCCGTGAAGCCATCTACGACGCGCTGCGCCGCAAGGAGACCTTCGCCACAAGCGGTACTCGCATCAAGGTACGTTTCTTTGCCGGTTACGAGCTCGATAAGGTGGCGTTAACCAGCCGAGAATTAATCAGTACCGCATACGAATCCGGCGTCACCATGGGCGGCACATTGCCTGTCGACGCGGACCGTCGGCCCACATTTTTAACCTGGGCGGTGCAAGATCCCAACACAGCAAAACTACAACGTGTTCAAATTATTAAAGGCTGGCTTCAAGACGGCGAACATCGGGAGCAGATTTATGATGTCGCTTGCTCTGACGGCCTGAGTGTCGATACAGATACCCACCGTTGCCCTGATAACGGCGCAAAAGTGAACCTAGATGACTGTTCAAGAACCGCCAATGTAGGCGCGAGCGAGCTCCAAACATTATGGCAAGATCCTGATTTTGTGCCAGGGCAAGAAGCCTTTTATTACGTTCGCGTACTGGAAAACCCGGTGTGCCGCTGGTCGACGTGGGATGCTATTCGATCTGGAGAAAAACCTCGCCCCGATTTACCGGCGACTATCCAGGAGCGAGCATGGTCGTCGCCTATCTGGTACAGCGCATCTACCGATGACAACAATTTTGTGCATTAGGTCATGGCTCGCCGGGTACAGGGACGCCATCTTCCTGCTGTTAAGTTTGGGCTGGGTAAGCTGCGTTGGCGCCGAGGCGGGCATTGATCACAGACCCAATATTCTGCTGATCCTTGCTGACGATCTGGGCTATTCAGACATCGGCTCCTATGGCAGTGAAATCAGCACCCCCAACCTGGATCAGCTTGCAAATAACGGGTTGCGCTTCAGCAGTTTTTATACGACAGCCAGCTGCGCGCCCACCCGAGCCATGCTGTTAACCGGTGTGGACAGCCATCGCGCCGGTGTCGCTAACATCAGTGAAGCGCTGACACCCGAGCAAGCCCACTCGCCGTTTTATCGCGGCACCCTCAATCACAATGTCATCACGATCGCGAGGCTCTTGAATGATGCGGGCTACGACACAGCAATGTCTGGAAAATGGCATCTGGGCTATGCCGACCCATCATTGCTGCCGATAAACCGTGGCTTTAAACAAACGGTAACCATGCCTTTTTCCGGCGGCGACAACTGGACCCAGCAGTCTTATGTTCCTCACTATGACAAAACACTCTGGCTTGAAAACGGTAAAGAGATCGCCGTGCCTGAAGGTTTTTACTCTTCTAAATTTATCGTCGACAAGGCTATCCAGCAGCTAGAGAACAATCAAAAAAACCATCAGGAGCAACGCAAACCCTTCTTCTCTTTTGTTTCTTTTCTGGCCGTACATATTCCAGTCCAAGCGCCTAAAGAATTTACCGAAAAGTACATTGGGAGCTATAGAGATGGCTGGCATGCACTGCGTAAAAATCGCCAGAATGCTGTTAAAGATCTGGGGCTAATACCTGCCAACGCCTCCATGAAACGTATGGCAGCGACAGACGACTGGGATGATCTTTCTGAAGAGGAAAAGCGTTACAGTGACAAGCGCATGTCCGTGTACGCGGGGATGGTGGATGCTATGGATCATCACATTGGTCGCCTCATTCAATATCTGAAAGAGTCAGGCCAATACGACAACACCGTCATCATCTTCACCTCTGACAACGGTCCAGCCGCAGGCGATGTGCCGCTGCTCTGGATAAACGCTCTGGGATACAACCGCGATTACGAAACATTGGGCGAGCGCTACAGTTACGGCACCATTGGGGCCAGTTTCGGCAGCGCGGTCGCCTCACCTCTTGGACACTATAAATTTCATTCCGGCGAAGGCGGCATTCGGGTTCCTCTCATTATCAGTGGGCCACAAGTGGCAGATTCACATCGGGGTCGCATCAGCCACAGCAGAGCCTTTGTCAAAGACCTGGCGCCCACCATTCTTGCTCTGGCAGGCACCCACCATCCCGGCACGCAGTACAAAGGCAAAGCCATTGAAGCCAGCACGGGGAAAAATCTGCTGCCTGTCATCGCAGCACAAACAGATTCTGTCTATACCGATGAAGATGTCATCACCTATGAGATAGGTGGAAACGCGGCGCTCATTAAGGGTGACTATAAAATCACCTTAAACCGGGGCGGAACAAACGATGGTCGTTGGCACTTATACAACATCACAGAAGACCCGGGAGAAACGGAACCACTGGAAACTGTAGAGACAACTGTATTTTTCGACCTGCTCGCCGAGTATGAAACCTACGCCAGAGAAAACGGAGTGATACCGGTACCGAAAAACTATTATCAGCCAGCTCAGATTCTGCGCAATGGTCTGACAGCCAGATTTAAAAATTCTGTAGGCTCCCCGACCGGACAACTGATCACATTGATTTTGGGTGCCGTGATAATTCTGTTGATGACCAGAAAGTTAACAAGACGATCGCTAACGGCCTGACCAGATCGGCGAGGACCAGGCTCGCTCCTGAATGGTTGCAGGCACATTTTGGGGAGGTTCTGTGCCCAGACGAATGGCGTCAAAGCTTGACCAGCGACAGGTCGGGTTCATTAACACGCGCACATAGTAAAAAGCACTTTGATTCGGATCGTAATCCGGGTCGCGCCAAACGGTTTTCAATTCACTAGCACCGGAGCCGGCACTGTACTGACAGGTGGACAGGTCAACACTGGCGCCATTATCTGGGCAACGGCCACTGGTCGGATCAACTCGCAGGCCGTCAGCGCAGGCAATATCGACCACCTTTTCATGTGTCTGGCCCGCATCATCAATCCAGCCCTTGACCATTTGAATACGCTGCAGGGGGGCATCCAGCGGGTCCCTTACCGCCCAGACAAGGAACTCCGGCGACTGTGGCTGTTGGCTAGTAGAAAAAACGGCCCCCATAGGCACGGCTGTCGCTTCCAAATGCTGCACCAGACCCGGATGGTCGATCATCGCCTCATCTAAGTCCCAGCCGGCATAAAATCGCAGCGCGATACGTGGACCGGAGGTGGCATAGGTTTCGCGCCGAGCCAGCGCATCAAAGATTGCCTCGCGGGTATTTTCTGGCGCCCAAACTGCAGCCAGGCCACCAGAGGTGTTGAACTTGAGCAGGGACTGGTAGGGTTTATCACCCCGGCCCCTGCCGCTAAGGCGGCGCACTGCGGGCGAAGATATGGTGCCCACGGACCCGCGGTGATTCCATTCCTCTACAGCTCCCGGGTTGGCGTTGTGATTGTCAGTGGCCGCTATGACGCCATTTTGTAGGGGATTGAAGCCGAGCTCCCGCTCAAGTTCCAGACCCACCTTCATACCCTGGCGAACAAAGCCGGTTTGGAAGGCGCAGCCGGCCGTTTCTCCCGGCTGGCAAGGTTCCAGAACCTGTGCAAAGGCGCACTCCTCGTCTGTTGCACCGACACCCAGCGCACACTCTGATGCACCTTTGTTTTGGTAAATCTCTGCCAGGGGTTCACGTCTCTTACGCAGACGCCAGTCATCCTCACCATACAGCTGACCATCATAGGTGTAGCGAGAATATGTCAGCCCCCAAGCCTTGTTTGAGTTATGGGGTATGGTCAGGAAATCACAGCCATCGGACCTATCGCAATTAGCTTCGAGCCCCTTCCAGAGTTCGATCGCATTAAGCGCATCAATACTCGAAATAGCTCGCTCAGGGACAACATTGGAACGAAAAATAACGTTTCGATGATGTTTACCCTGGTCCGGCATGCCGGGCGAATATTCGTAGCCTATTAGTGTGGTGAGTTCCCCTGGCTCATAATAGGCATCGGCAAGCCGGACATAGCGTGCCCAATCGCTACTGACATTGTCATAACAGCGCTCGACGGTGCCGCCACCCCACTTGCAGGTAGGAAATCTATCCACACCCGGAACCTTGCGATTTTTCGGCTGGTAGACACCTGCCGGCAAGGCAGGATCACCAGCGTCGGCCGTACCACGAGCGCCTTCGACAATGATTCCCAAAAATATTGGATTGGCCTGGTTCATGACCCAGCAGGCGGCTCTTTCCAGCAGCGACAGATTGGGATCGTTGCAATGCGCGCGGATACCAAAGCTTTCGGCGTGATCAGTAATCGCTACAAAGTCCAGGGGACTACTCAATTGCATGGTCTCGCCGCCAGCCCCCATCAAGGGCTCACCTTTCGCGAAACGGTAGGCATCTTCAATGCCAAGTTTGTTGCCCATCATTGTGGAATCAAAACTTTCAGCAGTATGCAAATGCAACTCGCCCCAATACAGGTTCATTGCCCCGCCGCTACTGGACGCCCCGTCATTAGCAACAGGTTCAACAACGGGAGCCACGACTTTACTGTCGTCTTGCATGGCGTAGTCCCGCGGCACAGAGTTGGCGCCTATTTTGTCGAGAATTAGGTGGTAAGCGACAGCAACAACGCCAATCCCCAGGAGCGGGACAATCAATGCTACCAAAACAAGCTTCTTCATAACGTTATCAGTTTAAACTCATAGTTAATCGCCGGACCAAATCGGTGACGACCAGGCTCGCTCCTGAATGGTTGCAGGCACACCCTCGGGAGGTTCTCTGCCAAGGCGAATAGCGTCAAAGCTGGACCAGCGACAGGTCGGGTTCATTAACACGCGCACATAGTAAAAAGCACTTTGATTCGGATCGTAATCCGGGTCGCGCCAAACGGTTTTCAATTCACTAGCACCGGAGCCGGCACTGTACTGACAGGTGGACAGGTCAACACTGGCGCCATTATCTGGGCAACGGCCACTGGTCGGATCAACTCGCAGGCCGTCAGCGCAGGCAATATCGACCACCTTTTCATGTGTCTGGCCCGCATCATCAATCCAGCCCTTGACCATTTGAATACGCTGCAGGGGGGCATCCAGCGGGTCCCTTACCGCCCAGACAAGGAACTCCGGCGACTGTGGCTGTTGGCTAGTAGAAAAAACGGCCCCCATAGGCACGGCTGTCGCTTCCAAATGCTGCACCAGACCCGGATCGTCGATCATCGCTTCATCAATGCCCCAACCGGCATGAAAGCGCAGTGCGATTCGCGGACCGGAGGTGGCATAGGTTTCGCGACGCGCGAGTGCGTCAAAAATAGCTTCACGTGTATTTTCTGGCGCCCATACAGCAGCCAAACCACCGGAGGTGTTAAATTTAAGAGAGGACCTATAAGCCTTGTTATCTGGGTTACCCTGTCTCAGACGACGCATTGCGGGAGATTGAACCGTCCCTGCTGATCCCCGGTAGTCCCACTCCTCCACATCCCCCGGATTGGAGTTATGGCTGTCTGTTGCCGCTACAAAACCATTTTGCAGGGGATTGAAGCCGAGCTCTTGCTCAAGTTCCAGGCCCACCTTCATACCTTGACGAACAAAGCCGGTTTGGAAGGCACAGCCGGTCGTCTCTCCCGGCTGGCAGGGGTCCAGAACCTGGGCAAATGCGCACTCTTCATCGGTTGCGCCGACACCCAGTGCACACTCCTGAGAACCTTTGATCTGAAAAATCTCGGTCAGCGGTTCACGCTTCTGTCGTAAGCGCCAATCATCCTCGCTGTATTGCTGGCCATCCCAGGTGTAGCGAGAATAAGTCAAGCCCCAAGCCTTGTTTGGATTATGGGGTATGGTCAGAAAATCACAGCCATTGGCCTTATCACAATTGGCTTCCAGCCCCTTCCAGAGTTCGATCGCATTGGGTACATCAAAGCTGGAGATAGCCCTATCAGGCACAATATTTGAGCGGAAAATGATATTGCGATGGTGCTTGCCCTGATCCGGCAACGTGGGAGAAAACTCATAGGCGATCAGTGTAGTCAACTTGCCCGGTTCATAATAAGCGTCTGCCAGCCGCACATAACGCGCCCAGTCATCATAAGTATTCTCATAACACCGTTGGGCCGCGCCCGCTCCTGGCTTACAGGTCGGGAAGGTCCCCAATGCAAGCGGCTGACGAAATTCAGGTTGATAAACCCCAGCTGGCTGCGATGGATCACCAGGGTCGGCTTTGCCACGGGCGCCGTCGACAAAAATCGTGAACAGCGCCGGGTTATCCAACCCCATCAACCAACAAGTCGCGCGGTCGCGCAGCGACAGGCTTAGGTCGGTGCAGTGTGTTCGGGTACCAAAACCTTCTGCATGGTCGGTAATCGCGACAAAATCTAGGGGACGACTCAACTGCATAGTCTCGCCCCCTGCTCCCACCAGGGGATCGCCCTTGGCGAAACGATAGGCATCCTCAATGCCAAGTTTGTTGCCCATCATGCTGGCATCAAAACTCTCTGCTGTATGCAAATGTAACTCGCCCCAGTAGAGCTTTGTTCCGCGTGCAGACATATTTTCGGAAGAAGGCTTCCCTTCGACTAACGCCGGACGCGCGTTGCCAAATGGCGCTTCTAACCTGCTGTCATCCTGCAGTGCGAGGTCGCGCGGTGCACTGCCGGGCCCCACCTTATCGAGTACGGTGTACAAGGGGATAATGAATTTGACTGCAACAAAACCAACGCTCAGGGTAAGGACAGCCAACACTCCTAGCGCAATTTTCTTTAGCATGACGCAAACCCTCACGAGGCAGCCAGGGCCGGTGAACTTCATTTCCTTTATGACCGCTTGATTGTATCGACCCGTACACAGCGTCACGTATCATATTCGGACAATCGTGGAGCGCTTTATAGCTCTGATCCGGCACTAATACTAAAGATTGACGCCAGTGTGATCCCTGTGCATTGCGCGCCCGGTCCTGCGGTGAAACCCACCTGTCCGAATATGATATGTGTCTCTCCCTGGGTCACACCCATACTCCCAGCACTCAAAGGAGCTCCAAAAACACAGCCATGACTGGAAAACCCGAGTTTGTTGACGTACTTGTGATCGGCGCCGGCCTTGCCGGCATCGGCAGCGCTTGCCAGTTGCGTCGCAACATGCCGCAGCTGAGCCTGGCCATACTAGAGGCTCGTCCGGCAAGCGGAGGGACCTGGGACCTGTTCCGCTATCCTGGCATTCGTTCAGACAGCGATATGTACACCTACAGCTATGGCTTCAAGCCCTGGACTGCTAAATCCGCCATCGCCGACGGCGACACGATTCTCAAGTACATCCGAGAAACGGCCGAGGAGTACGGTCTCAATCGGTACATACGCTACAACCATAAGGTGGTCTCAGCCCACTGGTCTTCGCAAGATACTCTATGGACCGTGATGGTTGCGCGATCTTCCGGTGCACGCACAGACTCCGAAGAGCAGCTAACCATTCAGTGCCGATTTATTCTCAGTTGCACCGGTTACTTCGACTACGAGCAGGGATACACACCTGAATTCGCAGGAATAGATGATTTTCAGGGGGAGATTGTTCATCCCCAATTCTGGCCAGAGCAGCTGGATTACAAAGACAAACGCGTGGTAATCATTGGCAGTGGTGCCACAGCGATCACACTGGTCCCGAACATGGCTGCCGACACCGCAAGCCTAGTGATGCTACAGCGCTCTCCGACCTATATCGCCAACGTGCCAGCCGAGGATCCCTGGCTCAAGCCGCTGTCTAAATACCTGCCAAACAGCTGGGTATCCCGCTCAATTCGCTGGAAGAAAGTACTGCTGCAGCAGTACATCTACCGCCTATCCAGAAAGAACCCAAAAGGCTTACGCCGCTACTTACTCAACGAGGTGCGCAAAGAACTGGGGCCCGATTACGATGTGGAGACTCACTTCACGCCCAACTACAACCCCTGGGATCAGCGCCTGTGTGCTGTCCCCGATGGAGATATGTTCACCGCTATCCGTGAAGGCAAAGCGGAAGTAGTGACCGATCACATCGATCACTTCAATAGCTCGGGGATCGCACTTAAGTCTGGTAAGTACCTAGAGGCAGACATTGTCGTTGTGGCGACCGGCCTGCAACTGAAGTTCGGTGGCGATATCGCTTACTACATTGATGGTGAGGAAGTCGATCTAACAGAGCGATTTGTGTACCGAGGCATGATGCTCTCAGGCGTACCTAATCTCGCCATGAGTTTCGGTTACACAAATTCCTCGTGGACACTGAAAACCGATCTCACCGCGAACTACGTCTGCGGACTCCTCCAGAAGATGGAGCGTGGAGGATATCGCAATGTCACTCCAACGCTACGCGACGAAATGAATGAGGCGCCACTGCTGGACTTCGACGCAGGCTACGTGCTGCGAGCGCGAAAAATCATGCCCAAGAGCGGTGACAGGCAGCCATGGAAGAATTCCGATAGATACACCGAAGACTTGGTCAATTTGAAACTCAAATCTAGCAAGTACAGCGAACTGGAATTCCATTGATAACCGAGATCACAGGATGAAAAAGACACTATTGAAGATAGGAGCAGCGAGCATTGCCCTGCTCGCAGTTGTTGTCCTGGCATTGCCTACCATCATGCACAGTTTGGGCCTCCATCCTGAATATACCGGGGAGACCCACCAGCTACCGGCCGGTAAGCGCGCACTGATCGTAACCACTAGTCATGGGGTACTTAATGCGCCGGGTGAAACGACCGGCGAGGCGACGGGCATTGCTATTTCAGAACTAACGCATCCCTATTACAGCTATTTGGATGCCGGAATGAAGATTGATGTCGCCAGTATTAAAGGCGGCCAGGTGCCTGTGGATCCGAGTGGACTGGGCCGCACCATGATCACACCCCAAGACAAGCGCTACCTCAATGACCCGGCACTGATTGCCAAGGTGGAAAATTCACTGCGTATAGATGATGTTAACTTCAACCAATACGACGTCATTTTTCTTGTCGGTGGTTGGGGTGCCGCTTACGATCTCGGATATTCAGACGTGTTGGCCAAAAAAATTGGTGAAGCTTACTACGGTCCTAAAGAACCGCTTATTGGTTCTGTCTGTCACGGTGCTCTCGGTCTGATTAATGTAGAAGACCGTGAGGGCAACAAGCTGATCGCCGGTCGTGCGATGACCGGGGTGACCGACAAGCAAGTCAAAGAGCTGGGAATTGAACTGACACCGCTGCACCCTGAGACGGAACTGCGTAAGGCTGGTGCGCTATTTGAAAGCCAAACAGCTTTTCGTGACGTTTTCGCTACCCACGTGGCTATTGATGCTGAGGAACGTTTTATTACCGGGCAGAATCAGAACTCAGGTATGGAAACCGCGCAAAAAATGATTGCCATATTGGCTCGGAAGTAGGTGTAGATGCGGGCATTGAGGACCAGAACCCATGGCCGATAACGCACCGCATGCCATAGCCGCCGAGGCTTTTCGATTCAGACTGGCAAGCCTGGGCATCAGCCCTCTTGAAGTGATTGAGACCGCCAGTCTGGGCCGTGGAACGACCGCTAGCGTGCAATCGCCCCCTACTGTGTATGAGGTTCTCGAAACAGCGGTGGCAATGTCCGGCGACACGACACTAGCCATAAAAATAGGTAATGGCCTGGATCTTGCCGGATATGGTACCTACGGTTTCGCCCTCATGAGCTGCTCTGATATGGGCGCCGCCTTAGAGCTGTTCCTTCGCTATGGACACGCTTTTTTTCCACAAGCTTGCAGCTGGCATCGATCAGTTAGCAAAGATGGGATAACCCTCCGTCTGCAGCAAAACGCCGGCACCGTTTACCAGCAAATGCTCTTCACAGAACTCGCTTTCTCTCAAATGAACTACGCAAATAAATTGCTAGTCGCAAAGCCAGCTGAAGGTGTCAGGGTCAGTTTCAGTTACCCGAAACCTGCGCACTTTGGCGTGTATCACAAGACCTGGCCATTCCCAATGAAGTTCGACCAAGAGTACACCGAGATATTTATGCCCGATCGGTGGTTACGCCAACGGGTAAGAACCGGAGACCCAACGACTAACGTGCTGTTCAGCCAGCAGTGCGAGGAATTGGTCAGCGGAATGACAGAGGCGGATGAAACCACCGTCCTCGTGCGTCGCTTGCTCATTCATTCAGCCGGGAATTTTCTCAGTATCTCTGAAGTCGCAGAGCAACTGTACGTTACCGAGCGAACACTCAGGCGCCGTCTGGCGGCTGAGGGAACAGATTTCCGGACAGTCCTCGATGACATCAGGAACACGCTTGCCCAAAACTATCTGCGCAAAACGTCACTCAGCATCGTGGAAATAGCGGACCTCCTGAACTACACCGAAGCCACCAACTTTCATAGAGCCTTCCAACGCTGGAATTCGACCACGCCCGTCGATTATCGAGAGAGTGAGTCACCATGAGTACAGCTCTTTTTCAGAGGGTGGCTATTGACGAGACACGTGGGCTCGAGTGAGGAACTCCAAACGCAGCCTTTTAGATCTTAATCCCCATCTCTTAGCTTATTCTTTAACAAATACCGGAGTGCCTTTTAGATGAAACGTATTCTTATTACAGGCGCCGCGAGTGGCCTTGGGCTGGCTCTGGCGAAAAAGTATGCAAGTGAGGGCTGGTCCGTTTGTATTGCTGATATTCAGGATGAGGAGGGAATCAAGGTTGCCGCCCATCTAAATGAGGAATACGCCAACGATTGTTTTTTTCAGCACCTCGATATCACCAGTGATACCCAATGGCAGGAATTAGTCGTTCTAATTTCCGAGCGCTGGCAGGGACTGGATGCCCTGATCAATAATGCCGGGGTAGGAGCAAGCGGTGATATTGATACGTTTTCGATAAAGGACTTTCAGTGGACTGTGGACATCAATTTAATGGGGGCTGTGAAAGGCTGTCATGTCTGCGTACCCCTGCTGAAAGAAAGTAAAGGGCTCCTTATCAATGTTGCTTCTATGGCCGGGCTATTACATATGGGGAGCATGTCGGCCTATAACGTCTCCAAGGCAGGCATGGTGGCCTTGTCTGAAGGACTGCTGAGTGAGCTCGATCCCTATGGGGTAAAAGTATCAGTTGTGTGCCCTACGTTCTTTCAGAGCAATCTGGCTAAGGGTATGCGCAGTGACAATCCCGACGCAGCAAAGATAGCCGCCAGGCTCCATGCGGCAACTGGCATTACCGCAGAAAGTATTGCCACAACCGTTTACAACGATTCGCGTATTGGCAAGCACTATATTCTTGCCGGGACTCGCTTTAGCGATAGAACTATCTGGCGACTGAAGCGTTTCCTTCCCGCCTCATATCTCAGCATGATGAAAAGTAATGCGCGTATACAGTTTGCTGATAAAAACCCTTCGCACCGGGAAAGAGGGATCTTTGAGAGAGTGTTACGTTCTATAAGAGCGCGGGTTTTGTGATGAGGCCTCTACCAGGGCATCGCAAGACACTGACCCTGCTTATGCTGGCCTATACCCTGTCGATGTGCGACAGGATGATCCTGTCGATACTGTTCCCTGATATAAAAGCAGAGTTCGGTCTAAGCGATACCCAGCTGGGATTATTGGGTGGCATTTCATTCGCCCTGTTCTACGCCACCATGGGGCTACCCATTGCACGCCTTTCTGACCAACACAGCCGCAAATGGATCATCATTGTCAGCCTTGTTGTCTTCTCCATAATGACCGCCCTGAGCGGCTTCGCGGCGGGATTCATCAGTTTGTTGATACTGCGCATCGGCGTGGGTATTGGCGAGGCTGGTGTGAATCCTGCCAGCCACTCGATTATCGCTGACTACTTCCCGCCCCAGCGCAGGGCCTTTGCCATGGCGATACTGATGCTGGGGGGAAGCCTGGGCATGATGCTGGGATTTGTAGGCGGCGGCCTTATCGCCGAGGCTTATAACTGGCGCATTGCACTGATATCCGTGGGTGCACCCGGCTTATTACTGGCCGCTGTAATGGCCAGGTCATTGCAAGAGCCTGCAAGGGGAACCTTTGAAACAGAAACACCGCTGCCTCCCCCTCCCATTCTTACTAGCGCGGCCACCATGTGGGCTAATCCCGCCATGCGCCACCTGGTTGCTGGTTCCGTCGTCGCGGGACTGTTGAGCTACGGTTTCACCCAGTGGTTACCCACCTTTTTCATACGGGCACACGGCCTCACCCAGTCCCAGACCGGCATTCTAATGGCCAGCGTATTTGGCATCCTAGGGTCGATAGGAGCACTGGGCTTTGGCAGGTGGTTCGATCGCCTTTCCCATCGCGGCTTCCAATACGGTATCTGGATGCTCGCCGTGGTTCCCTTTGTCACCCTGCCCTTCTTCATCGCCGGCTTACTGGCGGACAACCTGGTCACGGCAATAGTGTTGTTCATTATTCCAGGCGTGGCGGCAAACTATGTCATAGGGCCCACGATCGCCATGGTACAGACAATGTCGCCCGTGCAAACGCGAGCCGTGTCCTCGGCCGTCATGATGTTGTGCCTGAACCTAATTGGCATGGGCCTTGGCCCGCTGCTGGTAGGTTTGTTGAGCGATCTGCTCACGCCTTACTACGGTGATACTGCTCTGGGCGTGGCACTAGCGTACTTTTCCCTGGCGGGCTTGTGGGGCTCGGTGCACTTCTGGCTCTGCGGGAAGGCTCTGGCGAAACAGCAACAGGATTTAGAGTAAACCCGTAGAGCATGAACACCGGGAGAATCATGGCCTTGCTACTGACAGCAGCCGCCAATTTCGCGGTGTTCAGTGAATGACCCGTAGGACGTACTGAAATTGGAGTTCCAGTAATGGCGCTGACGCTGCTGACTTTCCTTGTGGCTTTTCTAAGTTATCGAGAATATTGTGCCCGGCGCACTCTGCCGCAAATTCATCATGCGGACTTTAAAGGCGAGGTGATGCATTTAGGGTCTACGTATATTGCGCGCAGGCCTTCGAGTAACGGTAGCGACCAAACCATCGTCTGCTTTCCAGGCTTCCTCGAGGACATGCGCTACTTTCAAGATCTGTATCGCGACAGCGACGCTGAGCTCATTCTCGTCAACAACGCCAACTACCATTTTCCCTTCGCTGCACCAGGTAAAGCCGTCAACCCAGTTCAACTCGACTGGCCGGCGAATCCATTTTTAGTTGGTTCGATCGAGCACGACGCGTTTTATTTGGGTTTAATTTTGGAAAAACTGACCACCGGGCAAAACATCACTGTGCATGGGCACTCCCGTGGCGGCGCCGTAATCCTTGATACAGGCCGTCAGTACCCCTCTTTTGCTCATTTGACACATCGCCCGGTATCCGTGATTTTGGAAGCACCAGTGCTACCCGAGGCAAGACTCGCGGGTAACGCCTCAAAACCCCTGCAACACCGGCTCTACTGTTACCTGATGCCCATCGCCTTCGCCCGCTGGCGTCACATCAGCGCACATCGGATACTGAAAATGCCCATGATGATCCCGACTACACCTCGTAAAACAGAGCTTTGTTGCTCTATTT
The DNA here is from genome assembly GCA_042090345.1 of Halieaceae bacterium. Taxonomy (GTDB): domain Bacteria; phylum Pseudomonadota; class Gammaproteobacteria; order Pseudomonadales; family Halieaceae; genus Luminiphilus. Next base: position 16,564 of record JBELJN010000023.1, on the reverse strand, counting down.
TCAGTGTTGCCAAGGACTACCGGACCTGCGTAAGGCAGGTGCAATCGATCGTTAGATGGCAGCGCCAAAACTCCGTCGATGTCTTCCGATACTTCCCAAAGATCACGGTTGTCATAGGAGAGAAAGACAGCACGCTGGACAGAGAAAGCATGAAAATAAGCGCCGAGTCTGGCCGTGCAAAAAACACCGGTGTTTCTATCCTGGAAACCGCAGGCACCAACCACTTCATTAGTCTAGAGCAACCCGAGATCCTCCGCGCGTTGGTGCAATTGAAAAGCCGATAAAGGAAAACCATAAGAGTGATAGTCCCTGCCGGAATTACAGTGAAAGACTGCGCCTCGCAACTGGATCGCTAATCAACTAAACATCAACGAATAGCTCTTCTAAAAAGCGGGTCCTAATATTTTTTGGAAAAATCAAACACAGCTGCAAGCGAGAAACGATTCACTCCGTTCTATCGTCTTGTGAAGAGTCGCTGCTAAACACTCTCAGTGGACACCTGTAGTGTTAATATCTGTGTTGAGCTGTGTACGTTTGTGCACCCGTCTATATTGACATGGTAGAGGTCGCCAGTTCGAATCTGGCTGGTCCTACCAAATTCCTACAACTTTGTTTTAACTTGATTTTTATCTTTTGACACACTGAGTTGTGGTGCAAGAAACGGTCGTGGAGACAACCAAGTCAAATCGTCTTTGATTATCAACGCAGTCAGGGCCGCTACTCGATCAATATAATCGTACTCGGAGCTGTCAGGGACACATCTGAAATCGCGTCGATTGATAAAAAAGTAAAGCAATCATTATTGCGTGCCCGCTGTAGTGCGATCATTTCAATGTTAGAAAGTTGGGCCCTCGGATCACCAACATAACTGGGATACTGCTCGTGGCGATACAGCTTTTTTGGATATTCCATTAGCCATTTGTTACTCAAGAAAAGGCGATAACATGCCTCTATTTGCTCCCAGTCATCAATGCTTTTTTTGGCCTCCATGGCTTTAATTGCTAACTTGGCTTTGACCCCTGGGTGACCCACAAAAACATCGCCAATCGCAGCGTTCGCGGTTAGCATTATTAGACTGAAAAAAAATATACGCATGGGAAGACGCTACACCTAAAGCAACTACAAGCCAAGGCGATCAGCAGACAATCTCGATCAAAGAGCGCAAATGTGGCGGTAGATATGAAATCTTTATTTAAGACTGATAATGACAGGAAGAAAGGAGTCCCCCAGCGGACCGCATCAGCGCCAGTACGTCTGTGCTTTGCAGTTTTAGTGGGCCTTGCGCTAGTAGCTGCATACCCCACTCCGCTGTCTGCGAAAAATAAATCCAAAGAAAAAACCGAGTTGCCGATCTTGGAGGTTGAAAGACTAAGATATGAAAATGCCCAGTTAAGAGCGCAATTAATCACGCTTGAACGAGAATTAATCAAGCTAAAAACGAACACCATCAAGAGTGAGCGGAGCAACATCAAAAGTGGTTGCGATGCGCAAAAACTGGCAGCTTTGCTAATTAATGTAGGCGGTTATGACAAATCTAAACTCGCCCTAATATGGGTAAAAGAAAACGTGACCCAATGTACCACCGCAGAAATCGCATTTCTCCGACGAGAGCTCCCCAGCTGGTCAAGCTATAGCGTTGCAGAAAGTTTAATCGTCCTAGAAAAAGAGTACACAAAGCGAAAGTAACGGAAGAGGAAATAAAATCTAGTTAAGTCTGAGGAGGCCGCGCCGATACTAAATATGTTGCGTGCTTTCACCACAAGCGGTAGGAGAGAGAAAATGTATTCCAAAAGCCACTCTATTTATTTCATAGCTCTTTTGTTCTTTTTTACCCCGATGCTCTCAATGGCTGACAGTCGGATGTGTGCAGCGGATATTAGAAAAACGCAAAATGCTGGGCTCATAAAAGCATACCGAACATTCAGAGGCGAGTGCTCCAGTTATCAAGGGTGCGTCCAAAAAGTTGCTAAATCCGCAAACACTGCACTGAGCTGTAGAAGCAGCTGTGCAACTAAAAGTAATGCGGCTCAAAAAGCATGCGTGAGCACTTGCTTAGGGAGAGAGGCAAAAAGTTCAGATTTGAGGAAGAAGATCGACCAATCTTGTGGCCGTTTACGCTCCGATGATCGTTGTAAGAAAGCTACGCTCCGTTTTGAAAAAACGCTCGTTGCCGCTGGAAAGAGTGCTGACCCTGCAAAGGGCTCATGCGCAATTTTTATGGGTAAAAAATAAGTTTTAATGATCCGCAAACAAATCAGCTCATTGGCACTTGTACTTTGCCTATGCCAAATAACAGTCACAGAAGCTAAGGCTGTTGGCAATTTCGAAATAATTTCTGCTGAGGGTAATGTTAGTGAATCCCAAGATGGGCAGAACTGGAGTAAGGCCGACGCGGAAACAGTTCTAGAACCCCAAGACTGGCTAAAAACGGACCGTAGCGGAATGGCAACTTTGCTTCTTCCAGACTCGACTCAAACTAAGATTGGTCCCAACACAAAGATCAAGCTAATAGGCTCACCTGATCCCCAAAATCGTGGCTCTGTAGCCTTAAATATCTCCACCGGTAAGGTATGGTCGCGAACAAATAGAGTTGAGGTAGATCTAAAAATCAGAATACCGGGCGCAACCGCATCAGTACGGGGCACTGAATGGATTGCGCAAGTGGATAGCAATGGAATAGGTTCGCTGACAGTGCTGGCAGGAACCGTCGAAATAGAGACGAGAAAAAAAACTGCCCTCATCGAAACCGGGCAAGTAGCAAGCATAGATGCCGCGACCGGAAACCTATCCATAAGCTCGGTAATCGGCTCTGACGAGGCGAGACAGTTCATATATCACTACAAGGCTCAGCCACTGGCATACCTACCAAAAGGGGATGCTCCCGACTGGGCGAGAGAATTAATTCGCACTTACGAATCTGACAACACAAATTTTGCCAGTTCCATTTTTAGCACCAAGCTCCGTCAAATCATCACTAAATGGACAGATCGAAATAAAGAACGAATGTTTCCAGTCACAACGGCGGACTGGATAGCATGGTTTGAACTATTTCAGGCCGAAATCGCAATTGGCCTCGGGGATGAGACACGTGCCAAGAAGCTAATTGAGCAATCGGATGCCAAGGCTAAGGGTTGGGTTGCGGCAAAGTATCTGCTGACCCAGGGACGCTTTCAAGATGCCAAAAGAATCCTTTTTGAAGCTGGGAATGAGATTGTCAACGACGGTTACTACTGGTTGTTGCTTGGATCAATAGAAACCGCTACCGGGGAACTAACAAGGGCCCGCGATTTACTGAACGTGGGCGAAAGAGAGGCGCCATCATTAGTTGATATTTACTTGGCATCAGCGAATGTAGAAATGCGGAGAGGAAAATTCAATAGAGCCCGTAACTATTTGAACGCTGCAAGTGGCTTAGCCGAGCCCAGTCAGGAGTATATTTCCTTACTCTCCCGCTATTATGTTTTGACGGGGCAAGTACAAAAAGCACGGTCCGCAATCAGCTCACACAGAACGTCGCGCCGTCAAACTACCGCAGATCTAGCTCTTGCAGATAGCCTTCTAAAACTAAAAATTAACGATACTGACGGTGCGTTATTGTCGGCTTTAGAGGCAACAGCAATTGATGCAAATTTTTCAAGGGCGCAGCTTTATCAAGGCATAGGTCATCTGCATCGACGGGAGACCCAGCTTGCGATTAGAAGATTTTCTGATGCGGAGCGCCTAGATCCATTGGATCCTATTCCGAATCTGCTTGCGGCAAAGCTGTTTGCCGCAGAATTTGACTTTCAAAATAGTCAGCTGGAGGCAGAAAAAGCGGTTCGAAAAAAAGTCGTCGAGCGCAGTGCCGCTGAGTTTGCTACTGATCAAACCGGCGGTCTGAATGTTGGGCGACGTTACTATGAGATTGGTCTTCCCCAGTTCGCAATAAGCGCCTCTCAACATCAATTCAACCTTCGAGATCCAGCGAGTCATGTCTACGAGGCCTCGGTATCGCAGAGTGATTTCTATTCCACTAGCCAATTGATGCGAGGCTTGTCTCTAGACTCGCAGATTTTAGGCGTCAGAAGAGATTTCCCAGACGGAGTATCACGAAATGGCATAAGAGGCGTCGTCAGCGCCGAATATTCCCAGGTAAACGAAACTGTTGGACGCTACTCAAGCGCGGGTTTAAACGGATATCAATATTCTAAACTGGGAGAAATATCTTGGTTACTCGAAGGTGGAAGCTTTGACCAAGAGATCTCCGATCATGACAAGCGAAATATCACTTATTCTGACCGTGCGGTCATCGCTGCGGTTGGTTGGAGGCCTAAGCACGGACATGACATAAGCCTCTACGCAACAGTCTCACCCTTTAGAGCTAACGTAAGCACTCAAACGACGGATCTTGACGAAAACCGTTTAAGCCTGAGCTACACAAATACTTCAGACGACATAACAACGATTGTTCACGCAGCAGCGCAAGCAAGTGACTTAATTGCGAAAAAGCCGGCCGAGGCACCAGCAAACCCGTTTTTTGGGATTTCCCAAGATTTCAGTGCCAACTGTAGTGACGAAACAGATAGACGAACGAGCGGAGACAGTGTTGAGTTTAGTTCAGCAATTGAGTTAAACAATAACGCTTCTATTATGGTTGATGGCGGTTATCACGCAATCAAAAGCTTCAGCCGAATCGGCTTCGTCCATAAAGAACAGTTACACTGTTATGAGGATTTAGACTTTGGTGATCCAATTCTTCACGATGATCTTGTTGAGCGACTGGAGCAGTCTGATCAATTTTTTTCTTTGCGAGGTATATGGACTGTTAGGCATGGCATTGAGATAGATCTGTTCGCAAAGCTGGTCAGCACACATCGAACGTTCAATGATAGCTTGACAACAGAATATGGGGGCCCATTTCCGGATGTCTATACAATAGAGAACATCAATGCTCTGGCGGGTAGCGTTAAAAAAACTGAGAGCCTCGGCGGGGCAGGCCTTTACTGGGCATCTAGTAACGGCCTCTCATCACTTCAACTAGCGGCTATTCGAGACAGAAGACCACTTGTGGACGCAAGCGTCAGCCCCACGAGAATTGCCGGGATTACCCCCTTGTATGATTGGCTGCATCCTGACGGCACCGCCGAACAAATATCGGTTCGAGCCACGCAAAAACTCTCACAGTACTTTGCTGTTACCGCGGAGCACACCAGCGCTGATTTGCAGAACAACTCAATCTTCACTGATTATTTTGCCGAGCAGCAATCAGCACGGCAAATCAGGCGCGTTGCGCTGGATCGCTACCGAAGTCCACTACATTATCAGATCCTCTACCCAGATAGAGGCTTCGAACAACTATCACTCACCAGTTCGAGCTTGACTGTTGAAAAGGCCCTAACGAACGGATTCTCAACGTCTGGAGGGGTTACTGGTTGGTCCCTCTCGGGTAAAGATGCGCCAATGATGAAAAAGTCAGTGCCCAAAATGGCCACCCACCTCGGCGTTTCAATCCCAATTAAACGGGGTATGCTCTCAACGCGAGTAATAGACTATCGGTATGATAACAATGAACCAGATGTAATTTTTTTCGTACAGGTGAAACGCCGCTTCGGCAGTAGATTGGACATAAACGTCAATGCGCAGTCTTCAAAGAGAGATAGCTCATTTTTTTCAATTGGTCTGCAAGGCTATCTGTAACACCTCTGCGCCGCCCTTATTTTGTACTTAAGTCAAACACACCGGCCCAGTGATTTTGAGGTGATATTATTTGCTTTCCTAGTCTCGACGTTAGAGCGTCTGCATAGGGACTGAACCGCGGAGCTGCGTCTCGAATCTCCTCAAGCGTCGCTGTGGCTTGAAGAAACTTGCCACTCCTGTATGACTTTAGGAATTTGGCTATTCGGGCGCGCTCCTCTTCGCTTATGGGAGTGTTAAAAAGTCCGTGGACACTAACAGCCGACTCCTGCCCTTTAAGGCGAACTAAATCGAGCTCTATTGAGTGAGATAGTAAATCTGACGTCAACTTGTCGATCGTTGGCTGGGCTAACAATATACTGGCACCCAGTTGCTTGGTCAGCCCTTCCAAGCGAGACGCCGTGTTCACAGTGTCACCAAGCACCGTGTAGTCAAATCGCTGAGTAGAACCCATGTTTCCGACGACGACATAGCCAGTGCCCAGACCGATACCGACCCTCAAAGGCGCGGTAATTAAGCCTTCAGCAATTAAAGCCTCATTTGACCGCTCCAATGCACCCATCATGTTGAGAGCAGTCCTTGCGGCTCTGGATGCATGATCGTGCTGTTCCAACGGAGCATTCCAAAAGGCCATTATGCAATCACCCATATACTTATCCACTGTTCCACCGGTATCCAATATTTCCCTGGTCAGTGCCGTCAATAATCGATTTATGATGTCAGCCAGCTTGTCCGGCTCATTTTTAAATCGTTCGGAAATTGAGGTGAAGCCACGAATATCGCAGAACATTATCGTCATCTCTCGAGACTCCCCCCCCATTTTTAGTTTCTCGGGGTCCTCTACGAGCTTCTCAATCATGTCCGGTGACAAGTACTGATCGAAGGCCTTTCTGAGCTCGCGCTTTTGCCGTCCGACCGTAAAGAGATCATTAACCACTGCATATGCGACCATACCCATTAATACCGGGGTAATAACAAGAGCGTTGAAAAACAACCCCTTTGACCAAAGCCCCAAACTCAGGCCAAAGCTCCCGAGCTGTAAAAGAAAAAAGTACAGAGCTACCCGCGATATCGAACTGACACTTATCACCAGAAAAGATATAGAGATTGCCAGAAGCCATAACGCCATATTAGCTACAGGTGGTAGTGAACTAACCCAATCGTTTCTCAACGCATTTCGAAGCAAGGTTGCGTGAACCTCCACACCGGCAAGTGTTCCACCTCCAAATCGACTCAAAGGGGTTCTAAACCTGTCAACCTGACCATTATTTGCATCTACTACAGCCTTGGTATCCCACCCTATGACTGCGAATTTACCACTCAGGTCTTCAGAGCGAACACCGCCCTCAATAAGCAGCTGTAAAGCACTAATCTTTTTTAATGAAGAGCCCGGTGGGCGATACCTTATAAAGTCCTTATTCGTTTGCGGTAGAACCGCGCTCCTTCCAGCCAACTGTCCAAAAAAACTTGGGCTGTAATCAGGGGGCTCCCTGACAATTCCATCAATATCTGGATCCAGACCAACCGACCCAGAGATAGCGCCCGCCTCTGTTAACTGTGATATGGGCTCCATAACGATAACTCCTGTGAAGTACTCAGTTGATCTCTCAACCACATCACTTCCAAGCACAACCCTCTTTGAGTCGGTAATGGCGTTCGCAAAATAGGTATCACCCTCGGGGCTCATCTCATCAACAAACTGGATATCAAATCCGACCGCTATTACCCCCAGCTCATTTAAGCGATTGAGCATTGCGCCATAGTATTGTCGAGGCCAAGGCCAAGGATCTTCGACAGCCTGCAGTGTAGCCTCATCAATAGCTATCACCACGACATCATCAACCTCCGAAAATGGAGGTGTAAATAAGTGTAGGAGGTCAACAGAGAATCGGTCCAAAGGGGATCTGATAACGAAAATCGAGAATAGAAAAATTACAACTGCTAAGGCGAATGATCCTCGACGGCCAGTCATCAGGTATGTCAACCTCTTTACGGAGGCGATCACTCGAGCAGCTCACAATATAGGAATTTCCTACCGGCAAATTCGATCATTATTTAAGTTAGAACTCCGTCAACGGCCTGCAATTTAGCTGGAATACTGTCTGCGGTGATCACCTCCTTTAAGTCAATTTCGATTTCCCGACAAATCGCATCGAGAGGAACATCTGTCTCAAAGTTTTCAAAAGGATTAGAGAGGGCGTAGCCAAAAGCGTAGAGCTGATAAAAAAACCAGCTAACCACAACCGTGACGGGTACAATGCCCCACGGCATTCCAACCGCGGTGAAATCCCCGATGAAGGCAAACGGAAACAGCAATGTAAACAAGCCCAAGAATGCCAAGGTGTAGTAGTCATAGGGTCTAGGCAGAGGTGTATTCTTTATTTTTTCTGCCCTGCCTTGTAAATCGGTGAGTCGCGTGATGGTGTCATCCATTTGGATATAACTGAAAATGTCCATACTGTCGTGGACTTGTAGCTCTTTAATTGTATTACCGTTGATCATACCTATATGAGTTACCCTATTCTCTTTACCGAGCAACATTTCAAAGTCAGCATCAGAAAGATGCTGGCCCACATCCTCAATCCATACGCCGGTATCAGTAATACCCCTCAACTGAAGTCTCATCGCATTCACCCAAGCCAGCTGTTGCTTTACTGCTGAGGCGGCAACTTCCCAGAGTGCGTCAGAATAGTTCTTCGGATCAACAATAGTCATGGCTTGGCGGGTAAAGGTCCTGCTCTCACTCGCAATACCTCCCCAGATCTCTCTGGCTTCCCACCATCGTTCGTAGCCGGCTGAGTTTCGGAAGCCCAATAGCACGGCTAAAGCAGTACCCAGAATCGCCACAACAGCTGGAGGAATGAAAATAGAGTTTGTATCTAAATAATAGTGCCCAATGCAGGCTATACCGCCGCATATGCTACTAAACAGAATATTTTTCCATGAAAACTTTAGAGTTTTATCAAGCCTAAGATGTCGTCGCACTATCATACTAATTCGCCATAGGAATCAACTTGGGGATGGAGGCCTGTATCTCAAATTGAATACACTAATCTGTCAATGCAAGAAAACCGCACTCATAATTTTCCAGGGTAAGTACCTGCAAGAAAAACTACTTGTTTAGAGTGTAGAGACCAAGCACATCAAGTAATCGATGGTAGCCGAAACGAACATCCTATATCTCCTATCTCTTTATAGAGCTTAGACTTTTTTAAAAGCCCAAAATGCTATCGGTGTCATTAACTCATTACACGCGCCTCTATTTCCCCGTTCAGAGTCCAATGGAAGAAATTAATTTACTGCAGGCAGGCAATCTGCTTGTGCGGATGATTTGGCAATGCATCAGTAGAGTGCTTTTTGAATTAATACAAATTAGGATGCGATGATAGAACTGCGGATGAAAATATGAGGGAATTTTCTAGGGTTGGCCCCTATCCAACGGTTGTACCGAAACCAGTAGCTAAAGCTCTCAGTCTGCTGCCACAGCCAGCGGCAGAGTTAAATGCCCGCTTAAAACGCAATTTAGACGCAACGTTAGTGTATCACTCCTACTTTCATACTATTGACGTAATAAATGAGTCATTAAAGTTAGCGAATGAAGCCGGGCTTAATGATAGAGACATCAGCCTTATTACGATGGCTGCCCTGGGTCATGACGCAGGTTTTATGACTCATCGAAATGACAATGAGCGAATTGGAGCCAAGATGACAGAGACCGCCATGAAGCTTTCTAAGCACTACAATACCGAAGAAATTGAGACAGTAGTGCAAATGATAATCGACACAAAACTTATTTCGGAGGGACCTGCGCAAGTAAGTAACACTAGGCTTTCTCCTTTCTTACTGGACGCCGATTTATCTAACCTTGGAAGAAACGTCTTTTGGTCACAAACTAGGGCCGTAGCTGCAGAGCTTGATATCGAATTTGCGGATTTCACCTCAATCACAGCCAAGTTAATGGAACGCCATGATTGGCAGAGCGATGTTGGCGATAGACTCTATGGAGTTCAAAAAAAGAAAAACTACGAGGAACTTAGAACGTCCCTTTCAAAGGCGGAGTCATATTGGAGTTAAATATGGAGGAAAATATAGTTGAGGTAAGCCGATCCCCTTGGGAACAAAATCCTAAGCTGATGCAAGTCTCGATTCCCTGCGAGCAATACTTGTTCAAAGAGAATGACCCCGCAGATAATTTTTACATTATCCAAGAAGGAGAAATTGAAATATCGGTAAATAACGGGCACCAAATCTTGGCAAAGCTTTCTCCCGGCAGCTCTTTTGGTGAGCTAGCACTTTTGGGTACAGGCCGTCGGCTGGCCTCTGCCAAGGCCACCACCGTTACCAAATGTCTCGAAATATCAATGAAATGGATGCAAGAGGAGCTCGACAGGGGCTTGCCATCTATAAAAAGTATTTTTTCGGGTTTAGCTATGCAGTTGCAACAGAGCAATTCTATGGAAGTCGCCGCAAAAGACAGCGATGAACTTGCTGATTCAGGCCGCCAGCTCCCTGACTCAAATTTCAGATCGGATTTATTGGAGATATTTTTGCGCAATGGAAGCTACGCATCGGTCGCTTTGCGTAGCACCGTAGATATCCGGAATCACATCGCATCAGAGAGAGCGTTAGTCGTAGCGGAAAGGGGGCTGATGGCGCGCAGGAGAGGTGTAAGTTTTGAGCTCGGGGAGGGTGCGGTAATTGGTCTCGCAGAGTGCTTAGCAGGGACTCCTTTGAATACGGAGTTTAGCTTTCGTGAAGGGAAATTATCTGTCACTGCATGGGTGATTGATACGACTGCGGCGCTGACTGCCATTCGTCGACAAAACGTAGGTATCGTAGGGGTTTTGAGGGGATTGACCGCAGCAATCACTAAAAACGACGTGAGCGCCCGTTTCGCAAAAAAGTAGCGCCTCAACGAGGTTAACCTTGATAGCCATAAATAAGTGTTAAGTACCCTAGCACGAAGAGCGCGCGGCACATTAGCCAAATCAACACCTCCGAAGTGTTCTAGGTACCGTTTAGCTCGGTGTAGATTTTCACCAAATCCAAATTTCCGTCACGCCCCCTGATGCGGACATTCAGTACATCCTCTGACGGCACTTTATGTGTGATGCGGCTCGCCACATTTGCACTGATTAAAAAGTTAGTATCGAAGTTTTTACACGCGTCACAGATACGACTAGCAACATTTACAGCATCACCAATCACGGCAAACTCCAACCGCTGCTCACTACCCATGTTGCCTACAACGCATTTGCCGCAGTGAATGCCAATTCTATGCTGTATCTGAGGGAGACCCTTAGCCTCGCGCTCTATATTCCACTCCGCTAACTTCTGATTCATAAGCACACCGCAATCGAAAGCATTCTGTGCGTCATTTCCATGAGATCTGGGGGTCCCGAAGTTCGCCATGACCGCATCGCCAATGAACTTATCGACAGTGCCTTTATGATGGAATATCGCATCTACCATTAACGTCTGATAATCACTAAGTAAATCGAGTACGTCCTGCGGAGGCATCTTCTCTGAGATCTTTGTAAATCCGACTATGTCGGTAAACAACACCGCAACATCAATAACACTGGAGCCACCTTTTCCAATAACAAGGTCAACTGTTTCTATCTCATCTCCTATTTCTGGAGAAAAATACCGGCGATAGTTATCTTTTGATTTTTCGAGATTAACAGCTGACCGCAGTGCCCACCGATAAAACAGTATTAACCCTACAAGACTTGCCAAAGTAATGATGGCTATGATGACGGCCACTCTGAAGACATCAGTATTGACCGCATTACCATCAACAGCGAGAACTGCTTGATCGGTGGTGAAGTAAATCTGTGGCTCGCTGGCTATAAAAATAGCGCCTTGAATTGGAAATACAGCACACAGAGCAAACCACACTAATACTGCCTTTACTCGGCTAAGAAAGGCGCCAAACGTTAATAAGACCCCAAAGGTGCCAAAAAGGTGCTCAGCACTCCTGCCCCCAGTTAAAAGCGCACCTCCGGATAACTCCGAAAACTGCAGCAAATCGGCAACGGTCGTAAGGTAAACACCGAGAAATGTGGAGCCTATAGCCAGGACCAAATTAGCTAAGTATCGCTCTGGCTTACACCGCCAGATAACGTAAGTAGGCACTAGCAGCCATAACGTATGGGAGCACAGCCATAGGATAATTAACGGCGATGACGAAAAGCTAATCTCAAGAACACGCGAAAAATCTATAGCTGCGGCTAGAGCACTGACAACACAGAATATTATCAACCCTCGAAGTTCCCATGCTTCGGCACTTTTCATGGCTACTCCTTCCTTTGATCTCAGAATAGCGCGACTCTTCCATCAGAAGTTATCTTTTTAGGTATTATGGTATCGATTTACCAGGTGCCTTGACGTGTTGTGGCGCGTTCTGTGAGCCTTGACATGGTAGAGGTCGCCAGTTCGAATCTGGCTGGTGCTACCAAAATTTAGATAAGTCACTGTTTTAAGTAAGTATCGATCCAACTACGATGGGCACCGAGTGCTCTCTTCAGAGTAGTGTCATAATAACGATCTAGGGGTTTTACTACGACAATATTAAAACGCGCTGCAGGGGCTTGGACACTGTTGTGCGTCCTCGGGACCACGTAATTCTTAGGGGGCGATTTGATCTTTAACGCCGTTGGAACCTTTATGAGTCAAATACTATGCGCAAGCCGTATGACCATAATCCTAATTTGCAGCCTCGTCTTGTTTTTTGGAGTCTTACTGCCCTCGGAAGTCCTAGAGTCCAGGTCAAAACCACTAGTCGATGCGCCTATAAATGACAACTTTAAACAGGTTGTGTTTGACAGTGACGGACTCAGTCTCGAGGGATGGTGGGTGGAGGTGGAGCGCCCCCGGGCCACCCTGATCTTCGTCCATGGTGCTGGACACAATCGTATATCGCGTTTTTTTAATACTCTCGGGTTCTATGACAGCCTTCAAAAAGCGGGAGTATCAGTGCTCACCTTCGATCAGCGAAACCACGGTAACTCTCAATATACCGATGGCTACTTTCGTATGGGTGCTTCGGAATACCGCGACGTGCTCGCAGCAAAGCGCTGGTTGGACTCTAGGTTCGACTCCAATCAGCCTATAATCCTATGCGGTCTGTCCATGGGTGGTGCGAGCGCGGTTTACGCCTTGGCCACCGGAATGCATGCAGACGGACTTTTGCTGTTTGACCCAGTACTCAACACTCGCGATGTACTTGAGCGCGCCGGATGGGTCGGCTCAGGACTACCGGCTGTCTTATTTCGCCCTATGGCCTATTTGGCGCCTATATTCTGGAATGTCCATTACGGCAACGCTAATGCACTTGAGGTTGCTAAGACCCTGTCCCTCCCGATGATAATTGTTCAGAACAAAACTGACCCGGTTACTCGATCTCTCTGGGGTGAACAGCTGGCTGATGCGTCTGAGACAGCCACTATTGCCTTTGTACCTGAGATAGACCCCAATGATCCGTGCTTGGCAGGTAAGGGTCGCTGGAGCACTCATGCATCGTCGTTCCATTGCCACCCCGAATGGACCATGGTCCAAGTTGAAAATCTCCTGTCGCAACTTCGATAAGACGGTGGGTATTGTTACTGCAGTTTCCTATCTAAAAGCTGGGATATAGTCTGAAGTTTCAGATGCTTCTTCAACTTGTCTTTAAGGCTTATGCGGTACGCTTTCTTATTCTTTGTGTGTTTATCGACGGACCTGCTCGGTGTTGCCTACAACGAGTACTAAACTAGGTAAGCAAGCGATGACAACCTCCCCAGCCTATTTTGTATATTATACTTCGTGGTGAGCTGTGTACGATTGTGCACCCGTCTATATTGACATGGTAGAGGTCGCCAGTTCGAATCTGGCTGGTCCTACCAAAAATATGATAAGTCATTGATTTATCTGGAAATCGCACCGCCACGGTGGACACAAATCGCCCTTTTTAGGGTAGTGACCATTTGCGATAGAAGGAAATGAACATGACTACTTTCAAAGAACTTGCTGAGGCATGGATTGCCTCGCGTGAGCACTGTAGCGGCTCTCTTGGCCGCATTCGTTTTTGGGTTGATGAATTTGGCCCTCTTCCTGTTGAAAGCATTAGCGAGGACCAAGTGGATCAGGCGATTAATCACTTGGTCGCCAGAGGTAAGCTCAAAGGTGGGACCGGCAAAGATCGAGGACAGCCTACGGGCGAACCATTATCGGGCTCGACAATAAATCGGTTCGTATCAACTCTCGCAGGCCTCTTTAAATATGCCCGACGACTTCGTGTACTACCCCGCTCTCACGTGCCACCAACTCGTGGCTTTGAGAAAGCTCCAGAGCCTGTAGACCCCGATAAATACTTCAGACCCGAGGAAGTCGAACGTCTTCTGGCAGTGGCAAGGGTCGTTGACCAACGCTGGAAGAAACTGCCTGCATTGATTGTCTTAGGGTTTCACACCGGAATTAGGATCGGAAATCTAAAGGGACTTAAGTGGGAAGATATAGACTTCGAATCAAAAACAGCGTCGATTGCGGTGACGAAAAATGGTCGACCCCACGTAGCTCCTCTCACCGATAGTTGCACTGAAGAACTAAGAAAATTACCGAAGGCAGAGCCTACATCGTTGATTTTCAAGAGCTACAGATCCGATAAGCCATTCAATCACCGCGCCCTTCTTCAAAAAGTCTGTAAAGAAGCCGGCTTGGAGGGAAGGACGTTCCACTGGCTAAGGCATGGATGCGGCTCCGCACTAGCCAATGCGGGAGTTTCACAAGCCCAAATCATGCAGGTCATGGCCCACCGAACACTTACGGCATCTGCAAGATACATGCATAGTAATGTCGAGGATCGAAAGTCAGTGATCGAAAAGGTTTTTAAATGAGTGGGACTAATATTGGGCAGTTTGCACAACTACTCCAAAGTAGAGCTCTTTCGCACGAGCGGGTTGTTGAAGAGATACGTGACGAGTTTGAGATAGCAGATGACAGGCAACTCATATCTGGCGAGAAGCTGGCTCTTTTAATCTCAGAGCTGGCTAGCGAGCGAATCTGCTCGCGGCTTGCCCTCGCAACGCTAAATACACATCCAGATGACGATCCAGATTTAGTTCGCCAAAAACTTTATGAGATGTCTGCGCATCGTTTTGAGCTACTCATCAAGATTTCTGCAGCGACCAGAGAGGCCAACACACTTCGAGCAAGAGAAAACGCTCCTCCTGAATATTTTCAGCTGGCTTTGTATATCGCTCACATCCGTTTGTTCGAACGAGATGGGAGGGCCCCTGGATGGCGTAAGCTTGCACAGAGGGTCAAACAAATTCTCGGTCGATCACCACACAGCCGTCAGGACTGGGAGTGCTTTATCACAAAGTCGCGCATTGAAAAGATGTTGCCTCTTTACCGAGAAGCGACCCAGAAACCAGACTATCCATCCGCAGAATTTGTAGCCTGGGCAACTGAGTCTTCCTGGCTGATATAAAAAATTGGGCGCGCCATACCTCGGGCCGCCCACTTACTCATAAATACTCTTAGCAACACCGTGGCAGGTGCGAAATCAGGAGTGGATATGAGATCTGAGACAGTTCTCCGTGGATCAAAAAGCTTGGCAAAGTGGCAAGCAGAACATTTGGCAGTGGGTGGCGAAATTTTTCCTACCCTTGCTTCACTTCAGTGGTTTATTCGACAAAACAAAGATGAGCTGCAAGCTCACAACGCAATCATTCCCGGAAAAGGGAGCCGAGCAACGATGCTCACTCCTTATTTTGAGAAGGTTACCACTGAACTGCTGTTAGAAACTCAATTCAGACAAGAGGACGTAATTGATGAACTATCGCAAACACATTAGCTGGAACGGCGATCAGCGAAAATTTTTTGATAGTGGCAAGAAGGTCTTTTTGGCTCAGCACGGATCTGAATTCGATGAGGGATCAGCAACTTTCTTCGAGACTGCCGCGGGGGGTGTTATCGCAATTGCACCATTGCAATCTATACCACTCGACGAACTACAGATTCTTGGATTTTCAGAAACCAGCTGGGATCACCCCGCGATCGCTCCCTCTTTTTTTTGCTTCAAAATCAAAATCAACTTGGATGGATATGACCCCAGTAATTCCGAGCTAGAACTAATGACGACCGCGGAAAAAATACAGATCGAGACCAACCTGGATTACGAAACTCCAGACTTAACAACGATATTTCTTGATTTGAAGTCCATCAACACAGGTTTCTAAATAAATGACTGTGCAAGGTAGCTCAGATACGCGCACTGCGCGTTGGGTGGAGCAGTGACCTCAGTTAGGTAAGCGAACAACCTGATTAGTACGAAGTTCGCACGAGTAGGCTCTGCTAGCGGCAACCTACGGATAGCTAGAAGTCGGTGATGTGGCGATCTAGTGTTTCTGCGTTAAGAGGCAGCGCGTAAAGGGGAGACAGCTCAACCGCCCCCTACCTTAAAGGTGACGCTACATCACTAGATCTTTAAATGGCTTGGCTCCGGAGGACAGATCCATCACTTGGCCATATCAGGCTAAGTGTGTCCGCAATAAATGTACCGGTAGATCTCCTCCAACTCTCACCAGAGGACAGGCAGAAAAATCAACATTTTATCAAAGGACAACATATGGGTACTCATGGCGGCTTTCTTAAAGGAACAGGAAGGCCAGTAGGTTCCACAAATAAATCCTCTCCTGAACTGTCTCAGCGCCTATCAGAGCTTGCCAAGACTTACACCGAAGAGGCACTCCAAACACTCGTGGATGTCGCCAGAAACGGTCGCACAGATGCGGCTAGAGTCTCTGCCGCTAACGCCCTGCTCGACCGAGCTTACGGCAAGCCTGCTGTGAAAGAAGAAAAAGAGATTGTGGACCTACCGCCAGTGGTTATTCAGCTGACAGGGCCA
>JBELJN010000022.1:2298-38336 GCA_042090345.1 Halieaceae bacterium | reverse complement strand
GCTTGGAAGGCTGAGGTTCTACCATTGAACTATGCCCGCAGCATTTAACCGCCGACGGAGGTCAAACCCCAAAGCCAACCGCCTGACGACGGCTCGTCGCTTACGCGACAGGGCTTATCCGGTTCAGCCCCCTGTTTTACTCACAAGACACTCGCTAAGGCGTATCTTACCCTGTCCTTGGTGGAGGGGGGTGGATTCGAACCACCGAAGCTCGCGCGTCAGATTTACAGTCTGATCCCTTTGGCCACTCGGGAACCCCTCCAGAAGGGCGCACATTCTCTAGATGTCAAGGGAGGGTGTCAACACTAAATTTTACCCTCAAAATACCAACTCAGAGCTTTGTTTCGCGCTGAAATCGAGATTCAGACTCAACACGGTGCCCAGCACGGCAACCGCTGACGACTGAGCCGCTTAATAGACGCGTGTAAGACCGGCCTAAGCGGGCCAAGCCAAAAGGCAACAGAGGTCGCTCTATTCGCGAAATGCGTCGCTATTTATCTACACACCAGAACACGAGTTCCACACAGACTTGGAGGTCGCATATGATTATAAGGGGAATATGGAGCTGGCGAGAGGAATCGAACCCCCGACCGCCTGATTACAAATCAGATGCTCTACCTACTGAGCTACGCCAGCTAGACGTTGAGACGGCGCTACCATCTCGAAGGGCGCACATGATCGTCAAGAGGGCGCCTCAGGTCAAGCCCCATTTAACCAAAAATCCAGCCCATCAAAAACAAGGTCCGCCGCCAACCGCCCTTCTACTCCGAGATCACTCAGAGTCGGCCCCGCACCACCTGTTATGTAAAGTGGGGCCTGTGGGTACTGCGCTGAGATTTCTCTGATCGCTCCTGCAATCGTAAGCCATGCACCGGCGACCACACAGCCGCCCGTATCGGTTCCCGGCGCAAGCGCCGCAGGAGGCTCTGAAACAAAACGAATCTTGTCCGTATTCGCAACTAACGCATCACAGGCGAGCTTCGGCCCGGGCAAAATGAAGCCTCCCACATGACGATTATTTTCCAGCACGTCGATTGTGCAAGCCGTGCCGATATCGACAGCAATGCCACTTTCATGACCGAATGACTTAAGGGCGAGAATAGCCAACCAGCGATCGACCCCTAAAGAAGACGGATCCCTGTAGGCGTTGGTCACGCCCGCGAATTGACGGGCACTTGTGGCAAAGGCAACACCCTCACAGCCTGCTTGTAACAATGAATCATGTAGCGCTCGAGCAAACTCATCATCGCGGACGCAAGAAACAGCCACCATATGACGAGAGAGATCCGCCAACGAGTTCAGCCACGAAAGGAGCTCATCGGTGTCTCCTTTACCCGTGCAGACGACCTGCTCAGCATCTCGTAGCTGCCATTTAATCGCCGTATTTCCAACGTCGATAAGAATGGTCATATTGTAGAAGCTCGTTGCATTCGATTTTTGCCCGTCAATCTACTCACTTCCTGGCACGCTGGCATGGCCGCTGACATGACCAAGGCTAACGTCCCCCGCGTAAAAAGTCTCTGTCGTGTCGCCCAGGTCAATTCGCAGCCCACCATCGGGTGCAATGCCCTGAGCCACACCTCGTACCGTCGTCCCGGCAGCGCCTGAGCCCTGCGACACCACCACCGGCTGACCCAAAAGAAAGTCACGCTTTGACCACTGACGCATTAATCGCTGTGAGACCTCCGCAGGGGGAAGCTCGCAAATAAGGGTGATCGCACTCATTACGGCCAGCGCAACCTCAAAGAGTGCAATAGGCTCCTGGCACTCACTTTGCAAACAAGTCGTCGGACGACCCAACAATTTCTCATCGGGATGACTGGCAACATTGATACCGACGCCTACAACAACGGCCATTACATCATTGGCCAGCGCTTTGGTGTCCAACAACACACCACCACACTTCTTCCCTCTTAGGTATAGATCGTTAGGCCACTTAAGACTCAGTAGAGACGCGAATTTCGATTCAATGCCCTGCGCTATTTCAACGCCAAAGGCGAGTGGCATGAGCGCCACCTCCGCTAGTGGCTGTTGGGTGTGAAAGCAATAGGACAGGTAGAGGTTGCCTGAGGGTGGACTTTGCCACACACCACCGCGTCGACCCACTCCCGCCGTTTGTTGATGAGCAATCAGAAAATGATTATCGGCGCGTTCGGCTTCGGAGATCAGTTTCGCGTTAGTGGACCGAATATTTTCAACTACCTCGACCCTCGCGGCAGCGCCTCGCAGAGACTGCCGGGCTAACTTTCGTTGCAACAAAGCACCATCTAGGAACTCACTCCCATCATTCATCATTCGCATGACTCACAGCGATGGTGATTCATACAGAAAAAAGCTCACTGAACGCACACTGCATAAAATTGATCTTCTTAATACCGTAGACATGTTGCGCCAATGATATACCGTTTCAGTGAGACCAAAGAAAATGGAATGACGATGTACAAGATACTCCGTATCGCCTCGGCGGGCCTGGCCACCCTGGTGGGCGCCGCACTGATCGGCAGGCTATGGCTTGTCGCATTGGATGCCGTGAGCTTGGGGAATGCAATTCATGGTCTTGTCTTCTTACTCCTCGCACTCGGCCTGATTGGCTACCAGCGGCTCAGCCTCGCCTTAACAACCCTGGCATGTACTCCCGTCTTTTTTACTACAGGTACCACGATCGACTCAGCGGGCGTTGTTGCAATGGGGCAGTATGCGCTCTTTAGCCTTTGTCTCATCTTGTTCGTCATTCACCCAAGATACCGAAAACGAGATGAGGCGTGATCAGCAAAGTTATCGATAGCCCTATTGGGTGTCTGCAATTAGTCGCCAACGACCACGCGCTCAGCGAGCTCAACTGGCCAGAACAACACACGGACGGGCTCGCACAGTCCGGCAAGCCCTCGAAAATCTTAGATCAGGCTGAAGAAGAGCTGAGGCTCTACTTTGAGGGTCAATTACAAGTCTTTCATGTCCCACTCACACCCAAGGGAACCGCATTTCAACAACAGGTTTGGGCAAGGCTCGCCAGCATTGAATGGGGTAAAACCTGTAGCTACAAAACGGTCGCATGTGGAATAAACAAACCCGCAGCAACGCGTGCAGTCGGCACGGCTATCGGCAAAAATCCGCTGCCTATTTTCATTCCCTGTCACAGAGTCGTGGGCAGCGATGGTGCACTCACGGGGTTTTCGGGGGGGGTCAACGTAAAGCGCCTACTCCTCGCGCACGAGAGCGATCAGCGCAACCTCGCACTCGCTTAGGCGTCGATATCCGGTATTAGCTCGTCTTTAAGAGTCTCTATGGCGTCGCGCAACCTCAGCTTTTCCCGCTTTAATCGCCTAACATGAAGTTGATCGGCCAAGGGCTGCAGTTGCAAATCTATCAGCTCCCTGTCCAACCGACGGTGCCGCTCTTTTAAAATCGACAATCGCATCTGCGCAGGCATCGGCTCGTTCGCAGCAGGATGGTTTATCTCCACTCTCATGCGAAGGCTCCCCTAAGCACAACACAATAGGTTACGAGTTTAATCGCTCGGGAGCCTAAGTGTTACCGGTCGGCAAAGATTATTTTCGCGAAATTGATCATTGGGTCGGCTGCCGCAACAAAAGGTTGAGCCAGAAGCGACTCGCGCTGGTTATAAAGAATCTGATGACCCTCTCTATCTGTCACCGACCCGCCAGCTGCACGCACCAGCGCGTCACCGGCGGCAACATCCCACTCACTGCAGGGTGATGTCCGCGGGTAGACATCGGCAGCACCTGAAACAACATCACAAAACTTCACCGCACTACCCGAATTCAGGCGATGGACCTCACTAAAACTCGCAGTAAGACTGCTCATCAAAGCCTCCACGCGCTTTGGTGCATGGCGGTGACTCGCGAGCATGACCAGGGGGTTAGGCGAAATATACGCCTGCGTTTTGATAGCCCGCCCGGAGAGCCCTTTGCCCTCCGAAAAGATGGCAGCGCCGTTTCCGACAATACCAACCCAATGCTCATGCAGGCAGGGAATAGAGATAATTCCCAACTCTGCCCGCCCGTCAATAACGAGCGAAACATTGATGGTAAATTGGTCCGTCTTCTCAATAAATTCTTTAGTGCCGTCGAGCGGATCAACTATCCAGCATGCCTTCCAGGTATGCCGCGTGGCGATCTCCTCTAAGTTTGACTCTTCAGAAAGAACAGGAAGCCCGATCGCCGTCGAGCGTAAATGTCCCGTAATAAGATGGTGCAGCGCTGTGTCCGCTTCAGTAAGTGGCGTCGAATCCCCCTTTTTTATGACATCCAACTCATCGGCTTTTCTGTAATACTCTCGAGCGATGGCGGATGCCTCGTCCATAAGCCCTAGTAAATCTGACAGCAGCGATTGCTGCGTCATGCCACCGTGAGCCAGTAAGGTTTGGAGTTGAGTGTTGCTATTTTGTTCAGACCACCACATAAGCATTGAGACTAACACCTGATGGATGAACGTGTAGCATCAGGAGCTGTTCAAATGGGAAGTGTGCCGCGGGTAGACTGGACAAAAGTTGACCATGTCTTACTCGACATGGATGGCACGCTACTCGATCTCGCGTTTGATAACGATTTCTGGGGACACCAAATTCATGCCCATTATGCTGCGTTGAATGAGTTGAGTTACGACGCGGTGGTACGCAAATTTGAACCCCTTTTTCGATCGGTTGAAGGCACACTATCTTGGTATTCAACCGATCATTGGAGTGAGCAATACAACTTCGATTTGATTGCGCTGTCGCATGAATACAAAGCACAAATTCGGTGGCTAGATCATGCTGAGTCGTTTTTAAGCAGCTTGCGCGACCGGGGTATCCGAACCACGATACTGACCAATGCGCATCCGGATATTGTCACACTTAAAGATTCCGTTACGCGTATTCGTGATTGCGTGGATAATGTCATCAGTAGTCATGAGATCGGTTACGCAAAGGAGCACGCTACATTTTGGAAGGAGGCGTTTTCATTGGCAAACGTAACGCAGCATGACCTCGATAACGATCGCGTTATGTTTTTCGACGATTCAAGCCCCGTTTTAACCGCTGCCATTTCCGCCGGCATTCGATACTCCGTTATGATATGCGCTCCCGATAGCACGCGGCCTCCTAAAATGCCTACCACTCAGTACGCCATTAATAGTTTCAATGATATTGGGCCTCACTTAACCGTTGATACACGGCGATAATGGAGCGCCTCAGAGTTGATAAGTGGCTATGGGCTGCAAGGTTTTATAAGACGCGATCGATCGCTAAAGCCGCGATAGAGGGCGGTAAAGTTCATCTTGATGGGCAGCGAGTAAAAGTATCGCGAGAAATTACAATCGGCGAGCGCCTTGCGATAAAGCAAGGGTGGGAAGAAAAGGAAGTCATCGTAAAGTCACTCAGTGATCAACGAGGTCCCGCAACCGTCGCCCAAATGTTATATGAGGAAACGCCAGAGAGTGCCCAGCGGCGCGAACGCGAAGCGCAGGCAAGAAAAGCGGCGGGTGGCGCAGTGGCGCGCCCCATACAAAAACCCGGAAAGCATGAGCGCAAAGCGCTTGAAAAGCTTCGGAAACAGTTCGATCTGTAATTCAGCACGGGGCGCTAAGCCGTTTTATCTGACGAGTCATTCGAGGCCAACTCACCGGCCGTGACGCGGTTTCGACCCGACACCTTACTTTCATACATCGCATCATCAGCCGCTTGCAATATTTGATCGAACTCGAGATCCCAGTCCGGCACGCAAGAGACCACACCAATGGACACGGTGACATACTCGGCAGTGGGCGATTTCTCGTGGGGGATCCTGAGATCTGATACGCCTACTCGCACCCTTTCTGCGATCTCGAGTGCAGCGGCTAGCCTCATTTTTGGGAAGAACATCGCGAATTCCTCTCCGCCCATACGAGCCGCAAATTCGCCTGAGCGATTCGTCATCTCGAGCATGACAGTGGCTATCCGCTGGAGCACCTGGTCGCCCGCTGGGTGACCATAATTGTCGTTGTAGGCCTTGAAATGGTCCACGTCTAGAACGATCAACGACACCGGCAGCTGCGCCCGCTTCACCCTTCCCAATTCGTCGTTAATAATGATGTTCACGCCCCGCCGATTTCGAAGCCCTGTCATCTCGTCAATGGTCGCCTGCTGCGCCAACTGCTTTCGCGCGTCTTGGAGCTGCAAATTTCGTGTCTTCAGACTGTCGGTCAAGGACGCTAAATCCTTGCTCATTGCCGCCCGCTCAAGACTTGTCTCTACCATTTCAGAGAACGACTTACTCATCCACTCACTGGTCACAATTAAAAAGGCCATCAGCGCAACCAGTAGCACAGAGAAACCCGCGTTAAAGGGTCGTTCGTCAACCTGCCACGCTAGCCACATTGCGGTAGCCCCGAGAGAAAACACCAACTGTGCGAGGTAAGCGCTGCGTATCACCACCGAAACCGCAATATTGACGACCGAGATAATGGCTACGCACATGACACAAATATAAAAAATCAGGTCTGAGAGATAACTGTCCAGTGCAATAAGCGTCGCGGCCCATATCGCACCGGTTACCAGAGAGTAAGCAACCAGCTCATTGAGCACCGTGGGCCGCTGGGAAAAGTGACGATTTGCTAGAAGCGTTTGATTTATCCGTCGAGACCACCAGAGATTAAGCACCAGTAAAGATATCGCCCACCCGACCAAGTAGACAGTCTCGACACTGTAAAGTGCGGCTCCCCCGAGGCCTAAGATACCCAGAAGTTGAGTCCCCACTCCGGCAAAACGTCCGCCTCGAAGCTGCAACTCGAGTTTTGCAGAAACGATTTGATTATCTGGAATGCGACGTTGGTACAACATCGGCAAATCTACCCTTGCACTCTCTGTATAGGTTATCGATTATGCACAATCTGGCCTGTTTGGCCTATCAGTCATTGATGATGTGAAAAGGTGAGTGAAAATGCTGAGGTTTGCGTGGGCGACTGCCCTTGCCACGTTGCTCGTGCTCGCCGTGAGACTCACCGTTTTTGATTCGAATCGTCAGTCCACCTCCTGTGAGGAGCTCAAATTGACGTTTGAGTCGGCAGATTTTAACGAGTCACTGCCCGCGGGTCCCTCATTAATCATTGGCAATCAGCGCGTGCGCTATTGGACTACCCCCCTTGAGCCAATCAGAGACGGTGAGGTGATACGCCGATCTGCAGAGGGGTTAAACCCCGATCGCATTGATCAGTGCTTTCCAAGGCTTGTAGGCTATTATCAACCCTCGGCTGTCGTCATTCCTCTCGATACCTCATTCGCAAGCGACATTGATCAATCGGCGCTTTTTAAGTCACTGGATGGCATCGTTGATCAACGATCTGAGTATTCATTGGACTTTGATTTGTGGGTCATTGCGCCTATAACGACGCCACGCTTCGAGCGAGCGAATACGACAGCTCTAGAGGCTGTTAATGCGGCGGGGGCGGCATGGGCATCGAGCAAGTTCAAGGTGCGCTGGCTCAATCTACAGGCTAATTTCACTGATGAAGCAGGCAAGGCTGACAGTAAGTTAGTTTGGCCAGATGGCAACACACTTAACGACAAGGGATACGAAAGGTTGACTGAGGCCCTCGTCACGATTTCAAATGAGCGTAAATAATAATTTACGGGTATAGTGTCAAAATGAATTTTGATCAGCTGCCAACGGAAGTTCCGCATACACCGGTCCTCGACCGAGTAGATGTCACACCTGAAGCCATCTCATCGCTGACAAGCGACGAGTTGGTTCAGTTGGCTAAGGAGTTACGCGAGTTCTTGCTTTACTCCGTGTCTACCACCGGTGGCCACTTTGGCGCAGGCTTAGGCGTTGTTGAGTTAACCATTGCCCTACATCATGTTTTTAATACGCCTGATGACCGGATTGTTTGGGACGTTGGGCACCAATGTTATCCCCATAAAGTATTGACCGGGCGCCGAGGCCGCATGTCTTCCATGCGTCAAAAAGGCGGGTTAAGCGGCTTTCCTAAACGCAGTGAAAGCGAGTTTGACACCTTTGGCGTTGGTCATTCGTCAACCAGTATTTCTGCGGCTATGGGTATGGCGCTTGCTGCAAGACAACAAGGAATAGATCGTAAGGTCGTTGCCGTTATTGGCGACGGGGCGATTACCGGAGGCATGGCATTCGAAGCCTTGGCACACGCCGGTCACGAGCGGCCAAATATGCTGCTTATTCTGAATGACAACCAGATGTCGATCGGGCACAACACAGGCGGTCTCGCCAGCTATTTCGCGAGAATTTGGGCGACGCAAACCTATCTCACTCTGCGTGAGACCTCCAAAAAATTACTGGAGCATGTCAAGCCGGCCTGGGATCTCGCCAAGCGAACCGAAGAGCACATGAAAGGCATGGTGGCGCCGGGTACGCTCTTTGAAGAGCTTGGCTGGCACTATATCGGCCCGCTAGATGGGCACGACCTACCTTCGCTAGTCGAGGTTCTCAAACGTGTATCCTCGCTCAGCGGCCCACAGATCCTGCATATTCGAACAATCAAGGGCAAGGGCTTTACGCCCGCCGAAGAAGACCCCATCGGCTATCACGCCTTAGGCAAGATCGAGCCAAAGAAAGAAAAGGTTGAAGAGGTCGTGACGCCCGCACCAAAGCCTCCAAAATATCAGGATGTCTTTGGACAATGGCTCTGTGATACGGCTGAAATCGATTCTCGCCTCGCTGGAATCACGCCAGCAATGTGCGAAGGCTCAGGGATGGTTAATTTTGCAAAGCAGTATCCGGACCGTTATTTCGACGTTGCCATTGCCGAACAACACGCGGTAACACTCGCTGCTGGCATGGCTTGCGATGGGGTTAAGCCTGTCGTTGCTATCTATTCAACGTTCTTGCAACGCGGCTACGATCAGTTGATACATGACGTTGCCCTGCAAAATTTAGACGTGACCTTCGCCATCGACCGAGCAGGTCTTGTCGGACAAGACGGCGCAACACACCACGGTGCGTTCGACTTAAGTTACATGCGATGCATCCCTAATCTAATCATTGCCGCGCCGAGTAATGAAAATGATTGCAGGCAGTTGCTAGTAAGCGCTTACAATCACCCAGGCCCCTCAGCTGTAAGATATCCTCGTGGCGAGGGCATTGGTGTTCGAATGGAACCCGAGCTAAATGGGCTGGAAATCGGCAAGGGCGAAATCGTTCGACAAGGGTCTGGTACAGCTATCGTGAATTTTGGCGTGATGCTTACCGAAGCCATAAAAGCGGGGGACGCACTGGATGCGACGGTCGCCGATATGCGATGGGTCAAGCCGCTCGATACGGCTCTACTCGACGCACTCGCCGCCTCCCACGACGTGTTGATAACAGTCGAAGAGAATGCACTCGCGGGCGGCGCCGGCAGTGCTGTCTCAGAGTACTTCTCTGAGTGTGGTATGAACTGCGAAGTTCGCCACATTGCTATTGATGATCGGTTTATTGACCACGCTGGGCAAGGCGAAACACGGACAGATGCAGGTCTGACGGCCGAGGATATTCTCAACAAAGCATCTCCAGCTTCAGCTTCGCTTCACGCTCAAACGGCAGCGGTAGCATTATGAGCAACGATCTAGGCGAGACGTCGAGCGGAACAAAAAAGCTCAGCGAACAAATCGACGAGCTCACAGCTATTGTTAAAAAGCTCGAGGATCCAACCATCGAGCTAGAGGATGCCTTGGCCGTTTACGAGACGGGCATGAAGATCGCCAAAGCGGCGCAAGCGGCGCTCGAGGATGCAGAGCAACGCATCGAAACTGTCTCAGCCGCACACTCAGATTCCTGACACGGTTTAGAGATAAGCCTCAACGCATGGCGCTGTCATCAAACATAGTTTGTAGCGACCCGGCCCTCGAGGCGGCCCTCGCTTATGCACTTGCTAATCCCGGGAAGCAGTTGAGAAGTCGGCTGTGTCGCGAAACGGCGACCATGGTGAGCGGTGAAACCGTGGAGAGTGCAACAAGAGTGGGCGAAGCCATCGAGTGTCTGCATACCTACTCACTCATCCATGACGACCTTCCGTCTATGGATAACGATGATCTCAGACGAGGAAAACCCACTGTTCACAGGGCGTTTGATGAAGCCACCGCCATCCTTGTCGGCGACGGGCTTCAAGCGTTTGCCTTCGAGTGGGTGTCTGAGACCGACGGCCTGTCTGATACCCAGAAAATAAAGCTCGTGAAACTCCTCAGTAAATCCGTTGGTTTTGATGGAATGGTAGGCGGACAGGCCATGGATATTGCGGCCGAGGGTAAATCACTCGATGTCTCGGCTTTAAAAGAGGTTCACCTGCGAAAGACAGGCGCACTTATTGAAGCCTCCGTCCTTGCCGGCGCCATTTGCGGTGAAGCAAACACGAGGCAAATTGAGGCACTTGGACGCTTCTCGCGGAATATTGGACTCGCCTTTCAAGTTATGGACGACGTGTTGGACGTAACCGCATCTTCCGAGACGCTGGGGAAAACCGCCGGGAAAGACATTGCAGCGGGTAAATCGACCTATGTTGCTTGCATGGGTGTTGATGCGGCGAGTGCCTATGCGAACGACCTTCTCAATGAGGCACTGGCGCTTCTTTCCCCCTTCGGCCAAGCCGCGGAAGCATTAATCGCTCTCAGTAAACTGTTGGTACATCGCAAAAATTAAGCGTCAGCTCACATGACCAGCAAGGCGTAGGCAAAATAGTTGCCAGCCAAAAATAAGACGGCGAGCAGTGCGGCAACCACGTCATCCAACATAACGCCGAATCCACCTTGAACCCTGCTATCGACCCAGTCAACAGGCCACGGCTTGGCTATGTCGAAAAGTCTGAAGCCTAAAAAGCTCAGCACAAGCAGCAACATCACATCTATGAGCCCAGGAAGGAAGGCCTCAAGTAAGACCACAACCAGGCACTGCCCTACCACCTCGTCAATGACGATAAGCTTAGCGTCGTGGCTGCCTAAGTCCGCCTCAACAGCATTTGACGCCCAGACGCCGATTACAAAGATAACGGCGATGACGAAGAGCGCTGCTTCGAGTGAAAGCGACAATAAACCAAACGCGAGCGGCAATGCCGCTAGACTACCGAGCGTGCCGGGCGCAACGGGAAAGAGACCCACTCCAAAAAACGTGGCCAGAAAAAATGAAAACTTAAATCGCTTAGTGGAAGTGGTCATAGCCACCTCTGTTTAACACACCATCACACAGAACACCTTCTCCGGCTTCAGCGAACCCTATAATGGTGCAATGATCAGGCACGGACACTGATTCGGGCAGCGTAAAAAGCAACTCAAAATCCTCGCCACCGGTCAGAGCAAGCTCAATCGCGCGCGCGCGCCCCGCACTTGAAACAAGCTCGGTTGAGAGAGGGAGTAGAGCGCTATCGATTACGAGCTTACAACCGCTGGCATTAGCGATATGGGCAGCATCGGCAAGCAAGCCATCTGAAATATCGATGCAACTTGTCGCCTGTGCCCGCAGGCGCTCGCCAAGTTCGATTCGCGATGCCGGCCGGCTGAACCGGGAGAGCAGGTATTCTTGATCTTCAAAATCGATGTCCAAACCTCGTTCGTTGCCTTGGAGCATCGATAATCCGAACGCAGAATCTCCCAACGACCCACTGACACACAAAAGATCAGTCGGACGTGCGCCCGATCGAAGTAGCTTTTGCCCCTCGGGGCACTGGCCCATTACCGTTAGGGTCATTGAGAGAAGCCCGCGTGTGGTGTCACCCCCAATCAATGGAAGGTTGAAGTCACGGCTTGCGCAAGCTAGCCCCTGAGAAAAACCGTGTAACCAGAGGGAATCGTGCTCGGGTAGCGAAATAGCTAGGGTCATCCCTAACGGACTCGCCCCCATCGCAGCGAGATCGCTCGCGGCGGCCGCAACCGCCTTGTACGCAATATCCTCAGGAAATAAATCATCGGGGAAATGAACACCTGCGGCCGAGGTATCAGTAGAAATCAAAAGCTCGCACCCGTCATCGATACGCAGTGCTGCTGCGTCATCGCCTACCGAAAGTCTTACATTTTCACCTGCGCCCAGCGATGAAAAATAGTGAGTGATAATGGCGAACTCACTCATAAGTGCAGACCGTCATAAGCAAAGCCTAGGCGTCAGAGAGCTCGTGAGGTCTGAGAGAGAGACCCACATGGTCAAGAACACCGTTTACGTAGCGATAGGAGTCGGTGGCACCAAACTTTTTCGCAAGGGACACCGTCTCGTTCAAAGTTACCTTTGCCGGTACATCGACACGCTCGAGTAGCTCAAAGGTACCAAGACGCAGTAAATTGCGCTCGATACAGTCAAGCACCTCTAGCTCTCGATCAAGGAAGGGTACAAATAACGCATCGAGCTCTTCGGCTCGCTCCGTTATCCCTACCAACAGCTCGTTAAAGTACTCGATATCTACATTGCTAAAGTCATTGTCGCTGCGAAATTCAGCCTCGATCGAAAAGGGTGTCGCTCCCGTCATAGACCATTGATAGAGTGCTTGAACGCAGAAATGCCGCGCCCGCCGGCGCTGCGCGGCAAGAACATTAATGGCTGTCATTAGTTGTTTAATTCACCAAGCAAACTGACCATTTCGAGTGCACTCGTGGCCGCTTCTGCGCCTTTGTTCCCGGCTTTTGTGCCAGAGCGCTCGATTGCCTGCTCAATGGAGTCGACGGTTAATACACCAAACGTAATGGGAATACCCGAGTCGAGCGACACCTGCGCGATACCTTTCGTACATTCACCAGCAACGTGCTCGAAGTGAGGTGTTCCGCCGCGGATGACAGCACCGAGCGCAATAATGGCGTCGACATCGCCACGCTTGGCAACGGCCTGACACACAAGTGGAATCTCAAAGGCACCGGGTGCGCGAACGATGTGCAACTGATCCTCACTCACACCGTGACGCTTTAGCGTGTCAATTGCGCCTTCAAGTAAGTGCTCGACGACAAAGCTGTTCCAGCGTCCAACCACTAAGGCAAACTTTCCAGCAACACCGTGAAGCTGACCTTCGGTTGTAGCAATTGTTTGTGATGCCATTTCTCTTCTCCTCGTCACGCGCTTAGCGCGGCTTATGGCTCTATAAACTCAACGACTTCAAGCCCGAAGCCCTCGAGCGCATTGTACTTTACTGGCGACCCCATGAGGCGGATTTTACCAACGCCTAAGTCGCGCAAGATTTGCGCCCCCATACCTACTTGCGAATAACCCACGGAACGCTGCTGCGAATCATCTACTGTTTCGCGACCTAATACCGCGTCCACTTGGGCCAAGAGCTCACCATCTGTCTCGTCTTTATTGATGAAGACCACAACACCCGAACCCTCTTCACTCACTCGGGCCAAGCTTTCTTGAATAGACCAGGAAGCGCGATCTGGCACCGATATCGACATCAAATCTCTCAGGGCGGACGTGGTATGAACGCGCACGATAGTCGGCCTATCAGCCTCAATATCGCCGGTACTCAATGCCATGTGGACATGACCTTGGGTGCTCTCCTGATACACGGAAAGTAAGAACTCGCCGTGCCCTGTTTGCACCTTACCACTGCGAATTAAATCAACGGTTCGCGAGTGATTTAGGCGGTAATCGACAAGGTCCGTTACCCGGCCAACTGTCAGCTCATGCTTTTCAGCGAAGTCTACCAAAGCCTCGGCGTTGGCCATCTCACCTTTGACATCAAGCACCTCAGCAAAAACCGCTGCAGGTGTAAGACCCGCTAGCGAGGCAAGATCAACGCCCGCCTCCGCGGCACCCGTACAAATGAGAACACCACCCGAGAGCGTCGCTACAGGAAAAATATGACCCGGCTGAACCAGATCCGAGGGTTTGGCATCGGCTGCGACGGCTACTCTCACGGTCCGCGCTCTATCCACCGCCGAGATACCCGTATCAATGCCGGTACTTGCCTCGATGGATAACTTGACCGCTCCCGAGGTCGCCGGATCCACCATGGACGGCAAATTGAGTTGCTCGCAACGCTCCTCTGTCAACGCGAGGCTCACAAGACCCCTTGCCTTTCGTGCCATGAAGGTGACGTCATCGGGCTCACAGTACTCAGCCGCCATCGCGACAACACCTGTTTGCTCACCATCACTGTGGTCGAGTACTAATAAGACCTTACGACCGCGCCTGAATTCGCTGATTAACTGATCAGCCGACGCTTGAGGAACTGAATCAATCACTGCGATACCCCGCATTTTTGAGGGTGTCTAGAGTAACGCCCTCACTGGATGGCACAACACCTGATTGCAGCAGACGCTCTAAATATCGCGCAATAATGTCTACTTCGAGGTTCACCTCAGTACCGACTGAATAATGACTGAAAACCGTCTCTTCCCACGTCTGTGGAATGATATTCAAATCAAACCGACAACCTTCTACCGAATTGACGGTCAGACTGGTTCCATCGATACAAATACTGCCCTTTTGAGCAATGTACTTCGCTAAATTTGCGGGTGCCTCGATGGTAACGCGCCATGACCGGGCGTCTCGAGCCAACGCGACAACTTTACCCAAGCCGTCGACATGGCCGCTTACCAAATGCCCGCCCAAAGCGGTTGTCGGGGTTAACGACTTTTCAAGATTCACCGCGCTGCCCACTTTGATTCCTTTAAGCGAGGTGAGGGAGAGGGTTTCGTTAGAAACATCAGCCCAGTAGCCATCACCAGGAAGCTCAGTCACCGTCAAGCAGACGCCGTTTGTCGAAATGCTATCGCCCAACTGAACATCGGCAAGCGGCAGCTTCCCCGTCTTAATTCTGAGTTTGACATCGCCATCCGCAGGCTCAATAGCAGCTACCTCCCCTACGGATTGAATGATTCCGGTAAACATAGTCGTCTCTCTCTATAGCGGTATCGAGGCGCAGGCCTAGCTGTCTTGTGCCGCGCGCATGATAATACGCAAGTCATCACCGATCAGCTCGTGACCCGTAACTGAGTATCTTGGGGCGTCATTGAGCTTTTTAAAGACTGCGGCGTGTGCCGGTCTCGCATCGGCGCCCAACATTGTAGGTGCCATATAAATCAACCACTGATCAATAAGACCCGCCTGCTGCAGCGCGCCCACTAATGTGGGGCCCGCCTCAACAAGGATCTCATTGGCTCCTTTATCACCGAGTATTTCGAAGACGGCCTTTAAGTCGACGCCTTTTTCTTGGGTATCAAGAGGAATGTAGCTCGCCGAGCTTGGCATGTCCGTTGACGCTTGTGCGCCGGAGCGGACGAAGAGAAAAGTGGGGGTGTCACCACTGACCACCTTGGCGTCGTGGGTAATCGTCGCTGAAGAATCCACTACGGCACGCGCTGTGGGCTTAGCCAGCGCGCGTTGCCAGTCGGCCTCTGAGAGACGGTTCTCACATTGGCGCAAGGTTAACGCACAGTCATCCGCCATCACAGTTCCGCTGCCAGTTAAAATTACATCGCTCTCTGCACGCCACGCCTGAACATCTGCGCGGGCCGCGGGCCCGGTAATCCACTGACTTTCACCCGAGGCCATCGCTGATCGACCATCGGCTGATATTGCCATTTTTACCGTCACCCTGCCCCAGCCGCGTGACAGGCGTAAAAAGAAGCCTTTGAGTTCATTGTGCGCCTGCGCCTCAAGCACGCCGGTTGTAACATCGATACCTGCTGATTCAAGCTTGGCAACCCCTTTACCCGACACGCGCGGATCGGGGTCAACACAGCTAAGCACCACGCGCACGATGCCTGCGCTGATCAAGGCATCAACGCAGGGGCCCGTATGCCCCGTGTGTGAACAGGGCTCCAATGTAACGTACGCGGTAGCACCGGCTGCATCGGCTATCTGCGAGAGTGCATGTATCTCTGCATGCTGCTGCCCGGTAGGGTGTGTAAAGCCCGCTGCCAGTAGCTCGTCATCTCTTACGATTACGCACCCCACAGCGGGATTAGGGGCTGACCATACGCGCGCCTGGCGACCTGCTTTGATCGCCTCTGCCATCCACTTTTCGTCTGAATGGCGCATGGCGATGTCAGCTCTGAGGATCTGCTTCGAGCGAGGCAATCGCGTCACGAAACTCTGAGAGGTCTTCAAAGCTTCTGTAAACTGACGCGAACCGAACGTAGGCAACCTGATCGAGACGTTTTAATGCTTCCATCACCAACTCACCAACGGCCCTCGAGTCGATCTCTCGCTCCCCCGTCGCTCTAAGCCGATTTTTGATTTGGCCTAACTCGCTCTCAACCGCCTCGACCGCCACGGGACGCTTCTCAAGCGCTCGCTGCAAACCTGAGCGTAGCTTTTCTTCATCAAAGGGCTCACGACGGCCGTCTTGCTTGACAACACGAGGCAGCACAAGCTCAGCGGCTTCATAGGTTGTGAAGCGCTCACGGCAGTTAACACACTCACGACGCCTGCGGACCTGGCCGCCATCGGCGACCAATCGAGAATCGATGACCTTCGTGTCATCGGCACCACAAAATGGACAAAACATCGCTCTTAACCCTCTTTAATATTTTTGTTATGAGTTTTTTGAGATGTCAGTCGGCGTAAACTGGGAAACGCGCGCAGAGTGCTTTAACTTTCTCGCGCACGCTGTCGATGACTGGCTCGGAGTCACTCGACTCCAAACCCTCAAGCACGTCGCAGATCCAATGTGTCATCGCCTGCGTTTCCTCATCCCCAAAGCCGCGGGTTGTGATCGCAGGCGTACCCAGTCTGAGACCCGAGGTAACAAAGGGTGAGCGCGGATCATTGGGCACTGCATTTTTATTCACCGTAATGTAGGCACGACCCAGCGCCGCGTCCGCGTCCTTGCCGGTGTACTCTTTATCCCGTAGGTCGAGCAACATTAAGTGGTTGTCTGTGCCGCCCGACACCAGATTAAAACCGCGACGCGTAAATGTCTCTGCCATCACTTTCGCATTGCGAACCACTTGGTGCTGGTAATCCACAAAAGCAGGATCCATCGCTTCTTTAAAGGCAACTGCCTTCGCTGCAATGGCGTGCATAAGCGGACCGCCCTGTGCGCCAGGGAAAATGGCCGAGTTCAATTTCTTATGTAGTGCCTCGTTGGGACCTGCCAAAATCAAGCCGGAACGCGGACCACGCAGGGTCTTGTGGGTCGTTGTCGTGACCACATCAGCGTGTGGTATAGGGCTTGGATAAACACCCGCTGCCACCAAGCCCGCCACATGGGCCATATCGACCAAAAGGTAAGCACCAACGGCATCGGCGATTTCTCGAAATTTACCCCAGTCCATAATGCGGCTGTACGCACTAAAGCCACCGATAACCAGCTTGGGTCGGTGCTCGAGCGCCATCGCCATCAGCTGGTCGTAGTCGACTTCACCCGTTGTGTTGTCGATGCCGTACTGAACCGCGTTATAAATTTTTCCCGAAAAATTAACGCCCGCACCGTGTGTGAGGTGTCCACCATCGGCAAGGCTCATCCCCATGACAGTGTCACCGGGTTCCAAAAGCGCATGGAACACGGCAATATTCGCGCTCGACCCTGAGTGTGGCTGCACGTTAGCGTAATCGGCGCCAAATAGGGCTTTAGCGCGCTCAATAGCCAGCACCTCAGCGCGATCAACGAATTCACAGCCACCGTAATAGCGCTTACCAGGGTACCCTTCCGCGTATTTATTGGTAAGCACACTGCCTTGCGCCTCGAGAACACGTGGGCTTGCATAGTTCTCTGAGGCAATGAGTTCAATATGCTCTTCCTGACGCTGCGTCTCGAGCGTCATTGCATCCCAGAGCTCGCTATCAAATGATGAGATGGTTTGCTCGGATGAGTAACCGTGACCGGTTGGCGTCTTCGCAGCCTGATTCATGGGGTTTTTCTCCTGGGAAAGGTGCGCACTATAACGCGCGCAATCGACTATGTGGGGATGATAGCGCAGCTGACCACAGCATGCAGTGGAATCGGGAGTTTTACCGACAGTTATCGCGGTGGGCCCTTTCTTAATGTCACGTTTTTGACATATAAATGTCATATCCCTAGTTAACAATATTCCCGTGTGAGGGCAAAGTATATGCGAATCAGTATTTTCGGAAGTGGCTATGTTGGCTTGGTGCAGGCTGCGGTGTTTGCCGATGTAGGCCACCGCGTCATTTGCATGGATATTGACGAAAGCCGGGTTCAGCGATTGCGGGAGGGTAGCGTCCCCTTTTTTGAGCCAGGCCTGAGCAATATGGTCCTTAAGGCAGTCGATGAGGGCCTGCTGACCTTCACGAGCGATACGAAAGAGGCCGTGCAGAACAGTGACTTCCTTTTCATCTGCGTTGGCACACCGTCAGGGGACGATGGCAGTGCTGACCTCACCTACGTGATGAGTGTTGCAGACGGCATCGCCAAGCACATAAATGGTCGTAAAGTTGTTGTTAACAAATCCACGGTTCCTGTCGGCACAGCCGATGCAGTAACAGCACGCATTCAGCAAGGCTTAAAAACGCACGGACACCAACATCCTTTTGAGGTTTGCTCGAACCCAGAGTTCTTAAAAGAAGGTTCAGCCGTTAGCGACGCGAAAAGCCCTGATCGCATTATTGTCGGGGCGCACTCGGAGGACACTAAGGCTGATTTTAAGCGTATGTACGCTGCCTTTAACCGCAACCGCGACAAGCTCATGTTCATGGACCCTCGAAGCGCCGAGCTCACTAAGTATGCCGCCAACGCGATGCTTGCGACGAAGATCAGCTTCATCAATGAGATCGCCAATATCGCGGAAGCCGTTGGGGCCGACGTCGAACTGGTGAGACAGGGCATGGGGTCGGATCCTCGAATCGGCTACCAGTTCATTTACCCAGGTGCGGGCTACGGCGGGTCTTGCTTCCCAAAAGATGTAAGAGCGCTTAAGCATCTCGCGCAATCCGAGGGCTGTCAGGCGTCGATTTTGACCGCGGTCCACGACACTAATCAGCGCCAGAAGAACAAGCTCGCTGAACGCGTCATGGAACGCCTAGGGGCTAATCTTGAGGGCAAAACCATCGCTGTCTGGGGCTTAGCCTTCAAACCCAACACGGATGACATGCGCGAAGCGCCCAGCCGCTTTTTACTTGAGAATATTTGGTCCTGCGGCGGTAACGTTCGTGCTTTTGATCCTGAGGCGATGGACGCCTGTCATGCACTTTATGGTGACCGCGAGGACATAACTTACGTGGACTCTAAAGACGAGGCACTGGAAGGGGCTGACTGCCTCGTTGTGTGCACAGAGTGGCGTACGTTTTGGTCACCTGATTTTGAGGCCATCAAAGCCGCGCTCAATAACCCCATTATCGTCGATGGCCGCAACCTCTACGATCCGCACTATCTGGCCAGTATAGGTATCGAATACTACGGGATTGGTCGCGGGCTATCGGTGACTCAGTACGCGTAAGCGGCGAAATCTATCCGATCACTCCTAGGCAAACACCGTGCACACGCACAACCACGCGTGCGCCATTTCAGGGATGTGAGCGGGAGCTCCCAGTCCAAGTCGCAGGCCAATAATCCTCAGGACAACCGCTGAGTCACACGATATCGAATGATGACCGCTGCGAAGTCACTAATTTTGGCCGTGTGACCACCAAAAGCTCGTCTCAAGCCCTGCCCTACCCGGTGCGTACGGGGTAGACTTGCGGTCACAATTTGGGGATGTAACCAACACCCGTATTTCTACAGAAAGGTTTTAGATATGAGCGACAACAAACACGGCAAAAGTGGGCAGTACGTGTATTCGATGAATCGCGTAAGCAAGGTCGTGCCGCCAAAACGCGAAATACTAAAAGACATATCCCTCTCATTTTTCCCCGGGGCAAAAATTGGCGTCCTTGGGCTTAATGGCGCCGGCAAATCCACCCTCCTCAAAATCATGGCTGGCATCGACACTGACATCCAAGGCGAGGCGCGTCCGCAAGCGGGCATTAAGATTGGTTATCTCGCTCAGGAACCTCAACTTAATCCTGCTAAGGACGTTCGTGGAAACGTCGAGGAAGGTCTGGCGGAGGCAATCGATGCGCTGGCCGGGCTCGATAAGGTCTATGCGGCCTATGCTGAGCCCGACGCGGACTTTGATGCGTTGGCTAAAGAGCAGGCACGTTTGGAGGACGTGATACAAGCGACAGATGCCCACAATCTTGAGACCCGCCTCAATGTTGCCGCCGATGCACTCAGACTCCCAGCGTGGGACGCTGATGTGACCAATTTATCCGGTGGTGAGCAGCGCCGCGTTGCACTCGCAAGACTCTTGCTGAGCGAACCCGATATGCTGCTCCTCGATGAGCCCACAAACCACTTGGATGCCGAATCAGTGGGGTGGCTCGAGCGCTTCCTGGAGGGCTTTGCCGGAACTGTGGTGGCCATTACCCACGATCGCTACTTCCTCGATAATGCTGCCGGTTGGATTTTGGAACTCGATCGCGGCCGCGGCATCCCTTACGAAGGAAATTACTCAACATGGCTCGAAGCAAAAGATCAGCGCCTTGCACAGGAGCAGCGGCAAGAGGCCTCCAGGCAAAAAGCCATCAAAGCGGAGCTCGAGTGGGTTAGATCAAACCCCAAAGGTCGACAGGCAAAAAACAAAGCGCGTCTTGCACGCTTTGACGAGCTGAACTCTCAGGATTTTCAGACACGCAATGAAACCAATGAGATCTATATCCCACCAGGCCCCCGCTTAGGCGAAAAAGTGATCGAGGTAGGGGGCCTTCGAAAGGTATTTGGTGATCGTCTGCTGTTTGAAGACGTGACATTCACCGTCCCTAAAGGTGCGATCGTGGGTATTGTCGGTGCGAACGGCATGGGCAAATCGACGCTGTTCCGACTGCTAATGGGTCACGAGCAACCCGATGGTGGCTCAGTGACCGTGGGCGAAACGGTCCAGCTAGGCTACGTTGATCAGTCGCGGGACGAGCTTGATGGGTCTAAAACCGTATGGGAAGAGGTATCGGATGGCCTAGATATCATTCGAATCGGCACCTACGAGGTACCTTCGCGCTCTTACATTGGCCGATTCAATTTCAAAGGGTCAGACCAGCAGAAGTTCGTCAAAGACCTCTCAGGGGGCGAGCGCAATCGACTGCACCTTGCGAAACTACTCAAGCAGGGCGCCAATGTATTGCTTCTCGATGAGCCCACCAATGATCTCGATGTCGAGACACTGCGCGCGCTCGAGGATGCAGTGCAGGCCTTTCCCGGCTCAGCTATGGTGATATCGCACGACCGATGGTTCCTCGATCGCATTGCTACCCATATTCTTGCTTATGAAGACGACGGCTCAGTTATTTTCCACGAGGGTAACTACGCCGAATATGAGGAAGACCGTCGGGCACGTCTTGGCAGAGATGCCGAGGTACCGAGCCGGGTAAAGCACCGAAAGCTCATGTAATCGAGGCGGCACCGCACTCAATCAAAGAGTGCGATCGCCTCGTCAAGCCTCGACACGGGTTGAATCTTAATGCCGGGGATATCTGTCCGCGGCGCATTTCCCTTCGGGACGATTGCGCGCTTGAAGCCGTGCTTAGCTGCCTCTGCAATCCGCTCCTGCCCACTCGCAACGGGCCGAATTTCCCCTGTAAGGCCCACCTCTCCAAAGACAACCAGGTCTTTTGGAAGCACTTTATTTCGAAGGCTCGACACCACTGCTAACAAGAGCGAGAGATCGCCACTGGTTTCGGCAATCCGTACACCACCCACCACGTTCGCAAATACATCTTGATCGCCGACATGAAGACCCACATGACGGTGCAAGACCGCAAGCAGCATTGCCAGACGATTTTGCTCGAAGCCCACAGCAACTCGACGGGGATTACCCAAATTACTGGCATCAACCAGAGCCTGAATTTCAACGAGCAGTGGACGCGTACCCTCCCAGACCACCACAACCACTGTTCCCGGCGCAGGCGTCTCGGCCCGCTCCAAGAAAATAGCTGAGGGATTAAGGACTTCTTTAAGTCCCACGTCAGTCATCGCAAACACGCCCAACTCATTGACCGCACCAAAGCGATTTTTCTGGCCTCGGAGTGTGCGATAGCGAGAGTCCTGCTCACCTTCAAGCAATACGGAGCAATCGATCATATGTTCGAGCACTTTGGGACCGGCAAGGCTTCCGTCTTTTGTGACGTGACCTACTAAAATCAATACGGTGCCCGTTTGTTTTGCGTAGCGCGTCAGCA
Organism: Halieaceae bacterium; assembly: GCA_042090345.1. GTDB lineage: Bacteria > Pseudomonadota > Gammaproteobacteria > Pseudomonadales > Halieaceae > Luminiphilus. The sequence goes on along the minus strand of JBELJN010000022.1, from coordinate 16,266 downwards.
AAGCCGCGCAATCTCGTACCTGCGCCACACTTCCGGGCGCCGACGTCAGTGCGTCGCTGTGAATCACTTGAATCGAGTCGACAACCAATACCTTTGGCTTATGCTTTTGTGCAGCTGCTAGAATTTCGTTTACATCCGTCTCAGCCATCAATTGAAGCGCGTCTGTTGCAAGGCCCAACCGCTTAGCCCGCATCGCAATCTGCTGAGGTGACTCCTCACCGGTCACATAGAGCGCAGGGGCCTGCGCGGCCAACTTGCACAAAGTCTGCAGAAGCAGCGTACTTTTTCCGGCACCCGGATGGCCACCAATCAAAATGGCGGACCCCGGCACAAAGCCGCCGCCCAGAACACGATCAAGCTCAGCGAACCCAGAACTGAATCGAGGGAGATCAATCAAGTCAATATCGGCGAGCTTCTGAACGACTGCCGTGGTTCCGGCAAACCCGCCGCGCGACTTTGGACTAGCAGCGCTACTTGTCCCCGCTATGCGAACTTCCGTGAGTGTATTCCAGGCGTGACAGGCTGAGCACTGCCCCTGCCACTTGCTGTAGTCCGCGCCGCAGTCATTACAGACAAAGGCTGTCTTAGTTTTTGCCATAGATCACTCCGACGGGGGTGCCCAAGCACCCCGAAACCGCTATGCTACCAGACCAAGAGTCATAGCTAACATCCATGTCTAATCCTCAATTCATCCCCGAGCGGTACTGTACGTTTTCTGCGCAACTTGCAGCCACCATTGGTCTCGAGGAAGCGGTGTTGCTGCAGGGTTTGAGTCATCAATTGGGAAGTGGCGCCGCAGAAAGTAAAACAATATCCATTCCCGCACTGTTAGCAGAATTCCCTTTTTGGGATGACATAAAAGTAAGTCAGCTGCTTCATCGTCTTGTGGAGCTCGGGATTATCGCAGCGACTCCCACCTCGGATCCCTCGATATGGTCTACCGGTGGGCACCGTCAGAACAGGGCTGCTGCGCAGACTCACAACACGCAAGCGTGGCGCCCAAGCGAACACGTCATTGACCTTCTAAATTTGAACCACGGTTTAACGCGGGACTACATCCTGTCACAGTTAAAAAGCTTTGATCGCACGGGCGACCCGAAAGCGTATGACAGTCGATTTCGACAACATGTCTTATCTGAGTGGCGCCACAGTCAGAGGCATCCGGCCTTTGATATCAAAGAGCCACCAAAATTCGATAATCAATGGCAACCCAGTACCGACGCACAGGAAATTCTCGTGCGGGCGGAGATACCGGCGTCGTTTTGCGACAGCCTAAGACCTGAATTTATTCTGTACTGGAAAGAGCGCGGCGGCGCACCCAAAGACGTAAACAGTAAATTTATTCAGTTTGTCAGGCAGCGCTGGGTTCGTCACGAGAACAGTATTCAACACAGCACCTTGCCCGAGCGACTCAGCCCCCAGTGGCGACCCAATGAAGCTGTGTATGAAACGCTATTATTGTCAGGGATAAGCGAGGATTACGCCGATTCCGTGTTAAACGAATTTGTTGTGTACTGGGTCGACAGCAATGAGGTGCACACATCGTGGAACGCGAAGTTCTTACAGCATGTAAAATACCAATGGCAACGCCATCAGGAGCAGACAAGTGGCAGATCAACATCAGGCGGGGGAACTAGCCCAACAGATCGCACGAAAGACCGCAGCATCTCCGACGACCTCAGCGATACCAGCTGGGCGGGCTGAGACAAAAACAGCCGACGATGCCGGCCTTGATACTGACTTAGTCGAAGCGATCAATCAGGTTTTTGCGCTCTTTCGTTTGAACTATCACAATCAGTACTACGCAGCCTGGTCTGAGGCTCAGCAACTGGGGCAAGTGAAGCGTCTTTGGCTCGAGGCCTTAGGCCATTTTTCTAGTGATTTAATTCTGATGGGGGCTCGACGCGCCATCGAGGGAAGCGAATACCTACCCACCCTCAACCGTATGCTGGCCAGTTGCTCCGAAGCGCTGGGTGAACTTGGCTTACCAACGGCGAGTGCGGCTTATGAGGAGGCCTGTCTCGCGCCCAGCCCAAAAGCAGAGGCGACGTGGACGCACCCCATCGCCTACCTGGCTGGCCGCGATGCTGGATGGTACTTACTGGCTAATCACCAGCGGAGCGAGGCATGGCCCACTTTTCAAACACACTACAATCAGTGGCTTCGTCGTGCGCTTGCGGGCGAAACCCTCACGATACCGGAGCGCAAAGCCATCAGCGCACCCCGTGAGGAAGATGCAATGTCGACGGATGAAAGAAAAGAAGCACTGTCCGCGCTCAAAGAGCAGCTCGGGTTCTAGTTCAATAGCCCTGCTCGGCTACATAGTGCTCTAAGGCGACACGCTCAGCGTCGAGAGCCTTAATGAGACCGGCCGCTTGATCAAGCTCCCCCGCTGCCATGGCAAATTGCAGCAGCTTCGCAATTTCGGAAAGTTGAGTGGCTTGCGCATTCCCGCAGGTTCCCTTTAAGCGGTGGGCTAATGCGCGGATAGGTTCGGCCTGCTCACCCGCTTGGAGTGACTTTAACTGCTCGATATCACCGAGGATTTCCGCCCGAAGCTTATCAAGGATCATGCTAACAAGGTTCTCGTCACCACCTAACATGACTCGAAGCGCGCCGAGATCGATCGGTGGGTGTTCGCTAGGCACCATAGTGCTCATAGTCCCCCCTCGCTAGATTTTCAAACCGCGTAAACTGGCCTTGGAACGACAGTCGGCAGGAGCCAATAGGGCCGTTTCTCTGTTTGCCGATAATAATTTCAGCCACGCCCTTATCCGGCGAATCCTCGTTGTAGACCTCATCGCGATAAATAAACATGATGACATCGGCGTCCTGCTCGATCGCCCCCGATTCACGCAAATCTGAGTTCACCGGACGCTTATTCGGTCGCTGCTCCAGCGAGCGATTCAGCTGCGATAGTGCCACTACCGGAACCTTGAATTCTTTGGCTATCGCTTTAAGGCTCCGCGAGATTTCGGAAATTTCGGCCGTTCGCCCTTCGCCAGAGCCCGCAACGCGCATGAGCTGAAGGTAGTCCACCATAATCATGCCTAAATCCCCTTGCTCACGGACCAGTTTTCGAACGCGGGAACGAAGCTCAGTGGGTGTAAGCGCAGGCGTATCGTCAATAAAGACCTGTGTGCCTTTTAATTTCTCGGTAGCACTCGCGAGTTTCGGCCAGTCATCTTGCTCTAGCTTACCTGTGCGCACGCGCGACTGATCAATGCGACCCAACGACGAGAGCATACGAATTACCAGCTGCTCTGCAGGCATCTCCATCGAAAAGACCATTAGAGGGCGATCGCTGGCAAGCGCCGCATTCTCAACAAGGTTCATAGCGAATGAGGTTTTACCCATCGATGGGCGTCCAGCAACAATGACCAGGTCTGAAGGCTGCAAACCGGATGTCATGCGGTCAAGATCAATGAACCCGGTGGTCAATCCAGTGATGTCTCCACCCGTGTTGTAGAGCTCCTCGATGCGATCGATGGCACCTTTAAGCAGACCTTCCATCCCTTGAGGGCCACCGGCTTTTTGACCGCTCTCGGATATCTGCATGATGAGGCGCTCCGCCTCATCAACTAACTCCTCGGAGCTTCGGCCTTCGGGGTTGAAGCCCGCAGACGCAATGTCTTGAGCGGCATTGATAAGCTGGCGAAGCACCGAGCGCTCTCTGACCGCCTTGCCATAAGCACGAACGTTAGACGCTGTGGGGGTTTGCTCAGCAAGCTCAGCAAGGTAGGTATGACCGCCAGCGGCATCGAGCTCACCAGTTGCTAGCAGTCTGTCTGAAACCGTAACAACGTCGACCGGCTCGCCCCGATCAACCAAAAGTGCGATCTGACGAAATATAGCCCGGTGCTCTGGACGGTAGAAATCTGACGCAGCAACGACCTCGGCTACCCCATCCCAACTGTCGGATGAGATCAGCAGAGCGCCAATCACGGAGCGCTCGGCTTCAATCGACTGCGGTTGCAGTTTTAGCTTGGCAACATCCCAATCGGGATTTGATGCTGTCTCCATATCAACTCTTTACCGATGACGCCGTGTTGATCGATCCGGATCTAATCCGGCGGTACAGCATGCCACAGTTCAGAACTGTGGCGTAAGAGACATTCGTTATTCAGCGACGACTGCGATGTTGGCTGTCGTTACCACGTCCGCATGAAGCTGAATCATGATCTCGTACTCACCGAGCTCACGAATCGCCCCATCAGGGAGTCGTACCTCGGCTTTATCGGCATCACAACCCGCCGCTGTCAAAGCGTCCGCAATGTCACGCGTTCCGATCGACCCGAAGAGCTTGCCTTCTTCGCCCGCGGTCGCTGCAATTTGCAGCTGCTCCAGCGCCTGGATCGCTTCAGCACGCTTTTGCGCAGCGCTTAGAGTTGCGGCGGCGGCCGCCTCAAGCTCCGCACGACGCGCTTCGAACTTTTCGACATTCTCAGCCGTGGCAGGCACTGCTTTTCCTTGTGGGATAAGGAAGTTACGGCCATAGCCTGGCTTCACATCAACACGGTCACCCAATCCACCAAGGCTACCTACGTTATCGAGCAGAATTACTTCCATCGTATTTTTCCCTCTACTTTGAGCACACTGTGCCCAACCTTATCTAAACTCATTTCGGCTTCACTCGGCGTCCCAAATCGAGAAACGCATCCAACAAAACCGCTAATAACACGCCGACTTTTAACCCATCGACGATAACCCAAAGCACATAGCCAATCGTTAGAAACGTACCACCCAACTGCTGGCGCTTTGCAATGTGGTGAAACAGTCCAAACCCAGCCAATGTCACGGGAATACCCGCCAACGCAGACCACGCGGCTGTTTCGCTACCGTTCAGTGCTCCCGCCATAGCGACAAGCACAAGTAAGGCCGTCAAAGCACCGGGCAATTTAAGTGCCCTAAACTCCTCACCAAATGCACCTGGTTTGAAGAGCGCCGACTGCCAATAACGCCCCAGCAACAAACTTAGAGACGCCAAAAATGCATTACCAGTCGCCATCAAACCTGCGACCTGATTTGCCGTGGGCCGCAGCGCGTTCAAGGAATCACCCGTCTCAGGCGATTCGCTTTGCAGTGCGGCTATCCATGCATCGAGCATCGATAACATGGCCTCCAAAAAGGCCGTATTAAAGGTCAGTAGCACAAACCCACCGACTGCCGATACGGGGATTATTGCCATAAGCGCGAGCGACAAACTCAGCGTTTGCGCAAGCACCACAGCACCCACATATACGGAGAGCAGCAAAAAGCCGGTCCCGTAGTCCCCGCTAACCCAGCCCAGCAATAGAGCAGGCAGCAAGGCCCATAAAGCGACCCACGTTCCATTGCGCATTCCCTGTGCCATGGTAACGAGGGCTATCGCCGCCGCACTCATAGGAGCGGCGATAACAAGCACTGAGCCAAGAACAGCTACCGCCAGCGCTTGCCAGCGACCGCGCATGATAAATTCAGCGAGGCCGCGCATCACAGTTTTACTGGTGAGAATCCGTGTACGGCAAGAGCGCTAAGTAGCGAGCGCGCTTGATGGCCGTAGCCAACTGACGCTGGTACTTTGCTTTTGTACCCGTAATACGGCTAGGTACAATCTTTCCAGTCTCACTGATGTACTGCTTGAGTACTTCTAAATCCTTGTAGTCGATTTCCTTTACGCCTTCGGCGGTGAAACGACAGAACTTTCTACGTCGGAAAAAACGTGACATCGATTACTCCTCCTCTGCGCTATCGGTTTCGGCGGGCGCTTCTTCAGCCGCCTCGTCAGAAGCCACTTCTTTGGCCACTTCGGCCTCAGCTGCTTTCGCTTCAGCTGCCTGACGCTCTTGATAACGCGACTTTCGCTCACGATCCTCTTTCTCGGACTTCATAATCAGTGACTCTTCCGTCACTGCTTCGTCACGACGAATAACAAGGTTACGGATGACCGCATCGTTGTAGCGGAAAGTAGTTGTTAGCTCTTCCATGGCCTCATTGGTGGCCTCAACATTCATCAATACGTAATGCGCCTTGTGAATTTTGTTGATGTGGTAAGCGAGCTGTCGGCGACCCCAATCTTCAAGGCGGTGAACTTGCCCGCCATCTTTGGTGATCACATTGGTGTACCGTTCGATCATGCCCGGTACTTGTTCCGACTGGTCCGGATGGACCATAAAGATGATTTCGTAGTGTCGCACTAACGATCTCTCCCTTCGGTTGTAGCTGCCTGACAAACAGTGCAGCAAGGAGTTAAGGCTCTAAGAGCCCGGCTAATTGTGAGGCGCGGAGTCTACAGAGCCGCAAACAAGAATGCAATTACCCGCCACGACGCTGTCGGACCGCCTCAAATAAGCAGACTCCGGTCGCAACCGATACGTTGAGACTCGAGACATCACCCGCCATGGGGAGTTTGACCAAAAAGTCACAAGCCTCTGTGGTCAGTCGGCGCATACCGGGACCCTCTGCTCCCATAACGAGGGCCGTGGGAATCGACAGATCCTGGTCGTAGACAAGCGTGTCGGCATCGCCTGTCGTGCCGACAATCCAGATACCGAGGTCCTTAAATGACCGGAGCGTCCTGGCAAGATTTGTCACGCGCACAAGCGGTATCACCTCAGCGGCGCCGCTAGCGACTTTCCTCGCAACGGCATTTAGCTCAGCGCTGTTGTCTTTTGGCACAACAACAACTGCAACTCCCGCGGCGTCTGCAGATCTCAAACAAGCACCCAAGTTGTGGGGGTCGGTTACACCGTCTAAGACAAGAACAAGCGGACAAGTCACGCCAGCCAGAAAGTCAGTTAGATCGCGCTCTGTTAAGGCGTTAGTGCCCTGGCGAGGCTTAATAATGGCCACCACACCCTGATGGCGTTCTGCCACAGCCGCATCGAGATCAGCTTTGGAAACACGATCGACGCCTACGCCCTGATTCTGGGCAAGTGAGAGCAGACCCTGTATCCGCTTATCATTTCGATCTATTTGCACGGAGAGCGAAATAATCCGCTCTGGCGAACGGCGTAATAAAACGTCTACAGCATGAATACCGTAAGCGAGATCGGTCACGAATCGCGCCCTCGGCGCTTTGGCGCACCCTTAGATTTTGAGGCCTTTTTCAGCGACTTTGCCGGCTTAGACCCTTTTTTTGCCGACGTGGAATTCGACGAAGTAGACGACTTACTCGACTTCCTCCCCCCTTTCCCCGCAGTCTTGCCACCGGGCTTCGACCGCCTTGAAGGGGCGCCTTCAAAGGCTTTGGAGCGATTACGTATCGACTTCTTATTGCCGCGACGACCCGCACCGGGCGTCACCTCGCCGACAATCTCTAGATCAATTTTGCGATCATCGAGATCAACACGTGCAACCTGCACTCTAACCGCATCACCCAATTGATAGGTCTTGCGGGTGTGCTCACCTACGAGGCGCTGCGACGCCTGATCAAAATGGTAATAATCAGAAGGCAAGGCGCTAATGTGGACCAAGCCTTCCATGTAGATATCCGTCAGCTCTACGAACATACCAAAGCGAGTCACGGAGGCCACAACCCCAGCAAATTCATCGCCAATGTGATGACGTAAGTACTCGCACTTTAACCACAGGTGAACATCCCGCGTCGCATCATCGGCACGACGCTCAGTCATCGAGCAATGCTCTCCCGCGGCAACAAGGTCTGTCATGGTATAGGGATAGAGCTCTCGGCTTTTTTCTTTGGACAGTTTCCTAGGCGTAGCGCCCGAGCTTGTTGCCAAACGCTTTATCGCTCGATGAACGAGCAGATCAGGATAACGGCGAATGGGGGACGTAAAGTGCGCGTAAGCGTCATAATTAAGACCAAAGTGGCCTCCGTTATCGGGCTTATACACAGCTTGGCTCAAAGAGCGAAGCAGCATGGTTTGAATTACCTGCGCATCATCGCGCTCGACAAGTCGCGCTAGAACACTTTGATAGTCCAGTGGTGTGGGGTCCAACCCACCCGGCAGATCTAACGCCAACTCGCCTAAAAAAGTGCGTAACGCTTCCAATCGCTCTGCCGACGGTCCCTCATGAACTCTGAAAAGGCCTGCGAGCTCTGACTCTTCGAGGAAGTTGGCGGTTGCAACGTTTGCAGCGAGCATGCACTCCTCAATGAGCTTATGCGCATCGTTACGATTGACGGGCACAATGGCATCGATTTTTCGGTTTTCATCAAACAGAATTCGGGTTTCCACCGTCTCAAAGTCGATGGCGCCGCGTGTGGCTCGTGCCTGGCGTAACACCTTATACAGTGCGTGCAGTCTGAATAGGCCATCCAATCTTTCTGACGCCACACCCTCGCAAAAACCGTTCTCAAGGACCTCACCAACCTGTGTGTACGTTAATCTCGCATGCGAATGAATAACGGCTTCGTAAAAAGTTGATTCTACGACTTTGCCGTTGGCGTCGATGAGCATCTCGCAGACCATAGCGAGGCGATCAACGGCTGGTTTTAAGGAGCAAAGTCCATTTGAAAGAACCTCGGGAAACATGGGTACAACGCGCTCTGGAAAATAGACGGAGTTGCCACGGTTAAAGGCCTCTTCATCGAGGGCGCTTCCAATCGGCACATAGTGACTGACATCAGCGATTGCCACCCAGAGGCGAAAACCTGCCCCCTCGGATTCACAGTACACCGCGTCATCAAAATCCCGCGCATCTTCACCATCAATCGTGACAAGCCCTAATCCACGAAGGTCAACACGGTTTTTTTTGTCTGACTCCGACGGTTCATCGCGCAAAGCGCCGGCCTCCGACAACACCGTATCGGGCCATTCATTGGGAATATCGTGTGCGCGAATCGCGACATCAATCTCAAGCCCGGGATCCAAATGATCACCCAGAATCTCCTCAACCTCACCTTTTGCACCCAAAACCTCGGTGGGGTAACCGGTTATCTTGACGCTGACCAACTGGCCTGATTTCGCCCCCGCTTTAGCCTTAGGCGGTATCAGCACGTGATTACTGATCCGTCGGTTGTGTGGAAGTAGGTAGCCAATACCGCCCTCTTCCATATAGCGGCCAACTATCGAAGAGTGGGCGCGAGTGAGCACCTCGACAATCTGCCCTGACGGCCGACCTTTGTCGTCATACCCCGACTCGGCCACCAACACCTCGTCACCATCAAATACTCTAAACATTTGACGACTGGATAGAAAAAAGTCGTCACCCTCCTCAAAGGGTGAAGCGAATCCATAGCCGTCGCGGTGACCGATCACTTTACACTTCACAAGGTCCATTTTTTTGGGAAGTCCCAGAGCACCGCGACGCCCAGAGATCACCTGTCCGTCGCGCTGCATTGCACGCAACCGCTTTTGCAGGGAGAACAAATCGCTGTCATTTGTAATGCCGAGTGCCGAAGCGAGTTCCGACATGCGCATCGGCACATCCCGCTCAGCCATTACATCGAGGATGAGATCACGACTCGCAATCGGCTGATCGTATTTGTTTGCCTCGCGCGCTGCTTGAGGGTCCGTTAATGTCTGTGACTTGGAGGTTTTTTTCAAATGTCCGCCGATGAGGGTAACAAGGAGCTGAATTGCTCTTTGGTATACGCAGAGTGTACGGCCATGAGATTGACAAATAAATGTCCAAGCCGTAGCCTCGCGATCCTTCGTTTTACCTTACCTGCCCAGGTGGTGAAATTGGTAGACACGCTAGCTTCAGGTGCTAGTGCTCGCAAGGGCGTGGAGGTTCAAGTCCTCTCCTGGGCACCAAAGTTTACAACAGACATAAAGCTTAGTTGTTGATTTATAGAGATTTTCTTTGATATGACAGCTATTTAATCTGCGCCTCAAAGATAATTTAAAGATAATTTGACCAGCATCAGCCCTGAATTACTGCTAACGTGGGGCTATGACAATGCGCAAAATTACACACCTGAAGATCGACCGAAACAGCGACTGGTTGGCATATCAGCGTGGACTTCCAAAGGACGTCAGAGGCAAGGCTAAGGCCATGCAGATACCCCTGACCATCACCAGACCGCTAGGGCTTACAAAGGCTGCTTCAGTAGCAGAGATTACGGCAGCCATTGAGCAGCACAACAAGGTGTTTGATGATGTTTGTAGGATGCTGCGCTCAACCAATGAAGGTACTGCTGATAAGAAGCAGGTAATTGAAAACGCTAAGGCACTACTTGAGGTGCGTGGTGTTGAAGAAGGTGCGCTCGTAGACGTTGACCCAATGCACCCAACCTTTGATGCGACCTTGGATGCTGCGTTAGGCATACACCAGAATCAGCACAGCCCTCAATGGGATGCCAACTATCCAAACGAGCAGAGGATGCCAGAGGACTTACTGTCAGCGGTGAATACGCTGCTGAACACGAACAAAGGCCACGCTACGGTACATCTATTCTCTGATGCAGCAGAGCATTACAAGCAGTACAAGCAACAAGAGATGCAGCTTAAGGCTACGTCTGAGGGCAAAACAAAGGCGCTCCAGCGGGCTTGGAATAAGGATCTAAAGCGGCTCAATGACTTCATGGTGTTCTCAGGCAATCAAGAGTTCACCAGTGATAACTGCAACGTAGCTCTGAGGCTGTACCGCAAACACCTCTTGGAGCTACATAAGACGTCACCAGCGTCAGCCAAACGAGACTTGGTTCCTGCTGCAGCGGCTCTAAGAATGTACGCTGAAGAAGTGGCAATCAATGTAGCGGTGACTGCCAAGCTGACAATCAAGGAACAAAAGGCGAAGGCGAAGCAGCGGCCAGTTGTCGATGTTGAAAAAGAACTTCCTCTGATCTGGATTGCTGCTCATGATGACTCGTACGATCACCTGTTTAGACTCCATGCGTTTGGCATCTTTAGCGGCAGTACGTCCAGTGAGCTAATACAGTCCGGCGTTAGTGACGTTTACGATGACTACTTCATCCTACGTGGCACCAAAAGAGCCTCACGGACTCGACCCGTGGTTATTATTAACGAGACCCATAGGCAGCTTCTCAGGCAGTTTAAGGACTATCCAAAGGATGACTTTGGGTTTGCCTCTATTTGTGGCAAGCGAGCAACGCAGACTGAATCAATGCACTCGAAGCTGATAAAAGACCAGCTACACAAAGCTACGGGTAATCCAGCGTTGACTGCTTACAGCATGAGACACACTGGCAAGCACCTTGGTGAGATTAAAGGCGTTAGTAATCTGCCAACATTTCAACGCATGTTTGGCTGGGCGTCTGGTAGCAACATTCAGGACGACTACGGCGCAGCAGGTATCTATAGCGATGCCATGCTCAGTGAGTTTAGAGAGTTAACACAAACATTGATTGACGGCTTGCTCAGTCCCAACAGCCCAACTCCAGTATCAAATAACAATGTGGTCCGGCTGAGACGCTGAATTTAAATTGCTATTTTCCTGTGAGTCTCAACACACAGAACAACCAATGTTTTCAGGTGTTTCTACTCGTAATGCCCAGATCAATATTGGTTATTTTTTGACCAGCAAGTGCGTATGGCAATGTAGGTACTTCTGGGGCATCACAAATATATAAATTCATAAAAATTATGATAAAATATAAAATCATTCATTAAATGGATTATGGTCGTGGCCGCATCAGAAAAAACTCAGCGCCGAGAACACTCCAGACAGCTAGATGTTCACAGGTGGTCTGACTACCCAGAGGTAAAACAATGGGTGAATCAGCTCTGGGATGAACACCTTGCAGCTAGTTTCGTAAAGAAGTCCAAAGGGGGTAGAAAGCCAAAGCAACCAACAAAGGAAATGTTCAGAGTCTTGTTCTTGGATTTGTACGTTGCATGGCTAGAAGACCCAGAATTGGCACTCGGAGTGTCAAGGACCTCTGAAGATTACAGGGTTAATGATCGATACAACGCGCTGTTTATATCGGACAAGATCATAGATGTCATGGACTTGATGCTAGAGCTGGGTTTTATTCATCAGCTGTTAGGTAGTGAAGACTCAGGTTATCGAACGCGGATATGGGCGTTACCGCCTCTAGAGGAATACTTCAGGAAGGCAGCATTCTCAGAGTTTCTAGTCGGTACGGCGCAGAATCGTGAGTGCATTGTTCTGAATAGCAAAGAAATACTGGATGAAGACGACCTTGCCGAGCTGGACGAGAAATCAAAGAAAACTTCGGCGAAGTCACTCCAATACGATGACAAAGATGATCCTCGAATAGTCCCAGCACGGGAGCTACTGAGGGATTACAACCGGTTGTTAAACAACACTCACCTTGATCTCGGCTCCGAAGAAAGACCAGTAGTCGTCTCGCAACACTGGAATAGAAAGAAGAGATGTAATCAAATTCGTCGTGTATCACTGAGGCAGTACAACAAGTTTGTTAGGAGAATCTTCTATCGTGGTGATTGGAACCTAGGAGGGCGCTATCACGGCGGTTGGTGGCAACAAATCCCAAGTGAGTTAAGACGACACATCCTCATTAACGGGAATCAGACTCAAGAAATAGATTTCTCTGGATTTCATGTGTCCTTGGCTTACGGGCTGGAAGGGTTATCTCCGCCTCGTGATCCTTATGCGCTTAGTTTCGTTGCTGAGGGGCTTAGGAAGGGCCAGCAGCGCGGTGCTGTAAAGCTACTAGCGTTGACAGCTATTAACGCAAAAGACCGTGCAACGGCATTTATGGCCTTCAGGGACGAGATGAACAGGGAGCAGCGATACGAGCAACATAAGATCAAATACACCGACGACCTGTTAACAATCCTCCTTGACGGCTTCTTAGAGGAAAACCTATCAATTGCTCATTATTTGTGTGCTGACAAAGGTGTTGAGTTGATGGCCGTCGACGGGAGCATCACAACAAGACTCATTGAACATTTCACTTACAAGAACATCCCGATACTCACAGTCCATGACTCGTATATCGTGGAATTTGAGTACGAAGAGGAGCTGATCAGGGTGATGAACGATGCCTGTGCGAAGGAACTCGGAATAACGGGATTTAAGATTAAGTCGGAAAAGACGGTAACGCCCACATCATTGAGACATCACCACACACAGGACCCATCAGGGATTAACGTTGTCGAGGGCTATAAAACGATTAATCAACAAACGATCGTAAGCGATGGCTACAAAGCTCGGAGACAACGGTACTTGGACTTTAAGGATAAATATTATTAATAATCGTCTTATGAACTGACGGTAATGTACGTAGGGTCTCTCCATTACCCGAACTTAATTGAATCTACGCTCAAGACTGGTAACAAGTTACCGATTGTTGATATTTGACGTTACTTAGTTGTCCCTTCATTACTGGATACAAGTTTAGAGATGCCAACCGATAACAACACCAAAAGCAAGAAAGCCTACCTAGTCAGCCTCAAGCATAAGTTGAAGAAACACCTGCAACTCCAGTCAGCCTTTCGCGGATCTACTTAGATCGATGCAGTAAAATAGGTGGTATCGGCTCTGGATTGGTGGGTATGAGCGTGCTTACAGCGTCCCAAAGTTCATTTGCATTCCACAACTGTGAACTCGAGGAACATTGGACCTCGCAACTATTACTCAAGCTCAACTGGGCTCTGGTGGTCACGGTGTCATCTATCCGAGTCGTCGGTGCGAGTAACGTCCCACTTACAGAAGCACTCATCTCCCAGCCATAATTTACCCCGCTTAGGTAAGCCGTACCAGTGCAGTCACTATTCTCATAATAAGTATTGGCACCGGTGCCACTGCAATAGCCGTAAACGTTATACGGAGCAACGTAGAAGCGGCTGTCGCCTGGTAGTTTGTGAGATAGCATCCAACCAGACGTGACAATTGAAATTTCAGGGGTGAAATACCCTAATATCTTACCCGATGCGTCTTTCCACACTAACTCAATACCGTCAGCACCCGCAGGCCCCTGTAAGCCGTCCACCCCAGCAGGCCCTTGAGGACCAGTTAAGCCTATAGGTCCTGCTTCACCTTGGGGTCCTATCTCACCCTGAGGTCCCGGATTGCCCTGAGGACCAGTTAAGCCTATAGGTCCTGCTTCACCTTGGGGTCCTATCTCACCCT
>JBELJN010000022.1:0-2198 GCA_042090345.1 Halieaceae bacterium | reverse complement strand
GAGGTCCCACAGCACCTCTTAATGCTATTGGCGCACCCCAGCCACCATTTTTTTTGGGGCCATAAAGCTCATATTGGCTTGTATCAATAAAGACATCGCCGACATCCCCTACATCACTACTGGGTGGTCCATCAGCAGTCAGTAAAGAGGCACCTGCTCGAAGGCTAACAGAATCAATTGCCTCTTGTAGTAACGTAAAATTGGAATTTATATCGTCAGCATTTGCCACTTGACCATTTTCAAACTGAGTTAGCTCTTGGCTGACAGCGAGACTTGGTATTAGCAAGGCAATGGCGATGAGCTTTTTCATATTTTTAACCTTGAGCTTGAGAACGGCAGTCAATGGCCGCACAAATTAGAATGATATTCATGCCCTGCATTAGAGCGTCGGTGGTAACTACTTTTATCAGTTCAGGACTGTCGCCCTCAGCGTTACTAGCTGTGACTGAGCAGGAATAATTGGTGTCGCTATCTAATCCGGTAATCGTTACTGCGGTCTCTGAGGTTGTCACTGAAGTCTCACCACACGTGACCGTATACGAAGTCACGGCAGACCAACCATCTGCACCAGTGCCTACTGGAAAGTCGTCCAGAGTAATAGTGATTTTATCTTCTGTAGCGACAGCAGAGACAATGCTGGGAGCCTCTGTTGGTGTCGTCGCAGGGTTATCACCCCAGTACATTTCTCCCCAATTTTCTGAGCCGTAGATTCCTGCATTAGCGTGGCTACAGACAAACAGCACAGCCGTTAAAAAATAAAACCGCATAACCGCCCCCCAAACCTTTATCGACAATAGGGCGCATCGAAATGTGTATCAATGGTTGCAGCTTTTTGCGTGACAATTTAGACGGCGTTTTCTAAGTCAGCTTGTATTGTGTCTGACGGATCCTACTGAAACTTGAGTAAATGAAGGCACACCGCAATGCCTATGGCGAACGCATGACAGAAGCTCAGGAGCAGCAGCTGGAAAGGAGGCTTGTATTTTTACGGAGATAATTGGATTGATCTGTCTAAACTCCGGCCCATTGATTTTTGAAGCATAGAAACTGGCAGTATCTAT
Organism: Halieaceae bacterium; assembly: GCA_042090345.1. Classification (GTDB taxonomy): domain Bacteria; phylum Pseudomonadota; class Gammaproteobacteria; order Pseudomonadales; family Halieaceae; genus Luminiphilus. Next base: position 1,137 of record JBELJN010000022.1, on the reverse strand, counting down.
AAAGGGCGATCTGAGGTCTTCGCCTTGAATCAGGCAAAACATCGCACCCAATTCATTCTTTACGATAGTGTCGGGTTAATTGCAGGCCACCATAAGGACGTGCACTGACTTGGCATTCATAGACCCGATGTAACCCTCTGATCCACCTACCACCGTATTTGTGGCAACGTCCAACTCTTGATTCACCACGTCGTACCCTCGCTCTTTGCATATATCTCCTGCCTCAACAAAGCATGAGATCATATCGACGCCATCCGAGGCGGAGCACGTAATTATGTGCGTAGACCTTCCATCCGCTCCATAGGTTGTCTGAGTAGTCGAGCAAGCTTGCAATGCAATGATCGAAAGAGTAAGGAAGAAATGTCTAGACATGGCACCTTGTCTTGTCTTTTTTATCACGCGGGAGTTTATCGAAACTCCGACACACTGGCAATTCAACACAGACAAGCTTTTGCGCGAGGGCAATTATACACCCGTCCCTGAAACCGTCTTTTCCAAATCAGCTTCTAACCACACCTAAGCTGGAGAGGAGGCTTGTTGCTGGAGGTTCACTCTTCTCTCAGGAAAATCCCAACAACAGCCTTGATAAGGTAACCATATACAACTGTCAGCAATGCGATTGAGATTGCAACACCAAGGACATTCATATCATCTAATCCACTGCTTATAAGAACGGCACCGATTAATGCGCCTATCCAACCAAATAACACTGCGCCTTGGCTGAACTTTCTCAGGCGGTCTTGCGAATTCCATGCACCCGAACCACTGAGGCCATATGCAATCGCTGGCACCAGCACGATGAGTATCGACCGGGGATCAACGAAAACACCAAGTGCATCTGCCATTGAAAACACGATGGACACTAGGATTAAGGCAGTTGCAAAAATACGCTTTGCTAACATGGACGGTCTCCTGCGTCATAAAGAATCAACACAACACAGGTTACAGCAGTTTTTAACAAAATTACCTGTCTAGATGCGGCAACGAGACAAGCGTGACAAATGAGCCAAGAAACTTTAAACACCCGCTAATGTATCGCCCCCAGAGCAAAGAGCAGTCGCACAATAGAAATCACGCCCCTGTTTCTAAAGACCTACTTCTTTCAAATTGGCTTCTAGTGTGTCTGGCGTGGAACTA